>JBGOZF010000047.1:0-33440 GCA_041480065.1 Rhodocyclaceae bacterium
CGGAAGATGATGTAGAGATCGAAGCGCAGCGACCAGTTGCGCAGGTAGTCGAGATCGTGGTCGATGCGCGCCTTCATCTTGTCGAGCGTTTCGGTCTCGCCGCGCAGGCCATTCACCTGCGCCCAGCCGGTGATTCCCGGCTTTACCTTGTGCCTGACCATGTAGCCCTTGATGAGTTTGCGGTAGAGCTCGTTGTGGGCCACCGCGTGCGGGCGCGGCCCGACGATGCTCATGCGGCCTTGCAGGACATTGACGAACTGCGGCAGTTCGTCCAGCGAGCTCTTGCGCAGGAAGCCACCGAACGGCGTGATGCGTTCGTCGCCACGCTGAGCCTGTACGATGACGCCGCCATCCTCGCAAACCGTCATCGAGCGGAACTTGTAGACCGATATCTCCTTGCCGTCGAGACCGTAGCGCCGCTGTTTGAAGATCAGCGGGCCCGGCGATGTCAGCTTGACGCCGATGGCGATCAGCAGCATCAACGGTGAGGCCAGGGCCAGGATGAGCAGCGACAGCACGATGTCGCTGGCGCGCTTGGTAATGCCGGTTACGCCGGTGAAAGGCGATTCGCACACGGCCACCACGGGAACGCCATCCACCGTACCCATGCGCCCCTGGATCAGGTCGGTGACGAAGAAGTCGGGCACGAAATAGATCGAGGCCGTGGTATCGCGCAGTTCGTCGAGCAGGCTCAGGATGCGCGGCTGCGTCGCCATCGGCAGCGACAGGAAGATGACATCGGCCCCCGCGGTCTGCGCGAAGTGAGGCAGGTCGGCCAGCCTGCCCAGCAGCGGCAAGGACAGCGACTGGGGCAAACGCTCGCGATTGCGGTCGTCGAAGAAGCCGACCACCCTCATCTCCGACAGCGGGTCCTCGGCAATGCGCGTCGCCAGCGCCAGACCCTGTTCGTTGGCGCCGGCAATCACCACGCGCCGGGGACTGCCCTGCGCTGCCGCCAGCCACGGCGCAACCAGGCGCAGGCCGACGCGCGCCGACAGCAGCGAGACCGGCCCCAACCACAGCCACTGAACCAGCACGTTTGGATCGAATTCGTCGATCAGGCGGGTTGCGTAGCCGAAGACGAACAGCAAGGCGCCGATCACGGTACAGCCGAGAACGATGCGCCCGATCATCCGCGGCCAGGAAACGCGCAGATAGCTGGAGCTCGGGAAAGTCATCGAGAAGACAACGAAGCCCAGAAGCAGGTAAGGGTTGGACACGCGCCCCTCGAAATACACGGCCAGCGCCCACAGGCTGCCGACCAGCGCCAGCGGGTCAAGAAACGACTCCATGAACTCGATCGGCCGCTGGCTCGGCGCCGATACCTGCAGAGCGCGTTTCGGCAGCAAGGTGTTGCGGGGACCGCCCGCTGAGATGGAAGGCAATCTGGCGTTCATTTGCAACGATTCCGAACCGACTCAGCGGCCGCGGGCGTACTCCTCGAGCTTGGCCACCGCCTGGGTGCGGTTGATGACGTCGATCTTGCGATAGATGCGTTGGAGATGGTTCTTCACCGTGAAGGTACTGATGTTGAGTATCTGGCCGATCTCGTAGTTGGTCTTGCCGGCCCGTACCCAGCCGAGGATTTCCTGTTCGCGCGAGGATATGCCCGCGTCTTCGCGAATCTCGGCCAGGCTGGCATCCAGCGCGCTGCTGCCATCTTGGCCATGGCTGGCTGCCGACTCGACGCGGCGACAGACGAAGTCAATCTGCGGCAGCAACATCGCGAACATCGCCCGCTGGCGCTCATTGCTCGTCCGTTCGGCACTGAGCACGATGTACAGCGCGTCCTCTTCCGATCGTTCATCGCGCAGGCCGTGAACGAGCGCCGATCGCATGCTGCGCAACCCCGATACGGCGTCGCAGTCGCAGGTCTCGTTGATCAGAGCGCCGACGGAACCCTCGAAAGACAGCATCTGGCGCCGATTCAGCTTCCAGCGTTCGAACAGCCGATCCGAAATAAGGTCGCGACGGCAGTTCGGGCAACCAATCGTGTCGACGCCTGCCAGGCCCGAAACAATGTCGAGCTTGAAACGCCGCGATGCGAAATCGCCAACTGCCGCAATCAAAACATCATGCGGCAGGAAATGTTGCAAGGGCCCCTGCAACCACAGGAAAAGCTGGAAGTGGTGGTTGATGGCAAGAGATTCCTGAACAACCCGAAGGAACATCTCCCGCTCGCGAGTAGTAAGGTGGCTCACAGATCACACCGAAAAAGCTTACCCATCAGTCACAAATGCGCAATCTTCGCCGCCCGGTTACTGAAGCGACGCCGACCGGGCGCGTGACGATGTCATCACTCGAATACATATTACCATAATAGGGGAACCGCCAAGCGAGCCGAGCTGTCGCTGTATGACGACAGGTTTGCCGCTTAGCGGTCGAACGAGGCACCCATTCCGGTGGGCACGCCTTTTGCCATAACACCGTCGTCATGCCACGACAGGACCGCGTGAAGTCATGGCAGTTCCGCCAATCATGCCTTTCGCATTCTGCCTTTAGCACCGCAAAACCACGGCATGTCATTGTTCTTGCGAAGACATTACGCATTTGATGCCTATAACCTTCGGTTTAGTCCATTCGGATCATTGCGCAACATGCGCGCAGCATTCATGCTGTCGTCAGGGAGGTTGCTATCCAGGACGGTTTGCAAGTCCTGCTCGGTAACTCAAGTCCAAGCTGTCTGACTGTTCCCCTTCGATTCACCTTGGAGATCGTCCGATGAAAATCTTAAGTAGAGCTCTAGCCGTAACTACATTGGCCGCCAGCCTGATGGCGGCCGGACCCGCCGCTGCCGTGACCGCAACTGCAACCGACGCTTTGGATTTCAAAACCCCGGTACTCAAGATGGTTTCCGGAAGCAGTTTCGATGACATTTTCTCGTTCTCCCTGACCAAGACGGCCGACGTAACCATAGGTGGTAGTTCATCCGTCATCTCGATTGATCTCGGAAAGCTGGGCACGTTCACCATTCCGGCCGTCACCTTCACGGGCTACAGCTTCTCCGCCGCCGACAGCAGTCAGTACACTTCAACAGGCATGCAGTACAGCAGCTCGGGCAACGACTTCACTCTTATCGCAAAAGGCCTCGCGCCCGGCGACTACCTGTTCGAGGTCACAGGAATCGTCGGCAGTTCAAGCGCTCTTTCCGCCCTCAAGAGCGGCTTGGTCTCAAGTGCTTATGGCGTAGCTGCTGGCGCCGCGCTCGTTCCCGAACCAGGCGAGTGGGCCATGATGCTGGCCGGCCTGGGCATGATCGGAGCGATGGTCCGTCGCCGAATCTCCCATTGATCCTTCGAGCGCCTTCGCGGCGCTGCTTGACCACAGACAGGAGCCCCGGGACGGGGCTCCCTGTCTTTCTATGTCTGCCTTTGCCGTATGACCAACGCACTGCTATAATATTCCGTTCACATTTTCAAGACCATAAGCGGTGAAACCTTGCCGTAACCTGGCAACCCTACAATCGTTGGATTCGGCGCTCTGGAGCGACAAACGTGATCAAGACTCGCAACTCACTCGAACTGGCTATCATTTTCGCAGTCCTGGCAGCCCTCGGCGGCTGCAACAAAGATGAAGGCCAGAAGGCGGCGACGCAAGTCGCAGCCAAGGTCAATGGTGCCGAAATCACCGTCACCCAAGTCAATAGCATCCTCTCGCGGGCAAATGGCGTCACCGCCGACAATGCCCCGACGGCCAAGCGCGAGATTCTGGATAAGCTCATTGACCAGCAACTGGCCGTCGGGCAGGCGATGGACAAGAAGCTCGATCGCAATCCGAACGTGATGCAGGCCATCGAAGCCGCCAAACGCGAAATCCTGTCGCGCGCCTATCTCGAACAGATCGCCGCCGCCCAGCCCAAGCCCGGCGCCGACGAAATCAAGAAATTCTATGTCGATCACCCCGAGCTGTTCTCGCAGCGGCGCCTGTACAACCTGCAGGAACTGGCCGTCGCCGCCAGCGGCGCCGCCGCGGACGAAATCAGGCAGATGGCGAACAGCGGCAAGTCCATGCAGGACATCGCCACCACGCTCAAGGCCAGGAACATCCAGTTCCGCGCCAATGCCGGTCCCAGCGCCGCCGAACAGTTGCCGATCGAGATCCTGCCCAAGTTCCATGCCCTCAAGGATGGCGATACGGCCGTCATACAAGGTCCCCAAGCCCTGCTGGTGGTGCATCTCGTCGCCTCGCAGGCGCAGCCGATCGATGAAGCCGCGGCGCTGCCCCGTATCGAACAGTTCATGGCCAACCAGCGCAATGCCGAAGCGGTCAGCAAGGAAATGAAGGCATTGCGCGACAAGGCCAAGATCGAGAAGCTCGGC
Source organism: Rhodocyclaceae bacterium (assembly GCA_041480065.1). GTDB lineage: Bacteria > Pseudomonadota > Gammaproteobacteria > Burkholderiales > Rhodocyclaceae > Fen-999. The sequence goes on from JBGOZF010000047.1 coordinate 4,320, forward strand.
GAATTCGCCGCCGCGACCCCGGCGCCCGCCACCGCTGCGCCCGCAACGCCGGCCCCCGCTGCCGCGCCAGCCCCGGCACCTGAGGCGGCTGCCAGCGCACCCGCGACACCCGCTGCGCCCCCGGCCGTCGACGACAAGGCCATCGCCAAGGGCGTCGCCGGTCTGAAGTAGGCATCACCAGTAACCAAGGACCAGACTTCATGCGTTCGTTGATTGCACTCCTGTTTGCCTGCCTGATGGCCATGCCCGCCTGGGCGCTGGACAAGTCTGCCGACTATCCCCTCGGTCCCGGCGATCTCATCCGCATCCAGGTGTTCCAGAACCCGGATCTCACCATCGAAACCCGGGTAACCGAAAGCGGCTCCGTCACCTATCCGCTTATCGGAGCGGTCATGATCGGCGGCCTCACCCTCGACGCCGCCGAAAAGCAGATCGCGAAGCAACTCATGGACGGCGGCTTCGTCCGCCAGCCCCAGGTCAACATCACGCTGCTGGCCAACCGCGGCAACCAGGTCGCCGTGCTGGGCCAAGTGAATCGCCCCGGCCGCTTTCCGCTCGACAACCTCACCATGCGGCTCACCGAGATGCTCGCCACTGCCGGCGGCATCGCCCCCACCGGCGCCGACACCGCCATCATTGTCGGCAGCCGCAACGGCAAGCTCTTCCGCAAAGAGGTCGACATCGCCGGGCTGTTCCTCGGCAACAACCTGGCCGACGACATCGTGCTGGGCGGCGGCGACACCATCTACGTTCATCGCGCGCCGGTGTTCTACATCTACGGCGAAGCCCAGCGCCCCGGCGCCTACCGCATCGAGCGCAACATGACTGTGCAGCAGGCGCTAGCCCAGGGCGGCGGCCCCACGCCGCGCGGCTCCGAGAAAAGATTGCGCCTCAATCGCCACAAGCCGGACGGCAGCGTCGAAGAAGTCTCGCCCCAGGCCACCGACCTCGTCCAGCCCGACGACGTCCTCTACGTCCGCGAAAGCATTTTCTGAGCGAAGGCCGACATGAACTTTCAGCAGTTTCTGCTTATCCTCAGGGCGCGCTACAAGGTCATTCTCTGGACCCTGTTCGGCACCGTTGCCACCACGCTGGCTGTCAGCTTGCTGCTGCCGGCGCAATACACCGCCTCAACAACGGTACTCGTCGACGTCAAGTCTCCCGACCCCATCGCCGGCCTCGTGCTGCCGGCCATGGCCATGCCTGGCTACATGGCCACCCAGGTAGATATCGTCACCAGCGATCGCGTCGCCATCAAAGTCGTGAAGCTACTCAAGCTCGACCAGAACCCTCAAGTACGAGCGGATTGGCAGGATGCAACGGAAGGCAAGGGCCGCATCGAGCCATGGCTGGCAAATCTGCTGCAAAAGAAACTCGACGTCAAACCCTCGCGCGAATCGAATGTCATTGCCATCAACTACAAGGCGACTGACCCGAACTTCGCCGCCGCCATCGCCAACGCGTTCGCCCAGGCCTACATCGACACCACCATTGAACTGAAGGTGGACCCGGCAAAACAGTATTCCACCTGGTTCGACAAGCAATCGAAGGAGCTGCGCGAACGTCTGGCCAAAGCCCAGAGCCGTCTTTCCGACTACCAGCAAAAGACCGGCATCATCGTCACAGATGAACGACTGGATTCGGAGACCCAGAAGCTCAATGAACTCCAGGCGCAGATCGCGATGGCCGAGGGCCTGTCCGCCGACGCTTCCAGCAAACAGCGTTCCGGCAGCGACACTCTGCCCGAAATCATGCAAAGCGGCTTGATCCAGCAGATGAGAGCCGATGTCGCCCGTCTCGAATCCAAGCTCCAGGAAGTGGCCGGCAACCTCGGCAGGAATCATCCGCAATACCAGCGTTCCGAAGCTGAACTGGCCGAACTCAAACAGCAACTGGCCGAGGAAACCCGCCGTATCACGGGCAGCATGGGCACCAACAGCCAGATCAGCAAAGGCAAGGTTGCCGATCTCAAGGTTGCCGTGGAAGCGCAGAAGGTCCGCATCCTGGATTTGCGCAAGAAGCGCGACGAAGCGATGGTGTTGTTTCAGGAAGTCGAAACAGCCCAGAAGTCCTATGACGCCGTCACCCAACGCTACACCCAGAGCAATCTGGAAAGCCAAGCCACCCAAACAAACGTCTCGGTGCTAACAACCGCCGAGCCACCATTGGAACCCTCTTTCCCGAAGCTGTTGCTCAACACCATCCTCGCCGTTTTCCTCGGCAGCATGCTCGCTATCGGTGCGGCCCTAACACTGGAGATGGTCGACCGTCGCGTACGTTCCAGCGACGATCTCAAGGAAGCGCTTGGTCTCCCGGTGCTTGCCGAGTTTGCCCCAGTCGCCCGCCCTCGCAAGCGCCGCTTTGCCTTCCTGCGCCGAAAGCAGTTTGCCCCTGCATGATCCCGCCCAGACCATGAACCTCACCCCCCCTCAAACCGTCCTACTGCGTCAGGCAGCCGGCAACCGCTCGATTGGTGCCATCCTCGTCGATACGGACAGGCTTTCGCTGGCAGATGCGGAACGCATCCTGGCGCTGCAACAGAAGGAGGGGCTACGCTTCGGCGACGCCGGCCTCAAGCTCGGCGTGCTGAAACCCGAAGACATCTCCTTTGCCCTGGCCCGCCAGTATGGCTACCCCTACCTGCTCGCCGGCGAAAGCAATGTTGCTGACGAGATCACAGCGGCCTACGAACCCTTCAGCCCCCAGGTTGAAGTCCTGCGCGCATTGCGCAGCCAGCTCATGCTGCGGTGGTTCACCGGCCCGCGCGAGAACCGCACCCTGGCGATCGCCAGCCCCGGCCGCGGCGAAGGCCGCAGTTGGCTCGCCGCCAACCTGGCAGTCGTATTCTCCCAACTCGGCGAGCACACACTGCTCATCGACGCGGACCTGCGCAATTCGCGCCAGCACAGCCTGTTCGGGATCAAGAATCGCTCGGGGCTTTCGTCCATCCTTTCCAGCCGCGGCGAGGTCAGCACCATTCAGCGCGTCGCCTCTTTCGTCGATCTCTCCGTCCTGCCGTCCGGACCCATACCCCCGAACCCGCAGGAACTGCTCGGCCGTCCCCTGTTCGCCAAGCTGCTCGATGAACTGGCCGGCGAGTTCGGCGTCATCATCATCGACACTCCAGCAGCTGCGGAATATGCCGACGCCCAAACCATTGCCACCAGAGCCAGCGGTGCGCTGCTGCTTGCCCGCAAGCACACCACATCGATCGACGCCTTGGGCTCTCTGGCCGACAACCTGCGTCAGACAGGCGTACAGCTCGTCGGCGGCGTCGTTTCGGAGTTTTGACCCCGACGGTTCCGGCGTCGCCCTCTGACCGAGGCGATATGGACCACGGGCCAAATACCCACGCCGACGAAGAACTCAACATCGATTCACCATGAACACCCTCGCCCAGCCTGCCCGCAACCAGATCGCCGAATGGCTGCCCGTGGCCCTGGGCCTGGGAGCGCTTTACATCCCCACCTTCACCGATCTCGGCCGAACCCTCTGGCAGACCGACGAACAAGCGCACGGCCCGATTGTCCTCGCCATCATCGCCTGGATGCTCTGGCGCACTCGCCAAGGTTGGCTGAACGCCACCACTACACCGAGCCCTGCCCTCGGCTGGGTCAGCCTGATATTTGGCTTGCTTGTCTATATCGTCGGCCGCTCACAAGGCATCATCATCTTCGAAGTTGGGTCGATGATTCCGATCCTCGCCGGAACGCTCCTGATCCAACGCGGCTGGGGTGCAATCGGCGCCATCTGGTTCGCCCTGCTGTTCGTCGTCTTCCTGATTCCGCTTCCCAGCCTCGTCGTCGACACACTCACAGGCCCGCTAAAGCAAAGCGTCTCGGTGATCGCCGAGAACTTCCTCTACGCTGCGGGCTACCCCATCGCCCGCAACGGCGTGGTACTCACCATCGGACAATATCAACTGCTGGTAGCGGATGCCTGCTCGGGCCTGCATTCCATGTTCAGCCTTTCCGCTCTGGGGCTCCTCTACATCTACCTGATGCAGCCCAAGGAATGGTGGCGCAACGGCATTCTTGTGGCGAGCATCCTGCCTACGGCCTATGTCGCCAACATCGTCCGGGTGATGATCCTGGTGCTGGTGACCTACCATTTCGGCGACGAGGCGGGTCAGGGCTTCATCCACGGTGCCGCCGGCATCATCCTGTTCGTGATTGCCCTATTGGCCCTGATGGGCATTGATAACGTTTGCGGGTTGATCGCCAGGCTATTCGGAGGCAGGCACCGTGACTAAGAGGATCGCCTGGGTACTCGGTTTGCTCATGGTAGCGGCGTCGGTAACCGCTGCCTACGTTCGGCCCACCGCCAAGGTTGCCGACCAGGGGCCCAAGGTCAATCTCGAAACCCTGATTCCAGAGCGGTTTGGCAGCTGGACCATCGACCGCAGCATCGTGCCTGTGCTGCCCAATGAACAGCAGCAGGCCGCGTTGAACAAGATCTACAACCAGACCCTGAGCCGCACCTATGGGGACGCCCAGGGCCACCGCATCATGCTTTCCGTTGCCTATGGCGGCGACCAGAACAACGGCCTGCAAGTGCATCGGCCGGAAGTGTGCTACGCCGCGCAGGGTTTTCAGGTCCATAAGGATCAGTCCGGCGAACTGGCCCTACCCTACGGCACCCTGCCGATCAAGCGCGTGCTTGCGGTGCAAGGGCTGCGCAGCGAACCCATCACCTACTGGGTAACCGTCGGCGATAAGGCGACCCCAGTGGGCTTCCAGCAGAAGCTGGCCAGGCTGGTCTACGGCTTTAGCGGCAAGATCCCCGACGGCATGCTGGTCCGGGTCTCTTCCATCGACGTCGACGAGCAACGCGCCTATCAATTGCAAGACGATTTCGTCAAGGACATGCTCGCCGGGATGAGCCCCGCGGATCGAGCCCGAATCGCGGGCCGGTTCGGCACTTAGCTCCCACTCGAGAGCCTTTCACGATGCCCAGAATCGCCGTCATTACCACCGTCACCGGCCAAGGCGGGACCTGTCTGTCAGCAGCCACCCTAGCCAGGCGACTCGGCGTCATCGGGAATACCGAGTGCAAGGGGGACTCGCCGTGAGTCTCCGCGAGGGAAACCACTCGGTTGCGCCACCGATGCTTCTGGCGTTCGCTGTGCTTGCTGCCGGAATGGGAACCGCGATCGGCGATATCTACTTTGCTGCGTTCTTCGCCGCGCTGATACTCGTCATCCCTTTAATTGTCATGCCGATAGAGCTCGTTCTCTGGGGTGGCATGGTTTTGACCTTCCTTGTGGCCGGACAACTCCAGTATTTCGCCAATATTAATAAGGCGTTTTGGCTCCCCTATCTGTTTGGCGCATTCATTTTCGTCCGCTTGCTGATTGCCCAGATCGTCCATCCAGCTACGCTCTCGCCAATATCGAGATCGGAGACCAGCCCCCTCGTGAAATGGCTCACAGTATTCTTTCTTACAGCGCTGGCAAGCACGCTAATCAACGCCTCGCCGCTGTTCCAGGTGCTCGTTACGATCAAGGAATACCTGTTTCTCTGGAGCATCCTGATTGCCTTGGCAGTCGGCCTGACCTCGGAAATATTCTTTGATCGAATGTGGAAGGCCGTACTCTGGCTGGTTCCCTTTCATCTTCCGGTGGTCCTGTACCAGCGCTTCGTCGTTGCGGCCGGCCGCGCCGCTCACGGCGACGCCGAGGGTTTTGACGCCGTCGTCGGCCTATTCGGCGGTGCCCAAAGCACAGGCGGAGCAACGGGTGGCATGGGCATTTTTCTCCTGTTTGCGATGCTTCTGGCGATTTCGTTCTGGAGGCAAAAGCGCATCAATATTGTCACCTTACTGGCAATCTGTGGAATATCGCTCCTTTGCATCGTCCTCGCCGAAATCAAGCTCATCGTCCTGATGATTCCAGTAGCCGTTGCATTGATGTATCGACGGGATCTGCTCCGCAATCCGGGCAGAACACTGGTGATGCTTTCTGTCGCACTAGTTCTGACCGCGGCACTGGCGGCAATCTATCAGTGGCAATATGCCGCGCGCGGCGTTGGCAACAAGGGTCCCTTCGAATACATCGAGCACTCGGTCGAAACGAACACCAGCAACGACTTCTTCAATCCCGTCACAGGCGAAATCGGCCGCATAGCGTCGATCAAGTTCTGGTGGCAGCGTCACAGCCTCGATGAGCCGGTGTATTTCCTGATCGGCCACGGGATTGGCGCTTCGCGCTACGGCACCGTCATGGGCGAAGCTGCCGCCAAGAACCTGGTGTACAAAATCGACCGCTCTTCGGGTGTGGTGTACCTGTGGGAAACAGGACTGCTCGGAGCCGGCATGTTTCTCGCGTTCCTGATCAGTGCCGCGATTCTGGCGCTGCGTCTCGAACGCTCGGCGACTGTGACACCGGCGGAAAGGACGGCACTGGCAGCGATAGCGCCAATGCTGGTCCTGCAGATTCCTGTACTCATTTACAACAACGAATTGAATGCTTTGCCCGCCACCCAACTGCTGCTGATGATGATGGTTGGACAGGTTGAGTTCATACGGCGCCGGTCGTCGTCGCGCAAGGTTGTCGCCCAGGCGCACTTGTCGGACGAGATCACAGAAAGGTCGAGAGCACCTTCTGCCGGGTTCGCGCCATCCGGACTGCACCACTGAGCGCCGAGACGGAATTCGTGACGGACAAACCCTACTCCTTCGGCTCTGCGCGCAGAAATCTTCAGCATTTCGCCATCGGCCGTATCCTGGTAGGCCTGACGGGGGTAGTGCTCCTGCTGCTGACTGTCCGTCGTCTGCCGCCTTCGGACTTCGGCGCTTATATTTCTCTCGTGGCCCTGATCGACATCGTCGGCTTCGCGACAAGCTTCGGTCTCTTCGGATTCGCCCAGCGCTACGTGCCCGAATACCGGATACACGCAACCCACCCTCAACTCGTGCGCGCGATCGGTGTTTCCATACTTGGCCGAATCGGCTCCCTGCTCTTTACGTCGCTGGTACTCGCCGTGCTGGCGTCCGAGGTCTGCCAGATGCTTTCGCTTCCCGTCGCCGCACGAGTATTCCAGATCTTCTGCATTGTTCTGTTGCTTGACGGCACGATCCGTTTTGTCGACCAGCTATTCGAGTCGCTGCTGATGCAGGCGGGATCGCAGATAACCAGTCTCGCCCGATCCCTGGTAAAGCTGTGCGGTCTCCTGCTCATGTTCGGCGCCGACGACTGGCATCTTGCCGACATCGTCTATTGGGACCTCGTCGCAGCCACGGTTGCAACGGTTCTGGCCCTGTCCATCCTGGCGCGTGGGGTCATGGCGATCCCGCAACGGGCTACCGCATCGAGGGATTTCGATCGGCCATTGATGCTGAAGGTGTCGTTCTTCAATTACGTGGCGCTGCTGACCAGCCAGTTCTACGGTTTCGACGCCCTGAAATTGATGGTGTCCAAGTTCATCGGGATAGCGGCGACGGCGGCCTACGGATTCGCCCAATCCATCGCCGACATCGTTCGCCGGTATCTGCCGGCGTACCTGTTGCTGGGCATGATTCGACCACTGATCGTCGCCAGTTTCGCAAACAGCAACGATTATGAGAAGCCGCTCGTCATCGCCAATGTCGTTCTTAAGTTGAATGCATTTCTGATCGCACCAGTCCTTGCCGTCGCCATTGCCCTTGGCGAGCCCCTGCTGGAGCTGATCGCCAAGGGGCGCTACCCCGAGGCCCATGGCTACGTCATACTCTTCATCGTCCTGCTGTTGCTGCAAACCTGGCACACCATGCTTTCCCTGCTTGCGATGACCGCCGAACGGAACGACCTGATCATGAAAGGAACCCTGTTCGCCGTTTCCGGTGCCGGTGTCGCCCTCGTCGTCATTCCGAGTGTTGGCGCCTACGGTGCCCTACTCGCCGCCTTTGCCAGCGAGTTGGCCTATTGCACGACAGTGTCGCGCGGCCTGCGCCCAATCCTGCGGCGGCCGGCAATCCAGTGGCCCGACTTTCTCACCATCGCAGGCGTGTTCGCGGCAACCCTGGTCTTCGGTTGTCTCGCCGCGTCAATCATTCCCCGGACACTGGAAACCCTGCTCGGGCAGGCAATCGCTATCGGTCTGCTGTTCCTGGTTGCTGCATACATCTGGAAGCCGTTCAGCGAAAGCGAGCGCGGCTTGATCAATCGTTTCCTGCCCCGTCCCTTGTTTTGTTGGTAATAGCATGAACACCAAAGATGCTTCGCGAATCGGCACCCCCGTCACTCGCTGTCGGGAACTGCCGTCGATCCGGAACGAAGGATTCGACCCGTCGCGCAGGCGCGCTTTGCGCGGGTTCGCAAAAGGGAGGCCTATGGGAGTGAAAACCTCGCTCATGGCCATTGCACAGATGCTCCCGGAGCCCCTGTACAAGGGATTGCGCGCCCGCTATCGCGCGCTCAAGTCCGAGATCGCCATGCTCCGGGCCAGCTACTGCGACTGGCGGTCGTTTCGTCGCCAGTCCGGATTGTTCGCCCCCCATCGGCGGTCGGTGCTTGAAGCCAGCATCATCAAGAACTACCACCGAATCGAGAAGGGCTTGGCTTTGCGATCGCCGCGCATGGGGTTTGGCCAGGAAGCCATCGAACTGCTGCTCGACGAAGTGCGCGAATACGTCCGTCAGTTCGGGCCGAGCGGCGCCACGGCGGCGGCAATCCACTCGCTCGACGAGTACTTGCGTTTCAATGCCGCCGAGGGCAGCACCCTCCCGCGCCTGGCCGCTGTCGTTGACGAATTGCGGGAACGCCATGCAGCCGGCGGAATCTGCTGCGACGCAGGAGGCACCAAGGCGGTTACGCGCGAGGACATTCACCGTGCGGGGCGCATCGATCTCAAGGGGTTTTTCGCCAGTCGATACAGCATCCGCCAGTTTTCGGGCGAGCCCGTCGACCAGAGCCTGATCGCCGAGGCGGTTCGCCTAGCTCAACAATCGCCATCAGTCTGCAATCGCCAGTCGGCGAGGGTATATGTGGCCAGCGGGAAGGCGTTGCAGGCGCGCCTCCTCGCCCTGCAGAACGGCAACCGCGGGTTCGGTGACCAAGCCGACAAGATTCTCGTCGTCGGGTCCGACCTCGATTGCTTTCTGTCCGTCGGGGAACGCTATCAGGCATGGATTGACGGCGGCATGTTCGCCATGAGCCTGATCTACGCCTTGCATTCCCTTGGCCTCGGCACCTGCTGCCTCAACTGGAGCGTGGAGCCGCCTGCGGACAAGGCGCTTCACCAGGCCGCCCGACTGCCCGATGGCATTTCGGTGATCATGCTTATCGCCGTTGGCCATATCCCGGACGCTTTGCGCGTCGCCCAAAGTCCCCGCAGGCCGATCGATGAGGTTCTGCGGCTTCTCGATGCCGATTCCAACCGGGGCGGGAAGCATATCCCGCCGGCACCCAACCCATGACCACCATATACCTCGCCGGCCAGGACAACTTCGGCAACCGCGGATGCGAAGCCCTGGTGCGCTCCACCGTCGCGCTTCTGAACGGGCATCTGGATCGGCCGCGCATTCTGGTGCCCTCCGCGGACATCAATAGCGATTCTGCCCAATGGCCCGAAGCCGCCGCCGAAGGCGTCGTCTTCGTCGAGGCTCCCCAGATGCCGTTACGATACGTCAATTGGACCCGCCTCTGTCGCCGGCTGCCGTGGATGACCGGGATTCCCTGGCCGGCATTGCCCCTAAGCCGGCCCTTGGCCGGCTATCTCGCCGAGTCGGACATCGTCCTGTCCATCGGCGGCGACATCTTCTCCCTCGACTACGGCCTCGACTCGCCGTTCTTCAATGCCGGCATTGCCGATCGCGCCCTGGAGCAGGGCAAGCTGGTGATCCTCTGGGGCGCCTCGGTCGGCCCGTTCTCGGCCATGCCGGCGGTGGAGAAACAGATGGCGAGCCACCTTCGGCGCCTGTCGCTGATCACGGTGCGGGAGAGCCATACCCCCGAATACCTCGCCAGCATCGGCGTCCGCGACAATGTCCTTGGCGTCGTCGATTCCGCATTTATCATGGAACCCCAAGCTGTGCCTATCGAGAGCTTCTGGCCGACCGGGGCTGCCGGCGTGCTCGGCTTCAACGTCAGCCCCATCGTCGAGTCGGCCCGGCAGAGCACCGGCGCAGCCACCACCATCCTCCAGGAGTCCGTTGCATTCATCCGCGACGTCCTGCGGGAAACGAACCTCGGCGTGCTGCTGGTTCCCCATGTTGCCGCACTGGATGGGCACGTGGCCAACAACGACGAGATCTATCTCGCCCAGCTACTCTGCGCTCTCGGCGACTGCGACGGGCGTGTGCGTTGCGTTCCCTCGGGCCTAAACACCAGGCAACTCAAGCATGTCATTTCCCGCTGCGAGTATTTCATCGGCGCCCGGACCCATGCCACCATCGCCGCCTTTTCCTCCGGCGTGCCCACGGTTTCCATCGCCTACAGCGTCAAGGCCCGTGGCATCAACCGCGACCTCTTCGGCCACGAACGCTATGTGCTGCCCACGCCCGCCGTCAGCGCCGCCAGCTTGGGCGAGATGCTGGCCCTGATCCGCCGCGAGGCGGCGGAGATTCGCGAGCTCCTCGGGCGGCGGCTCGCCGACTACCGGCCGCGCGCCCATGCCGGCGCCGCCTGGCTGGCCGAGCGGTTGGGCCGCCGCGAAGAATCGACCGTCTCCAAGCAGGTGACCCCATGATCACGATCTATCGCATCGCCCACTGGCTCCACCTGCGCCGCGCCCCCCTGCTGCCCTGGCTGCTCAAGGCGGCCAACCGCATCCTCTTCGGTGTCGTGCGAATCAACCAGCCCGAGCATTTGCCGGACTATTTGGCCTTCCGCAACAAGACCTAGGACGCCATGGCTTCGAAGCACAAGACACACCTTGTCATGCTCACCACAGCCGGCCGGGGCGGCATCAGGGCCGTTGTGGACGCCTATGAAAGGGATGGCGTGTTCCGGCGCTGGAACGCCGTGGCCCTTTACTCCCACATCGAAGGCAGCCTGGCCGCGCGCTTGCTGGCCGCGCTGTCGGCCCTCGTCCGCTTCTCGATCCTTCTGCTGGACGGCCGCGTCGCGCTGCTCCACAGCCACGCCGCCATGAGCGGCAGCTTCTGGCGCAAGGCCGTGTTCGCCGAGGCGGCGCGGATGTTCGGCGTGCCGGTCGTGCTGCATCTGCACGGTTCCGACATGGAGATCTTCTACGATGCCCAGGGTCCGCTGGGGCGTCGCGCGATCAAGCGCCAACTCGAAAAGGCCGACCGGGTGATCGTCCTGTCGGAGTCCTGGCGCGAATTCGTCGCCCGCGTGGCCCCAGCGGCGCGCAGCGCCGTGGTCAGCAACTACGTCGACCTGCCGCCCTGGAGCGCCTGCCGGCACCGGCACCAAGGCGTAAACCTCCTGTTCCTCGGCATTCTCGGCCAGCGCAAGGGCATCTACGATCTGCTGCCCGCCTTCCGCGCCGCCCTGCAACGGCTACCCGACCTCAGGCTTCTGATCGGCGGCAACGGCGAGGTCAAGGAGACCGAGGACTGCATTCGCGCCGAGGGGCTCCAGTCCTCAGCGGACCTCCTGGGCTGGGTCGCCGGCCGGCAGAAGGACGAACTGCTGCAAACCGCCGACGCCTTCGTGCTGCCTTCCTACAACGAAGGGCTGCCCATCGGCATCCTCGAAGCCATGGCCCACGGCGTGCCCGTGATTTCCACCCGGGTCGGCGGCATCCCCGAACTGGTGCGCGACGGCATCGACGGCGTGCTCATCGACGCCGGCGATCGCCGGGCCCTGGAAGAAGCCCTGGTCGCCATCGGCGACGACGCGGCCCGGCGGGAGCGAATGGGCAAGGCCGCCCGCGCCCGCATCGAGGAAGGGTTCTCGCCCCAGGCGACGCTGCCGGGACTGGAGCAGATCTACCGGGAACTGGTGGGCGGGGAGATTTCCTGATGTGCGGGATAGTCGGTTTCCTCAGCCGTGCCCGGTGCTCCGACGAGGCCGGGGCGCGGCATACCGTCGAAGCCATGGCCAAGGCCATCGCCCATCGCGGGCCGGACGACCAGGGCCTGTGGGTCGATTCGGCAAGCCATGTGGCCCTGGGGCACCGGCGCCTGTCCATCGTCGATCTCTCCCCCGGTGGACACCAGCCGATGCGCGCCGCGGACGACGGCATGGTGATCGTCTTCAACGGTGAGATCTACAACTACCGGGAACTGCGCGCCGAACTGGAATCCGCCGGCTGCCGTTTCCGTTCCAGCAGCGACACCGAAGTCCTGCTGGAGGCGATGAATCGCTGGGGCGTGGTCGAGGCCTGTCGGCGCGCCCACGGCATGTTCGCCTTCGCCGCCTGGGAACGGGGCCGCCGCACGCTCTGGCTCGGACGGGACCGCCTCGGCAAGAAGCCCCTTTACCTTTATGCCGATCCTTCCGGCGGCCTGGCCTTCGCGTCGGAACTGAAGGCATTCTGGCAATTGCCGGGTTTCTCGCCCAGCCTGGATCGCTCAGCCGTCGCCGAGTTCTTCCGGCACTCCTACGTCGGCGACCAGCATTCCATATTTTCCGGTGTCGGCAAGGTCATGCCCGGCACCGTGGTCGAAGCATCCCTGGATTGCGCCCCGCGGACCCATACCTACTGGTCCCTGGCCGACGTGGTGGAAAACCAGACGGCCCAGCGCATCCTCGATCCCGTTGAAGCCGAGGACCGGCTGCTGGCATTGCTCAAGGACGCCACCTGCCGCCGCATGGTCGCGGATGTGCCGCTGGGCGCCTTTCTTTCCGGCGGCATCGATTCGGGCCTGGTCGTCTCGCTCATGCAGGAAGCCAGTACCAGCAGGATTCGCACCTTTTCGATCGGCTTCCGCGAGGCTGCCTACGACGAAGCCCCCGTAGCGAAATCCGTCGCTGCTCACCTGGGGACGGACCATACGGAACTCTACGTCACCGACGCCGACGCCCAGCGCCTGGTGCCGACGCTGCCAGACATCTTCGACGAGCCCTTCGCCGATGCCTCGGGGATCCCGACCTTCCTGCTGGCCAAGCTGACCCGCGCGCATGTCACCGTGGCCCTGACCGGGGATGGCGGCGACGAATCCTTCGGCGGCTACCTGCGTTACCGGAATCACGAAGGCATGGTCGGGTGCCTGTACGGTATGCCGCGCCCGCTGCGCGCAAGCGCTGCAGCGCTGCTGGAGCGTGTTCCGGCCGGCGCCTGGGAAGCCCTAGTCGTGCCGATACCCAACCGCCGCCGGCCCCGCTTCATCGCCTCCAAGGTAGCCAAGGTCTGCCGCGCCTTGAGGCTCGATTCTGCGGCCGAACGAGGCAAGTCCTACCTCTCGTTCTGGGATCCTGGCGAGGTCGTGCTCGGCGCTTACGAAGATACGGATCCCTTCGTCAGCCCGGCCTGTTTGGCCATGGAGCCCTCCGAAGCCATGCAGTACTGGGAAACCCGCCACTACCTGCCGGGCGATCTCCTGGCCAAGGCCGACCGCGCCACCATGGCCGCCTCGCTGGAGGCGCGCTGCCCGCTGCTCGACCACCGCGTCGTAGAACTTGCCTGGCGACTGCCCCCGACCATGAAGGCGAGCCGGGGCGCGAGCAAGCGCATATTGCGCAACCTGCTCTTCCGCTATGTGCCGCAGAACCTCGTGGACCTGCCCAAGCAAGGGTTCTCGGTTCCCGTCGGCAGTTGGATGCACCGCGGCCTGCGCGATTGGACCGAGGCGACCTTGGATTACGGCCGGCGCCATACGGCAGACCTGCTCGACTGGCGGGTCATCGACGCCGCCTGGCAAGCCCATTCCACCGGCCGGATCGGTTATAGCGAGAAGCTGTGGACGGTGGTGATGTTCGCCGCCTGGCACGGGCGCTGGCTGTCGCCAGGGAGCGAGTCCCATGGCGCGTAGGATTCTTGCGGTCGCCTCCGGCGGTGGCCATTGGGTCCAGTTGCGCCGGCTCCTGCCGGCCTTCGAGGGGCTCGACGTTGCCTTCGTGAGCGTGCAGGCGGACTACGCGGCCGATGTCGCGGGGCGGCGCTTCCACGTCGTCCGCGACGCCAACCGCTGGGACCGGCTGGCCCTGCTGGTGCTTGCCTTCCAGATCGCCCACGTCCTCTGGCGGGAGCGGCCCGATATCATCGTCACGACCGGCGCCGCTCCGGGCCTGCTCGCCCTTGCCATCGGCAAGGTCCTGTTCGGCGCGCGCACCCTCTGGCTCGACAGCATCGCCAACTGCGAGCGCATTTCTGGATCGGGCAAGCTGGCGCGGCGCTTCGCCGACGTCTGGCTGACGCAGTGGCCGCACCTGCGGCAGGAAAGCAGGCCGGATCATTGGGGCGCCGTATTGTGACCCGCTCCGGGCCTTGCCCCTTTTCGCCCCTGCATTGATACGCCGGGATCCTCCCCATGCGCATTTCCCTCATCGCCCTTCACTACGCCGAATACGCTTGCCGGCTGGCCGTCGCCCTGGCCAGGCATCACGACGTCCAGTTGATCCTGAACGAAGCCAATCTGGTTGCGGAGATGGAGACGGAATGGTCCGGGCTGCTCGCCGTGCCGCGCCTGGCGCCGGTGATCCTCCCCCACCGGAGGAGCCTGGGCATCCTGATCGGCAATGCCTCGCGCATCCTGCGCGAGGTCTCCGCCTTCCGCCCGGACGTGGTGCACGCCCAGGAAGTCACCAAGGACTACGCGATGCCGGCGCTCCTGTGGCTGCCGCGGCGCTACCCGATGGTCCTGACGGCCCACGATCCCCAGCCCCATTCGGGCGCCGAAGCCAGGCAGTTCCGTGTTAGCCGGCATCGCATCTATCAGCGACTTGTCCGCAACCAATGCGATCGCGCCATCGTCCACGGCGGCATGCTGCAAAGGCATCTCGTGGCGGATACGCCGCGCTTGGCGGGCCGGGTGGACGCGATTCCTCATGGCCCGCTGGGACCCACCTCGCCACCAGATGTCGCGCCGGAAGCCGCGACCCTGTTGTTCTTCGGCCGTATCCAAGCCTACAAGGGGCTGAAGCACTTTGTCGACGCCACGCTGTTGTTGCGCCAGCGCGGCTACGCGGTGCGCGGCATCATCGCCGGCGAGGGCCCGGACCTGGCCCCCCACCGGGCCACCATCGAGGCCAACGATTGCTTCGAATTGCACGACGGCTTCGTCCCCCGCACCGAAGTCCACGAACTGTTCCGCCGCGCAAGGCTCGTCGTGATGCCCTACACGGACGCCACCCAGAGCGGTGTGGCCGCCATGGCGCTCGGCTTCGGCCGGCCGGCGGTCGCCACCCGGGTCGGCTCCATCCCGGAAATGATCGAAGACGGCAGGACCGGCCTATTGGTGCCGCCGCGGGATACCATCGCGTTGGCCGATGCGGTGGAATCGCTGCTGGCGAACCCGGCCCGCTACGCGCAACTCGCTGAATCCGCCGCCTCCGCCGGCCGCGGGCGTCTCGGCTGGGACGCCATTGCCGAGCAGAGTGTCGAATCCTACCGATCGGCAATCGCCGGCCGATGCGGTGCCATGAGGAGCGTAACCCCATGATCTTCGTCACCGTCGGATCGATGCTGCCCTACGACCGGCTCGTCTGTGTCATGGACGCCTGGTGCGCAGCCGAGCAAGGACACACGGCGTTTGCGCAGATCGGCGAGGGCAGCTACACACCGGAGCATATGCAGTGGGCGCGGGCGCTTCCGCCAGCCGAGTTCGGCCGGATGATTCGGTCAGCGGACATCATCGTCGCCCACGCAGGCATGGGCAGCATCATCACGGCCATGGAGGCAGGCAAGCCTATCGTCGTCATGCCCCGACGGGTCGCCTATCGCGAGGTTACGACCGAACATCAAGTTCACACCGTCGGCTGGCTTTTGGGGAAGCCAGGCATATTCGTCGCCGACGATGAAGCCGCTCTGCCCGCGGCTATCGGCGCGGCGCGGCAATATCAAGCGTCCGACTCCACTACGCTTGCCAATGTCGCGCCGCCCGAGTTTGTCGCCCGCTTTCGCTCGTTCCTCAGGGAGTGAATCATGAACCAGCGTACTCGAGACCAGGACCGCGTACCCCGTCTTCGCCCAGGCACCTTTGCTTTGCTGGCGACGGTAGCCCTCGGGCCACTTTATGCCTGCGCCGCCAACGGGATATCCGAATGGGAGACGCGAAACCCCGCCATACGCGTCACGCACGAAGTTTCGATGGAAAATATCCCGGAACCTCTTTCTGCGTCCGAGATTTCCTACCCCGGTGCCAGCGCCACGAACGCCTTTGTCGCGCGCGAGCCATACATGATCAACATCATGGGCGTGCTCACTCCAAGCCGGACTTACGGTTTCCCCCGTGCCAACGATTTCGGCGGCACAACGCCTTTCGTCGACCCGGCCTCCGGTGCGTCACATCCCGGCGTATTTCAGGGCTGGGACGCCACCGCACGAGTCTCGCGCAATATCGTCGGCAAAGATATCGACAACAGAGGTTTCCCGGGGCGAATCGAGAAACGCAACGGATATACCATGGTCCGCTACAACGCCGGGGACGACATTACCGCCGGCAAGGCGCGAACCCAGTTGGTGAGCTACGCGGTGCCGCCGAGAACCCATGTCCGCTGGGATCTGGCGGTATCCTTCGGCGCGAAGGACGGGGAGAACGATTGGACCATGTCCAAGCCTGGTGCAAGCCCGGTGCTGTTTTGGCAGTTGAAAAGCGCCTCCGGCGTCAATCCGTCGATGGCCGCAACCGTCGATACCGACCCAGAGGATCCAGAGCGCTCCCTGATGCTGACGTTCGCCCAGAAGGGTGGAAAAGCAACCGTTCACCGCGCAATCGCCCGGGTCCACGGCATCCCTCGATACACGATCATCCCCATCGTCATCGAGGCATATCTCGACGAGCGCGAGATCGAGGAGGGCGGCAAAGGGCGGGAACGCATTTGGGTTGGTGATACCCAGGTTGCAGATGTCATCGGCCCAACGCTGGTGTGGGGCCCGGGCGAGCACAAGTGGATGCTCAATATGTATCTCTATAACGAGCCCCAGCCCTACCAATTCACGCGGGCATCCTTCTGGAAGGCGGCACGGCTGATCGTCTTTCCGTAACGCATATGGTTTAGCTTTTTTGTTCTTATCAACCGAAATTCAATCATGTCGACTATGAATGACCTCTTGAAGACGGCCCGTCTGGGCGAAAAGCGGCTGCTGGCTGCATCGTTGCGTTTCGTGGGTGCGAACCTGCTCAAGACCGAGGCCCGCAACACGCGCCACTTCCGCGAATGGTTTCGGTGTCCGATGAGTTACGCGCGAATCATGGAACTGCCTTTAACCATGCATTTGCTCGACGCTCAGCCCGACGAAAGAATCCTGGATGTCTCCAGCCCGAAGCTGTTGGCACTCTATTACGCCCTGTACGGGTACAAGCACGTGGTCGCGGCCGATGTCGAGGACTACTTCGTCGGCGATTTCGACGTCTTTCGACGCCGCTCCGGCATTCAACTCGAGACGGCCGTCTTCGACGCCGCCAAACGAATCCCCTATCCCGACGGCCATTTCGACAAGATATTCTCGATTTCGGTCCTGGAGCATATTCCGGGAAACGGTGACACCCTGGCTACCGCGGAAATGGTCCGGGCGCTGAAGTCCGGCGGATCGCTCGTGCTGACGCTGCCAGCATTCTCGACATACACGGAGGAATGGCTTGCGACAAAGGACTTCTACTGGAACACGGTAAGGAACGGGGATGGCAGGGCGTTCTTTCAACGCCGCTATGACCAGAAGGCTGTATTGACGCGCATCTCGGTACCCGGTGCAAAGCTGGCGGAAGTCGTCCTCGTCGCCGAGAAGCCGCTCGCCGACGCCCATCTTGATTCCAGCGGCAAGATGCTTCACAACTGCTACTACGTGGACCGTCTGCCTTCTGCGCGCCTGATTCGGAAGTGGGGCCGCCGGCTGAGTGTATTGCCTTTCACGACCTACCTTGCCGAGAAGATTGCATCGTCCAACTGCCATTACCTTACCGACGACTGGAATGACCCGAATATCCGGCAAGTCGTATTGAAGCTGACAAGGGAATAGCGATTTCGTGCGCTCGACCGTCAACTACTCACAGCCGCAACCCTTCGTTTGGACCGCCAAGGCCAATCACATTCTCCAGAAGGTCATTCGCGCTAATCGTTGTCTCAGTTCAAAGAAGAACGAAGCACTACACCAGAGCGAACTAATGGGGACGTATCCGTCGACACATGCATCGATGAGCGTCCGGAAGAATCGAGGTATGAATGAATACTTTGGATGCGATTAAGGCTGACACTTATCGCCAATATGGCCAGTTCCGTTGGCGGTTCGTTGTATTGGGCGCCATCTCGCGCAGAACCTACCGCGTGGTTGTTACCATGAGGCTATGCCAAGCCGCCGCACGTTCTCATGGTATGGCCCGCTTGGCGCTTCCTTCCTTCAAGATACTGCATCGTATAGCCACCCACCGGGCCGCGATCGACTTTTCTTGGCAAACCGAGGTCGGTGGGGGGCTGGCCTTAACTCACGGCTGGGGTCTCGTTGTCAGTCCTGGTGCCCAAATTGGCAATAATGTAACCCTATTCCATGGCGTCACGCTTGGGCGCCGCGACCGCATTTCCACTGACGGTGTACGGCTAACCGAATACCCCGTGCTCGAGGACGAAGTATGGGTCGGGCCTCACGCCATCATCGTTGGTGGTGTAACAATAGGCCGTGGCAGCAGAATTGCTGGGGGTGCCTTTGTTACTGACAGTGTGCCCCCCTATTCTGTCGTTTCCGGAAACCCGGGAAGGATTGTGAAGAGCAACTGCGTGCCCGATGTGATGAATCCAGCACCGCTATGATGGCACCGTTCGAGCGGTCGCTTCAGCGGGCAGAAGCAGCACGAAGTTTTCAGCCCGCATTCCGGACAAGAGCAATTGAAGCTCAATAATTGCGACGCGCCCGGCCGCCACGTTCTCCGCCTACCGGCTGCAGCCCGCATGCTTTGCCTGCCACTCGCCGGGGCTTTGCTGCTGTCGCTATTTTCCGTGGCGCCGTCGATCGGCGGCATCATCCGTCCGCCGTGAGACCTGCTGGCGCATCTATCGTTTTACGGCACGATCGGCGTGCTCATCGCCGCCGGGCTTCGCCGGCTGCCTTTCTGGCTGCCCTTCTCGCTCGTTTGCCTGGCCGGCGCCGCTGACGAACTCTAGCAGTCCATCCTGCCCGGCCGAGTGGCGGGCTTCGACGACTTTTCTGCCGACGTGGTGGCCGCCGCGCTGGCGACTTGGCTGGTCTACCGTTTTCTTCGCGCCTGACTGGCCCCGCCGGATGACAGAGCATCCGGACAACGGCTCTAGAATGGCAACTTCGCCGATTCCCGATCCGCTCCCACGATGAACGCTCTCATTACGAATCCATCGTTGCTGGTGCCAGCGACGGATCTCGGCTGCCTCAAGGAATCCGCCGCCACCCTCCCCTCCTGGGATCTCACCGAGCGCCAACTCTGCGACCTGGAGTTGTTGCTCGCGGGCGCATTCGCGCCGCTGGCTGGCTACCACTCTCGGACGGACTACGAGTCCATCCTGCGCGATCTGCGTCTGGCCGACGGCACGCTGTGGCCGCTACCGGTGGTACTCGATGTCGGCGAGGCCTTTGCGGCGCAGATTGAGCCGGGCTGCTCGATCGCCCTGCGCGATGCGGAGGGCGTGCTGCTGGCGATACTGGAGGTAAGCAACAAGTGGGGCGCCGATCGCGAGGCAGAAGCCCGGGCGTTGTATGGCACCGCCGAGACGAGCCACCCGGGGGTCGACCAGTTGCTGCACCGGACGCATCCCGTGTATCTGGGCGGGCGGGTGCGCGGGGTGCAGTTGCCGACGCATTACGATTTTCCGCACTTGCGTTTAACTCCTGCCGAGGTGCGCCAGCAGTTCGCGCGCATGGGCTGGCGGCGGGTGGCGGCTTTTCTGACGCGCAATCCGCTGCACCGTTTGCAGTACGAGACGACCCAGCGCGGTGCTCGCGCGGCGGATCCCAACCTGCTGGTGCTGCCCATCGTTGGCCCGACTCAGCCGGACGACGTGGATTTCTACACGCGGCTGCGCTGCTGGGAAGAGGGGCTGCCGCACTTCCCCGAACATCACGTGCTGCTCGCCGCGCTGCCGCTGGCAATGCGCCTGGCCGGGCCGCGCGAGGCGCTGTTGCAGGCGATCGTGGCGCGCAACTACGGCTGCACGCATGTGATCGTCGGCCCGCACCAGCGCGGCGCAGTGCGCGAGTTGGTCTATTCGGAAGACCGAGCCGGCTTCATCGAGCGCGGCGAGGTACGTGACGAGGAGCGCATCGCCAGCCTTAACGGCCCCGAGGCGCGGCGGCGCATGCGCGCGGGGCTGGAGTTGCCGGAGTGGTATTCGTTTCCCGAGGTGATCGCGCAGGTGAAGCGCAACTACCCGCCGCGCAGCCAGCAGGGCGTGACGATCTTCTTCACCGGGCTCTCGGGCGCAGGCGCTGATTTCGAAGCTGCGCGAAATCGGCAGCCGTTCGATCACGCTGCTAGACGGCGACATCGTGCGCAAGAACCTGTCGTCGGAACTGGGCTTCTCGCGCGAGCATCGCGACCTCAACATTCTGCGCATCGGTTTCGTGGCCGCGGAGATCACCAAACACGGCGGCGTCGCCGTCTGCGCGCCAATCGCGCCCTATGCGGCGACGCGGCGCAAGGTGCGCGATCTGGTCGAGGCCGTGGGCGGCTTCTTCGAGGTGTACGTGTCGACGCCGATCGAGGAGTGCGAGCGGCGCGACCGCAAGGGCCTCTACGCCAAGGCGCATGCCGGCATACTCAAGGAATTCACCGGCGTCAGCGATCCCTACGAGGTACCGACCCGCGCGGAGCTCGTCATCGATACCTGCAACTACACGCCGATGGAAGCGGCGCAGTTGATCATCACGCGGTTGGAGAACGAAGGGTACGTGCGGTGAATCTGGCGTCGGGGGCAGGCGCCGACAGGCAGGCCCACCCTCACCCCTGCCCTTGCCCACCCGGGCGGGAGAGCGGGCCACTTCAGTCTCCGCCACAACTATTGAGTCGTACCATTTGGAGTGCTACCATTAGCACTAATAACAGGTCTCGGAGATGAACATGACACATCAAATCTTGGCTGAAACTACAGCCAGCGTTTCTGAATTGAAGAAAAATCCGATGGGCACGGTTGCCGCTGGAGAAGGACTTCCTGTGGCGATTCTGAATCGTAACGCGCCGGCCTTCTACTGCGTGCCGGCCAAGGCGTATGAAGCCATGCTGGACCGCCTTGAAGACATGGAGCTAAATGCGATTGCCGACGCCCGCGCGGGTCAGCACGTAACCAAAGTTAAGCTCGATGAGCTTTGAACTTGGATTCCTTGATGAAGCTTTGGCAGAATGGCGCAAACTCGATGGCAGTATCCGTGAACAGTTCAAGAAGAAGCTCGAGGAACGGTTAGCCAACCCGCGAGTGCCGTCAGCCAAGCTGAGCGGGCATCAAGACCGCTACAAGATAAAGCTTCGCAGTATCGGCTACCGACTTGTATATGAAGTGCGAGACCAGCAGCTCCTTGTCGTGGTCATAGCCGTTGGAAAGCGCGAACGTAACGCGGTTTACAAAGCCGCCGAGAAGCGTTAGCTCGGCCCTACTCGACCCCAATGCAAAGCATCGGAGTTCCGTCGTCAGGAGCCTAATGCCGGGCGCTGAGCCTGACGTCGGTGGCGGGCGCCGACAAGCAGACCCACCCTCCCCCCCGCCTTCTCCCGCCTTGGCGGGCGAGGGGGCCGACGGGCTTTGCGCCGGCCCGACCATACCCAGATCATATTCATAAATCTTGCGTTATTGTATATATTTGCCTATGATTTGGGTATGCCTTCCTCCCTCGAACAATTCGTTGATGACCAACTCGTCCGAGGCCGCGCCCATTTCAGCCGCGAAGAGGCGCTGGCCGCACTCAACTTGAAAAGCGCAACCCTGGCCGCCGCCATCACACGGCTGATCAAGAAGCGGCGGCTGGCAAACCCTCGTCACGGTTTCTATCTGATCCTGCGTCCCGAAGACCGGGTTGCCGGCGCGCCCGACCCGGTGCGCTGGATCGATCCGTTGATGAAGCATCAGCAACTCGACTACCGCATCTCGCTGCTGCGGGCTGCGGCCTTCCACGGTTCATCGCACCAGGCCGCCATGGTCTTCCAGGTGGTCGTGCCCAGGCAGTTGCGGGATTTCGAGATCGGTCGCCACCGCCTCCAGTTTCTGTACCAGATGCCCGAGGCCTTCGGACAGGTCAACCTGCCCAATCAACTCGACCAAATGAAGAGCGAGGCTGGTTTCGCCAACGTGGCGGGTGTAGAGCTGACGCTTCTGGACTGCGCCCGCTACTTCCACAAGGCTGCCGGCATCAATGGCGTCGCTCAGATCGCCAAGGACATCGGCGCCAAGGCCGATCCGCGCAAGCTCGCCAAGGCCGCTAGCGCCTACGAGAACTCGTCCGTACGCCGGCTTGGCTATCTGCTCGACCGCGCCGGGCATGGACGTCAGGCCAGCGCACTGGAACCCTTCGCGAAGAAGGCCAAGACGGCGCTTCCGCTGGACCCCTCCGTCAAGCCGCTCGTCGAGTCTCTTGCCGGCCTTAACGAGAAAAATTCCAGGTGGAAGCTCATAATCAATGAACCCGTGGAGATCGACTTTTGATTCCGCGTGCTTACATCCAGGCCTGGAGCGCGAAGGCGCCCTGGCCTGACCTGCGGCAGGTCGAACAGGATCTGATCATTTGCCGTGCGCTGTGTGACCTCTTCAACGCGCCGGCGCTGAGGGGCAAGATCGCATTCCGCGGCGGTACTGCCATCCACAAGCTGCTGTTCAAGCAGCCGCTGCGCTATTCGGAAGACATTGATCTGGTGCAGGCACAGGCCGAGCCCATCGGCGCCACTGTCGACGCGATCCGTGATGCCTTGTCGTGGCTCGGCAAGTGCAATCGCGAGCAGGCCGGGCACTCGATGCATCTCATATTCAAGTTCACACCCGAGGCCGATGCGCAGGCGACACTGAAGCTCAAGGTCGAAATCAACACGCGCGAACATGGCAGCCTGTTCGGCATCAAGCTGCGCGCCCTACTGCAACGGCGCAAGAACCGCGATCTGTTCGATCTGCATCACGGACTCGAACAACTCGCGCCGGATTTGGACAAACTCGTCGCCTGCCTCGATCATTACCTGGCTTTGGAGGGCAAGCCCGTCACCCGCGCCGTGGCCGAGCAGCGCATGCTCGAAAAGCTCACGCATAGCCTGACCGAAGACATTGCGCCGCTGCTTCCAGCCGGTATCCCCTTCGACGATGACGACGCGATGAAGGCCTTCGAGCGCGTCTGGACGGAGTTGATCGTCCGCATCAAGGGCGAAGCGTGGAAACTGACGAACGAAGCGATAGACGAATTGCGGAGAACCAGATTTCCAGGACTCTTCTCGCCATAGTGGGCCGCAGAATCGGCCGCACTTCTAACCGCAACCATTTGGCAACCTGAATTCATGTCCCATATCGACGTCTTCAACGGCGATGCCGACGGGCTTTGCGCCCTGCATCAGTGGCGGCTTGCATACCCGGCCGAGTCGCGGCTAGTGACGGGCGTCAAGCGCGATATCAACCTGCTTGCGGGGCTGGAAGCTGCTAGCGGCGACGAAGTCACGGTGTTCGACATTTCGTTCGACAGCAACCGCGCGGATGCGCTGCGCCTGCTGGCAGCGGGCGCTTCGCTGCGCTGGTTCGACCATCATTTCGCCGGCGAGCCTGTCGTTCATGCCCGGCTGAAGGCCAGCATCGACACGTCGGCGGAGATTTGCACCAGCTTGCTGGTAGATCGGGCGCTGGACGGGAAATACCGCGCCTGGGCGGTGACGGCGGCCTTCGGCGACAACATGCACGTGTCGGCGCAAGCGGCGGCCGTGGGGCTGGGACTAACGCCGGCGCAGTTGGAGTCGCTAGCGGAACTCGGCGAGTTGCTCAACTACAACGGCTACGGCGATAGTGTGGCCGATTTGCATTTCACGCCCGACGCGTTGTACCGGCAGATGGCGGCTTATGCCGATCCTCTCGCCTTCGTCGCCGAGTGCGCCGCGTTTGCGCGTTTGCGCGCCGGCTTCGCCGACGATATGAAGGCTGCTGAGTCTCTCGCACCTTGCCTCGAGGAAGCCCATGCGGCGGCCTGGCTGCTGCCCGATGCGGCCTGGGGGCGGCGGGTGATCGGGGTGATGGCCAACCGGCTAGCGGCGGCTTCGCCTGATCGAGCTCACGCCCTGCTCGCGCCCAATGCCTCGGGGAACCTCACCGTCAGCGTACGTGCGCCGAAGAACCGGCCAACGGGTGCCGACGAGTTGTGCCGGCGCTTCGCGACGGGCGGGGGGCGCAAGGCGGCGGCGGGAATCAATCGCTTGCCGCCGGCAGATGTGACGGCGTTTCTCGACGAATTCTCGGCGTTCTATCGGAAATGAAAGAAGGCCCGCGCTTCGCAGCCCGCAGGCTGCCCGCCGCCGTCCGCATACTCTGCCTGCCGCTCGCCGGCGTGCTGATCGCGTCGTTGTTCAAGGCAGCGCCGTCGATCGGCGGAATCATCCCCTCGCCATGGGATCTGCTCGCGCATCTGTCGTTCTACGGCGTAATCGGAATACTCATCGCCGCCGGGCTGCGCGGGCTGCCTTTCTGGCTGCCCTTTTTGCTCACCTGCGCGGTCGGCGCCGCCGACGAGATCTATCAGTCCTTCCTGCCAGGCCGCGTCGCTGGCCTTGATGACTTCACCGTCGATGTGCTGGCCGCGGCGCTGGCCACATGGCTGGTGTATCGATCTCTGCGCCGCTGAGCCTGCATAAAAGACAATCGCCGCCGATGCTTGCGCATCGGCGGCGATCAAGAGGCAGTGCCTAAGCGGGGATCACTTCATGCGGCGGCGTGCCACCATACCCAACATGCCGAGACCGGCCAGGAACATCGCATAGGTTCCGGGCTCCGGGACAGCGGTCACCAGCACGCCGGCACCAACGTATTTCTTCTCGATGAACGCGATCGACGGCTTGGTCGTATCCGTATAGGCCACGAGCAGGTTCTCGATCGTCAGGTTGACGCCGGTCGACTGCCACGCCGAGAAGGAGGTATCGGCGTTTGCGGTCCAGTCGAGCGCCTTCGAACCGACCGTGGTGAGCGGAGCGGTGGCCACGATGCCATCGGTCACTTCCGCCAGCGTCGCCAGGTTGCGCACGCGAATCTGGCCGCTGACGTCAGCGCCGAGATCACCGGTACCTAACGGACGATAGAGCCAATAGTCGCCCTGTTCCGTCAGATCGATGCCCTTCAGCACATAGCCCTGCTTCGCGCTGACCGTGACGTTGAGCGTCGCATTAGTGAAGGCTATGTCGGAAACGCCCTTTGCCTTCGCCGAGAAGCTGGTCGGCGTGAAGAAGATCGTGTCGCCGCTGACCGACGGCATGCCGAACAGCCCGACCAGTGCATCGTCGAAGCTGAACGTGGTGTGCAACCCGTTGAGGGTCGTGGTGGCGGCAGAGGCACTGCCGATCAGGCCGAAGCCGAGGGCGAGTGATAGTGCCGTCCGTCTGATTACGTTACGCATGAATTTGATCTCCGAAAGGTTGATTGTGACGCTCATATGAATTCGGTAGGTGCTGAGGCCTGTGCCCACTTGTCATCCGATTTGCCTCGCTCAGGTACATGGTCAACGATTGCCCGGTTCCGGGCAATAGGTCTTCCGGACCAATATCGCGGCCAATCCGTAGCTCCTAAGGACTAACACCTCTGGCATATCGTCGTCGAGTGCAAGCAGTTTTCGGCCCAATCCGGCCAATGGCATATGGTGCAACAATTGCGTAGCAAATCAATAGTCCATATGGACTAATGCCCGAGCCCGTCACAAGGCCGCGCTGACGATGTGTGGCAGCAGTTTGACCTGCGCCTCGCGAAGTCGACGCGTCATCAGTTGCAACAGGATCAGCAGGAACTTGCTGCCCAGCCGGGGCCGGTCGACCAGCACCTGGTTGAGATCGTGTCGCGACAGGACGGCAAAGTCGGTCGGCCGCGCGGTGACGCAACTGGCGAAGCGCGGTTGGCCGTCGATCATGGACATCTCGCCCAGGCTGGCGCCGGGGCCGACGGTGGCGAGTATCTTGGCCCCTGCCCCGATCTCCGCGCGCCGGCTGACGACGACGCTGCCGGTGAAGACGATCAGCAGGTAGTCGCCCTGATCGTGCTCGTTCAGCAGGCAGACGCCGCGCGGAGCGCCGTAGCAGCGCATGTAGCCGCACAATGCCTCGATTTCGTGCGCGCTGAAGTCTTCGAACAGGACGACGCGATCGATGATCTCCATGATCTCCGCCATATAGCCGCTGGCGGGACCCAGATACTCCATCGACGCATACCGTTCGGCGTAGTCCATGTCGTCTGAAAGCACTCATTTGTCATTGCGATCAATCTATCGTAACGCATAGCCGAATGCGAAATACCGGCTGTTAGTCCCAACGAGTCACCCCATTAGTCCGAATGACCTAACGGGCTCGGCCGCCATGCCGGTGCGGCGCCCGAAAATCGTGCCGCGCGCGATGGAACCAAAGTTGGCTTGCCGTCGGCCTTCGCGGCGCCCGCCGTATCCTCTTGGCCATACCGAATAACCTCCCATTCTGTCCGGCTCAAGACGCTCAGGGGGTCTGGCGCTGGTCCGAAAGGACTACCGCTTGGTCCGAACGGACTATCCCCGGAAAAATCAGATTGCAAAGCGGTTCCCCTAGAGTCCGGCTCAACCACTCACCAATTGCAGCCACTTCCCGGGCCGCCACCATGTTCGATTCAACCTCAGTCAATTCGCTGCCGACGCTCGGTGCTTCGCTGTTGAGTATCGGCCGCCAGGCCTCGCAGATCCGCCGCCATGTGCAACTGCTGCATTGGCTCCAGGGCGAAATGCAGAGGCTGCTGCCCCATGACGTGCTGATCGCCGCCTGGGGTGATTTCTCGCTGGAGCTGGTTCAACTCGATATCGTGTCGTCCAACCCGGCGGTACGCACGCGCCAAGCCGGTCAATATGTCGTCATGCCTCTCGTGCGCAAGTTGTTCGACTGGTGGTACGCGGGCGGCCGGCGGCCGACCAGCATCGACACCAGCAGCCACAACTGGTTCGAGGAATTGTCGAGCGATCATGAAATGGCGGCCGTCATCCGTCGCATGCGTACGGCGACGGTGCATGGCATCAAGGACGAGCGCGGCCGCCACGACTGCCTGTACATCGCCCTGAGCAGCCAGCCGGCGAGCAGCCCGTTCGTGGGTGAGATGCTGGAGACGCTGCTGCCCTACATCGACACCGCGATGCGCCAGGTGCCGATGCTGTCTGCCGAGGAAGGTGATGCTGACCAATCGCGCCACAACCCGGCGGATACGCAGTTGAGCGGCCGCGAAGTGGAAATCATGGATTGGGTACGCCAGGGCAAGACCAACTACGAGATCGCCATGATTCTCAACATCAGCGCTTTCACGGTGAAGAACCACATGCAGCGCATCCTGCGCAAGCTGAACGTCACCAACCGGGCCCAGGCCACCTCGAGGGTGGAACAGTGGCAATCATCGCAGCGGACGCCGGGCGGCAAGGACGGCAAGGACGGCAGGATGGGTCTGCTGGTCCGCTGACGCAGCGGCGGCGAGGTCGCCTGACAATCACTGCCGGATGGCCGGGAATGCTCCGGCGCTACCGGGGCCCGCACCGGCGTGGCGCCCGTTCATGTTTGCGCTTGTCACATGCCATCAAACTGCCTGTAACGTTCCCGTTGCATTATTGCCGATTAGCCACTGGATACCATCAAGGGAGAACCTCAGAAGAATGGACCAGTTCGTCATCCTGAGCGCTCAGGAGCAGCAGCGGCTATTGCGCGCCATCGAGTCGTCGGTGCATGTGCGCAGGCGCCACCAGTTGTTCCTATGGGCGCAGGGGCAACTGTACAGCCTGCTTCCCCACGAGATCCTGGTCTGCCTGCGCCTTGAGCGCGGCGACTGTGCCAGCCACGTCGAATGCCTGCACAACATGATCTTCGACGAAGAGCGCGAAACGCATCTTTGTCATCCCGACACCGGCCTGGCCGTGCGCATGGCGCAAAGCTGCTTCGAAGGCGGGCTGCTGCCGGGCCTGATAGACAGCGGCGGCGACTGCCACGGCTGGCTCTACGACAGCTTCCGCGACGAAATGGACAAGGCCGGCTTGCGCAATGCCCTGGTACATGGCCATTGCATCGACGGCAACGGCGACGCCAGCTTCTTCCTCCTGTACAACGTCGAAGAGGCGATCGCGCCGGTACATGGCTACCTCTTGCAGCTCTTGCTGCCGCACCTTCATCTGGCGCTCCACCACGTCATACACGTTGCCGAGCAGCCCGACGACGGAGCCGGCGCCGAGCACCGCCTTCTGGTTACTGATCGCGAGCTCCAGATCCTGAGGTGGGTGTGCACGGGCAGGAGCAATCACGAGATCAGTGCCATTCTCGAAATCAGCCCGCTCACGGTGAAGAATCACGTGCAGAAGATCTTTCGCAAGCTCAAGGTTCGCAACCGCGCGCAGGCAGTCTCGAAGGCCATGACGCTGAAGCTCTTCCCCGCCACCAACTAGCGCCTGGCTGCCGCAATGGCGCCGGCGCCGAGCAACGCGCCGAGCACCACGGCGCCTCCGTTGAGCAGGAATTTGCCGATGGCGGTCATGACTGAAAATGCGTCGGGAGCGTAAGCCCGGATCGGTATGTCCTGGAAGGTAATCCACAACCATCCGGGTATGCCCGCCAGCAGCCAGAGCGCCAGCAGCGTCAGGCCGAGCAACCCTCGGATCAGAACTTCCCTGGCGGTGCACACTGGCCACGCCAGCAGGAGCCCGAGCATCACGGTTGCCGGCTGCATCAGGACCCCGATCGCCGTCGAGCTCGTAAGCGATTCGCCCGGCACCAGCATGACCTTGGCGTCGGTGCCGAAGACCATGAATGTCCGCTCCACTGCGGCATGCCCCAGCACGACGAGGTCGCCGCCGATCTTGTCGTGGCCCGTCAGGTGAGACAGGACGAAGTCGATCCGATAGTGGTCGTCCAGGAGGTGTACGAACTGCTCGTAGAACGGCAGCAGCGTGTCCAGCAGCACCGGGCTGAGCCCGACCGAGA
>JBGOZF010000048.1:0-33378 GCA_041480065.1 Rhodocyclaceae bacterium
TGAAATTATGTCGAGCTTGCCGCTACATCAATCGCCGAAGAGCCCCGCTACGCAAAGCGTTCGAAACATGCCGCCCAACATAGTCCACATAATCGACCAGTCTTCATAATCGGCCTTATGTAGCGCTCCACATAAGGCCGATCACCGGTCAAGAACGGCAGTTCTTGCTGAACAGCCACACAGAGTCGTCACCTGCTATCGCGGTGATGATGATTTTCGCATATACTCCCGCCTGTCATGTTCATCAATGCCTGTACGGTCGCCGGCCGTGCTTATTGCCGCTGAATTCGCTCATAGGAGATAGACGTGCCCTGGACATATTCTCAATCCACTGGACAACTGCGCCACAACGGCGTTCTTGTTGGAACCGGCTATTCCGGATCGGGCACCAATACTGCGGCGGGACGGAATAACCCAACGATGCAGAATGTGCCGGGCCAAGGGCCGATTCCCGCGGGTCAATACCAGATTGGCAACGCCTACCATCATCCACAGAAAGGGCCGACAGCAATGAGTCTGGCCCCCGTTGGGCACAATGCACTGGGCCGTACCGGCTTTATGATTCATGCAAACAACGCGCAAAACAACGCGTCGCAAGGCTGCATAGTTCTCGGCCCCGCGCTCAGGCAGCAGATTGCCAATAGCGGCGACACACAACTGACGGTGCAACCATGAAACTGAATACCCTCCGACTCTTCCTGGCAGGCTTGCTGTCGATTCTCAGTGCCGCATCGCTCGCTGGCGCGGCCGGTGAAATCACCGTCGATGCGATTGAAGCTTCCCTGGCGGAGAAGGGCCCGAGAGCCACACTGGAAGCCTATTTCAGTTGCGAGAAGTACGATGGCAGCGCCTACCCGGCAATTGCCGGGGGATCTCGCGAGTGGGTTTCCCTGGCCGAGAAGATGATCGCGCACTCCGACGCCTGCTACATGGAGGGCATACAGGCTGCCCTGGGTGAGGCAATGCGCAAGTCCCCGCGTAATGTGTTGCGGCTGGTCGACAAGACCCCGGCGCTGGGCGCCGACCATATTTGCCTGCCTTTCATTTCCAGCGAACAATCGATTGCGGCGCAAGTAAAGGAACTTCGAAAATCCCGACGCGCGATTTCGGCTGTGCGGGATCGCCAATTGTCAAAACCGAGAGCCGCCTGCCTGCGTTTCATCCGGGGCGTGGAGAAGAGCCTGCCGTCCACCGCGGCGCAGGCCGAGCAGAAGGCACCGCCGCCGGTTAGCTCCGAAGCGGGGGTGATCAAGTAGCCGATGCTCGTTATCGGCCTTATGTGGAGCTCCACATAAGGCCGAATACCAGGCATTCGGGCTGACATCCTGGTTGGCATCAACCGTCATTCAGGAAGCTGCTGGACCGGCGATCCGAACTACGCCAGGAAGTTCGGCCACGCTCTGTTCGCGTTCAAGAACGTCGACGCCAAGGTATGCGCGCCCTGAAGTGGATCCATGTCTTTGCCACCGTGGCGGCGCTGGGCGCCTCTCCGTTGGCCGCCGTTGCCGTGCAGGACGAACGGGCGGCGCGAGAGGAATGCAGTGCCTATTCCGGTGCCGGAATGCGCGACTGCCTGGCAAGAAAGCCGTCGGAGAGCGCAGAGGCGCAAGAATGCCGAAGCGAGGATCCGCGCTTCCCTGTCAGGCTGGGATGAGGATGCCAAGTACATCAGCGCTGCGAAGTCGAAGTTCGAGGCTTCCGTGAAGGCATTCCGGCCTACCGGGACGCTCAGCGCAGATTCTCCGCGTCGCTCGGCGGCGCCCCTGGCATCTATTCGTCAGTACAGCCCAAACCCCGGCGCTGTGCCATCTCATCGGCCATGGTCCTTCCGGTTCGCGCCATGATTCCCGATTGAAGGCTTCTTAGCGCAGGAAAGACGAAGCGCTTGCATATGTTGATTTCCCAGACGTCCCCGGTCGCCGTGCTGACCGAGAACAGCCCCATGTACTCGGTTGCCCCGGCCTTAGGGCTGTCGTAGCCAAGGCTGAAATCGAAGTAGCCGGGGTGCGGCGGATTCCCCTTCTCGTCGGCCAGGTCGCCATCGATGAACACGCCGGGCATGCCGAGTTTGTACCGCTCGTGCTTCAAGACCACAACCAGCACCTGCCTGGCCTGCTCTCGCGTCAGGCCATTTGGCTGCACCTGGTCAGCATTGAACACTGCCGGCCCTTTGGCCAGCGCCGCTGATGCCGCCAAGGCGAGCACCAGGAACAGAGCACGACCTATTCTGGCGGGCATGCCATTCGTCCTCTTACCACCTTGATGATGTCGGCCAGGTAGTGAGCGAACCCGTCCCGCCCGCCGTTGGTGGCGTTGCCGGTGTTGAAGCCGATGCTCACCAGCGCCTGGGAAAACGCCAGCGGCTCTTTCCTGCCTTTGACGGCGTGGCCATACCTGGCTGCGAACGATTGCGCACTCTGGAGAAACGACGAGAACTTCGCGACCTTGATTCTGGCGTTGCCGAGCGGTGCTTCCGCACCAATCTGAAACGGAGCCGGCGCGTGCAGCGAGAAGTAGTTGTTGAGCTCGCGAGCAATACGGCCGCTGCCGTACTGGCTCTCCTGGGCTGCCGTCCGAGGACATTCTCCACAGGGACATCGAGCTCGTCGACAGTCTGCTGACAGTCCTTGCGGTGGGCGTTGATGAACGCAACAGCATTGACGTTGTTGCACAGGTTTGCAGTCAAGGCGGAACCCCTCTCCAATCGGGAAGCCACTTGGCATAGTCGGATAATGGCGCAATCATAGCACCATGCCCTTGTTGGTCGCTCACGCCGTGACGCGAGAATTGTTTTGGCCACGCCACGCGGCGACTTGGGTGCGCAGCCGGTCTGGTGCCGAAACGGCCAACAGTATCGCCGGTGGCGTGCCGGTGTCGTTCCACATTGTCTGCGCCACCCTCGGGCCGGCATCACGCAGATGTCTTCATCATCGCGTAAGACGGACGCAATGAAGCGGCGTTATCGTGGCTTAGTCATCCCACCTGTCCTGACCGAGGCCAACCCATGTCGCTGCTGGATCGCCGTCGTCACCCTCGCTTCCCGTTCCACACTCGCGGTGCCATACAGGTGGACGGCTGCCATTACCATGGCACGCTGATGGACATTTCCGCCAAGGGCTGTCTGTTCGTCACCGACGCCAGCGTCCGGTTCCCGGTCGGCAACCTTTGTCACGTGCTGGTCCTGCACGCGCCGAGACGGGAGTCTGCTTCCCTCGGCGGCGTCCTCGCGCATTGCCATGAGCATTTGCTGGGCATCGAGTTCGCTGAGATCAGCGAGGAAGCCCACCAGGCGCTGCACCAGATCATCGAGATGAATCTGGCCCCGCCCAGGCTGCTCGAACGCGAACTGCCGGCCCTGCTTCGATAGCAGCGGGCCGGGTCAGGTCGCGGCACTGTCGCGCCGGTATTCGCCGCACCACGCGTGGTGGTAGACGACGGGAAACTTCCAGCGATGGGCCTCGTTGGAGGTGTCGCCGCCGGCGAACCGCGGCGGGAAGCGGTGGCAGATGCCGCCGCCGATACTTTCCTGCGGCCTGAAGAACATACAGGTGAGGCAACTGTCCTGGTTATTTGTCGGAGCTTGATTCATGAGTTGGCAGAAGCTTCTCCGTGGCGCGAAGCGACGACGCTCAGTCCACGACAAAGCGGAACTGGTCGCCCTGGTGGCCGCCGAAGAAGATGGTGTCGCCGGAACGGAGCGGAGTCTCGGTGATGCGCGTGTTCAACTGCGCGTTGAGGAAGGTGCCGTTGGTCGACTTGAGATCGCGCAGCACGGCCTTGTCGTCGACGATGCCGACCCAGGCGTGACGGAACGAGACGCGCGGATCGCCGAGCACGATGTCGGCGTACGGGCTGCGTCCGATCGTGATGCCGGTGGCGGTGATGGCAAAGGTGCTGCCCTTGTGGCCACCGCTCAGGCAGACCAGGTGCGCGCCGGTCGGCGTGATCGTCGTAACGTTTTCGCGTTTCCTCGCTGCGCCGGACCCGCTGGCCTGGGATGGCCGCATGTAGATCAGGGTTTCGCCCGGGTCGAAATCATCCGGCACCGAAGGCATGGCGGGAGGTTCGCTGTCGGTCCGCACGAGGGTCGCCGGGCCGGTGGCGTTGACATCCGGATGACCGGCGACTTCCGGCTCATCCCTGGAGCGCGTCATGTACATGACGGCGGCGATGATCACGATCGTGAGCAGTATCACCAGAACGTAAAAAGCGGTCATGGTCCCTCCTCCATTCGCGAAAATGCAATTGCCCTAAAAGATACTCCGGCGGCGCAGATATTGCAGTCCTGCGCGCGCCTGCGTCTCCCCTGCTTTATAGCCCGCTACCGGCAATCATGTGGTTCTTATCAGCAGCAGAGTGTATTCCCGCAACTGGCCGATCGGCTGGATTCGTTCCGACTGAAGCATTCCGTGCAGGTGGCAGCCGACGATTCGCATCCCGCCCTGCAGGGCGCGCGGGGAGAAGGACACCATGTACCAGGACCATTGCCGGCTCACGGCAGCGCCCTTCAAGCCACCCTTCGCAATCAGCCGCTCAGACTTTCTTCAGATAGCAGGCCTTGAGCATGAAGCTGCCGGAGTCCATCCGGCAGTCCACCTCATGGTCGCCTCCGGTCAGACGGATGCTCTTGACCTTGGTGCCCATCTTGAGCGTGATGGACGAGCCCTTGACCTTCAGATCCTTGATCAGCACCACCGAGTCGCCGTCGGCCAGGACGGCGCCGTTGGCGTCCCTGATCGCCGCCGCAGCGTCGTCATCGGCGGCCGGGGCTCCCGCCATCGGCCACTCATGGCCGCAGTCGGCGCAAACGAAGTTCTCGCCGTCCGGATAGGTATTCTCCATGGCGCATTGGGGGCAGGGCGCAATAGTCGACATGATCGCGTTCGAGTCGTAAATGGGCCGCGCATTCTAGCGGATGCGCCCTGATCCGGATGATCGATTCGGCGGATTCCGCGTATGTCATCTTCTTGTTAGCTCGATCTTGTACAGTCCGGTCGTGTCGAGAGAGCGATCCTGCGCTCAGGCAATTCCACGAGCTGAGGAATCAAGCATGCAACAGAAAACGAAACTCGCCGAGCCGGTTCGCTGCGAAACCTGCGGCAGCCGATACGACGCCGACGTCGAGCGGTGCCCGCGCTGCGACAGCAATCAGAGAGCCGCAGTGCCGGCAACCGCAGCTTCGCGGGCTAATGGGCGCGACGCCTGGTCCGCACGGCCGACCATTGAAGGGCGATGAACTCCAGCAGCCCCCAAAGCACGGTGCTGCCCAGGGATAACGCCGGATGCGAGACGGTTCTGCCGATGAGCCTGCGCATGGCCATCGTCCGCATCACAGGCCGTCCAGTTGCCAAACGGTCACCAGACCATCGAAGAGCTTTTCGATGAGCTTTTCCAGGTCGATCATCTCGAATATCTGGCGCATCGCCGGCACGCTCCCAATCGGATAGGGGATGCCGACACCTTAGCGACCGGCCGTTGCACTTGTGTTTCAGTGCCGTAACAGTTGGCCATTGGGTAACCTGTAACAACCTCGCTGTTCGCCTGGGTTATGCTTTCCCGTTCTGTCTTGCCGCGACGGTCATGGACCCACCCGCATTCCCCGAACTGGCGGAACTTGAGCGCATCATCGAGGAAGGGGCTGCTCATCTCGATGCGCGTGTCGCCTGCGAAGTGACGGTCGGGGACAGACGCTTTCCCGTCTATTCGGTGGCGTTGGGCAATCCCGCCCCGGATGTTCCGGGCGTCGGCTTCTTCGGCGGCATCCATGGCCTCGAGCGCATCGGCGCCGAGGTCATCCTCGCCTACCTGAACAGCCTGGTGGTGCGCCTGCGCTGGGATGGCGTGCTGCACAAGGAACTGGAGTCGGTGCGCCTCGTCTTCATGCCCCTGATCAATCCCGGCGGCATCTGGCGTGGCACGCGCGCCAACCCCAACGGCGTCGACCTCATGCGCAATGCGCCCCTGGAGTCGGCGGAGCGCGTGCCGTTCATGATCGGCGGCCAGCGCATCAGCCCGGGCCTGCCCTGGTACCGCGGGCCGGCAAATGCCCCGATGGAAGCGGAAGCCCAGGCTGTCTGCCGTGTCGTCGAAGAGGAACTGCTGGCGCGCGAGTTCAGCCTGGCCATCGACTGCCATTCCGGATTCGGCATCCACGACCGCATCTGGTTTCCCTACGCCCATACCGCGTTGCCGATCGAGCACCTGGCCGAGGTGCACGCCCTGAAGACCATCTACGATCAGACCTACACCAGCCACAACTACCTGTTCGAGCCGCAGAGCCGCCAATACCTGGCGCACGGCGACATCTGGGACTACCTGTACCGGCGGCCGGCGGCGAACCCGCGCCGCGTCTTCCTGCCGCTGACGCTGGAGATGGGCTCGTGGATCTGGGTGAAGAAGAATCCGCGCCAGTTGTTTTCCCGCCACGGCATCTTCAACCCGCTGATCGAACACCGGCAGCAGCGCGTCCTGCGGCGGCATCTGTCCTGGCTGGATTTCCTGGCCCGCGCAGCCAACGGCTACCAGCGCTGGCTGCCCACCGGCGCTGAGCGTGCGCAGCACCACGAGTCGGCGCTGGCGCTGTGGTACCGCGGGGCCAGCAAATGAGCACGTGGATCTTCCTGCGCGGCCTGACCCGCGAGACCGGCCACTGGGGCGATTTTCCCGAAGTCTTTCGGGCTGAAATTCCCGACGCCGACGTCATTGCGCTCGACCTGCCGGGCAATGGCATCCTGAACCGCGTGCGAAGTCCGACCAACGTTGCCGGCATGGCCGAGTATTGCCGCAGGGAAGTGACCGCCCGGGGGATGCGTCCGCCCTATCACCTGCTTGCGATGTCGCTGGGGGCGATGGTGGCCGCAGCCTGGGCCGAAGCCCACCCGGAAGAACTGCGCGGCTGCGTCCTCATCAGCACCAGCCTGCGCCCGCTGAGCCCGTTCTACCGGCGCCTGCGCCCGACCAGTTATGCGCGCCTGATCGGCCTGACCCTGCCCGGTGTCAGCGCCCACTCACGGGAAGCCACCATCCTGCGTCTGACCAGCAATCTGGCCGCAGACCGCGGCCGGATCGTGCACACCTGGAGCGAGCTGCGGCGTCAGCATCCGGTCTCGCGCGCCAACGCGCTGCGCCAGTTGTGGGCCGCGAGCCGCTACCGCGTACCGGCGGACAAGCCCGCCGTGCCGATATTGGTTCTGGCCGGCGCCGGCGATGCCCTGGTCGACCCGTCCTGTTCGCGACGCCTGGCGGAGCTTTGGCAGGCGGATCTTGGCGAGCATCCCTGCGCTGGGCACGATATACCGCTGGACGACGGCGCCTGGGTCGCACGGCAGGTGCGCGACTGGCTGCGTCAGGCCTGATTCCGATTCCGGATCAAGCGTGACGCGACGAGCCGTCAGGCAGCGGTCCTGCGGCGGCGCCCGGCGATGGTGCACATCAATCCGAGGCCGGCCAGCAGCATGGCGTAGGACTCAGGCTCGGGAACCAGGGCCGCGTTGGCAACCGCGTAGAAGCCGAGGGCGACACGCTGGCTGCCCAGGACGTTGAGGTGGCCACCGTCAGCGCTGAAGCCGCCGGACAACTGCTGGTAGGTGATGTTGTTGACGGTGAAGGTGTGTTGAACGCCGTTGGCGTCCCAAGCCTCGATGTCGGCGATGTCGAACAACAGCCGGTTGCTGGACCCGGCTACAAAGGAGCGCACCGCGTTGTTGAAATTGTTGCGCAATATGTTGTCGCCATCGCTGCCGGTTGTGAGCGGTATTGTGGCGTACACCAGCCTTGTGCCGGAGTTGACGAACTTCTGTTCCAGACCCTGCATGCGTGACAAGTAGCCGTCGTAGCCGCCGGCGACAGCATCCTCATCGACGTAGCAGAACTTGTCCATCGCCAGGTCCACCCTGCCGGCCCATCCGTTGCCGAGGTATCCCTCGAACAAGTTCAGCTTCTCCTGCCAGCCGGGATTGCCGCGGCCGAGTTCATAGACAAGTCCGTCCAGTGCGCTTGCAGGCGGAGAGGACGAGGCAGCGGTTGTCTGGAACTGGTAGAAACCCGAGTTGATGGTATGCAGGGCGTTGAGACCCTCCACCATGTTGCTGCCCACGGAAGCATGCGAGAAGAAGTAGTTCAGGTGACCGATCTGGTCCATCGTGCCTTGCGAATAGCCGCTCACCGCATTGACGGCGTTGTGATCGATTACCGTAGCCTGAGCGGGAATTGTGCTCAAGGTGGCGACCATTGATGCGGCGAATGAGATATGTCTTAGCAGAGCCATTGCGAGTTCCTCATATTGGTAATCGACGAGCCAACCTACGACGATGACACATGACGAGCCAATGGTAGCCATCCAGCGCGCCCTGGCAATAGTCCGTTCGGGCTATACCGAAAAGCACCGATGGACACCCGGGCCGCAATCCGGCGAAAATGTGCGCACGCCATCTGCTTTCGGACGCCAGCCGCCACCGCCATGAAGCCCGCCGATCCCAGCAAGCTCG
Source organism: Rhodocyclaceae bacterium (assembly GCA_041480065.1). Classification (GTDB taxonomy): domain Bacteria; phylum Pseudomonadota; class Gammaproteobacteria; order Burkholderiales; family Rhodocyclaceae; genus Fen-999. The sequence goes on from JBGOZF010000048.1 coordinate 8,487, forward strand.
ACCGCATCGTCGCCGACGCCCGGCGCGCGGCCGACAAGCGCGAACAGGGCTACCGCGAACAAGCGCTGAAGATCTATCCCTGGATCTGCGGCCGCTGCGCGCGCGAATTCACCCTGGCCAATGTCCGCGAACTGACCGTGCACCACCGCGACCATAATCATCACAGCAATCCGCCCGACGGCAGCAACTGGGAGCTGCTGTGCCTCTACTGCCACGACAACGAGCACCAGCGGCAACTGGAGCTTGCGGGCGGCGGGGACGGCGGGGGCAACGGCGCTACCGTTGCCACGCATTCGCCGTTCGCGAATCTGAAGGCCATGCTGGCCGGAAAGACAAAGGACTGACATGCGACTGCTGCACACCATGATCCGAACCGGCGACCTGGACCGCTCGATCGCCTTCTACACCCAGGTTCTGGGCATGAAGCTGCTCCGGCGCCAGGACTACCCTGCGGGAAAGTTCACCCTGGCCTTCGTCGGCTACGGCGACGAGCGCGACAACTCGGTGATCGAACTGACCTACAACTGGGGCGTCGAGCGCTACGAACCGGGCACTGGTTTCGGCCACCTCGCCATCGAGGTCGACGATGTGTACGCCGCCTGCGCGCAGATCAAGCAGCGCGGCGGCACCGTGGTGCGCGAGGCCGGGCCGATGAACGCCGGCACGGCCATCATCGCCTTCGTCGCCGACCCGGACGGCTACATGATCGAACTGATCGGCGGCAAGCGCTGATCTGCATCGGAGCCCACTCCACGCCGGAGGCCGCGCGTTGCTTGCCGTGCTGCGTCCACCACAGTCCTGTTCCGGACGCGGAACACAAGCGCTTTGAATGCGCGCTGCCGATCCCTTCCAGCCGCCGCCCGGTAAACTGCTGACGGCATAACGCCTCCTTAAGCCTCATTGCCCTCGGCGACAGCCTGCGGCTACCCACAAAGACCCACGCAAGGCTTCAGATCCTTCCTGCCAGCCCGCGTTATGTCCGCTTCATACTCACTGTCGATCGGGCGGGTGGACGAAGCAAGCGCCTGAATGCATTCATATCGCGCATTCGATATGTCAAACGCAATCATGTCGTCAGAGCGTCGGGAGCATTCGTGGCCGTCGACTCCACCATCGATCGCCGCAGCACTGCACAGCAAACAGACACTGTCTGCTTCGACAACATCCGTGCACGAATCCGATACAGCCCTGCCCGAAGATCGGCCGTCAGTCCACCAGGCCGGTAACCCATTGAATCTCCGAACGAATCACGATTTCGTTGCTGATGGCATGGAAATTGTACGTAGGTCGGGGCACCAGCATCTGTTGAAGCAACTCCGGGCAGTCGCGTTTTGTCAGTTCGCGGCTGCACCTCCCGCCGGCATTCGTACTGAATAAACCTTTTAGGAGACAGACACATGGCCATCAGCGCAGCGACCAAGGCAGCAACCGACGCCTTAGCACTGAATCGCGCACCGACGAGCGTCGGCGCACAGGAAGTCCACAAGTGGATGCAGGACTTCAACTGGGACTTCAAGAACAACCGCACGAAGTACCCGACCAAGTACCACATGGCGAACGACACGAAAGAGCAGTTCAAGTTGATCGCCAAGGAATACGCACGCATGGAGGCGGTCAAGGACGAACGCCAGTTCGGCAGCCTGCAGGATGCCCTGACCCGCATGAACGCCGGCAACCGCCTGGCACCCAAGTGGGGCGAGACGATGAAGGTGGCCTCGAACTTCCTCGAATCAGGCGAGTACAACGCCATCGCCGGCTCGGCGATGCTGTGGGACAGCGCCAGTTCGCCGGAACAGAAGAACGGCTACCTGGGCCAGGTGCTCGACGAGATCCGCCACACCAATCAGTGCGGCTACGTCAATTACTACTTCGCCAAGTACTTCCACGACCCCGCTGGGCATACCGATGCGCGCCGTGCCCGGACCCTCGGTCCGCTGTGGAAGGGCATGAAGCGCGTGTTCTCGGATGGTTTCATTTCCGGCGACGCGGTGGAATGTTCGATCAACCTGCAACTGGTCGGCGAAGCCTGCTTCACCAACCCGCTGATCGTCGCGATCACGGAATGGGCGTCCGCCAACGGCGACGAAGTCACGCCGACGGTGTTCCTGTCCATCGAAACCGACGAACTGCGCCACATGGCCAACGGCTATCAGACCGTGGTTTCCATCGCCCACGATCCGGCCTCGGCCAAGTACCTCAACACCGACCTCAACAACGCCTTCTGGACGCAGCAGAAGTATTTCACGCCGGTGCTTGGCATGCTGTTCGAGTACGGCAGCAAGTTCAAGGTCGAGCCGTGGGTGAAGACCTGGAACCGCTGGGTTTACGAAGACTGGGGCGGCATCTGGATCGGCCGGCTCGGCAAGTATGGCGTGCAATCGCCGCCCAGCCTGAAGGACGCGAAGAAGGACGCCTACTGGGCGCACCACGACCTGTTCCTGCTCGCCTACGCGGTCTGGCCGACCGGCTTCTTCCGCCTGGCCCTGCCCACCAAAGAGGACGCCGATTGGTTCGAAGCCAACTACCCCGGCTGGTACGACCACTACGGCAAGATCTACGAAGAATGGCGTGCCCGCGGTTGCGAGGATCCGTCCAGCGGCTTCATTCCGCTGCAATGGTTCATCGAGAACGGCCACGAGATTTACATCGATCGCGTCTCGCAAGTGCCCTTCTGCCCGAGCCTCTCCAAGGGCGCCAGTTCGCTGCGCATCCATGAGTACAACGGCAAGAAGCACGCTTTCAGCGACGATTGGGGCGAGCGTATGTGGCTCTCCGAACCGGAACGCTACGAGTGCCAGAACATGTTCGAGCAGTACGCCGGACGGGAACTCTCGGAAGTGATCGCCGAGCTTTGGGGCGTGCGCAGCGACGGCAAGACTCTCATTGGTCAGCCGCATGTCAGCAAGGACGGCAAGTTGTGGACCCTGGACGACGTCAAGCGCATCAACTGCGTCTTCCGCGACCCGCTGGCTTGATCGCCGCGAATCCGAACCGACAAACGAATCGACACCAAAGGACAAATTGTCATGTCACTACTTGAAGAACGGAAACGCGGCCTGACCGACCCCGTGATGGCGGCCCAGATCCTGGCGGAAATCCCCGACCAGCCTCTGGATACTCAGCGCAAGATGGGTTACTTCGTGCAGCCGCGCGGCAAGCGGCTCACCGAATACGAAGTCCTCAACTGCTACTCGCAGCCGAACGCCGACTGGATCGCCGGCGGCCTCGACTGGGGCGACTGGACGCAGAAGTTCCACGGCGGTCGCCCCTCCTGGGGCAATGAGACCACCGAGTTGCTGACCACCGACTGGGGCCGTCACCGCGATCCCGCCGGGCGTTGGCACCCGCTATACGTGCGGGCCAAGGCGGAGGAATGGCGCGTCCTGCAGCGCTTTCTGGAAAGCTTCTCGGCCGACGGCTCGCTGCGCACGATCGAACCCTACTGGCGCGACACGGTGCTGTCTGTTCATCTCGGCGCGCTTGGTTACAGCGAGTACGGGCTGTTCAATGCCCACTCGTCGGTGATCCGCGATTGCACGGGAGATACGTTGCGCAGCACCTTCTCATTCGCCGCGCTCGACAAGGTCGACAACACGCAGATGGCGCAACTGGTGCGCAGCTTCATCGCCAAGCTGGTGCCGGGGTACTCGGAGTCGACCGCGCCGGGGAAACGCGAATGGACGCAGGGCAAGATCTACAAGAGCGCTCGTGAAACTGTCGAGGGAATCTGGCAGGAAACGTACGACTGGAACGAGATCATGTTTGCCGCCCACAGCGTCTACGACCCGCTGTTCGGTCAGTTGGTGCGGCGCGAGTTCTTCCAGCGCCTGGCGCCGGTGTATGGCGATTCGCTGACGCCCTTCCTCATCGCAGGGATGCAGACGAGCTTCCAGATCACCAAGGCAGCCATGGCCGACATGTTCTACTACTGCCTGGCCGACGATCCCCAGTACAGTGGCTACAACCGCCGCTGGATGCGTGCCTGGACCGAAAAATGGCTGCCGCGCACCCTCGATGCGATGGCCGGTTTCCTCGGTATCTATGCAACGCTGCCCAAGAAGGAAGGCTTTACGGACCGTGACGCCATCGTCGACAGCGTCAATCGCGTGGTGTCCGACTGGATCGAGGACTACGCGCAGAAGATCGACTACAAGGCCGACCAGACCAAACTGGTCAACACGATCCTGACGGGTCTCAAATAAGGAGCAATGCAGATGTCTACCAACGCCAACGCTTACGATGCCGGGATCATGGGGCTGAACGGTGCCGCCTTTGCAACGGAATACTTCCGCGAAGAGAACCAGGTGGTGCATGAGAGCAACTCGGTCGTGCTCGTGCTCAAGAAGTCCGACGAGATGGACTTCATCGTCGAAGAAATGCTGTTGAAGGAATTCAAGAAGAAGAATCCGACCCTGGTCGTGGAGGACCGCGCCGGCTACTGGTGGTGCAAGGCCGACGGCAACATCGAGATCGATTGCGACGAGGCAACCTCGCTCCTGGGCAAGGAATACTCGGTGTACGACCTGCTGGTGGATGTCTCATCCACCATCGGTCGTGCCTACACCCTGGGCAGCGTCTTCACCATCACCAGCGAGTTGATGGGGCTGGATCGCAAACTGAACGACATCGTTTGAGGAGAATCTCATGGCAAGCGGAAAAATCAACAAGGTGCATGACAACGCCACTCGGGACGAGTGGACGACCAAGATCGGCGCCCTCAACTCCCTCGACAAGGCAGCGAGGTTCCTGATCGACTTTCGCCGGCAGTACACAACGCCGTTGCGGTCGAGCTATGCGCTGGAACTCGACCATCTGTGGATCGAAGCGAAGATCGAGGAGAAGGTCGCGGTGCTGAAAGAGCAGGCCTTCAAGAGCGATCAGGATCTGCTGCACAAATGCGCCACGGGGGAGGACGCCGCTACGGCGGCCGCCGCTGCGACGGCGAAGATGGCCGTCTGTGGCGACAAGTGGGAGGCGGAGAAGGTCCACATCAACTTCCGGATCGACTTCAAGCCACCCATCATGCCGACCAACTACTTCATGGACACTGACCGCATTCTGGGTAGCCGGCTCATGGAATTGCGCGATCTCAACTACTACGAGATGCCACTCGCGGAGTTGCGCAAGAAGCGTGGCGTGAAGGTGCTCGTGGCCCTGGAGCATACCCACTGAAAGGCAATGGTGGAGCGTGGCCCGGGCCCGTGGGTCCGAGCTGCGCTCCGGCCGGAGGAGGAGACAAAATGACTGCGCTCAATGATTTCATTATCGAGGATGCAATTGCCGAGGGCGACCTGGCCACCAACACGGAAATGGATGTGGACGGGCTGGACGCCGCCTACGAACCTGGCGAGCGCGATACACAACCGACCGGCGACCACGTGTTCCTCAAGTCCGCAGGGCAGTACACCGCATACGCGGTGGATCTCGACTATCTGTGGCGCTGGGAGATCTACCTCGAGGGCGGTGATCTGCTGGTCCAGGAAGGCGCCTCCATCAGTCTGACGTCAGCGACTGAGGCGGTAGATCACGTTCTTGCCTATTTCGCCGTACGCGATTCAGCGATAAACCGCGCTGCCGGTGCTGCCGGTCGCCCCTGATCCGAAGGGGCGTCCAAGCGTCGTACGCGTTGCTTGCGCATCAAGTCGCGAGAACATGGAGAGAGGATCATGTCAGGGTTTGACATAGAAATATTGACGCAGGATGGCGAGAGCGTGCACATCGAGTGCGGAGCGGACGAAGACGTCATCTCCGCCGGATTGCGCCAGGACGTCATCCTGATGTCGTCGTGCCGGGAAGGCGGCTGCGCCACGTGCAAGTCCCAATGCACCGATGGCGACTACGAACTGGTCAGATGCTCGGTGCAGGCGTTGCCGCCCGAGGAGGAAGAGGAGGGCTTCGTGCTGCTTTGCCGCACTTTCCCCCTGTCGAATCTGACACTCGAGGTGCCCTATACCTCGGACCGCATCAGCCATCGTGCCGAGGAGCGGGAGTTCGATGCCCAGGTGATCGGTATTGCACCGATTGCCAGCAATGCGGTGCAGTTGAGGTTGCGCCGCCTTCCCGGCGAGGCGATCAACGGCACGGCCGGCATCGCTTTCGCACCCGGACAGTTCTTCGAACTCCGCATTCCGGGCACCGACGACTGGCGTTCATTTTCACCGGCCAATCTGCCCAGCTCGGATGGCAGTCTCGAGTTTCTGATCCGCCTGCTTCCGGACGGGAAGTTCTCGAACTACCTGCGCGATGAGGCGCAGCCGGGGCAGATCTTGCGCGTTCGAGGTCCATCAGGATCGTTCTACATGCGGGAGAACGGGCTGCAACCTCGTTACTTCATCGCCGGCGGTACCGGTCTGGCCCCGGTGGTGGCGATGGTGCGCCAGATGTTCGATCGCGGTGACCCGCACGAAACACGGCTGTATTTCGGCGTCAACAAGGAAGAGGAAGTCTTCTTTGCCGACGAGTTGCGCTCGCTGTCGGAAAGGATGCCGAACCTGAGCGTGCAGATCTGCGTCATGCAGCCGGGGCCCGACTGGGAGGGAGAACGCGGCACACCGGTGCAAGCCCTGCGCCGCGATCTCGAGCGCAGCGGCACGGAGCCCGATCTCTATCTTTGCGGACCACCCGGCATGATCGATGCAACATACAAGACATGCCTGGAACTGGGCATCCCGAAGGGCAACATATGCACCGAGAAGTTCCTGTCGAGCAGCCAGACAGGCACGGAAAGGAGAGAGGTTTCCGAGTTGTCGCGATGATTCATGGTGGTGCGGGGGTGCCGACAGGAACGTCTGATTCTTTTGGTACCCCTTAAGCATCTCATAAGGTCCAGACGTCTAATATGAGGCTCGAATGATGGTACCGTCATTGGCCCGAACACGACCTTCAGAGACGTGTCATAACATGGACGAGACAGCATTACCGCCGGGCGTCGATCGCCCAGGGCAGGCTTGGGACTGGATGCGCCAGACATCCCAGGCGCCGACGAGCTTCGACTGGGTGCGACCGGAAGTCGCAGAGGCCTGGGATCGTTGTCTGGAAGACCACGGACTGCTTCCCGGTCAGGACTTGGCGCGGACACTTGGCCTGGCCGCCAGCGCGGGTCCCGCCTGGTCGCGCGAACTGCAAAGTACGCTGTCCGTTCAGACTTACCACGTCCATTCATTTCTGCAGGACGCCGATGTGACGGTGCTGCTCACCGACACCCAGGGGACGCTGATGCACGTCGTCGGAGCCGGTCCCCACCATTTTCTCGCCAATACCAACCTGTTCCAGCTCGGGGCCACCTGGTCCGAATCGTCCATCGGCAACAATGGCATCAGCACGGCCGCGCTGCTTGGCGTGCCGACGGCGTTTCTCGGCAAGGAACACTTCGCCCACGAGTTCCACGCGTCCGCCACGGCCGGCTATCCGATCGCGGGCCCCGATGGCAATCGCCTCGCCATGCTCGGCCTGGTGAGCAGTCAGCGGGACTCGGTGAAGTCCTTGCTGGCCTTTCTGAGGATGGCCGGTACGCTGATAGAGGCTGACGTCTTCAAGCGGCATCGCCCCGAGGGCCACCTGATTCGTTTGCGTTCGGTGGATGCCCAGGGTGGCCTGGTCGCGCAGCAGAGCGCGATCGACGGCCTGATCGTGGTCGGCGACGACGAGCGGATTCGGGCCCTCAACGCGCCGGCGATGGGCCTGCTGGGAGTCGATGCCTGTACGCAAATGATTGGCGAACCGTTGGAGCACCTGCTCGGACTCGGCCTGGATTGCCTGGCGCGTGCGCAGGAGAAGAATATGGGGCCGGTCGAAGTTGTGGCCCCGTCCAGCGCGCGCCTGTTGCTGGAACTCAATTTCGCCCCTTCCGAGTCGACCGCCGAAACGGATGACTGCGTCAGCGCGGCGACCATGCCGTCTCCCGCCGGCGCCATCGAGAGACGTATCCTCAGGACGGCCAACAGGGTCTCGGGCCGCCGCACCGATGCAAACCGAGGCCACGACGCCATCGTCGACTCCCTGCTGAAGAAGATGGTGAGCCTGCAGGAGCGGAAGATTCCTATCCTGGTCATCGGCGAATCGGGCGTCGGCAAGGAGCATCTGGTCCAGCTTTCCCATCGTGCCGGCCCCCGCCGCGATGGCCCGCTGGTCGCCATCAATTGCGCCGCCATTCCGCGCGAGTTGATCGAAAGCGAGTTGTTCGGCTACGCGGCCGGCAGCTTTACCGGCGCCTCGAAGGAAGGCCGATCGGGCAAGTTCCAGCTCGCAAACGGCGGCACGCTGTTTCTCGACGAGATCGGCGACATGCGTCTGGAACTTCAGTCCACGCTGCTGCGGGTGCTCGAGTCGTCGGAGTTCGTTCAGGTGGGCGGCATCAAGCCGATCAAGGTCGACGTCCAGGTCATCGCCGCCACCAACACCAGCTTGCGGGACGCGGTCGACCGCGGCACTTTCCGGCGCGACCTCTACTATCGCCTGAACGGTGCGCAGATATGGATCCCTTCCTTGCGCGAGCGTCCCGACAAGATTCAGCTCATCAACAGCCTGTTCGAACGGGAGCTGGAGCTGGGAAAATTCTCGGGGCCCGCCAAGATCCTGAGCGACGAGGTCATCGAGCTTTTCCTCAAGCATCCGTGGCCAGGCAATATTCGCGAACTTCGCAATGTGCTCAAGACCGTCGCCTTCATGAGCGACAACGCGGTGATCACCGAGCAGGACCTGCCACCCGATTTCCTGGCGGAACGGGCTCCGGCTTACGAGGAAGACATCGTGCTGGCGCTGGACATCGATGCCCGGCCGACGGCCCCGCGCTCTCGCGACGCCACGTCGGCTGCCACGATCACGAACTACTTGCCGATCGAGATCCAGGACTCGCCGGAAACCCTGGCGGACTGGGAGAAACGGGCCATGGTCACCGCGCTGCGGGAAAGCGAATGGAACGTGTCGAGGACGGCACGACGACTTCACATCACGCGCAGCACGGTTTATCAGAAGATCTCCAAGTACGGAATCAAGAAGCCGACGCGAAGCTGGTGAATTGGCAAGGCCGGCACGGCCGGCGCCCGAACGCGATGCGCAGCCGCAGGCATCGAGCACGTGTGCAGCGAGTGAAAAGGAAACACCATGCCTATTGAAGTCATCCCCAGTGAAGCCGCTCGACAACGAATGGTCCGCGGCCTCGATCTGCTCGCGCAGGCGGCGCGCATCACGCTCGGGCCGGCCGGGCCCACGGTTCTGATCGAGCATCGCACCAGCGGGGTCGCGCCGATCGTGACGCGCGACGGCGTCACGGTTGCGAATTCCATTTCCCTGGACGATCCGGTAGCCGATCTGGGCGCGCGCATCTTGCGCGACGTTGCCAACGCCGTTTCCCGCGAAGCCGGCGACGGCACCACCGGCGCCATCGTCCTGGCGCACTGCATGGCGAAGGCGACCATGCGCTCGATCACCGCCGGCGCGAATCCTGTGCAGGTCAAGAAGGGCATGGATCTCGCGTGTGCGGCGGTGATGGCCGACCTTGAGTCTCGTGCCGCAGACGGCTCGTCGGAACTGACGATTACCAAGGTCGCCAGCATCGCATCGCGCGAAGAAGGGATCGGTCTTCTGCTGTCGAAGGCGGTGGCCCGGCTCGGCAAGGGCTGCACGCTCAACCTGCAACTCGGCCAGGGCCGCGAGGACGAATTCAAGGTGATCGAAGGACTGCACTACGAACAGGGATTTCTTTCGCCCTATTTCGCCACCGACAAGACGCGGCACGTCGCCGAACTGGACCAGCCCTATGTCCTGCTGTATGACGGAGAGATCAGCCAGATAGATCAGTTGATCCCCGTTTTCGATGCCATACGCGAGGCGGACAGATCGCTGCTCATCATCGCCGACAACGTCACGGACAATGCGCTCACCACGACGCTGCTGAACCACGTCCGCGGCATCATCAAGGTCGTCGCGACCAAACCGCCGGCCTACGGCGATCGACGCCTTCAGCGACTGGGTGACCTGGCCGTACTCACCGGCGGCAAGGCGCTCCTGTCCGCACATGGGGATAGCCCGGAACGCGCCACGCTTGCGGATCTCGGCCAGGCCAAGCGCGTGGTCGTCGACGCCACGAGCACCACCATCATCGGCGGCGCCGGAGATCCCGCGGCAATCGCTCAGCGCATCGCCGGAATACGTTTGGAACTCGCCCGCGTCATGGCAAAAAAGCCCGGCGACGGCTCACCCAGGGGCAACCTTCAGGAAATCGACGACCTCGAGGAGCGCATCGCGCATCTGAGTGGCGCCATCGGCATCATCAAGGTGGGCGGCACGTTCGACATCGAGATCAAGGAAAGGATGACGCGCATGGAAAACGCCTGGCGCTCGGTGTCGGCGGCGCTGGAGGAAGGCGTGGTCGCCGGCGGCGGCGCGGCGCTGCTGCGCGCCCGGCGGGCGCTCGAATCGGTCGAGGGTGCCAATTACGACCAGACGCTGGGCATTGCCGCCGTACACGAAGCCCTCGCTGCGCCGCTCGGACAGATCGCCGCCAACGCGGGACTCGGCGCCGAAGATGTCATGAACAAGGTATTGGGCCTTGACGGTGCCTTCGGCGTATTCGACGCCAACTCGCGCAGCTACGGCGATGCGTTCGACAAGGGGGTGCTCGATCCGTTGAAAGTGATCAGGCTCGCGCTGAAGAACGCCGTCGGGGTCGTCGGCATGATGATCACGTCGGGGCCGGTCATCACCGCGATCCGCGACACCTCGGCTTGGGACAGCTACGATCCGGAATGGGCGGCAGCGACACGCGAGGATCCCCGGCAATAGGAGAAGCCCATGGCAAAGAGAATCGACAAGGACAGCGACGACGTCGAGGCGGGCATCCGCTTTCACATCAGCTCCGCCCGAATGAACATGGCCAAGATGAGCTTCGTCGCCTTCCAACGCTATCTGGACGGCGTCGAACGTTCGATGTTCCGTTGCGTGCAGTGCGGCTGGCGTGGTTCGGGCAGGCAACTCATCCCAATGGAAACCGGCCCGGAGCAGGACTATTCCGGCGAGCAGCACTCGGACACCTGGTACGCCTGCCCCAGATGCGAAGCAGAGGTCGATCACCAGGCCCCGCTACTGCGGGCCGCCGAGTGAATGATCGACGCTAGTACGAAGCCGGCGTTTCGGATCCCTCGATCCGTTTCGCCAGCACTTCGTCGACGCGGTTCTTCTCCATGTCCATGACCTCGAAACGCCAGCCGCCCCATTCGAAGCTCTCGGTCTTCTTCGGGATGCGGCCGATCTGGGAGAACATGAAGCCACCGAGCGTGTGGTAGTTGCCGAGATCCTCTTCCGGCAGCGCCGGCAGGCCGAGCACTTCTTTTGCTTCGTCGATCGGCAGCAGGCCGTCGAGCAGCCAGCTGCCGTCGCTGCGCTGTAGCGCGAGCGGCGTCTCGGTCGCGCCGGAGAGCACCTCGCCGACGACGGTGCCCATCAGATCGGACAGCGTCACCAGGCCTTCGGTGGCGCCGAACTCGTTGACCACCAGCGCGATCTGCGTCTGGTTCGACTTGAAGAACTCCAGCAGGCCGATCAGCGACAGGGTGTTGGGCACATAGTGCGGCGCCTTGGGCGAGAGCTTGCCGAAATCGAGCGCGTTACCGCCCATCACCAGGCGCAGCAGTTCGCGCCCCTCGACGAAGCCGACCGGACTGGTGACGCCGCCCTTGCAAACCAGGAAGCGGGACACGCTGCGCTCTTCCAGCACCTTCAGGTTCGCGTCCTTCGGCAGCGTGAGATCAAGGAAGGCGATGTCGGCCGCCGGCGTCATGATCGCCGCCACGCGACGGTTGTCCAGGCGGAAGACATTGCCGAGGATTTCACCCTCGGTGCGGTCGAGCGAACCTTCCTTGCGCCCGGACTCGATGAGGAAGCGGATCTCATCGGCGGCAGTGGCCTCGGCGGACTCCTTGAAGGGGAAGAAGTCCAGTACGCGATCGGCGGTCTTCGACACCACCCAGACCAGTGGATGCGCAACGCGCAACAGCAGGTTGATCGGCGCCGCCATGGCGATGGCAATGCTCTCCGGCCGCGCGATCGCGATGCGCTTGGGCACCACCTCGCCGAACACGATCGAGAAGAAGGTGATCAGCGTCACCACCAGGGCCAGCGACAAGGCGTAACTGACACCGCCCGAAAGGGCAAGCGCATCGCCGAGCCAGGCTTCGACGCGCGGCACCCACAGCGATTCGCCGAAGGCTCCGGCCAGCATGGCCATGGCCGTGATACCCAGTTGCGTTGTCGCCAGCAGGCGGCTGGGATGCTGGCGGAACGACAGGATGGCGGTTGCGCCGCCGGCCCCGTCGCGGGCACGCATGGCCAGTTGCGAGCTACGGCTCGCGCCGACCGCCATTTCGGCCATGGCCAGAACGCCGCTGCCGATGATCAATACCACAAGTATCCAGATTTCCATGACGTCTCCCGCTGCCCGCTACGGGTCGTGAGTCAACAAGAAGACCATTTACCACCAAGGCACCAAGTACACCAAGAACTTCTCGTTTCAATCTTGTGCTTCCTTGGTGTCCTTGGTGTCTTGGTGGTGAACGATGTTGAACTTGACCTGACGACTACGAACCGCCATCCGCTCCCTCGCAGAGCAGGATCAGCCGGGCAAGTTCCGCGATCGAGTGGATCTCCAGCTTGCCCATCAGGTGCAGGCGATGTACCTGGACGGTTCGTTCGCTGATGTCCAGCCGCGTGCTGATGGTCTTGCTCGGCAATCCCTCGGCCACCAGCCGCGCCACTTCCAGTTCGCGCGGCGACAGGCGGGCCAGCCGCTCGCACAGCGCTTCGCGCTCGCGCTTCTCGCCGCGCTGCTCGAGATCGCGGCGCAGCGCGCGCCCTACCGCATCCAGCAGTACCTGGTCCTTGAACGGCTTTTCGATGAAATCGCAGGCGCCGAACTTCATTGCCTGCACGGCCATCTGGACGTCGCCGTGGCCGGTCAGGAACACGATGGGCAAGCGTATGCCGCGGCCATGAAGCAGTTGTTGCAGCTCGAGGCCGCTCATCAGCGGCATGCGGATATCCAGCACCAGGCAAGCCGGGCGCCTGGTGCGGTCGAAGACGCCCAGAAATTCCTCGGCCGAGGCATGGGCGATGACTTCCCAGCCGACGGACTCCAGCAGAAAGATCAGCGCACGGCGCAGCGAGGCGTCGTCATCGACGACATGGACGCAGGTGTTTTCACTGTTTGTCGACATGATCGGGCAGATTGAGACAGAAGACGAGGCCGGGCGGCGGATCGCGCGCTTCGACCGTCAGGCGGCCGCCATGCGCCTCGGCGATGCTCTTGCAGATGGCAAGACCGAGGCCAAGGCCGTCGGTCTTGGTGGTGAAAAAGGGCTCGAACAAGCGCGCCAGCGTCTCGGGCGCCACCGCCGGGCCGCGATCGGCAACACAGATGCGCAGGCGGCCTTCGTGACGATCGCAGCGCAGGTGGATGTGGCGCTCGTCCACCGGCAGCCCCGCCATGGCGTCGGTGGCATTCTTGAGCAGGTTGAGCAACACCTGTTGCAGTTGCAGGTGGTCGGCCTCGATCATGGTTCCCTGCGGCAACTCGTCGTCGATCGTGACCCGCGGCAACTGCGGCAGCATGCCGGAGAACAAGTTCACCGCTTCGCGCACGGTATCGGCGAGCGGCCGCGTCTCGCGCACACCCTCGCGTTTCCTGGCGAAACTGCGGATGCGCCGCACCACACCACCGGCGCGCTCCGCCTGGGCGGCGATCTCGCCGGCCGCCTCGGCGAACTGGGCGGGTTCGATGCGGCCCGCCGCGAAGCGCCGCTCGATGCTCTGCGCATAGGTCGAAATGGTCGCCAACGGTTGATTGATCTCGTGGGCGAGCGTACCGGCCATCTCCCCGAGTATCGACAGGCGCGCCATGTGCTCGGCTTCCTGCTGAAGCCGGCGAGCACGCTCCTCGGAGCGGCGAAGCTCCGCCGTGCGGCGGCCGACCAGGTACTCCACACGCACCACGTGGGCGAGAAAGCCGATCAGCACGACGATCACCGTCAGCACATAGGGCCGGTAGCGCCTGAGCAGACCGCGCACCGTGGAGCCGGCGAGATCGGCATAGGGGCCGGTCATCTGCTCCTGAAAGAGATCGTGCACCGCCTGGTAGTCGGCCGGCACGCTCCAGGTGAGACCATTGGCGGCTGGCGGCATCGACAACAGCGCGACCGTCACGGCATTCGCCAACTCGCGATTGCCCTTCTGCGTCACCGCGAATGCCCAGTCCGGGTAAAGCGGCGTCGTCGTCGCACAGCGAAAACCGGGCAACTCCCGCGCGCCCAGAACCTTGAAGTCCTTCGGCTCTATCATGGCCCTCGCCGTCAGTTGTTCGAGCAGGCAGGTGCGAACGATGGCGGCATCCGCCGTGCCGTCGCGCACCGCATCGAGCGCCCGTTGCTGCGGATAGCCGACGAAGGCCATCTTCGCGTCGCCGGAATCGAGCTCGATGCCAACATGCTGGAACTCGCGCGCCCCCGCCAGGTAGCCACCGAAGGCATCCGGCGCCACTGCCGCGACGCGCTTGCGCTTGAGATCGGTAAGCCGCGTCAGGTCCGCGCGGCTGGAAAGCACGATTACCGCCGAGCCGATCGAGCGTTCGGGCGACAGCGACTCGGGCAATTCCACCGTGGCGATGCGACGGATGCCGAACTCCGCCGCCAGCGATACGTAGTGGCCGGGGTTGGTGAGCACGAAATCGAGCCGTCCGTCGCGCACTGCTTCGCGCAGACTCGGCCCGTCAAACAGCGCCTGCTCGAAGCGGTACCGCGGTATCACGGCGGCAAGCTGGCGCGGCAGTTCGGCCCAGCTCTCGACCGACTCGGCCGGCCCGCGATAAGCCAGCACGCCGATGCGCACCAGGGGCTTTTCGGTCTCGCCATAGGCCGGCGGCATTGCTCCGGCACTCAGCAGAAGCAGCGACAGGCAACCGACGAGGCTGCGCCAACACCGACTCAGGGTTGCACCCACTCAAGCTCACCAGCAATTGGACCGTTCGTATTATGCCCTGCTCCCCGCTACGCAATTCTGCGTATGTCGATGGTCGATCCTGCGAATTCAATTTGCTGCACTGCAAGCGTACGGTGGGGCCAGTTCATTCACGGGGGAGTTCGAGATGGCACACAAGCATGTTCTCGCGGCACTTGCGGCCTTGTTCTTCTGTACCGGCGTAGCGGCAACCGAGGCTGCATCGCCACCTGCGCCCGCCGCCGTCATGCCGACGGTGCAGGCCGACAAGTTGACGCTGGACAACGGCGGCACGATCAAGGTTTCCGGCAAGGCGGCGCCGGGCAAGCCGGTGTTCCTGGAAGTCTGGTCGAGCAAGAAGGGCCGCACCTCCTTCTTCGATGCCAAGAAGGATGAGAAGACCGGGCACACTCCGTACAAGCTGTACAAGACCGGCGAATTGAACGTCATGTACCGCATCTATCTGCCAAAAGACAAGCAGGAGATGCTGAACAAGTTCAAGGCCGACGGCGCCGGCTGGTCCTACTCCAAGGCCCTCAAGGAGACCGGCGCCGACGTCGCCTACAGGACGCCGGCCAAGATCGCCATCGAAGCATTCCAGACCTCGCTGATGGCCAGCATGTACGGTTCCAACGGCGAGCCGTTGCCGGCGCTCGACGACCAGGAGAAGAAGCGCCGCTCGATGCAACTGGTCAAGGCGCGTTTCCGCAAAGTCGACAAGCTCCTCATCGCCGGCATCGATGTACAGCCCGACGGCAGCTACTCGGCCGAGATCAAGATTCCACCCGGCTCGCCGCCGGCGCAATACATGGTCGCTGCCGTCACGGGCAAGGACGAACGATCTGAGGCCACGGTGATCGAAAACACCATCGCGTTCCCGGTGATGTACTTCGAGAACGCAGGCGCCAGCATCAACATCCTCTGGCCCTTCCTGCTGACACTGGCAGTGACGACCTTCGGCGTGCTGATGGGCGCGGGCGGCGGCTTCATCCTCAATCCGCTGCTGCTCACCTTGTGGCCGCTACCCCACACCGTGGTCGCCGGCACGGCGATGCCGACCGTCCTCTTCTCCCAAGGGAGCGGCATCTACAACTACAACAAGATCCGATTCATCAACTGGAAGCTCGGCATCACGCTTGGCCTGGCCATGCTGGGCGGCGCCTTCATCGGACCGAAACTCACCGAACTCGTCTCGCTCGACCAGTTCAAGTTCGTGTTCGGCTGGGTGCTGATCGTGCTCTCGGCGCTGATGTTCTGGCAGACCACGCCGGGCTACCTCGCCAAGAACAAGAAGGAGCAGGCGATCCTGAACGAGTTCAAGCGCCGCGCCGAAGAAGCCGCCAAAGGCAAGCGCGAAGCGCAAACCCAACCTGCCCATTGAAAGGAAGACGCCATGTTCATCGAATTCTGGGGACAAGAGTTCAAGGTCAATATCATCATCGGCTGCATCGGCGCCTTTCTCATCGCCGTGCTGGCCTCGATGTTCGGCTTCGGCGGTGGCCCCTTCATGGTGCCGCTGCTGACGGTCGCGCTGGGACTGCCCATGTACCTCGTGGTGGGCAGCTCATTGCTCGCCATCTTCTTCAATACCCTGATGGGTTCGGCCCGGCATTACCAGTTCGGCAACGTGGACATCGACCTGCTGTTGATCATGTTCCCCGCGGCTATCATCGCCGGATTCATCGCGCCGCAGATCGCCAAGCGCGTCAATCCGCTGTGGGTCAAGCGAATCGCCGTGATCGGCATGATGCTGCTGGCCTTCAGCCTGCTGGGTTTCTACTGATCGATCTTCGTAGCACCGGTCGGCAGCACAGGTTGCCGACCGGACATCGCAAACAACCAGGATTCCGACGATGACCACCCCCATCGCCCCCAACGTGGCCGGAGTGGCCACCGCTTCGCTGCACTCCGTCTTCAGCATGTGCGGCATGTGCGCCACCCGCTGCCCGATCCGGGTGGACGTGAAAGACGGCCGCGCGGTCTGGCTCCAGGGCAACCCCAACGACAAGGCCATGGGCGAAGCGCTGTGCGCCCGCGGCGCCGCCGGCCTCGCCCTCGAAAGCGACGACGAGCGGCCGCAGCACCCCATGATCCGCAACGGCCCGCGCGGCAGCGGCCAATGGCGGCGCGCCACCTGGGACGAGGCGCTCGACTACATCGCCGCATCGCTCAAGGACATCATCGCCCGTCAGGGCGCCCGCGCCATCGCGCTTACCGACCGCGGCGGCCCCTTCGTCGACCTGTCCAAGAGCTTCATCCGCGCGCTCGGTTCGCCCAACTACTGCGATCACGATTCCTCCTGCGGGCGCAATGCGCACCACGCCAGCAAGAGCCTGCTCGGGCTGGGCCGCACCGACGTTGTCCTCGACTACAAGAACGCGCGCCACATCGTGCTCTACGGCCGCAACCTGCTCGAGGCGCTCCAGGTCAAGGAAGTGCGCAACTTCATGGCCGGCCTGAAGAACGGCGCGCGCTGCACCTACATCGATCCGCGCGTGACCGTCACTGCCACCAAGGCGACGCGCCATTGGCAGATCCGCCCCAACACCGACTACGCGCTCAATCTGGCCATCATCCACGAGGTGCTGAAGACCGGCGTCTACGACAAGGAATTCGTCGCCCGCTGGGTCGAGGGTATCGATGCGCTGCGCGAATCGGTCAAGAACTGCACGCCGGAATGGCAGGCGCAATTCACCGGCATATCCGCCGACGAGCTGCGCGCCTTCGTCGCGGAGATCGCCGCCGACGCGCCGCGCGTGATCTTCCATCCCGGCTGGATGGTGGCGCGGCACAAGCAGTCGTTCTACGTCTCGCGCAGTGCCCACATCCTCAACGCGCTGATGGGTTCCTTCGAAGTCGAAGGCGGCGTGCTGCTGGCCAAGGGGCCGGGAGATGCCGGCCGCAAGGGACTCAAGAAACTCATCGACCGTATTCCCAAGGTCGAGGAGAAGCGCGCCGACGGCGTCGGCTGGAAGTACAAGCACTGGGACGCCGGCGGCGGCATCGTCCATCGGCTCTACAACGCCATGGCGACGGCCGATCCCTATCCCATCGAAGCCTACTTTGCCTACCGTCACGATCCCTTGACCGCCTTGTCGGACCCGGAGGCGCTGAAGAAGAGCTTCGACAAGCTGAAGCTGCTGGTCGCCATCGACGTCAACTACTCGGAGACCGCTTGGTACGCCGACGTCATCCTGCCCGAGACGACCTACCTGGAGCGCGCCAACCTCCTGTCCACCAGCAGCGGCTTGAGGCCCGCGATCAACCTGCGCGATCAGGCCGTAGCACCCCGCTTCGACAGCCGGCCGGAGTGGTGGATCTTCCGCGAACTCGCGCGACGCATGGGCGTCGGCGAGTACTTCGACTTCGAGACCATCGAGGACATCTGGGAATACCAACTCGAAGGCACCGGCGTCACCATCGCCCAGTTGCGCGAGAAGGGTTTCGTTTCGCTCGCCGACAAACCGATCATCGCCGACCGCATGAACGGCCTCAAGTTCAAGACGCCTTCGGGCAAGATCGAGATCGTCAGTGCCGCACTCACCGAAATGGGCATCGACAGCCTGGCGCCATTCGTCCCGCCCGAGCCGCTGGCCGGCGATCGATTCCGGTTGCTGTTCGGCCGGCCGGGCACGCTGACGCACGGCCAGTCGGCGAACAATCCGCTGCTCGCCGAACTCTTCCGCGATAACCCGCTGATGATGCATCCGCAACGCGCCGCCGAACTCGGCATCGCCGACGGTGACCAGGTCGAAGTCAGCAAGGACGACTACGCCGCGCAGATGCGCGTCGTAGTCAGCGACTGGATCCACCCCGACGCCGTCTTCATGCTGCACGGCTTCGGCCGCACGGTGCCGCTCCAGAGCCGCGCCTACCGCAAGGGTGTGGCCGACCAGCGCCTGCAAGTGGGCATGCTGAACGAGTTCGATCCCGCCGGCGGCGGCAGCGCCATGACCGAGACCATCGTTCGCGTTCAACGCCTCCAGGGAGCCAAAGCATGAGCAAGTACATGCTGCGTCACGACCAGGAAAACTGCATCGGCTGCCAGGCTTGTGAAGTGCATTGCAAGACCAACAAAGATCTCGGGCCGGGGCCGTCGCCATGCAAGATCATCGCCGTCGGCCCAATTGAGGTGAACGGCCGGCCACGCATGCGCTTCGTCTTCATGCCCTGTTTCCAGTGCGAAGATGCCTGGTGTACGAAGGCCTGCCCGACTGGCGCCATGCAGCGGCGCGAGAAGGACGGCATCGTCTTCGTGCAGCAGAGCCTGTGCGTCGGCTGCAAGAGCTGCATCACCGCCTGCCCGTGGGGCACGCCGCAGTGGGATCCGGCAACGCACCGCGTCGTCAAGTGCGACTACTGCATGGACCGGGTCGATGCCGGCCTGCAGCCGGCCTGCGTGACCAAGTGCGTTACCGGCTGCCTGTCGTTCGGCGAAGTCGGTGACGCTGCCGATGAGCGCCGCGAGCGCTATGCGCGGCAGTTCGTCGCTGGCTCCGTTGGTCTAGCCAAACTATAGGGGCCGATCATGACCGAACTCCAGATGAAAGCAATTGATCGGATTCTCGAAGGGTTTCCGGAAGTCAAGGGCAACCTGATTGCCCTGCTCCATGCGATACAGGCGCTGGAGGGTTATCTGCCCGAGGAGTCGCTGCGTTACTTTTCGGCAAAGACCGGCGTGCCCCTGTCGCAGATTTACGCCGTAGCCACCTTCTACCATTTCTTCAGCCTTACGCCCAAAGGCCGCCACCAGGTATGCGTTTGTCTCGGGACTGCCTGCCATGTGAAGGGATCGACCCGATTGCTTGGGGAAATCGAGAAACGGTTGGGGATACAGGAAGGGGAAACGACCGCAGATATGCGTTACACCCTCAGCACCGTGCGCTGCGTCGGCAACTGTAGTTGCGCGCCGGTGTTGCTGACGGACAAGGAAACTCATGGCAATGTGGCCTCCAAACAGGTTGCCGACATTCTGAATCGATATGAATAGGGACAGGCCGTGGACAAGCAAATGAACCGCAAATCACCCGGCTCGGTCAC
Organism: Rhodocyclaceae bacterium; assembly: GCA_041480065.1. Taxonomy (GTDB): domain Bacteria; phylum Pseudomonadota; class Gammaproteobacteria; order Burkholderiales; family Rhodocyclaceae; genus Fen-999. The sequence continues at coordinate 28,509 of JBGOZF010000048.1, forward strand.
GGCTAAAGTCTGCATGGGGCTCGGCGGGGTTTCCGCTGGTGGCCAGGAAGTGCTCCAGGCCTTCATGGACCAGTTTGCCCGGAAGGGATTGACCGGCGAGGTCAATAAGCGGTGCCACGGTCAAAAAGTCGGTTGCATGGGGTTCTGCGCCAAGGATGTCCTCGTGGACATCATCATCGACGATCAAAAGACCGCCTACCAGTTCGTCAAGCCGGATATGGTCGAAAGAATAGTCGACCAGCATATCCTCGGCGGCATCCCGGTGGCGGAATGGCTGGCCGGCCCCGAATACGATCAGTTCCATGAAAAACAGGAAAAGGTCGTCTTGAAACATTGCGGCCAGATCGACCCCGAAGACATCGACGCCTATCTGGGCGTGGACGGATATCGATCCGCGGGGAAAGCGCTGACTTCCATGACATCGGAACAGGTCATTCAGGAGATCAAGAGCTCCGGATTGCGGGGTCGCGGCGGGGCGGGATTCTCTACCGGAATCAAGTGGGATCTCTGTCGCAAAGCCCCGGGTGAACAGAAGTATGTGATCTGCAACGCCGACGAAGGAGATCCGGGCGCGTTCATGGACCGGGCGGTGATCGAAGGAGATCCGCACGCAGTGATCGAAGGGATGATCATCGGCGGCTATGCCATGGGGGCTTCCGAAGGCATCGTCTATATCCGGGCCGAATATCCCCTGGCCATCGAGCGGCTGAAGCTGGCTTTGGGCCAGGCACGGGAACGGCGCTTTCTCGGCAAAGGGCTGTTTGGAACCGCGTTTGATTTCGACATCAGGGTGAAATTGGGCGCCGGCGCGTTCGTCTGCGGTGAAGAAACGGCGCTGATTGCTTCCCTGGAAGATCAAATCGGCGAACCGAGGCCGCGTCCGCCCTTCCCGGCAGTCAGTGGTTTGTGGGGCAAACCGACCAATATCAATAACGTCGAAACCTGGGCCACGGTCCCCAAGATCATTCAACGCGGGGCCTCCTGGTTTTCGAGCATCGGTACCGAAAAATCGAGGGGCACCAAGATCTTCTCCCTGGTGGGGAAGATCAGGAATACCGGTCTGGTGGAAGTGCCCTTGGGTATTCCGCTGCGGGAAATCATCTACGACATTGGCGGCGGTATCCCCAATGGCAAGCGATTCAAGGCCGTTCAAACCGGTGGCCCGTCCGGCGGCTGCATCTCCGCGGAGCATATCGACGTGCCGGTGGATTATGAAAATCTCATGGCGCTGGGATCGATCGTCGGCTCCGGGGGAATGGTGGTGCTGGACGAAGACAACTGCATGGTGGATGTGGCGAAGTTCTTCGTCTCGTTCTGCAAGGACGAGTCCTGCGGCAAGTGCACTCCGTGTCGGGAGGGCACACGGGAAATGGCAAGACTCCTGGATGAGATTTCCCAGGGGAAAGGCACGCTGGCTCACTTGTCTCTGCTGGAGGAGCTTTGCCTGGTGGTGAAAGACGCTTCCCTGTGCGGATTGGGAAAGTCGGCGCCCAATCCGGTGCTGTCGACACTCAAGTACTTCCGCGAAGAATACGAGGCCCACGTTCTGGACAAGTACTGTCCGGCCCAGGTCTGCAAACCCTTGTCCGCCGCCCCTTGCCAACGTGGCTGCCCGGCGGGGATCGACATACCCAGCTATGTGGCGTTGATCGGAGAAGGGCGCTATACGGAAGCCCTCGACCTGATCCGCGAGGACAACCCGCTGCCGTCCGTCTGCGGCTATGTCTGCCCGGCTCCCTGTGAAACCGCGTGTCGGCGGCGGGATGTGGACAAGCCCCTTTCCATCAGGGCACTGAAACGATTTGTTGCCGATTTCGCTCGAGAGCAGGGGGAGCATGTGCCGGAGGCAAATCTCTTTCGCCCTCAAAAAGTTGCGATCGTCGGTTCCGGCCCGGCGGGTTTGTCGGCGGCCTACTATCTGGCCCTCGATGGCTATCCGGTAACCGTTTTTGAAGCCCTGCCGGTATTGGGGGGCATGCTGCGCGTGGGCATTCCCGATTACCGGCTGCCGCCCGAGGTGCTGGATTTCGATATCGAGGCGATTGCGAAGTTGGGCGTGCAGTTCAAGACCCGGACGGCGATCGGCGGTGCGCTGAACCTGGATACTTTGAAAGCGCAAGGATTTCAGGCCTTCCTGTTGGGCACCGGGGCGCATCAGGAAGTCCCGTTGGGGATCAGCGGCGAGGAACGGCCGGGCGTGTATTCGGGGATTGAGTTCCTCAGGCGGGTTTCCATGGGCGAGAAGGTCAAGCTCGGAGCTAGAATCGCCGTGGTGGGTGGCGGAAACGTGGCCATGGATGCCGCACGCACCGCCTTGCGACTCGGCAGTCAAGTCACGATTCTGTATCGCCGCACGGCGGCGGAGATGTCCGCCTATCATGAAGAGATCGTCCAAGCCCTGGACGAGGGCGTGGAAATCCGCTACCTGACCCAACCGGTGGAGATCGTCGGCAACGAACAGGGCGTCACCGGTGTGGTTTGTCTGGCCATGGAACTTGGTGAGCCGGATGCCTCCGGAAGAAAGCGTCCGGTGCCGATACCCGGTTCCGAAACCGTACTGCCCGTCGACGGAGTGATCAAGGCCATCGGGCAGGTGCCGCAACCTCTGTCGCTAGGCCTTGACGGGCAGGCCTTGCAGTTCTCGAAACGGGGCCTCGTGGAAACGCATCCCGTTCATTTGTCCACCAACCTTCCCGGCGTATTTGCCGCAGGGGACAACGTGTCTGGTCCGGCGACCGCGGTCGAAGCCATCGGCATCGGCAGACGCGCGGCGCAATCCATTCATAGTTATCTGCAGGGCGAACCCTTTGCCACCCGCGTGAAAATGCCCACAGCCAGACGGCGGATCGATCCACTCAAGGTAAGCGATGAAGAGATGGGAAAACTGGTGCGACCGAAAATGCCTGAAGAGGAAGTCGCCAAGCGGATCCAGAACTTCTTCCTGGTGGAACTGGGCCTGTCGGCCGAAGCCAGCCGGAATGAAGCCAAGCGGTGCCTACGGTGCGACTTGGCCGATTGACGCGGAAACCGTACGGAGAACTGATGATACCCATTACTGTTGACGGGCGAAAACTGGAAGCCAGGGAGAACCAGACGGTTCTGCAAGTGGCACGGGAACACGGGATCGACATCCCGACGCTCTGCGCCCACGAAGCCCTGAGCCCCCATGGTGCCTGCCGTCTCTGCGTGGTGGAGGCCGAAGGACGCACCCTGCGCAAGGGTCTGATGTCCTCCTGCACACTTCAGGTTTCCCCGGAAATGATCGTGGAAACGAAATCCCCCGCGGTCGTCCAGGCCCGGAAGGTGATCTTCGAGCTGCTGTTGGGCCGGGCATCGGAATCCGTCCCTTTAAGGGAAATGGCGGAAAAGTATGGCGTGACTGGCAGTCGGTTCAAGACCGAGTCCAGCGAAGACTGCGTCCGCTGCGGCATCTGCATCCGGGTCTGCAAGGAACAGATCGGGGTGGCCGCCCTGTGCTTTGCCGGGCGAGGGCAGAAGAAGAGGGTGACCGCCGAGTTTGGCAAACTGTCGGAAACCTGCATCGGCTGTGGAACCTGCGCGAATCTCTGCCCGACCGGGGCGATCCGGCTGGAAGATCGGGGCGATGCACGGCGGATATTCATTAAAGACACCGTGATCAGCCGGCTGCCTTTGGTTCCCTGCCGACGGTGCGGGAGTCGTTTTCAGACCGCGAAATTTATTGCGCATATCCGGACCAGGTCCGATGTCGAAGGGGCTGCCGAAATCGCTCGCGATCTCTGTCCGACGTGTACCCGAACAGCTTATGCCGAATCCCTCATCGGAGAGTCGCAACCTGTGCCTGCTGGGCCATGAAGTCAAGATCCCCGAAAGCGAGGAGCAGGCCGGCACCATACCGCGCTATGGCAGTCCCGACTATCGCCTGCCGCCCAACCTGCTCGACATCGAACTGGCGCAGATCGAGCGCCTGGGCGTCAAGATCCACACCGGCGTTCGCGTCGAGAGCCTGAAGGCGCTGCGCGAACAGGGTTTCGACGCCATCTTCATCGCGCCCGGATTCCAGCTCTCGCGCAAGGTGCCGTTCGCCGGCGCCGATCTGGCGCTGGTGCGCGGCGGCATGGACTTCCTGCGCGAAGTGCGCAGCGGCCTCAACCCGCGCCTTGGTGACCGCGTGGTCGTGGTCGGCGGCGGCAATGTCGCGGTCGACGTGGCGCTGACGGCGGCGCGCCAGGGCGCGCGCCATGTCACCATGGTCTGCCTGGAAAAGCGCCGCGAGATGCCGGCCAGCCACAGCGAGATCGAGACCGCGCTCGCCGAGGGCATCACCATCCAGAACAGTTGGGGACCGCTCAAGGTCACCACCGAGGACAAGATCACCTTCCAGCATTGCCCGCAGGTCTTCGACGAAAACCGGCGCTTCGACCCGCAGCGGCTGCTGACACTCGACGCCGACAACGTGCTGCTGGCCGTCGGCCAGACGCTCGACGACCACTACCTCGAAGACGGCCAACTGGAGGTGCAGCGCGGCCTGCTGGTCGCCGATCCGGTGACCCTGAAGACCAAGGAGATCGGCGTCTTCGCCGGCAAGCAGGCTTCGGCTTCCATCGACGCCTGGCTGCGCGACGAGTGTTGGCGGCGGCGTAAATCCGTAGAAATCTGGCGGCGAAAACGCGGGTCTGCATGTCGGCAAGCACCAAAATGCGGAGCTTGCCGCCACGCATAAGCGTATCGTCCCTTCACCGCGTCAATGGTCCGCTTCGCCAGGCTGCATAAGGCCGCAGCCTGCCATTGACCCGGCTACGGGACCAAGCCGGCGGACACGTCACCAGCAAAACATGTGCCGGAATAAATGCCGCCGCCAAATTTCTACGGAAATCGGACACCGTCAACA
>JBGOZF010000049.1:0-33297 GCA_041480065.1 Rhodocyclaceae bacterium
GCTCGATGACATCGTCGGAGCCGATGCTGACGATGGTCATGCGCGACAGGGACGGATCCTCGGTCGGCGCCACGGTCAGCGACTCGATATTGTAGGCGCGGGCCGAGAACAGCCCGGAGACGCGGGACAGCGCGCCCGATTCGTTTTCGATCAGGATGGAGATGATGTGGCGCATGTCACAACTCCTCCGCCAGAATCATCTCGGACAAGCCCTTGCCGGCCGCCACCATCGGATAGACATTGGCGGTCTGGTCGGTCAGGAAGTCGAGGAAGACGAGTTCGTTCTTGTGCTTGCCGAAGGCCTCGCGCAGCGCCGGCTCGACGTCGGCCGGCTTCTCGACCCGGATGCCGACGTGGCCGTAGGCCTCCGCCAGCTTGACAAAGTCGGGCAGCGCATCGACATAGGACTCGGAATAGCGGTTGCCGTGGAACATCTGCTGCCATTGACGGACCATGCCCAGGTAGCGGTTGTTCAGGCAGCAGATCTTGATCGGCAGGCGGAACTGCTTGCAGGTCGACAACTCCTGTATGCACATCTGGATCGAACCTTCGCCGGTGATGCAGGCCACCGTCGCTTTCGGATTGGCGAAGCGGGCGCCCATGGCCGCCGGCAGGCCGAAACCCATGGTGCCAAGGCCACCTGAATTGATCCAGCGCCGCGGCTTGTCGAACTTGTAGTACTGCGCGGCCCACATCTGGTGCTGGCCCACGTCGGACGTGATGATGGCGTCGCCGCCGGTCACCTCGTAGAGCTTCTCGACCACGTACTGGGGCATGATAAGGTCATTGCCCTGCTTGTACTTCAGGCTCTCGCGGCCGCGCCATTCGTCGATCTGCTTCCACCAGGCCGCCAGCGCCTTGGCGTCCGATTTGGCTTCGACGGCTTCCAACTGCTTGAGAATCTCGTCCAACACATCGGGCACGTTGCCAACGATAGGCACGTCGACCTTGACGCGCTTGGAGATCGACGACGGGTCGATGTCGATGTGGATGATCTTGCGCGATACCTCGCTGAAATGAGCCGGGTTGCCGATCACGCGGTCGTCGAAGCGGGCGCCGATGGCGAGCAGAACGTCGCAATGCTGCATGGCCATGTTGGCTTCATAGGTGCCGTGCATGCCCAACATGCCCAGGAACTGGCGGTCGGTACCCGGGTAGCCGCCCAATCCCATCAGCGTCTGCGTGATCGGGAAGCCCAACTGACGGGTCAGCCGCGTCAGTTTCTCGGCGGCGTCGGAGAGTATCACCCCGCCGCCCGTGTAGATCATCGGCCTCTTGCCTTCCAGCAACAACTGGACCGCCTTCTTGATCTGACCGGAATGCCCTTTCACCACCGGATTGTACGAACGCATGGCGATGGTCTTCGGGTACTCGAACTCGCACTTGTGGTTCGTGATGTCCTTGGGAATGTCCACCAGCACCGGGCCGGGACGACCGGTCTTGGCGAGATAGAAGGCCTTCTTGATTGTGACGGCCAGATCCTTGACGTCCTTGACCAGGAAGTTGTGTTTGACGCAGGGGCGGGTTATGCCGACCGTGTCGGCTTCCTGAAACGCGTCCTGGCCGATATAGGCCGTCGGCACCTGCCCGGTGAGAATCACCAGCGGGCTGGAATCCATGTGGGCGGTGGCGATGCCCGTCACGGCGTTGGTGACACCGGGGCCGGAAGTCACCAGGCAGACGCCGATCTTGTTGGAGGACCGCGAGTAGGCATCGGCGGCGTGCACGGCCGCCTGCTCGTGACGCACCAGAATGTGCTTTACCTGATCCTGCTTGAACAGCTCGTCATAGATGAAAAGCACGGAACCGCCCGGATAACCGAAGACATGTTCCACCTTTTCTTCCTGGAGACACCTGATTACAATCTCTGCGCCAGTCAACTGCATTGCCGTTTTCCGCGATTTGCGGGCTCACACCCGAAAGGGTGTAACGTTACCGGGGCAGGCGCAGTTGGTCAAGGCAAGAAGAGGAAAGCGGGGCCTGCCAGCCTTGCTTTTCCGACAAATTGCGTAAAGGGCTCATCCCTGGCATCCCGTACCGAATTGTCCGATTTTCTGGCCGGCGTCGAACGGCGCGCTTACAAACAGGCGCTCTTTGCCGTTCGGGACGAGGACACCGCTCAGGATATCGTCCAGGATGCCATGATGAAACTGGCCGAGAAATATGGCGCCCGGCCGGCACCGGAACTGCCGCTCCTGTTCCAGCGCATCCTCCAGAATACGGTCCGCGACTATTACCGCCGTCAGAAGGTGCGTTCCTTGTGGACCACCCTGCTGTCGTCGTTTTCTTCCGCCGACGACGAAGACGCCGACCCGTTGGAAACCCTCGCCGTAGACGCGAAGTCCAACCTGGGCAACCCCCATGGCGACCTTGAGCAGGCGCAAGTCCTTGCCGCCATTGAAAAAGAGATAGAAAAACTCCCCGCGCGTCAACGGGAAGCCTTCTTGCTGCGTTATTGGGAAGACATGGATATTGCCGAAACGGCGGCGGCGATGGGATGTTCCGAGGGGAGTGTCAAAACGCACTGTTCCCGTGCAACCCATGCCTTGGCTGCAGCCCTGAAAGCAAAAGGCGTCGAACTATGAACTACGAACTGGAATTTGCCTACCGGGTACGCCGCGCCCTCGATCAGGGCGTGGACAATCTCGATGCGCGGGCGGCGGCCGGTCTGCGGAAATCCCGTCAGGCCGCTCTTGATCGCCTCAATGTACCGGTCGGCGGACTGAAACTGGCGGGTATCGGCGGCTTCTCGACGGAGCAGTTCTCCCAACAGGCGCGGGGCGCGTTGGCAGCCATGGCGCTGCTGATAGGCGCCGTCGGGACATACTATTGGAATAGCTTCGAGCAAGCTGCCGAGCATGCGGAAATCGACAGTGCGCTGTTGGCAGACGAGGTTCCGTTCAACGCCTATCTTGACCAAGGCTTCAACGAATGGCTGGATCATCTGGCACAGCAAGAAGACTCCGACTCCTCGCCGCAGCAGTAGTCCTCGCTACCGCCATGGCTCAGGCCCTGGCGGTTCCGCCCATCATCGGGCCGAGTTGGACCGAACTATCCTCGCAGAAGCAGCAGGTTCTCGCCCCTCTGGCCGGAGAATGGGATCGGTTCGACGCGGTCCGGCGCAAGAAATGGCTGGATATCGCCGACCGTTATCCCCGGCTTAACGCCGAGGAACAAGCGCGGATCCAGGCCCAAATGAATGCTTGGGCCAAACTAACCCCGGAGCAGCGTCACGCCGCCAGAATGAAGTACCGGAACGTCCAGAAGGCCTCGCCGGAGCAGAAGGAAGCTCTCAAGCACATGTGGAACGAATACCAGGCACTACCCGACGATGAGAAGCAGCGGTTCAAGGACTCCGCCACAGTTAAAGCGCCGCTCAAGTCCGCAAAGACCCAACCGGTCGCCAAACGGCCGGTGCAGACCATACCGCACCCGGTCAAGCCGGCAGCCACGGGTTCGGCAGCGCCGACGGCAACAGCCGCAGCCACTCCGATACCGGCGCCGGCCCCTTCTCCGCAAGCCCCTGCCCCGCAATAACCGGCCAGTGAGCACCGTTCCAGCGCCGGAGCCGCCCAACCCAGGCATCGGCCGCCGGGTGGCCAGCATGTTCTACGAATCGCTGCTGCTGATCGGCGTGCTCGCCGCCGTGCTCGTGCTGCCGTACTTCATCCTCGCCGTCAGCACCGGGATCATCCTGCCCCGTCCGATACTCCGGGTGTACATCTTCCTGGCCCTCGCCCTTTACTTCATCTGGCATTGGCGCGGCGGCGGCCAGACCTTGGCCATGCGGACGTGGAAACTCCAAATCGTCACCCGAAGCGGCGGGGTTCCGTCGCTGAACCAGTTGGCACTGCGCTATGTTCTCGCCTGGCCGAGCCTCTCGCTCCTTGGCGTCGGAATTCTTTGGGCACTGTTCGACCGCGACCGCCAGTTCCTGCACGACCGCTTGGCGGGAACTCGAATCGTGTTCAAGACCTAGCGCCGCTCCACCCACCAGGTCATTGCTGCGGCGGTCAGCAGGAAGAGCGTGCTCGGCGTGATCGCCGCAAATAGCGGCATCCAGCTGTTGATGACCCCGAGGCTGGAGAACAGGCCGTTCAGCAGATGGAAAGCCACGCCCAGCATGACGCCGGCGAAGACCTTGAAACTGACATTGCCGGCGCGATCGTGCATGTAGCCGAACGGCAGCGCCAAGGCCATCATCACCAGCGCAGCAATCGGATAGATCAACTTCTTCCACATGGCGATCTCATAGCGCTGCGTCTTCTGCTGGTTCTCGGCCAGATGCTGGATGTAGAGATAGAGATTCACCAGGGACATCCGCTCCGGAACCACCATCAACACCGTCAGGATGTCCGGATTCAAAGCCGACTTCCATAGAGCCTCGTCAAGGTGAATCACGCGGGCGCTATCGCCTTCGAACAGGGTCTGCGCGACATTAACCAGCTTCCAGGTGTCGGGCGGCATGTAGATCCCGGCTTCGGCCTCACTGATCGATCGCAACTGGTATTGGCGATCGAACTCGTAGACGCGGACCCCGCGCAGGGACGCATCGGGGAGGACATCGCGGACATTGACAAAGGCCAGTTCGTCCTTGACCCATAGCCCGGAGCGGAATTCCTGCGCCACAACCGAACTCAAGGCCTTGAGGCGCAATTGCTGCGCGGCCCGCTCGGCCGGCGGTGCCACGAACTCGCCGACCAGAAACGTGAGGACCACGAACAGCGAGCCAATCTTGGCCAGGGAAAACAACAGGCTACCCGTCGACAGGCCGGAGACGCGCAGCACCGTGATTTCCGAATGCCTCGCCAATTGCGTCAGGGCGTACAGAGTGCCGATCAGAACCGCGACAGGAAACAGCTCGTAAATGCGTCCGGGCACGGTCAGGGCGACATACCCGATCGCGTGCTGCAGCTGATAGCTGCCTTTGCCGAGGTCTTCCAATTCATGGACCAGATCGAAGAACGCGAACAGGCCAAGGAAGGCCACCAAAACCAGGCCGGTGGCCGCATAGATCTCCCGCGCCAGGTAGCGCTCGAACACCTGAAAACGCGCACCTATCGCCATAGCCTGCCCCAGGAAAACACCACCAGGCGGCGCGAGAACAGCAGCAGTAGCGCAACGAACATGACCACATGCACAGCCCAGACGCCGATTTCGAAAGGCAGTTTGCTCTGGCTCACCCAAGCCTGGCTGATGCTGACCATGTTGCTGTAGACCATGAAAGTCAGGAGCGCGAAGATCAGATTGTTGGTTCGCCCGGCCCTCGGGTTAACGAAGGACAGGGGAATCGCCAGGAGCGCAAGATTGAGCGCCGACAGCGGGATACCCAACCGCCACAGCAGCTCGCCCAGATTGACCGGCGTCGGCTTGTGGACAAGCTCCCAGACCGGCAGGTTCTTTTGTGTCTGCTCGATGCCCCGACTTTCCTTGGTCTCGATGCGCACGCCATAGCGCTCGAATTCCATCACCCGGTATTCGACTGTTCCCGGGGTACCCTCATAGCGTCGCCCTCGCTCCAGGACCAGGAAGCGGTCGCCATTGGGCGCCGCCTCGGTATGCCCCTCGGCCGCCACCACCACGCCCTGGCGCCCGTTCTGCACCGAACTGATGAATACGTTCCTTACTCGTCCTTCCTCGCCGGCGATGCCCTCGACAAAGAACACGCGCTCAGCCTGACTGGATTCCTTGAACGCCCCGGGCGACACCTGCGAGACGTCGTCGCGCTGGTCCATGCGCTGCCGGAACTCGGCGCTCTTGGTCAACGCCCACGGAGACAGAAGCAGCGACAGCACGGCGATGGCGATTACCAGCGGCAAGGCGAACTGGAGCACAGGGCGGATCCAGGCCGTCAGTGGCACGCCGGCCGAAAACCAGATGGACATTTCCGAATCCCGATAGGAGCGGGACAAGGTCATCAGGACGGCGACGAAGAGCGTCAGCGACAGCAACGTCGGCAGGTAGTTGATGGCGCCGAAGCCCAACAGCGCAACCACGCCTTCTGACGCCACCTTGCCATCCGCCGCCTGGCCAAGCAGGCGAATAAGCTGGATGGTGAGCAAGATGGCGAACAATGCCACAAAAACGGTCATTGCCGTCTGGGCAAATTCGCGCCGGGCCGCGCGCCGGAAGAGCATCTAGATTTTGACTTCTTGCAAAAGTATTGGAGATAATCGGAAAATGTCGGAACATGAGAAAAACATCAACATTTCCCTGACCTACGAACCAGGAGCGGCACGTGGAATTTAGCATAAGAAGCGGCAGTCCCGAAAAACAGCGCAGTGCCTGCGTGGTTGTCGGCGTATTCGAGCCGCGCAAACTGTCGGTGCCGGCGGAAATCATCGACCACGCCGCCCGCGGCCACCTCAGCGACCTATTGCGGCGCGGCGACATGGAAGGCAAGACAGGCTCGACACTGCTGCTGCACAATGTGCCCGGCATTCTGGCCGACCGGGTGTTGCTGGTGGGCCTTGGCAAGGAGAAGGAGTTCCGCGAAAAGGAATTCCGCACGGCTGTCGCCACCGCCGTCAAGACGCTCAACGAAACGGGCGGCTTCGACGGCACTATCTTCCTGACCGAACTGACGGTCAAGAAACGGGACGTCGCCTGGCGCATCCGGCAGGCAACGTTGGTCGCCCTGGAAACCCTCTATCGTTTCGACCAGTTGAAATCGAAGAAGGACGATGTTCGCCGGCCGTTGCGCAAACTCACCTTCTGTGTCGAGCGGCGCAACGAACTCTCGAATGCGGAGGAGGCCCTGAACCAGGGCCAGGCGATCGCCGCCGGCGTCACGCTCATGAAGGATCTCGCCAACCTGCCCGGCAACCTGTGCACGCCGACTCATCTGGCCGAGCAGGCCCAGGCGCTGGCCAAGGAGCATGGCCTGGGTGTGGAAGTGCTCGAACGTGCCGACATGGAGAAGCTCGGCATGATGAGCCTGCTTTCCGTCGCCAAAGGTTCCCACCAGCCGCCCAAGTTCATCGTCCTCAAGCACTCCGGCGGCAAGGCGGACGAAAAGCCCATCGTTCTCGTCGGCAAGGGCATCACTTTCGACACCGGCGGCATTTCGCTCAAGCCGGCGCCTGACATGGACGAAATGAAGTTCGACATGTCGGGTGCGGCAAGCGTGCTGGGAACCATGAAGGCCGTGGCCGAAATGAAGCTGCCGCTCAACGTGGTCGCCGCCATACCCAGCACCGAGAACATGCCCGGTGGCGCGGCATCCAAGCCAGGCGACGTGGTCACCTCCATGTCTGGCCAGACGATCGAGATTCTCAACACCGACGCGGAAGGCCGTTTGATCCTGTGCGATGCGCTGACCTACGTCGAACGTTTCGACCCCGCCTGCGTCATTGACGTCGCCACGCTGACCGGCGCCTGCGTCATCGCGCTCGGCCATGTCGCCACCGGCTTGCTCGCCAACAGCGACAACCTCGCCCGCGAACTCCTCGATGCCGGCCAGGAGGCCTACGACCGGGCCTGGCAGCTTCCCCTTTGGGAGGACTACCAGGAACAATTGCAGAGCAACTTCGCCGACATGGCCAACATCGGCGGCCGGCCCGCAGGGACCATCACGGCGGCGGGCTTCCTTTCCAAGTTCACCAAGAAATACGACTGGGCGCACCTGGATATCGCCGGCACCGCTTACCGCGCCGGCAAGGAAAAGGGCTCGACGGGCCGCCCGGTGCCGTTGCTGACCCATTTCCTGATCGCTCGTGCCGAAAGCATCAAGTCGTGACACGCATCCAGTTCCTGCACAGCGCCCCCGACCGTCTGGCCGCCGCCGCCGAATGGCTGCGCCTGGCCTGGCAGCGGCGCCAGCCGGTCCTGGTATACATTCCCCGCGCCGATGAGGCCGACCGTCTTGACCGTCTGTTGTGGACCCAGCCTGCAACTGGCTTCGTGCCACACTGCAGTGTCGGATCGTCGCTCGCCACCGAGACTCCGATCCTGTTCGCCCGCAATCTCGACCAGGTGCCACATGATGGTTGCCTGGTCAACCTTGGCGATGAACTGCCGCCCGGTTTCTCCCGCTTCGAGGAACTGGTCGAAATCGTCAGCACCGCCGACGCCGATCGGCTGCCGGCACGGGAGCGGTTTCGCTTCTACCGGGAACGGGGCTACGCGCTCGATACCCGCGACATTTCCGGCGGAGTCTAGGTCATGGCCGAAAACGACAACCTCATCGAGAAAGCCAACACGCTGATGCGCCGGCGCGTATTCGTTGCCGGCGGTGCCCGATCGCCGGTCCCGACAACGCCTCCGGTGGTGGAAACACCAGCCGTCGAAAACGAGGATCTGCCGGTGCTTACCGAGGTGTTCGTGCCGCCGCCGGAAATGCCCCCCATCGAGGTCGAACCACCCGAGCCCGTAATTCCGCAAGAGACCATCGATGCCCGTGCGGTGGAGTTGCTGCAAGCGCAACTGCCATTCCAGCGTCAGGCGCTGGCCGACGAACTGGCAGCATGGCTCGACAACGAACTACCCCAGGTCGTGACGCGCGTGCTCGACGGCGTCACCGACCAGATCATCGGCCAGGTCACCGAGGCAGCGCGCGCCGCGCTGCTGCCCCGGCTGCAGGACGTCCTGGAAGCCGACACCATCTCGCTTGGCGAGGACGACTGAGCCGTCCGCGCTTTTGTCTTCGGTATAATCAGCCGCCTCAGCGCAATCGCGCTACAGCCGCGCCTTTTCGAGCATTCCATGGAACTTGCCAAGAGCTTTGAGCCTGCCGACATTGAGCAGCGCTGGTACCCGTTGTGGGAAAAACGCGGCTATTTCAAAGCCGGCCTCGACGTCAGCAAGAGGGGTGCGTTCTGCATATTGCTGCCGCCACCCAACGTCACCGGCACGCTGCACATGGGCCACGGCTTCAATCAGACGCTGATGGATGCCCTCACCCGTTATCACCGCATGCGCGGCGACAACACGCTCTGGCAACCCGGCACCGACCACGCCGGCATCGCGACGCAGATCGTCGTCGAGCGTCAACTCGACGGCCAGGGCATTTCCCGTCACGAACTCGGCCGCGAGAAATTCCTGGCGAAGGTCTGGGAGTGGAAAGAGTACTCGGGCGGCACCATCACCCGGCAGATGCGGCGCCTCGGCACCTCGCCCGACTGGAGCCGCGAGCGCTTCACCATGGACGCCGGGCTGTCGAAGATCGTCACCGAAACCTTCGTCCGCCTGTTCAAGGAAGGCCTGATCTACCGCGGCAAGCGACTGGTGAATTGGGACCCGAAGATGCTCACCGCCGTCTCCGATCTCGAAGTCGTCAGCGAGGACGAAGACGGCTTCATGTGGGAGATCCGCTACCCGTTCGTCGAGGGCGAGGGCGGCCTGATCGTCGCCACCACGCGGCCCGAGACCCTGCTCGGCGACGTCGCCGTGGCGGTGAATCCTGAGGACGAGCGTTACCGGCACCTGGTCGGCAAGCAAGTGCATCTACCTCTGACCGCACGCACCATTCCCATCATCGCCGACAGCTACGTCGATCGCGAGTTCGGCACCGGCTGCGTCAAGATCACGCCGGCCCACGACTTCAACGACTGGCAGGTCGGCCATCGGCACCAACTGACGCCGATCAGCATCTTCACCCTCGACGCCCGCATCAACGAACATGGGCCGGAGCGCTATCGCGGCATGGACCGCTACGAGGCCCGCAAGGCCGTCGTCGCCGACCTCGAGATCGAGGGCTTGCTGGTCAGCGTCAAGCCGCACAAGCTGATGGTGCCGCGCGGCGACCGTACCAACGCGGTCATCGAACCCATGCTCACTGATCAGTGGTTCGTCGCCATGTCCAAACCGGGCGATGACGGCAAGTCGATCGCCGCCAAAGCCCTGGAATGCGTCGCCTCTGGCGAGATCAAGTTCGTGCCCGAGCAGTGGGTCAACACCTACAACCAGTGGCTCAACAACATCCAGGACTGGTGCATCTCGCGCCAGCTCTGGTGGGGCCACCAGATTCCCGCTTGGTACTCGGATGACGGCAGAGTCTATGTCGCACACGACGAAACCGACGCCTACGAGCAGGCAAGGAAGGACGGTTACGCCGGTGGTCTCGAACGCGACCCGGATGTGCTCGATACCTGGTACTCCTCCGCTTTGTGGCCGTTCTCGACGCTCGACTGGACGCCAGAGTGGCCGGCGAAATCGAACCCGGCGCTGGATCTCTACCTACCGTCGACGGTGCTGGTCACCGGCTTCGACATCATCTTCTTCTGGGTCGCGCGCATGGTCATGATGGCCAAGCACATCACCGGCAAGATTCCCTTCAAGCACGTCTATGTGCACGGCCTGATCCGCGACGCCGAAGGCCAGAAGATGAGCAAGTCGAAGGGCAACGTGCTCGACCCCATCGACCTCATCGACGGCATCTCGCTCGATGACCTGGTGAAGAAGCGCACCGCCGGGCTTATGAATCCCAAGGACGCGCCGAAGATCGAGAAGCGCACGCGCAGGGAGTTCCCGAACGGCATCCCCGGCTTCGGCACCGACGCGCTGCGCTTCACCTTCGCATCGCTGGCCTCGCCCGGGCGCGACATCAAGTTCGATATGAGCCGCTGCGAGGGCTATCGCAACTTCTGCAACAAGCTCTGGAACGCCAGCCGCTTCATGCTGATGAACTGCGAGGGCAAGGATTGCGGGCGGGACGAGCAGGCACCGCGGGAGCATTCGCCGGCCGACCGCTGGATCGTCAGCCTATTGCAGAAACTGGAAGACGAAGTTGCCAAGCATTTCGCCGACTACCGATTCGACCTGCTGGCCAAGGCTATCTACGAATTCGTCTGGGACCAGTATTGCGACTGGTACGTCGAACTGGCCAAGGTGCAGATGCAGAATGGCAGCGAGGCGCAGCAGCGCGCCACGCGCCGCACGCTGGTGCGCGTACTGGAAACGGTGCTGCGCCTGGCCCATCCCTTGATCCCGTTCATCACGGAAGAACTCTGGCAGAAGGTGGCGCCGCTCGCCGGCGCAGCCGGAGACAGCATCATGCTCCAGGCCTACCCGCGCGCCGACTTGTCCCGCTGCGACGCGCAGGCCGAAGCCTGGGTCGCGAGGCTCAAGGACATGGTCAACGCCTGCCGCAGCCTGCGCGGCGAGATGAACATTTCGCCGGGTGTGAAGGTGCCGCTGGTGGCGGCCGGCGACGCGGTAGCCATAGCTGCCTACGCGCCCTATCTTGCCGCGCTGGCAAGACTGTCGGAGGTCACGACTGCTGGCGACGCACTGCCCGATTCCGATGCGCCGGTGCAGATCGTCGGCGACTTCCACCTGATGCTGAAGATCGAAATCGACGTCGCGGCCGAAAGAGAACGCGTTACCAAGGAAATCGCTCGCGTCGACGGGGAAATCGCGAACTCCGAAAGGAAACTGGCAACATCAAGCTTCGTCGAGCGCGCACCCGCCGCCGTCGTCGCCCAAGAACGCGAGCGACTGGCAAGCTCCAAGGAACTGCGTCTGAAGCTCGCCGAGCAGCTACGCCGTCTGGGTTGACAGCGTAGCGTTGAGGCGGCGCTCAGTTCCCGCCGGCAACTGCCTCGAGCATTTCCCGGGTCTTGTCCGGGTGGCTGGAAATGCCCATGAACTGGCCCATGCCGAGTGACGGCCAGGCCAGCGCGGTGCGATAGCGGCCGAACAGCGCCATCACCTTGCCGTTCACCACGAACACTTCCCACGGCAGGCCGGCAATGTGGTCGGGGCCGATCTTCCTGGCCCACCAGCCCTCGCCATACTCGGCGTCGCTCATCGCCACGCCGAACACCGCCAGCTTCTTGTCGGCAAAGACCAGTTCATACACCTTGCCCGTGCCCTTGACGCCCTTGGCGAGGTTATCCCGGACAGTCTTGACCGCGTCATCGAAGCTCTTGTGCTCCGCGAGCAGCGAGTTGTCGCTGTCGAAGCGCTCCATGCCAAACATGTAGCGGTAGCTGGCGAGATCCTCCTTCTTGACGTCGCCGCCGAACGGCTGGCCGGCCCCCAGCGCCTGCTCAAGCTTGGCGTCGGTAGCTTTCACGGCCTCTTCGGCCTTGCCATAGTCCTTGCGCAGATAAGCGCGCTGCCAGTATTCGAGATTGACATAGGAGACCGCACCGTCGGCCTTGACGCCGACGCGGATCGGAATGGCCACCACTGCCGTTCCGCCGATCGCCTTGAGCGCCTCGGTCAGCCCGGCATCGGTCACCACCACCGAAGCATGCTCGGGCAGCCCCTTCGGCATGTGCTTGCCGATGACGGTGAAGCCGGCCGCCGCAAGTTTCTGTTCGACGGCACCCACCGCCGTCGTGAGATTGCCGCCGGCCACCTTGGTGCCGGTCGTGTAGGGCTGTAACGCGTTGGCTGCCAGCGCCACGAGGAGCAGGGCCGCGCCCACGACAAAGTTCTTCATGACATCTCTCTCCTGTAGGTTTGCAATGCCGCCCGAGGCGAAAAAAAAGCTGAAGGCCCGCGGCCCTCAGCCTTTCTTGTCGACCAATTGCCGCCGCTCAGAAACGATGGCTGTACATGAACTGCCAGTTGGTCTGGCTATGGCTGGTCGTAACACCCATGTTGCCGTTCGTGGCACTCACTTCCGGTGCGTAGGCAAAGGAGAAGTCGATAGACGAGACCTTGTTGAACCCGTAGCCGAAACCAGCCGTCACATGGTTCTTGACGATCGCCGGGAACAGGGGGTTCATGTACTGATTCGGAATCGGGTTGTCGGCCAAGTTGAGGCCGGCACGCAGGGTCAGCGCGTCGTTCAACTTGTACGAACCGCCGATCATGACTACGTCCTGATCATCCCAGTTCTGGACCAGGGTCGCAACCATGGCATTGGCCCCCATTCCGACCATCCCTTGCGCAGCAGGATTGGCCTGAACACTGTCCGCCGTAAAGCTCATGCGGAAGTTCTTCATGACTTTCGACCAGCCGATCCGCTTGTAGTCGGCCACGAGCATCACGCGGTCATCGACCTGGTAGGCCATGCCGATACCGAAGGTTTCCGGCCACTGGAAATCGACGACTTTCAGCTTGCCAGTAATTGGTACAGTCATCGCCCCCATAGCGGTTGTGGCATTCATCTTCAACGTCCCGTTGCCTTCCATGTCGCCAAGGCTGGTCTTGGCATGGTAGACGCCGCCAACCGACAGACTGGGCGAGGCCTTCCAGACGAATCCGATGTTGCCGGCCCAACCCGTGGTCGTCAGGCGCTGCTTCATGCCATTCTTGCCTTCGGAGAAATCGAACTGCGCCCAGTTCACATCCGACATGTTGAATGCACCCATGATCGCCGGCAGATTGCTGACCATGGTGCCGGTCGCTGTGCCGAGCGGGGTGCCGCCGGGCGTGGCGAACGCATTGAACATCTGCCCACTCATCACCATCTGGATGTCAAGCCCACCCCACAAGTAGTCCAGGGTACCGCCGATTCGGAGGTTGTCGGACACATCGAACGTCAGCGGAAACATCACGCGTCCGATGCCCAACTCGGACCGATTCCCTTCGCCAGTGGGGGCAGCCATCGCACCCGTCATGGTCGGAATACCGGGAACACCACTAAGAAACGTATTGGTACCGTACTCGGTCCCCATGCCGCCCTGGGCCATCATGCCCACGCCATACGCCAGTTTCCCATCCTTGCGCACATAGCCGATCGCCGGCATATAGTAGGCCGTTCCATCAGAATCGGCATTCGATACACCCGACCTCTTGCTGGTGACGTTTGGATGCAGACCGCCGATCGCGACGTCGAGCCGGCTGGTGCCTGACTGCATCAGGGCGAGCGTCGCCGGGTTGTTGATGAGACCCGCGGTACCGTTGTCATAGGCATACGAGGCCCCCCCCATGCCCGTCCCAACCGGGCCGTAGCCCTCCATGTTCATACCGTTGGTTGCAAACACCGGTGCGGCCATTCCGGAAATCGCGAGCAAAGCAGCTATCTTCTTGTAAGTCATGCTAAGTCCCCCTCAAAGCAAGAAAAACACGGGTTGCGAAAAATATTCAAAGCAAGCTACGCCGAACGATCGGCGAAGGCAAAGAGTCATCGCGTTCCGCCTCCCTTGGCGTAGCGAAAACACGACGATCAGATAAACAGGCAGACGTTCGAGTTCTGAGCAACCGGCAGGAACGACGCGGCGCCGACGTAGTCCATCCCCTCGACGAAATCGTCGTGACTGAAGCCGAACAGCTCAACCGTCATCTGGCAGACGACGAACTTGACGCCGGCTTCCTGGCTGAGTTCGCGCAGTTCGCTGATGCTGGCAACGCCGTTGTTCTTGATGGTCTGCTGCATCAGCGCGGTCGCGACCGACTCGAAGCCCGGAATGCCGGCCTGGATGATGTTCGGGATGTTCCAGTTGATGCTCTTGAACCAGTCTGGGCCGAAGGGCATCTTCATCGGCATGCCGGGATTGCCCAGCGGACTGACTTTCAGGTCGGAGACATCCTTCTTGACCAGGTTCAGGCCATAGAAAGTGAAGAAGATGGTGACATCCCAGCCCAGCGCCGCGGCGGTGGAAGCGAGGATGAACGGCGGATAGGCCCAATCGAGCGTCCCCTTGGTGGCGATGATCGCCAGCGAGGGGGTCTTGCTTTCCTCGATTTCCTTGAGTTTTTCCTCGATCCTGGCAGGCAGGATTTCGTCCAGCCGCTTGCGGATCAGGTCATCGATAACAGCAATTTCCGGGGTCGCACCCATGATGGTCTCCTTCGATTCTTCCAATTCCCGCCCGATCGATGGGCATGCCGATCTGCTGATGATAGATATCGCAGCACAAGCGCGGGCTCATTGTTTTTATACCCGGATAACCCCGGGTAATCAACTGCCCGCCTCTATCGAAAGTCGAAGGGGCGCCTGGTCGCGCCCCTTCTCGGTCAAGCCGATCAGCGCCTTACTTGCGCTTGATGTAGAACTCGAATTCCTTGTTGTTCTCAGCCGACGACAGCAGTTCATTGCCGGTCTGCTTGGCGAAGGCCTGGAAGTCCTTCACCGAGCCCGGATCCGTCGCAACGATGCGCAGCACTTGGCCGCTCTGCATCTCATTCAGCGACTTCTTGGCTCGAAGGATGGGCAGCGGGCAATTCAAGCCTCGGGCGTCCAGTTCCCTATCGAAATTCATGGCGTTTCCTCATTGGTATGGTTGATGAAAAGTCCGTTCTTAAGCGAGCAATAATATGCTGATAAACCCGACATTCGCAAGATACTTCGATGGTGCATGGCAGCAGGCGGAGAGCTATGCCACTGACTGATAATACAAGTTCTGAGGATGGTTGGCCTGCGCGAAGAAGAACCAGCGCTCGGCAAGCAGCCCGGCATATTGAATCAGAAAGGCAGTGGCTGCAACGCCCGGCGCCGATGCGTCGGACAGTGAAAGCAGCAGTAGCGGCACGACGAAGGCAGTCGCGAGGAACAGCCACTTCACTTGGCGCAGGAATCCCGCAGCCTTGCCGTGAAAGAACTCGCGGGTGTTGAAGGATCCGCCCATCGCGCCCTGCGTCGTCTGAACGATGCGCGGATGCTTGATGCCGATGGCAGACTGCAGGTTCGACTTCGGCTTCAAGCGCGCGTTCCGGAGCAAGGATGCAACCCGGCTGACCAGGCCGGTCACCGTGATCACCACCGCCCAGCCGGCAAAGAAATGGACGAGGTCCGGCGCCGCCACCCCGGCAAACGCGGCCGCCAGCGTGAACCCCGAGGCGCCGCCCAACAGCACGTAGTTGGCAACGGTCAAAGGCGTGTGCCATTCGCGCAGGAAGCGCAGGCAGGCGTAGATCATGCCGGTGCACACATAGAGGGCGAATGCCAGCACCGTGCCGAGGACGCCGAGCATGACGGTCAAGTCGATGCCTATTCCGCCCGGCAGCACCACCAACACCGGTTTCCAGCCGAAGAAATGCGCCGCGCCGTAAAGGAACACGATCCCCATGAAGGCCGGCAGCACCAGCACCTCGCGCGACAGCCATGACGTACGCCACTGTGTCGCCGAACGCCACGCGCGCTCGGGACGACCGAGATGGAAGAATGATGCGACCAGTCCACCGATCAGGAACAGAAGCGCCAGCGCGCTGCCTTGTGCGTAGAAGGCAACGCTGTCCTGCTTCGGCAACAGATCGAACAAGGCATACGACTGCGCGGTGAACAGCGCCAGGAACAGGCCCTGGCCGACGCCGATGAGCGTCGTGAGAAAGATGACTGAAAATGCCGGATGCACTTGAGGATCACCAGGAAGTAACGTCGTCGAGCGATGGCTCGGACCGGTCGGGCTTGGGCAGCAGGCCGTCGACCTTGAGGGGGTTGTCGGCGCGCTCGATCTCGTCGGCACGGATGCGCAGCTTGATCTTGCGGCGCGGCAAGTAATGGTTGGCAGGATTGGTGCCCCATTCGGGCATCAACTGGTAGCCGCCGGCCTCTCGAATAGCCCGCGACACTTCCGAGTCCGGGTCATGGACGTCCCCGAACAGCCGTGCGGAGGTCGGGCAGGCGCGCACGCAGGCTGGGCGGCGCTCCTCCTCAGCCATCGTCGGGTCGTAGATGCGATCGACGCAGAGGGTGCATTTCTTCATGACCTTCTGATCCTCGTCGAACTCGCGCACGCCGTAGGGGCAGGCCCACGAGCAGTACTTGCAACCGATGCACTTGTCGTAGTTCACCAGGACGATGCCATCCTCCTTGCGCTTGTAGGATGCACCCGTCGGGCACACCGGCACGCAGGGCGGATCCTCGCAATGCAGGCAGGACTTGGGGAAATGCACGGTCTCGGTGGTCGGGAACTCGCCCACTTCGAAAGTCTGCACGCGGTTGAAGAAGGTGCCGGTCGGATCCTTGCCGTAGGGATTCTGATCCACCATCGGCCCGGCCTCTCCCGAAGTGTTCCACTCCTTGCAATTGGTGACGCAGGCGTGGCAGCCGACGCAAACGTTGAGATCGATCACCAGTGCCAATTGGGTCATTTCTTGGCTCCGGCGAAATAGTTCCAAATCGACCGACTCACCGACTGGCCAGGATAAGGTTTCAGGGCTTCGAATTGCGGTGAAGTCTGCGCCGGTTCGCCCGCCTCAGCCTTGTAGATGCGCACGCGAACGTCGTACCACGCCGCCTGGCCGGTGATCGGGTCGGAGTTCGAAACGGCTCCGGCAGCACTCGGCAGTTCCTCCGAGATCAGGTGATTGAGCAGAAAGCCCTGCTGCGACTCGTTGGCGTCCGCAGTCAGGCCCCAGGCGCCGGCCGCTTTGCCGATCGCGTTCCAGGTCCACACGGTGCCCGGTTCGACGGCCTCGGAATGCTTGGCCATGCAGCGCACCTTGCCCCATTGGGACTCGACCCAGATCCAGTCGTTGTCCTCGATGCCGGCAAGCCTCGCCGTGCGCGTATTGACATAGAGCAGGTTGTGGGCGTGGATCTGCCGCAGCCAGGCATTCTGCGAATCCCAGGAGTGGTACATCGCCATCGGCCGCTGGGTGATGGCCGCCAGCGGATACTTGTGCTTGTCGCTGGCCTGGCCTTCGAGCGTGTCGTGATAAAAGGGCAGCGGATCGAAGTAGGTCTCGACGCGCTTCTTCAAGTGCTCAGGCGGCTTGCGCGTGAGACCCTTGCCCTGCGCCGCGGAACGAAACTTCTGCAAGACTTCCGAATAGATGTGGATCAGGATCGGCTCGGCGTAACGCGTGATGCGATTGCGCTGGCTCCATTCGAGGTAACCCTTGTTCCAGTTGCGCATGTACTGGTAACCCTTGGGCAGTTCGTAGTGGAAGACGCAGTCGTTCTTGGCGTACATCTCCCATTGATTCGGATTGGGTTCCCCGCGCATGAACTTCTCGCCGCCCTTGCCGCGCCAGCCCGCCAGGAAGCCGATGCCGGAGCCCGGTTCGGTCTCGTAGTTGGTGATGAAGTCAGGGTAGTCGCGATATTTGCGGTGACCATCCTTGGTCACGAACACAGGCAACTTCAGGCGCGTCCCGAGTTCGATCAGCACTTCCTGGAAAGGCTTGCACTCGCCCGTCGGCGGCAGCACGGGAATGCGCACCGAGTCGACCGGGCCGTCGAATTCAGAGATCGGCCGGTCGAGGATCGACATCACGTCGTGGCGTTCGAGGTAGGTCGTGTCGGGCAGCACCAGATCGGCAAAGGCCGTCATCTCGGACTGGAAGGCGTCGGCGACAACGATGAAGGGGATCTTGTACTCGCCGTTCTCTTCCTTGTCGTTGAGCATCTTCCGAACTCCGACCGCGTTCATGGTTGAGTTCCAGGCCATGTTGGCCATGAAGATCATCAGCGTATCGATCTTGTATGGATCACCGCGCCAGGCGTTGGTGATGACGTTGTGCATGAGCCCGTGCACCGACAGCGGGTACTCCCATGAGAAGCCCTTGTCGATGCGCACCGGCTTGTTGTTCTCGTCGACGAACAGATCGTCGGGGTCCGATGGCCAGCCGAGCGCCATGCCGTCGAGCGGTCGGTTCGGCTGCACGGCCTTTGGATGATTGGGCGTACGCGCGCAAGGCGGGATCGGCCGCGGGAACGGTACCTTGTGGCGGAAGCCACCGGGTCGATCGATAGTGCCGAGCAGCGACATCAGGATGGCAAGCGCACGGATGCTCTGAAAGCCATTGGAATGCGCCGCCAGTCCGCGCATGGCGTGGAAGGCGACAGGATTGCCCGTCACCGTATCGTGCTCGACGCCCCAGGAATCGGTCCAGGCGATCGGCAGTTCGATGCGTTGATCGCGCGCCGTGACGCCCATCTCGTATGCCAGGCGACGGATGGTCTCGGCAGGAATACCGGTGAGCTGCGCCGCCCACTCCGGCGTGTAGTCCTTGACGCGCTCCTGGAGCAACTGGAACGACGGCTTGACCGGCGTGCCGTCGTGCAGCTTGAACTCACCGAACAGGAAGGGATCGGCGCCCTCGGTGTGCGTGACGACAGGCCGATTGGAATTGCGATCCCACCAGAGCTTGTCCTGCGGGTCGTAGCAGGCCTCTTCCTCAGGCACTTCGGTGCGGCAGAACATGCCGAACTCGTCGCTGGCCTCATCGGCATTCACGAGCTGGCCGGCATTCGAATAGCGCACCAGGAATTCGCGATCGTAAAGGCCCTTGGCGAGAATCTCATGTATGAATGCCAACAGTAACGCACCGTCGGTGCCCGGCCGGATCGGCACCCATTCGTCGGCGATCGCCGAGTAGCCGGTGCGCACCGGGTTGATGGAGACGAAGCGGCCACCGTCGCGCTTGAACTTCGACAGCGCGATCTTGAGCGGATTCGAATGATGGTCCTCGGCGGTGCCGATCATGACGAACAGCTTCGCGCGGTCGAGGTCGGGCCCGCCGAACTCCCAGAACGAACCGCCGATGGTGTAGATCATGCCGGCGGCCATGTTCACGGAACAGAAACCGCCGTGCGCCGCGTAGTTGGGTGTACCGAACTGGCGTGCAAACAGGCCGGTCAAGGCCTGCATCTGGTCGCGACCGGTGAACAGCGCGAACTTCTTCGGGTCGGTCGCACGCAACTTGCCCAGCCGCTCGGCCAGCGTCGAGAACGCCTCTTCCCAGGAAATCGCCTCGAACTCCCCTGCGCCACGCTCCGCCCCGGCCTTCCGGCGCAGCGGCCTGGTCAGCCGGGCCGGCGAGTACTGCTTCATGATGCCCGCGCTGCCTTTTGCGCAGATAACGCCCTTGTTCAACGGATGGTCCGGATTTCCGTCGATATACCGGACATCGCCGTCGCGCAAATGCACGCGGATGCCGCAACGGCATGCGCACATGTAGCACGTGGTTTTCTTGATCTCCTCGACGGTGGGCATGGTGTGGGCTGGGGTAAATTAGAGATTTGCGATATTCTGGCAGGGTTGCGCCCAAATCAACAGCCGAAACTTCTTATTTGCGGATAAGCCATGGCACAGAAACCTTCCGATTTCACAGACAGCGAACTGAAGCTGGTCAATCAATCGATCATGGAGCGCTACGGGCGCGTGGTGCCGGTCCAGGTCGCCGACGCCGAAGTTCAACTCGATCCCGAAGACGAGAAGCTTACCGATTGTCCGACGCTCTACTGGGAAGAGCGCGGCGCGCACTTCGTGGTCATCAAGATAGGCGATAGTCGCTACACCGGCCAGTTCTTCTATAACGAAACCACTCAATTCGGCACCGGCAAACCGATGTTCGATAACCTCGGCGACTGCGTGGTCACGCTGCTGCAAGTGCAGTCTGATCACGAGCAGCAGATGAAAGGCGTTCGCTCCGGCATGACCGCAAAAGATTTCGACGACTACGACGGCCCTCTCGTAATCTGATGAAGGTCTGTATCGTCTCCGACAGCCACGACCGCGGGCCGATGCTGGCCGCCGCCGTCGAGGCGGCCAAAGCCGAAGGCGCCCAGGCAGTGATTCACTGCGGCGACCTGATCGGCGTCAACACCGTCAAGGCCTCGCTCAAGCTGGGCCTGCCGCTGCATGTCATCCACGGCAACAACCTCGGCGATCTTGTCGCCCTCGCCCGCATGTCCTGCGATTCCGAGGGGCAGCTCCACTATCACGGCCGCGACGCGACGCTGGACTTCTATGACCGGCGCATTTTCGTAACGCACTACCCGCACTACGGGCACGCCATGGCCTGCACCGGCGACTACGATCTCGTCTGCTGCGGTCACAGCCACAAACCGGAGGTCAGGCAGCAGGCTAACGTCAAAGGCGGCCAGAGCTGGCTGGTCAACCCCGGCACAGTCGCGGGCTTGGGCGCACCGGCCGCGACATGGATACTCGGCGACCTGGCGGCCATGACATTCGAGATCCGGGTCACGCCCGATTGAGGCCGCATTCTCGGCTTCTATCGAAGGATAGAAACATTTTTCCGGCGAGCTTGATCATTCGCAGAACTCGCAACCCCGGGCCACGATAGAATCGCGGCCGTTCGTCCGAACACCATTTCCCGGAGGCTAGCTGTGACAGCTCCCATCGCAACCAACCAGACGATCCTCGTCGTCGGCGGCGGCATCAGCGGCATGACTGCTGCCCTCGAAGCCGCCGAATGCGGCAAACAGGTCATCCTGGTCGAAAAGACCCCGACGCTGGGCGGTCGCACCGCGCAGCTTTATCGCTACTTCCCGAAGATGTGCCACCCGACCTGCGGGCTGGAAATCAACCTCAAGCGCATCAAGGGCAACCCGAACGTTCGCGTAATGACCATGACCGAGGTCACCGCCGTCGCCGGGTCGCGCGGCAACTACAACGTCACCCTCAAGGTGGCGCCGCGCTACGTCAACGAGAATTGCACCGCCTGCGGCGATTGCGGCAAGGCGGTGACGAGCGAGATCGCCGACGCCTTCAACTATGGCCTCGGCAAGGTCAAAGCGGCCTACCTGCCGCACGTGATGGCCTATCCGCAGCGCTACGTGATCGACGCCTCCATCGTCGCCAACGGCGAAGGCGAGAAAGCCAAGGCAGCCTGCAAATACAACGCCGTCGATCTCGGCATGAAGGAAGAGAGCATTCAGCTCAACGTCGGCGCCGTGGTCTGGGCCACCGGCTGGCGGCCTTTCGACGCCAACAAGATCCAGCCCTACGGCTACGACCGCTACGCCAACGTGATCACCAGCGTCGAGTTCGAGCGCCTGGCCGATCCGCATGGTCCGACCGGCGGCAAACTCCTTCGTCCGTCGGACGGCAAGGAAGCAAAGAACATCGCCTTCATCCAGTGCGCCGGGTCGCGCGACGAAAACTACCTGCGCCACTGCTCGCGCATCTGCTGCATGGCAACGCTGAAGCAAACCCAGTACGTTCGCGAGGCCTACGGCGAAGAAGGCAAGTCCACGGTCTACTACATCGACATCCGCGCCATCGACCGCCTCGAGGACTTCTACGCCATGGTCTGGAAAGACCCAACCGTGAGCTTCGTCAAGTCGAAGGTCGCGCGCATCGCCGAGAACAAGGCCAATGCCAACCCGGTCCTGCACGGTGTCGATACCGAAGGCTATCACCGCTATGCCACCGAGCACGACCTGGTCGTCCTCGCCGTCGGCATGGAACCGGAAATCAAGGGCGTGAAACTGCCCGACGACATCCTCCTCGACTCCTCGAACTTCATCGAAGGCTCGAAGGATGGCGGCATGTTCGGCGCCGGCGCCGCGACCAGCCCGCTGGATGTGAACCGGGCGGTGCAAAGCGCCACCGCCGCATCACTGAAGGCCATCCAGGTCATTCACAAATCTGCTTCGACGGAGGCCGTCTGATGGCCGACAACAAATTCGCTGCCTACATCTGCTCCGGCTGCGGCATCGGCGACACACTCGATGTCGGCGCGCTGGAGAAGATCGCCACCAAGGAAGGCAAGGTGGCGCTGGTCAAGAGCCACCCCTTCCTGTGCAATACCGAAGGCGTGCAGATGATCCGTGACGACATCGCCAACGATGGCGTCACGCATCTGTGCATCGCCGCTTGTTCGCGCCGCGCCAAGGCCGAAGCCTTCAGCTTCCCCACCGCCGCAGTATCGCGCGCCAACCTGCGCGAAGGCGTGCTCTGGGTGATCGCCGCCGGTTCGGAACACGACGAAGTCCGCCAGGAAATGGCCGAAGACTACGTCCGCATGGGCTGCGCCGAAATCAAGAAAATGAAGCTGCCCGCCGGCAACGTCAAGCAGGTTTCCAGCAAGCGCATCATGGTCGTCGGCGGCGGCACGTCCGGCATGACCGCCGCACTGGCGGCAGCCGATGCCGGCTATGAGGTGGTGCTGGTCGAGAAGACCGGCCAGCTTGGCGGCTTTGCCCGCAATCTGGTCAAGCGCGTGCCGTTCAGCGGTCCCTACGCCGAGCCGCAACCGACCGGCGTCGAAGACATGGCCGCGAAGGTTTCCGGCAACGCCAGGATCAAGGTGCATCTGAACTCGACACTGTCCGATACCTCCGGCGCGCCTGGCCGCTTCGTCGCCAAGATTGCGCAGGAATCTGGCACCGTAACGGAAGAGACCGTCGGTGCCATCGTGCAAGCTACCGGCTTCACGCCCTACGACATCGCCAAGCTGCCCGAACTCGGCGGCGGCCAGATGAACGTTGTCGACCAGGCCGGTCTCGAATACCTGGCCAAGGCGGCCAACGGCGGCGCCATCAAGCGCGCCGACGGCAAGATCGTTACGTCCGTCGTCTTCGTCCAGTGCGCCGGTCAGCGCGGTTCCGGCGGCAATGGCGACGGCAGCCACCTGGAGTATTGCTCCGGCCATTGCTGCGCCACCAGCATCAAGCAGGCGATGTACTTCAAGGACAGCAACCCGGACGTCGACACAGTCGTGATGTACCAGGACCTGCGCGTTCCCGGCATGGGCGAGGACTTCTACCGCTCGGCCCAGCAGAAGGGCGTGATCTTCACCAAGGGCAAGGCGAACAGGGTCACCGGCGGAAGCTCGTGCAAGGTCGAGTTCAAGGATCTGATCCTCGATGAGGACACCTCGACCGAAGTAGATCTGGTGGTGCTGGCCACGGGCCAGGTACCCAATGCCGGCGTCAATCTCGACGACTGGACGGCGGTCGTCACGCTGGCCGACGGCGGCGACGAGGCTGCCAAGGCCAAGACGGTCGAAATGAAGAAGGGTTCGGTGCTCAACCTGAACTACCGTCAGGGCCCGGACATGCCGCAGTTCAAGTACGGCTTCGCGGATTCGCACTTCATCTGCTTCCCGTACGAGACACGCCGTACCGGCATCTACGCCGCCGGCCCGACGCGCCGGCCGATGGACATGATGCAAGCTCAGGAAGACGCCACCGGCGCCGCCCTGAAAGCGATCCAGGCCGTCGAGAACGTCGCGCTGGGTCGTGCCGCCCATCCGCGCGCCTGGGATCTTTCGTTCCCGCAGGCGCGCCTGGAAGGCTGCACCCAGTGCAAGCGCTGCACGGTCGAATGCCCCTTCGGTGCCATCGACGAAGACGAGCGCCGCTTCCCGGTCTTCAATGAGGAACGCTGCCGCCGCTGCGGCACCTGCATGGGCGCCTGCCCGGTACGGGTGATCTCTTTCGAGAACTATTCCTGCGACACCGTCGGCAGCCAGTTGAAGGCCGTCAATGTTCCGGACGAATTCGAAGAGAAGCCGCGTATCCTGCTGCTCGCCTGCGAGAACGACGCCTACCCGGCGCTCGACATGGCCGGCATCCAGCGCCTCTCCTACTCGGCCTTCGTCCGCGCGATTCCCGTGCGTTGCCTGGGCTCGGTCAACACCATCTGGATCACCGACGCACTGAATTCCGGTTACGACGGCGTGATGATGATGGGCTGCAAGAAGGGCGACGATTACCAGTGCCACTTCGTCAAGGGCTCCGAACTCGCCAGCTACCGCATGAGCAAGATCGGCGACACCCTGAAGCAGTTGGGCCTCGAAGAGGAGCGCGTAGTCACCCATGAAGTGGCGATCACCGACCACGAGCGCGTAGCCAAGCTGATCAATGACTATGTGGCCCAGATCAACGAGATCGGCCTGTCGCCCATGAAGGGCTTCGGTTAATCCCGGGAGCGAATGAACATGAGCAACGCAAACGAAGCTGCCTCAGTTGCCACCGAGTCGCGCTACAAGAACAGCTTCCTCAAGGAAGTCGAGGAGCGCGTCGAGGACGGCCATTGGGTCAAGATGTGCATGCAGTGCGGCGTCTGCGCCGGCTCCTGCCCACTGGGCCCGGCCTGGCAGCACTCGCCGCAGAAGATCTTCATGATGATCCGCGCCGGCAAGCGCGAAGAAGTCCTGAGTTCCGATTCGATGTGGATGTGCACCTCCTGCTACAACTGCATCGTCCGCTGCCCGCGCAAGCTGCCAATCACGCACATCATGCACGGCCTGGCCAACTACGCCCACCGGCTCGACATGGCGCCCAAGGGCCAACCGACGCGGGAAGTTGCCAGGCTGTTCTGGAACAACCTGATGAAGGCCGGCCGCGTCAACGAACTCACATTCTCGCTAGCAATGTATTTCAAGGACGGTTTCGGCCAGGGCATCAAGAACGCCATGGCCATGCAGGGCATCGGCCTCGGCCTGATGAAGGCCAAGCGCCTCAACCCGATGGAAATCTTCGGCGGCCACGCCTGCAAGGGCAAGGGCGACCTGCAGAAGATGGTCGCCAAGGCGCGCGAAATCGAAGACCGCCGCAGAGGCTTAGCTTAGCCTCGCCTGAACGGAGTTATCAGAATGGCCAAGAAACAATACGCGTTCTACCCGGGCTGCTCTTCGCAGAAGGGCGCTTCGGCGTCGAACTTCCTGACTTCGATCGGCGTGATGTGCGAGAAGCTCGACATCCAGTTGAACGAGATTCCCGACTGGAACTGCTGCGGTGCCTCGATCGGCTACGGCGAGGGCGGCGAGCTGCCGCGCCTGGTCATCAACGCCCGCAACCTGGCGATCGCCGAAAAGGAATTGCCGGGCCAGGACATGGTTTCAGGCTGCCCTGCCTGCTGGCTGGCGACGCGCGAAACGCACGAGCGCCTGGCAGAACACTCAAGCCTGTTGGCGGAGACTAACGAGGCGCTCAAGGAAGCCGGCATGAACCTGAAGAACACGGTTCGTGCCCGTCACATGACCGAAGTTCTCATCGAGGACATCGGCTGGGACGCCATGAAGAAACCGGTGGTCAAACCGTTGGACGGCCTCAAGATTGCCGGCTATGTCGGTTGCCAGACCAATCGGCCGTTCGGCATCGCCGGCGAGTCCTTCGAGAACCCGAAGTATCTCGACAGGATGATCGAAACGGTCGGCGCCGAACCCGTAAAGTACGAGCAGAAAGTCACCTGCTGCGGCGGCGCCCTGGCCTTCTCGGAACCTGAAAAGTCACAGAAGCAGATCCGGGACATCGTCGAATCCGCCTACGACAACGGCGCCGACATGATCGTCACGCCTTGCCAGCTCTGCCAGGCCAATGTCGAGATCTATCAGTCCGAGATCAACAAAAAGCAGGGCACCAAGTTCAGCATGCCGGTCGTGTACTACACGCAGTTGATGTCCATCGCCTATGGCGGCTCCGCCGCCGACGCCGGCCTCAACGGCCAACTGATCAAGGCCGAGAAGCTCGAGAAGTTCATCAAGTAAATTCCTCGGGGAAAAGTTGCGGCCGTGGCACCGTTGGTGCCACGGCCGTTTCATTTGGGCTTTCGGGAACTACGGCATCGTCCCGACGCGTTGGTTGCGCCGCACAATAGGGAATCGACGACGGCATCCGACGACCCGACACGCCCATCGCCCGCAACAGTCCTTGGCATCCGGGAACCGCGATCGCCGCACCAACCGCTCTGTCGATGGATCGCAACCGCCTATTTCGCTGCACACCTGATAAGCCTCCCGGTTGCGGCCATCAAAAGCCCTAAATCCACTTTGGGTCTTCCTTCGGTATGGTTCCGGACACAGGCGCTATCGGCAGCCGCGACCTGACCACAAGACCAAGCAACTTGAGGAGACACCCATGCACTGCAACGGTTTCAAGGCACTCGTATCCCGCAAGATCAAGCACAACGCAGGCTACCACCAGCCCAATCTCCACAAACCCGTTACGGCCGACTCGCCGGGCATCGAGGTCATGACCGACTTGCAGCAGGTGCCGGTGGCCACGACGAGCATCGACACCAACATCGCCAAGGCGACGCAGACGATGATCTCGCGTGGCGTCCGGCTGCTGCTGGTGCTGAATTCCGACGGGCAGCTCGCCGGGCTGATCACGGCCCGCGACACCATGGGAGAGCGACCGATCAAATATGTCCACGAGCGCGGGGCCAAGCACAGCGAACTAACGGTGCGCGACTGCATGACACCCATCGAAGACATCGACGTGATCGCCATGAAGGACGTGATGAAGACGTGCGTCGGCAACATCGTCACCACGCTGGAAGCGCTCGGCCGCCAGCACGCGCTGGTGGCCGACGAACTCGACGACGGCCAGGAGATGATCCGCGGCATCTTCTCGATCACCCAGGTTGGCCGGCAACTCGGCGTGGGCCTGCAGGCCTTCGAGGTTGCCCACACATTCTCCGATATCCGGGCCGCACTGGCGGCCTAGCCAAGAGAGTTCACAGCCAGGCGGGCCGGGGATTCCTCAGTTCGCCGTCAGCCGGCGATAGATGTCCGCAAGTTTGAGCGGCAGTTTGTGGACATCGTCGAGCACTGTGTACGCAGCCGGGCCATACATGTGCTTCAGATAGTCGGCGCCGTGGCGGTCGATGGTGACGCAGTAGCTGCGGATGCCCTGGCGACGCGCTTCCTGCAGGGCCTGGCGGGTGTCCTCGATGCCGTAGGTGCCGCGATACTCGTCGCCGAAATCATCGGGCCGGCCGTCGGAGAGCGTGACCAGCAGCTTGTGGCGCACCGACTGCGCGGCGAGCAGTTTCGTGAGATGGCGGATGGCGACGCCCATGCGCGTGTAGTCCTTGGCCTCAATGCCGGCAATGCGGCGGCGCACGGCCTCGTCGTAACGGTCGCCGAAGGCCTTGATGCGGTAGATGTCGCAGCGCGTGCGCGTCCAGCCCGAGAATCCGTAGATCGCGTAGTCGTCGCCGAGCGCCTCGATGGCCTCGCAGAGCATGATCAGCGCTTCGCGCTCGGCGTCGTTGACCCAGCCCTTGGTCGAGCCGCTCATGTCGACCATGAACATCGCCGCCATCCTGCGTTCATTGCGGATTCTGCGGCAGAACAGTCGCGGCGAGGGCTCGATACCGCTGCGACGATCGATGTACGCATCGACCTGCGCGTCGAGGTCGATCTCTTCGCCTTCCGGCTGGCGGCCCAGCAAGCGATCCTCGCCGCGCACGGCCTCGAAGCGGCGGCGGATCTGGCTGATCAGCGCCCGATGGCGATTGCCCACCTCGGTGACGTAGGCAGGATCGCCGGGCGCGACTTCCATTTCATAGACATGGCACCAGCCCTTGCGGTAGGCGCTGCGGTGGTAGTCCCACTCGTCGTAGCGCCAGTCGGCGGTGCGGTCGTTGACCAGGTCGGGCCCCGGCCCATCTTTCTCGGCCGGCAGCCAGCCGCCCGGCCCGGCCGGGCTCAGCACCTCGGGCGGCAGTTCGCCCAAGTCCTGCACCAGCGACTGCGCGGCGGCCTGCGCCTCGGGCGGCAGTACCACCACCTCGCCGTCGATTCGCGCCTCCATCGGGCCGTCATCTCCCGGCGCAATGTCGAGCTGCGCGTCGCCGCCCTGCTTGCGGCCGCCCGCTCCCTTCAGGGCGGCGATGGCGTTCCTCAGCACCTTGGTCTCGCGCGCGATGCGCTCGGCGCGCACGCGCCGCGCCGCGGTCGGATCGAGCGTGCCGACACAAGTCAGCCGTGGCGGTACGCCGCCTTGAGCGACGAATTGCTGAAGAAGATCGAGGCTGTCGTGAACCGTCGCCGTTGGCGCACGCAAACGCGGCAGCGCGGGCGCCAGTGCCTCGGGCCAGGGACCGCGCAGCTCGGCCATCTCGGCGGCGAGACCGGGCAGATCACTGGCGATGCGCGCTTCAAGCCGCGCGGCTTCGAGCAGCGTCAGCCACTCGATCGCGCGCTGGCGGTCGGGCAGTGGCGCGATGGCGGCGTCGATGTCGGCGCTGAAAGTACCGTAGCGCGTCTGCGCCCAGAGCAAGGCAGCGGTGGCTTTGTATAGGCGGCGGTTGTCGGAGGCTGTAGGCCGCTCGGCCAACAACTCAGGCAGGAACAGGATCTCCGTGTCGGTCCACGCCGGGCTGCCGATACGCAAGGCGAGCGGCCGGCCGGAGAGGCCCTGCACAAAGCGAGTCAGCCGCGCTTCGACCTCGGAGAAACGGGCGAGCAGCGCGCCGCTGCGCGCGGCACGGAAGCCCTCGAGATCGCGCAGCGATTCCATCGCCAGACGCAGGCCGTCGCGGTCGTAGCGGTCGAGCCCGGCCAGCACCCAGGCCTCGAAGCCGTCGGCATCGAGAAGGTCGAGCGAGCGTGGCGCCAGCGAGACAACCAGGTAGCCGATCTCGGCGTAGGTCTGCGCCGCGACCCCGGCCCAGTGCAGCACCAGATCCTGCTGGGCGCGCGGAAGCGGCTCCAGGCCGGCCGCCAGCCGGCCGAGGGAACGATGCGAGGGCGAAGCGAACAGGACGCGGTCGAGCCGCTCTTCCAGTTCGTGATCGAACAGCTTTCTAGAAGACCGCTCGGACAAAGTCGTTCAGCGTCTCGGTCATGTCCGGATCATCGGTCAACGCCCGGGCAACGGCAGCAGTGGCGGCTTCAAGCGGCGTCCTGCCCGCACTGACCAGCTGCGCGGCATGCACGAGCAGGCGCGTGCTCGCGCCTTCGTCGAGGCCCTGCCCCTTGAGATTGCGCGTCAGTTCGCCGAGCTTGACCAGCTTGCGGGCGAACTCGGCGTCGACGCCGCCCTCGGCCGCGACGATCCTCGTTTCCAGCTCCGGCGCCGGATAGCCGAACTCAAGCGCGACGAAGCGCTGCCGCGTGGAAGGCTTGATCTCCTTGAGGATGCTCTGGTAGCCAGGATTGTAGGAGATGACCAGCATGAAGTCGTCGGGCGCCGTCAGCAACTCGCCGCGCTTGTCGATGGTCAGAACGCGCCGGCTGTCGGCGAGCGGGTGAATCACCACCGTGGTGTCCTTGCGCGCCTCGACGATCTCGTCGAGATAGCAGATGGCGCCTGCGCGTACGGCGGCAGTCAGGGGACCGTCCATCCAGACGGTCTCGTTGCCGACAATCAGATAGCGGCCGAGCAGGTCGGCAGTCGTCAGGTCGTCGTGGCAGGCGACGGTGACCAGCGGGCGCTTGAGCCGCCATGCCATATGTTCCACGAAACGCGTCTTTCCGCAGCCGGTCGGGCCTTTCAGCAATACAGGGAGTCTGCGCCGCCATGCCGCTTCAAACAGCGCGACTTCATCGCCGGTCGGCTGGTAGAAAGGCTCTTCGCCAGGCGTCACAAGCGCTGGGGTCAGTGCATGGAGTTCGGGACCTTGCATCATGGGGTAGCGATCGACAGCGGACTTCGGCTGAAGATCGCGCATTCGCCGTGGAAATGCAAGCGCAGCCCGCTGAAAAGGAAAACCCCCGGCAGACAGCTGCCGGGGGTTGAGCGCGCTGGAGGGTTTTCGGCGTTTAGAGCTTCTGATCGTGGCAGGTGTCGCAACGCACTTGCGTTCCCTTGGCCAGGGTGACCGTACGACCTTCCACGCTAAATGTCCGATTGGCGAAGGTCCGGGACAGCACGCTTCCCTGGCCCGTCGTGCCGTGGCAGCTACGGCAAGCGTTGGCGTTCGACTTCGCCAGGTTCTCGTGTCCGGAGACGAACGAGGTGCTGTTCACCGGGTGGAGTCCGTGTGGCCCGTTCAGGTTATTGGCTGGCGCGGACGTGTGGCAGGTCGAACACTCCGCGATGACGCCGCTATGCCCCTGAAGTTGTGTCGCCGCCACGTTGTCGTTGGCGTTGGGATTGCTGTTTGGCCATTCGGCGTGGGTCGAACCATGGCACCCTTTGCACATCACGCCGCCATGTCCCTTCGAAAGTCGATACAGACTTGAGTTTTCGGCAAAGCGCGAAGTCGGCGCGAGGATCGTAGGCAGAATGTCCTTGGCGGCATCCGACGTCAGGTACGCTTGCAGCAAACGAATCCCGTCGCCGGCTACGATCATGCTGCTTCGGTTCGTTGTTGCCACCGATACCGCATCGCCGATGTGACAGGACTGGCATTTGGGCTCGTTCGCCCACGGCACGCGGCGTGTCAGGTCGAGCGCGCCAGTCGTGGGCAGGTTGGCGGAGAAATCGTTGCCCACCTGGCGCATCTGGCCGTGGCAATCCTGGCAGACCACACCGCCTGTCGCCATGGCGCCGCGCAGGCACTTGGTGTTCTTGCCGGGGTGACAGGAATAGCAGGTTTCCTGAAGTACCAGACTGACCTGCGCCGGCGTGCGGGCACTGCTGTTGGGCGCGGGCATATCAGGGAAGACGTCCGTGTACTTGCCGTGATTGCCGTGCATGGCGCGCGACATCGACACATGCCGGGTCTGCTGGCGGCCCTCTTCGCCCATGCCTCTATCGTCAACCGGACCGGCATGCAGCAAATCGAGAGCCGGTGTGTAGTGGCACTGGGCGCATTGGATGCTGCGGCGCATGTCGAGGCACGAGTTCTCGTTGCCGTTGTTGCAGGGAGCCGTGGCGCCGGTGGCGCTGGAAACGTACTTGGCACCATGCTTGGCGTCATGCAATCGCAGGATATTGATCTTTGCCGCGTTCTGGAGGCTTTCCGGACCCGGCGCCGCCGCAACTGTTTCGATGGACCAAGGAACGCCGGAAGCGTACTTGGTGGTCGTCGCGAATTCGGTGGCACGGCCGGAACCGTAATCCGATGTTGCTGCGTGGCAGTTCTGGCAGTCGGCTTCGGATGCGACCGGCACGACGACATCCACCTTGGCCAGAGGCGTGCTCGTGGCTGCAGCGCCCTTGGTCACGGCGCCAATCCGCATCAGCGGATAGGCGTTCAGGACACCCTTGTCGTCGCGTGGGAGGATGGGAATGCCGTCCGCTGAGAACCAGTTCGTGCCGACAATGGTTCCGCCGAACGGGAAGCTCTTGAAGAATGCAAGATTTGCATCGAAGCGATCGAACTTCTGCGGCCCGCTGACCGGCATCCCTTGCTGAGCAATTACGAGCGACGGAAACGCGTTGGGGTCCGGCACCGGCAGCCCGACATTGTCGGTGAGCGGTGCAAAGCTGTCCAAGGCGCTAGTCAACGAAGATACCGATGGGTACAGCCGGCGATAGGCCTGGGTACCGTAGGACTGATTCCGGGAAGCGAGTTCCCAGAAGTTGGTCTTGTAGGTTGGGCCAACGCTGTAGGTGTTAATCGAGTTGGCGCCCGCCGGATCAAGGGCGTTGGAAGCGGCGTTGTAGTAGACGTCAACCGTGTTGTTGTCGACTATCGCCGGCGTGGTCCCCTTCCTGATTACCTGTGCGTGAATGACATTGAAGGGAGGAAGGATCGAGAAGATCTGGTAGTCGAGATCGGCGCAGTGCATGCCGAGGTCATTAGCTGCCAGCACTGCGAAAGAACCGCCCCCACCGGTCGAAGCGGCGGAGACGGTCACGGCAACCTGGCGGCTGGTCTTGCTGTCGGCGATGGTGATCGTTGCCGTTCCGGCGGCAACACCACGAATCGTGGCAACGCCTGAGGCGTAGGTAACTGTGGCAATGCTGGTATTCGACGAACTCGCGGTCACGGTGCCGGAGGCATTCGTGACGCTGACGTTCGCCGTACTGCCGGCGACCACCGTTAAGGTGGTCGGCGAAACGGTGAGGCCGGGCGTCACTGCGGTCACCGTAGTCGTCACCTGCCGGCTGCTGCGACTGTCGGATACAGTGACGGTCGCTGTGCCTGCGGCAACACCACGGATCGTGGCCACACCCGACGCGTATGTCACCGTCGCGATGGCGGTATTGGACGACTTCACACTCACCGTGCCGGAGGCATTGGTCACGCTGACGGCTGCAGCACTGCCCGCCGCCACCGTAACCGAGCTCGGCGAAACGGTAAGAGATGCGGCGGTGACATTGACGGAGATCTGCTTGCGTTTTTCGGAGCGGTCTCTGATCGTTATGGTCGTCCTGCCTGCGGATCTTCCGGTGATAGTGGCAACGCCATTGGCATAGGCCACCCTGGCGACATCCACGTCAGAGGACGACGCCGTGACCGTGCCGCGAATATTGGAAACCGCAACGGTGGCACTGCTGCCCACCGCAACTTGCACGGATGACGGCGAAACACTTAGGGCTGAGACGCCTTCGGCCAGCATGAAGAAGCTGACGAAGAAGCCGAAAATAGAACGCGTTAGATCACGTCCACGCAAGCGTGGTAGGAAATGTAAGCCCATGTCGCCTTCCTCCTGGCAGTTGCTGCGGGTGGTTGGTTGCTCTTGTACTGCGCAACCACGCTGTATGCGCACCGAACATCTATGCCGGTATTGCATACACCTCGTATGGATCCTGCTAGTCGGGATTGCGAAACCGGGCGGAAGGCGCAGCCCCGAACAGCAAATCACATGGAGGCGAGGAGGAGCCTATTACTCAGGGAGTATGAGCCGCAATCTGTCGCCATAACAAGACAAACATTACGGTGTGGTTAATCCGCTGATTAATTTATTCGTTGCTCTCGCGTCTTGCCGCGGCGACTTAACCATTTCGCCAGAGTTGTTTATGCGGCGTTCTCAAAGGCAGCAATACTGTGGCCCGAAACGTCAACGCCCCTTGCGGGGCGTTGGTTTGGTAAGGGGAGTCTGGCGCTGACCTACTTTCTCACGGGTAGTCCGCAATATCATGGGCGCGGTCCTGTTTCACGGTCCTGTTCGGGATGGGAAGGAGTGGTTCCGGGA
>JBGOZF010000050.1:0-33065 GCA_041480065.1 Rhodocyclaceae bacterium
AACTGAGATTGCCAATTCGGCCGGGGCGCGTAGAGCCGCGCGCGCTTAAACGACGCGGCAAGAATCTACCTTTCCT
This sequence comes from Rhodocyclaceae bacterium, assembly GCA_041480065.1. GTDB lineage: Bacteria > Pseudomonadota > Gammaproteobacteria > Burkholderiales > Rhodocyclaceae > Fen-999. The sequence continues at coordinate 77 of JBGOZF010000050.1, forward strand.
GACTCGACCAAGGAGTCAAGAGCGCGCACGTCTGACGGTGCTTCGGCAGCAGTACATTCGTACCCAAATGGCTTAAGGTAGTGCCATTGGAGCCTGGCCCCTTTCGACGGACCAGTCGAGATGAAGTTTCATCTTCACCCCGATGCAAGAGAGATACCAAGCGCCGAAGCCTACGAATCAAGTACTTGGCGAGCGCCGCCTGGTCGCGAAACCGACAAGCGAATTACTCCTTCAGCGCCTCCACCGGAATCGTGAGGGTCACTTCGTCGCCGACCAGGGGCGCGTACTTCCCGGCGTCGAAGTCGGAGCGCTTGATGGTGGCGGTGGCGGTGGCGCCAATCGCATCCTTCTTCATCATCGGATGCATCATGTGCTGAAAGGAAACCACGGTCAGCGTCACCGGTTTGGTCACGCCCTTGATTGTGAGATTGCCTTCCACGGTCGCGGGCTTGCCGCCGACGAACTTGACTGCGGTGGATTTGAAAGTCGCGACGGGATACTTGGCCGTATCGAGGAAGTCTTCGCTCTGGATGTGTTCGTTGAACTTGGCGCTGCCGGTATCGACGGATTTCATGTCGATCGTGACATCGACCGACCCGGTGTCGGCATCGGCGTCGTAAACGATCTTGCCGCTCGCCTTGTCGAAGCGACTGAGCTGGACCGAGTAGCCGAGGTGGCTGTATGAAAAGCGCGGCAGGGTATGGTTGCTGTCGATGACATAGGTCTCGGGCGCCGCCAGGACGGGCGCGGACAGCAAAGCGGCAATGGGCAGAAATGCGAGTCTATTCATGGTTGGGGCTCCTTGGGGTTGGGGACTGCGGTCATTTCCCGGCCGAGGCCAGGACATGAAACTTGATCTGGATTTCGTTGGCCACGGTGTCGAAATCGGCCCATGGTCCTTCGCCGATGGCGAAATCGGCACGCTTCAGCGTAAAGGCGCCGTCGAAGATCGCGCCATTCCCTTGCGGGACGAAGGAGAACGGCGCGCTCACGTCTTTCGTGCGGCCCTTCATCGTCAGCTTGCCGCTGACTTCGTAGCGATTGCCGCCCACGGGCTTGACCGCGGTCGACACGAAGCGGGCGACGGGGAAAGCCTTGGCGTTGAACCACTGCTTGCCTGCGACTTCATCATCGCCCTCGGACGAGCCGGTGTCGATGCTGGCGAGGTCCACGTCGATGGCGGCCTTGGCCGCGCCCGGCTTGGCGGGATCGAAACTCATCTGCACGGCGAACTTGCGGAAGCGGCCTTCGACGGCGACGCCCATTTGCTTGTAGACAAAGCTGAGGCCGCTCTTGTCTGCCTGGACCGTATTGAAGTCCGCCGCCGATGCCGACGGCGGCAGCGCGAGGCAGCCCAGTGCAAGGATGGAAACAGCAAGTCTGGTCACGATATTGTCTCCTCGAAGTCTCGGCTGCGCCGGAATGGCAGCATGCGCGTAAGAACGTCGTCATGATCGACGAAATGATGCATCAAGGCAGCGCCGGCGTGGCCGGCAACCACGACCGCCAGGGTCCAGTTGAGGGTCTCGTGCACCTCGCGCAGCAGGTCGCCGAGTTCCTTGTTCTTCGCCAACAGATCGGGCAGCGGCAAGACACCGAAATACACGGTCTGGAAGCCCTTGGCCGAACTCATCAGCCACCCGGAGAGCGGTATCGCGAACATCAGCAGATAGAGCAGCGCATGGCCCGCATGCGCCGCCAGTTGCTGCCAGCGCGGCATGTTGACCGGCAGCGCCGGCGGCCGATGCGTGAAGCGCCAGACAATGCGCGCCAGCGCGAGCAGGAAAGCAGTGACGCCCGCCCACTTGTGCCAGGAATAGATCTTCAGCTTCCACGGCGACACCGGCAGGTCGCTCATGTAGAGGCCGACGCCGAAGAGCGTGACCAGCAGCAGCACCATCGACCAGTGCAGCCTGATGGCGGTGGCGGTATAGCGCGTGGAGTTCATGGTTGCTCCTTTGTACGGAAGCTGAAGGCATCCATCGCCAGCACGAAGTCATCGACGCCGGCATGAATTCGGTTTGTTTCGAAGTCCTCCCCCGCCGCGCCCACTGCCACGTAGAGCGGCAGCAGGTGATCCTCGGTGGGATGGGCACGCTGCGCATGCGGCGCCCGCGCCCGGTAATCGAGCAGAGCCGGCAGATCACGGGCAACGAGCTTGTCTCCGATCCAGTCGGCAAACTCGCGCACGTAGCCGGGAGACGTACCGCCGGCCCGGTATGCAACCTGTAAGTCATGCAGATTATGCGTCAAATTGCCCGAGGCCAGGACCAGAATGCCGCGCGCTGCCAGAGGTGCGAGGGCGCGGCCTACCGACAAGTGGTGCTGCGGCCCCAAGTGACTCTGGATCGACAGCGGGATCACCGGCACGTCGGCATCGGGAAACATCATGCGCAGAGGAATCCAGGCGCCGTGGTCGAGACCGCGCGAGCCGTCGACCTCGGGCGACAAGCCGCCCGCTTGCAGGCAGGCGCGCACCTCGTCGGCCGCCTCGCGGCAGCCGGTGGCCGGATAGCGGATCGAATAGAGTTCATCGGGAAAGCCCCAGAAGTCGTAGATGGTCTCGGGGCGGTCCGCGTAGCCCACGGTCGGATTGAGGGTGTCCCAATGGGCGCTGACTACGACGATGACGCGCAGAGGTGGCAGGCTCGCTGCCGCTGCCGCCAGCGCCGCGCCGGCCGCGCCCGGCCGTAGCACGCTCATCGGCGAGCCATGCGGCACGAAGAGCGTCGGGAGATGGTGATCATTCAGTTTCGCGTTCATCATGGCGACGACTGTAGATCAGCAACCGCAGCCGAAATAGACGACAATCAACAATTCTTTGTTGATCATCTCGCAACAATGGACCGACTGGATGGCATGCGCATGTTTCTGCGGGTCGCCGAGCTGGGCAGCTTCTCGGCCGTGGCCCAGCAGATGGATCTCGCCCGCTCGGTGGTGACACGCCAGATCGCCGCATTGGAAGCTCACCTCGGTGTCAAGCTGATCGCGCGCAGCACGCGCCGTCTGTCGCTCACCTCGGCCGGCGCCGCCTATCTCGAGAAGTGCCGCGTCATATTGAACCTGGTCGAGGAAGCCGAAACCGGGCTTGCCGACGACCGCCAGGCGCTGCGAGGTCACATTCGCGTCAGCGCACCGCTGAGCTTCGGCATCAAGAACCTGGCGCCGCTGCTACTGGAATTCGCGACCGCGCACCCCGCCATCGCCCTCGACATGGACTACTCGGATCGGCGCGCAAACCTGATCGAGGAAGGCGTGGATCTGGCGATACGCATCACCGGCTCGCTCAGCCCGGGCGACGTCGCGCGGCGACTCGGCACGATACGCATGTCGGTGGTCGCCTCGCCCGATTACCTGGCGCGGCACGGCGAACCGCACCACCCTTCGGAACTGCTGCATCACGAATGCCTGGGCTATACGCTGGTGCCGCTGGCCAACTGGCAGTTCATCGTCGACGGGCAAGTGCAGGGCTTCTCGATCCGCAGCCGCATCCAGGCCAACAACGGCGAAGTGCTGCTGGACGCGGCCGCGCGTGGACTCGGCATCACCTGCCACCCGACCTTCATCACCGCCGACGCCGTGGCCGCCGGGCGGGTGCGCGAAATACTCACCGACTATCCGATCCCGGAACTCGGGCTGTATGCGATCCTGCCGGGCAACCGCCACGTACCCCATCGGGTGCGCGTGCTGACGGAATTCATCGCCGAACGACTCGCTTGAGTCGGCGATCGGCCGCGCCGTTCAGCTCTTGTCGGCGGCTTCGTACACCGAGGGACTGACTCCTGCATGAGAAAGGAATTCGCGCAGGGCCTTGATGGCCAAGCGGTCACAGACATTGCTGTGATGCGGATGATGCAGATACGCCTCGGCGCGGTTGAGCTTGACGTGGAAACGGGCGCCGTGGGTAGGTTCCACCGAGGCGCCGAGATGATTCAGCAGGGATTCGACCTCGCGCCAATGGATGTTGGCACTGATCGGATCGTGGAAGATGGTACGCAACAACTGCGCATGCTTGCCGCTCATGGTGAGTGCCCAGCGAACCAGACAGGCAGTATCGTACCAAACCCGCCGCTACTCGGGTTGGCGCAGCTCAAATGCCCGGGAACGCAGTCGCCGATCGGAGATCAGGCGACCAGCTTATCTTTGTCGGTGCGCTTGCCACAAGTCGAACAGGCCGAGTCGCGCGCGCAGCATCGATTGCAGACGCCGATATTGTTGAACCAGGTTGAGAAGTATTCGTCGCAGCCCTCGATGAAAATCTTGCCCAATTGATGTTGAGCGATCATCAAGGCGCCCAGCCCACCCATGTCGCCGCCGTGGCAGGCACTGATATCGAGATGCAGCGGCAGCCGGTGGTCAAGGGCGGCGATCCGGGCATCGCGCAACACGCGCCAAGTGCTGTAAGCGAGGCGGCCGCTGATGGTCACGTTCACGCTTTCCGGCGATACCGAATATATTGCGGTCATGATCTCATCTCTCCGTTGAGCAAGCGCCGACGGTGGCAGCCTTGCCACCCGCCGCTCGCGATTATTGCTTCTCTTCGTAATCTAGTCTGGCAGCAGACTCATGTAAATTGAGCGGAAGTGGTACAGCTTCCGATATAGCCTGCCACTTACAATGGCGCACTGGATCTAATCTCATCGCCCATGCCGCTCATTTCCATCGCAAATGCCTGCCTTGCCTTCGGCCACGTCGCGCTGCTCGATCGGGCCGATTTTCAGCTCGACGCGGGAGAACGCGTCGCCTTGATCGGCCGCAACGGCAGCGGCAAATCGTCGCTGCTGGCGGCCCTCGCCGGCTCGGGTCACCTCGATGACGGCGAGGTGTGGCGGCAGCCCGGACTCAAGCTCGCCTACGTACCGCAGGAGCCGCCGTTCGAAGCCGGCGTCACGGTCTTCGAGGCCGTGATAGCCGGTATGGGCAGAGCCACGCAGCTTGTTTCCCAATGGCATACCGTGTCGCACCGCCTCGCCGAACCCGGAGCCGATCACGCGCAACTGCTGCCGGAACTCAACCGCCTGCAGCACGAACTGGAACTGCTGGGCGCGTGGTCCGCCGCCTCCCAGGCCGAACGCGCCATCGAGCGATTCGCGCTCGATGCCGATGCCCGCGTCGGCACGCTGTCCGGCGGCCAGAAGAAGCGCCTGGCGCTGGCCCAAGCGCTGGCGACGGAACCCGAAGTGTTGCTGCTCGACGAACCCACCAACCACCTGGATCTCGGCGCCATCGAATGGCTGGAGGACCTGCTGCTCGGTTCCGGCATCACGCTGCTGTTCGTCACACACGACCGCCGATTCCTCGACCGGCTGGCGACGCGCATCGTCGAGTTGGATCGCGGTCGGCTGTCGAGCTTCCCGGGCTCATTCGCGGACTACCAGAAGCGCAAGGCCGACATGCTGCGCGACGAAGCGATCCAGGACGCCAAGTTCGACAAGGTCCTCGCCCAGGAGGAAGTCTGGATTCGCAAGGGCATAGAGGCACGGCGCACCCGCAACGAAGGCCGCGTGCGACGGCTCGAATCCCTGCGTGGCGAACGCGCGGCGCGGCGCGAACGCCTCGGCGACGCCCGCCTCGCGCTCGACAGCGGCGAGAAGAGCGGCCAACTGGTCGCCGAACTCACCGATGTCTGCAAGGCCTTCGGTGACAAGCGGGTCGTGCGCGACTTCTCGGCGCGTATCCTGCGCGGCGATCGCATCGGCCTGATCGGACCGAATGGCGCCGGCAAGACAACCCTGCTGCGCCTGATCCTCGGCGACTTGCCGCCCGACGCGGGCACGGTGCGCCGGGGTACACGGTTGCAGATCGCCTACTTCGACCAGTTCCGCGCTGCGCTCGATCCCGAGGCTACACTCGGCGACGTCATCTCGCCCGGGTCGGACTACGTCGAAATCAACGGCACCAGGAAGCACATCGTCGGCTACCTCGGCGATTTCCTGTTCGCGCCGGCACGTGCGCGCTCGCCGGTGAAATCCTTATCCGGCGGCGAACGCAATCGTCTACTGCTGGCGCGCCTGTTCGCGCGCCCCGCCAATGTGCTGGTGCTCGACGAACCGACCAACGACCTGGACATCGAGACGCTGGAACTGCTCGAAGAACTGCTGCAGGACTACCAGGGCACCATCTTTCTGGTCAGCCACGATCGCACCTTCCTCGACAACGTGGTCACCCAGACCATCGCCGCCGAAGGCAACGGAGTGTGGAAGGAATACGCCGGCGGCTACGAAGACTGGCTGCGCTGCCGCAAGGAAGCCGCGATCGCCGAGAAGCTGGCACCGGTAAAGCCAGCGGCCAAGTCCATACCGAAGCCGAAATCCGACAAGTTGACCTGGAAGGAAGAACGCGAACTCGAAGCGCTACCGGAACGGATCGCCGCCCTCGAAGCCGAACAAGCCACCCTAACCCGCCGACTCGAAGATCCCGCGCTGCACGCGCAGGCGGGACAGGAAGCCGCCGCAATCGCCGCACGCCTGGGCGCAATCGAAGAGGAATTGCTGAACCTGCTCGAACGCTGGGAAGCGCTCGAAGCGCGGGTCTAGGTCGTCACCAGACCAGGCACCGAACTGCCTGGGAAGTCAGTCCCTGACTGCCTGCACGTCGCACCAACACAGCTATCCCGGTCCGCCAGAGCCGGCCGCATATCGCCTTCGGCGTACGTGCAACCCCTTATGCGAAATCACTGCTCCACGGGATGCCATCGTCAACGCCATGGTCTATATTGGATGCAGCTTTCTGTCTGAGAAATTGACTGCCATCAAGGATTCGCGCTGCTGTCGCCGGGATAGTGCGGCATGGCAACGAAGAGATCTGGAATCCTGCCTTCTGTCCTCGAAACACCAACCCATCGGGAGAGCAACCATGAGTTTTCCTATCAAGCGAACCGCCTCGTTGCTGCTGGCAGCGGGACTCGGTCTGGCGGCGACGGCGGTATGGTCGGCGGAGACTCTGCAGGACGTGATGAAGCGGCGGGACCTGTCGCAGCAGGATCTGCTGGCGGCCGCCAAGACATATGTTCCGACGGGCAAGCGCGACGAATTCGTCGCTTTCAGTTCAGGCGGCCAGAGCGGGCAGATCATCGTCTACGGCATTCCCTCGATGCGCATCCTCAAGTACATCGGCGTATTCACTCCTGAACCCTGGCAGGGCTACGGCTACGACGAGGAATCGAAGGCGGTGCTCGCCGGTGGCCGCATAGACGGCAAGGACATCACCTGGGGCGATACGCACCATCCAGCAATTTCGGAAACCAACGGCAAGTACGACGGCCAGTTCCTGTTCATCAACGACAAGGCCAATCCGCGCCTGGCGGTGCTTGACCTGCGCGACTTCGAGACCAAGCAGATCGTCGTCAATCCGATCTTCAAGTCCGAGCACGGCGGCGCCTTCGTCACCCCCAACACCGACTACGTGATCGAATCCGCCCAATACCCGGCCCCGCTGGAGAACAGGAAGTTCTACCCGCTGGAAGAGTTCAACGACAAGTACCGCGGCGGTATCACCTACTGGAAGTTCGACCGCAAGGAAGGCCGCATCAAGCCGGAACAATCCTTCTCCCTGGAACTGCCACCCTACAGCCAGGATCTCTCGGATGCCGGCAAAGGGCCGTCGGACGGCTGGTCGTTCACCAACTCATTCTGTGCCGAGCGCTATGTCGGCGGCATCGAGAAGGGTCGGCCGCCATATGAAGCCGGCTGCTCCGCCAAGGACACCGACTACCTGCACGTGATCAACTGGAAGAAGGCCGCCGAGCTGGTCGCCGCCGGCAAGGCGAAGAAGATCAATGGCCACAACGTGATCATGATGGAGACCGCCATCAAGGAAGGCATCCTCTTCCTGGTGCCGGAAGTGAAATCGCCCCACGGCGTGGACGTCACGCCGGACGGCAAGTACATGGTCGTCTCCGGCAAGCTCGACACGCACGTCTCGGTGTTCAGCTTCGAGAAGATCATGGCCGCCATCAAGGCCGGCAAGTTCGAGGGCAAGGATCCCTACGGCATTCCCGTGATTGCCATGGCCGACGCCATCGACAAGCAGGTGCAGTTGGGTCTCGGGCCGCTGCACACCCAGTTCGACTCCAAGCCCTGCATCGCCTACACCTCGCTCTATGTCGATTCGCAGGTAGCGAAGTGGAACTACTGCGACGGCAAGGTGGTGGACAAGATCAGCGTGCACTACAACATTGGCCACCTGATGACCATGGAAGGCGATTCCGTCGATCCGAAGGGCCATTACCTGGTGGCGCTGAACAAGCTCGCCATCGACCGCTTCCAGCCCGTCGGTCCCCTGCATCCGCAGAACCACCAGTTGATCGACATCAGCAACGACAAGATGCAACTCCTCTACGACATGCCGCTGCCCCTGGGCGAGCCGCACTATGTCGTCGCCATCGCCGCCGAAAAGCTCAAGCCCGCGATCCGCTACAAGGTGGGCACCAACAGCCGCACCGATGCACCCAGCCCGGGTGCTGTGCGCGCCGGCGAAGAGAAGACGGTCAGGAAGGGCAACAAGCTCGAAGTATTCGGGACGCTCATCCGTTCGCACATCACCCCCGAAACCATCGAGGCGGAAATCGGCGACGAGATCACCATCCACCTGACCAACCTGGAACGGGCCGAGGACGAGACGCACGGCTTCACGGTATCCACTTACAACGTGCATGCCTCCGTCGAGCCCGGCAAGACCGTGACGGTGAAGTTCAAGGCCGACAAGGAAGGCGTCTATCCCTACTACTGCACCGAGTTCTGCTCGGCGCTGCACCTGGAGATGGAAGGTTATCTGCTGGTGAAGCCGAAGGGCTGGAAGGCGACCAAGATGGAAATCGCCAAGCAAGCCTATACGGAAGAGGACTACAAGAAGCAGGTCAAGAAGATCGCCGACACGCAAGTGGTGATCGACTCCGTGGTCGGCTACATCACCTCGGTCAACTACAAGGACTTCCCGGACGTGGTGGCGATGGTCGACGACGCCTTCGACCAGGCCGGCAAGATCCCGGCGATCAAGGCCAAGCATGAGGCGGCCGCGGCCAAGAAGGATTGGGAAAACGCCAACCTCTGGGCCGAACAGGTCTGGCAGTACCAGGTCAAGACCGCCGATCTGGGCCTGCGCGCCAAGACCTACCTCGAACAGCACGGCGCCAAGAAGATCAAGTGAATTGATCCGAGATAAGGCAATGCATGGGGGCAGGGAATACTCTGCCCTCATCCCCAACAGACGGGAGCAACCATGAAGCACTCGACGATATTGGTGGCCGCGATGGCGCTCGCCGCCAGCGGCTTGGCCAATGCCGACGGCGCCAAACTGTTCCAGGAAAAGACCTGCTGGTCCTGCCATGGCAAGGACGGCAAGAAGACCATCCTGCCCGATTATCCGAAGATCGCCGGCCAGAACGTCAAGTACATCGAGCGGCAGATGCTCGACATCAAGAACGGCGTGCGCACCAACGGCAACAGCGCGGCCATGAAAGGCGTAATGGAGTTGGTCAGCGAAGCGGAAATCAAGCAACTCGCCGATTACGTCTCCAGGATGAAGTGACCGACCACGGCTGGAAGGCAGCGATTCTGCGACAAATGAACGATCACTAGAGGAAACGCAAATGAAGACGAAAATTCCCCTGGCTCTTACCCTGGCTCTGATTCCCGCCCTGGCGATGGCGCAGGCACCGGCCCCCAAGAAGCAGGGCATCGAAGGGCAAGGCTACGTCTGGAACGCCCAGGAGGGCGAGAAGATCGAAGCCCTGAAGAAGAAGGGCGATATCAAGAACGGCAAGGACGCCTATGAGATCTGCGGTGCCTGCCACCTGCCTTCCGGCGCCGGCCGTCCTGACGGCACTTTCCCGCAACTCGCCGGCCAGCACTCCACCGTGCTGATCAAGCAGATGGCCGACATCCGCGAAGGACTGCGCGACAACCCGACCATGTACCCGTTCGCCAAGACGCTGACCGATCCGCAGGAACTGGCGGACGCCGCGGCCTACATCAACAGCCTGTGCATTCCGGCGAATCATGGCAAGTACGAGGGCGCCGACGCGGCGATGCAGGTTGCCAAGGGCAAGGATCTGTACGAGAAGGAATGCAAGAACTGTCACGGTCCCAACGGCCAGGGCGACAAGGAGAAGTTCTACCCGGTGATCGCGGGCCAGCACTACAAGTACCTGCTGCGCCAGATGACCGCCATCCGCGAGGGCAAGCGGCGCAACGCCAACCCCGACATGGTCAAGATCATCAAGAACTACAACGACGATCAGTTGGTCGCGATCTCGGCCTTCCAGTCGAGCCTCAGCATGCCCGGCGCCATGTGCAAGGGCGGGAAGAAGAAGTAGCGGCGGATAACGACGCGGCCTCCGGCGTGGGGGCTTTGGGGTCCGACATGCCGGAGTGGTTGTACTCAGAGAGATAGCAAATGCTTGAACAGAATCGGCAGAACATCTTGATCGCGGGCCTGACCATGGTCGCGCTGGCAGCCATGATCCTCAGTTACTTCGTTCCCATCTGGTGGGTGGCACTGACGGCCCCCAACTACCCGAAGGACGCTTTCCCCGACGGCATCCGCATCCACTTCCACTTCAACGGCGTCTTCAACGGTTGCCGCGTTGCCTCGGGCACCGGCAATCCGCACCAGAGCGAAATCCTGCAACAGGACATCTCCGGCTCGGAGGAGCGCTACAACCCCATCCTCGACGCTAACAAGGACGTCAACAAGGGTGCCGAGGGCCTCGATTGTGTCCACGAGATGAACACCATCAACCACTATGTCGGCATGTTCCCCATCGGCACCGGGGCGCCGGTCGAGCGGCCGATGGCCAAGTTCTTCTTCGGCTTCTTCGCCGCCATGTTGCTGGCATTTGCGGTACCCATCAGCCGTATTCGGATCCTTATCCTGGCCGTCGGGTTCACGGCCCTGACGGCCTGGATGGTGACGGACTTCTACTTCCTCGGCCACATGCAGCAGGTTGTGCAGCAGTACCAGGTGGAAGCAGGCTCCTACTTCAAGGAACCCGAAAAGCTCCAGCACTGGGCCGACAACCTGCACACGGCGATCAACGCCACCGTTGCCGGTCTCGTGGCAGCGATGGTGATCCTGATCCTCGGCGTCTGGCGCATCCGCGGCTTCACCCTGCTGCTGGCGCTGGTGCCGGCGCTGCTGCCCGTCTTCTTCGTCATCGACTACGCGGGCTGGTTGTGGTTCTTCGGCCACAACCTGCATCCCTGGGGCGCATTCACGGTCAAGCCCTTCATGCCGACCGTGTTCGGCGAAGGCAAGGTGGCGCAGTTCTCCACCTACTCCTATCCCCATTGGGGCTATACCTTGCTCGTGACGATGTTCCTGACGCTGATGCCCGCCCTGTTGCTCCGTCGCAAGCAGTTGCGCGAGCAGACCGCAGCCTGAGGCCACCGGCCATGCTCCCAAGTCGCCTGCGCCCCGTAACGGCGGCGTTGTTGTTGGCGCTGGCCGCCGCCACCATGGCCACCGCGCTCCATGACCAGGACGCCAGCAGCCACGGTGAGACGCGGGCCAACGTCGATGCGCCGAAGCCGACCTTCATGCTGCGCGAACGCAATCCGCGCGTCCATGGCCTCCAGCCGTTCCAGGAACTGGTCGATGCGGCGCCAGCCGGCTCGGTGCTGACACCACCGCCCGGTCAGTATCGTGGTCCGGTGCAGGTCGACAAACCGCTCGTCATCGACGGCCACGGCCAGGTGACCATCGATGGCGGCGACCGCGGCACCGTGTTCATCCTGCGCACCGACGGCGCCACCCTGCGCGGAGTGCACCTGACCGGTTCCGGCGATTCGCCCAACACCGATGACTCCTGCCTCGACGTTCGCGGCGACCGCAATGTCATCGAAGCGCTGACCATCGACAACTGCCTGTTCGGCATCGACCTCAAGCAATCCAACCATACGGTGGTTCGCCAGAACCGCATCAGCTCAAAGCCCCTGGCACTCGGCATGCGCGGCGACGGCCTGCGTCTCTGGTACAGCAACGACAACCTGATCGAGGACAACCAGGTGGTCGATTCCCGCGACATGGTGGCCTGGTATTCGAGCCGCAACGTCTATCGCGGCAACGAGGGGCGGCGCAGCCGCTATTCGCTGCATTTCATGTTCGCTAACGACAACCTGGTGGAGAACAACCGCTTCTACGATAACGCCGTCGGCGTGTACCTGATGTACACGGAACGCGTGCATCTGCGCAACAACGTCATCTCCCACGCCACCGGCGCCGCCGGCATGGCCGTCGGCTTCAAGGAGGCGTCTGACTCGGATATCGAGGGCAACGAGATCATCTACTGCGCCGTCGGCATCGGCTCCGATCTCTCGCCCTTCCAGCCCGACACCACGATCCGCTTCAAGAACAACCGCATCGCCTACAACGGCATCGGCTTCCAGTTCACTTCTGAACTGGGCGGCAACATCGCCACCGGCAACGTCTTCGAGGGCAATCTGACGAACGTGGTCCTCTCCGGCCGCGGCAAGGCCGGCCTCAACCAGTGGCACGGCAACTACTGGGACGACTACCAGGGCTTCGACCGCAACGGCGACGGCGTCGGCGACACGCCCTACGAACTCAATTCCTACGTCGATCGGATCTGGGTCGAGATTCCTGGGGCGCGCTTCTTCAAGAACTCGCCGGCGATGGAACTGCTGGACTTCCTCGAACGTTTGGCACCCTTCTCCTCGCCCGAATTGCAGGTGCGTGACGAGGCGCCCCTGTTCACGAAGGCGGCGCGCAAGTCATGAGCGACAACAACAGCAGGCCGCCGGTATCGAAGGAGCGCAAGCAGCAGGCGCGCCGCCGCTTCCTGCGCACCGTGCTGTTGACCGGCGGCGTGCTGGGCGCGGCGCTGTCGGGATACCTGCCGCTCGCCTACGCCAAGAAGTCGCGCCTGCGGCCGCCCGGCGCGCTGGACGAACACGACTTCCTGGCCTCCTGCATCAAGTGCGGGCAATGCGTACAGGTTTGCCCGGTGCAGGCGATCAAGCTCGCCGACCTGGTGGATGGCTTCGGCGTCGGCGTGCCCCACATCGACGCCCGCGAGCAGGCCTGCGACTTCTCCTGCGACGCCGTCCAGTGCATCCTCGCCTGTCCCACCGGCGCGCTTGTCTACCAGAAGCCCCCGTTCCTTTCGGTGCGCGAAGGCGCAAGCCTGGGGGCCAAGCCCATCCTCAAGGCCAAGGAGCACGATGCCGAGAACACGCTCAATCTCAAGGAGCGGACGGGCGTCGCGCGCCTGGTGCGGCCCGAGACCTGCCTGGCCATCAAGGGCAAGGGTTTCAAGGGCCAGGCGCGCGGCGGCTCATTCCCCGGCCATATGCGCTACATGGACGTGGATCGCTGGAAACCGATCCGCATCGCCGATCATCCCTACGACGTGCAGGAATGCGACCTCTGCGTACGCGAATGCCCGGTGAAGGGCGCCATCTCCATGGAAACCGTGTTCGCGCCCGGCGGAGCCAAGCGCCGCCAGCCGGTGGTGCATGAACCCTGCGTCGGCTGCGGCGTCTGCGAGATGATCTGCCCGGTTGAAGCCGCCTGCATCGTCGTCGAGCCGCGCGAGGTGTGGAAGGCATGAATAGCATCTTGCGAAGACGCTTCTTCGATCAGGTGATGATCATGTTCGGCCGCGAGCCGGACAAGCACCCGCCCATCACCGAGCGGGCGCAGAAGGTTCACGTCCTTAAGCGCATGACCAACAAGGACGATCTCATGGCGGCCAAGGAACACCTGCGCTCGCACCAGAGCACCTCCCACAAGTGGCGCAACCGCCGCTGGGCGGTGTTGCTGGCCGTCAACCTGATGTTCGTGGTCTCCTACCGTTTCGACATCCAGATTCTCGAGGGCGCCATGACCGCCTCGCGCTTCGTCGGGTTCCACTTGATCGACCTCAACTCGGCGCTGCAGGTGATGCTCGCCCACAAGCACATCATCGTGAACCTGGTGATCGGCACCGCCACGGTCTTCGTGTTGTGGCTCCTGCTGGGCGGGCGCACATTCTGTTCCTGGGCATGCCCCTACCACCTGCTCGCCGAATGGGCGGAGAAGTTGCATCTCAAGCTTGCGGCGATGAAGCTGGTCGCCGACCAGAACATCAATCGCTGGTTGCGCACGGTGTTCTGGCTCATCTTCGCCCTGCTGGCCATCGTTACCGGCTACACGGTCTACGAGGCAATCTCGCCCACCGGCATCGTTTCGCGTGCGCTGATCTACGGACCGGGCCTGGCGATTCTCTGGGTGCTGGCGCTGCTGGTGTTCGAAGTCTTCTTCGTCCGCCGCGCCTGGTGTCGCTACGCCTGCCCCATCGGTCTCACCTACGGTGTCGTCGGCATACTCTCGCCGCTGCGGGTCAAGTACAAGCTGGACGGCTGTTTTCACGAAGGCGACTGCCGCAAGGTCTGCCTGGTGCCCCATGTGCTCGACACGGTGATCAAGGGTCGCGCCCAGGACATCGAAGTACCGATCGGCCCGGACTGCACGCGTTGCGGCTTGTGTGTCGACGTTTGCCCGACCGGCTCCTTGACCTTCGATGTCAAATGGCTGTCGAAGCACCTGTAGTCGATTCCGCCGTGATCCGATTCGACAACATCGCCAAGACCTTCAAACGCTCGCGCGTGCTCGACGGCATCAGCCTCGAGATCGCCCGCGGCGAACGCGTCGCCCTGATCGGCTCCAACGGCGCCGGCAAGACCACGCTGATTCGCTGCTTGCTGGGCGAGTACGCCTTCGACGGCGCCGTCAGCATCGAAGGCCGCGATCCGCGCCGGCAACGCACGGAGGTGCTGCGCGGCATCGGCTTCGTGCCGCAACTGCCACCGCCGCTGAAGATGCCCGTGGGTCAGTTGATCGGCTTCGCCGCCGGCCTGTGCGACACCGACCCCAAGTGCATTATTGCCCTGGCTGCCCGTCTGGGCCTCGACACGGCGCCGATCATGGATCGCCGGTTCGTGCGTCTTTCCGGCGGCATGAAGCAGAAGCTGCTGATCGCCATCGCCCTGGGGCGAGAAGCGACGGTTCTGGTGATGGACGAACCGGCCGCCAACCTGGACCCCGAGGCGCGCAAGATCTTCTTCGAACTGCTCGCCGAGCGCGCCGAGAACGCCACCATGCTGATTTCCAGCCATCGGCTCAACGAGGTATCGTCCCTGGTCAACCGCGTCGTCGAACTCGACCTGGGCCGCGTGGTACTCGACGACAGGGTCGCCGACGATGTCTCCCTCGCCGGGCTGCTGGCCTGCCGCGTCACCGTCAAGCGGGCCGAGCCCGCGCTGGCCAAGGCGCTTGCGGCCTGGAGTTTCCGCGATCTCGGCGATGGCCTGGACTGGGAGGGCGATGTCGCCGGCCCCGACCGTCTGCGCTTCCTCGGCATGCTCTCCCGTTACGTGGCATTGGTGGACCATGTCTCCCTGACGGAGAAGGCTGCCAGATGAGATTCGACCGGCGCCGATTTCTTGCCGATACGCTCGCCGCGGGCTTCGTTCTGACGCCGCTGGCCGGTCTGCTCACGGCCTGCGGCCGCAACGAGCAATGGCCGGAAGGCATGCAGCCGATCGTTTGGGACCGCAATACCTGCGTCCAGTGCACCATGGTCATCTCCGACCGCCGCTTTGCCGCCCAGATGCGCGGCGGCCCGAAGAGCATCGTGTTCCAGTTCGACGAAATCGGCTGCGCGGTCGTCTGGGCCCGCGCGAAAGCCTCCGCCTATCCATGGATGGCGGAGCCCGCCACGCACCTTTGGGTGGCCGACGTGGACAGCCAGGGCAACGACGTGCGATGGCTGGATGCGCGCCGCGCCCACTATGTAATCCGGAGTTCGCCGATGGGTCACAACTTCGGTGCCGTCGCCGATCCGCAGCCGGGCTCGGTGGACTTCGAAACCATGCGCGAGCAAGTGCTGGCCAAGTACAAATGATGAACCAGCCGCCCAGCAGTCCCACGGAGACAGCATGAAGCAGCTCTGGCTCACCGCCAAACTCGACATCGTGGAATCGCTGCACGCCCGCTGGTTCCAGATCTACACCCTGGTGTTCGGCGGCATCGTCGCGCTGCTGTTTCTTTTCGGCCTTACGGAATCGCGCGTGCTGGGCTTCATCGGCCTCTCGCGATTGCTGGTCACCTACATCCAACTGACCATGGCCATCCTGCCGATCTTCGTACTCATCACCACGGTGCGATCGGTGGCCGGCGACCGCGAGGCAGGCGTTTACGAATACCTGCTGTCCCTGCCGGTGTCGCTCTCGGCCTGGTTCTGGGGCAAGATCGCCGGCCGCTACCTGGTGATCTTCCTGCCCGTATTCGCCGCCATGCTGGCCGCCGTGTTCATCGCTCTGCTGCGCGGCATCGAGGTTCCCTGGCGCATGTTCGGCTACTACACGGCGCTGCTCGCTGCCATGTGCGCCTGCTTCCTCGGCATCGGCATGCTTGTCTCCGCCCTCGCCCGCAGCACGGACATGGCCCAGGGCGCGGCCTTCCTGGTCTGGCTGACGCTTCTTCTATTCCTGGACCTGATCCTGCTGGGGGTGATGATCCAGGGCAAGATTAGCCCGGATACTGCTGTGGCCATTGCGCTCGCCAACCCGCTGCAGGTTTTCCGCACCGCCGCCCTGTCTCTTTTCGATCCGCAGTTGATCGTGCTCGGCCCTTCTGCGTTTCTCATTCTCGACACTTTCGGCACCACCGGCTACCAGGCCTTCGCGCTGGCCTATCCGACAATCGTCGGTGCGGCGTGCGCAGTGATCGGCTACCAGTTCTTCCGCAAAGGAGACTTGCCGTGAAACGACTGTTCCTCGCGCTGTCAGCCTGCATCTTGCAAGGTGCGGCCTCCGCCGGCGAGACGGTCTCGACCGCCCCTCTGTTCGCCGCCACGCTTGCCGATGCGGACGACAAGCCGGTGGCAATGGACAAATACAGGGGTCGGCCGCTGGTAGTCAATTTCTGGGCGCGCTGGTGCGGCCCCTGCCGGCAGGAGATTCCCGATCTCGTCGCCGAGTATGCGCGGCTCAAGGCCCAGGGGCTGGAAGTATTGGGTATCGCCATCGAGGAGCAAGCCGAACCGGTGCGCGACTTCGCCAAGGCCTACGAAATGGACTATCCGATCCTGCTGGCCAAGGATCAAGGCATTCCACTGCTGCTGGCTCTCGGCAACGCCAAGGCCGGCCTGCCCTACACCCTGGTCATCGATCGTCAGGGCCGCGTTGTCGCGAGCAGGCTCGGACCGTTCAAGAAGGCGGAAATGGGAACCGTCTTTGCGGCCGCTTTCAGATGATTGCAGCGAGGAACGGGCACGAAGAGGTTGTCGTTCAACGATCAAGCACGCCGCGTTCGACGAAGAGATACACGTTTCTGCGGGCCACTTCTGACACTACCGAGCTTCAATGTTCGACTTCCAATATTCGGAAATGATTCTTTCGTAAGTTCCGTCATCTTTCATCTTCCGCAACTCCATGTCGAATCTTTGCATGACAGATCCCAACTTGCGTTTTTTCGAAAACGCAAGATATGACGGAATGACTTGGACTTCCGGTTTCAGCTCTTTGACGGCATCTGACAATCTCAATGTCCGTATCGTAAACAATGCCTGTTCCCTGTTGCTCATCCAAACGTCAATACGTCCTGCCACAAGCTTCTTCGCATTGCTTTCAGGAGAATCCGTCTGCTCGATATTCGGCAAGATCCCGTTCTTCACCGCATCGTCAAAAACATTTCCGTAGCGGTAGCCGTTGATGACTCCGAAACGGTACTGCCGCCATTTGCTCAAATCCCCATCAAAGGCCATCGGGAAATTCATATTGGCAAAAAGGGACATTCTCTGGCCAATTAGAACTTCCCCGGGAAAGTCGGCAAATACTTCCCGTTCTGCATTTCTTGCTGCCGTAAAGATGGCATCGGCATTGCCATCCTTGACCATCGTCAAGGCTCTTGCGAACGGATACACCTTTATCTTGATCGGCTGATTCATTCTCTTGAACACTTCTTTGACAATGGTGGCAACAAATCCTCTGAGTTCCCCTTCTTCCTCGTACTGGTAAGGCGGATATTGCAGGGTAACCAATTGCAACGGTTCTGCCGAAAGACCTTGTGAGACAAACAGAAGCGTCAATCCGATACTTACGAATATGCCGGCTGTCATTGTTTTCACGTGCTCTCCTTCAGTAACTGTTCAGGTACCACAGGAAACGCGCTCTGTTCATTGCTTGAGTAAGGCGAAGGGAAGGTTGATAGAAGAAGGCATCCCGTCCTTGGACAAGCTGCCTTCCCCCATAACCGGGGATATTCGAAAGTCAGGACTTCAAGAGGCTTCTCGGCAGTACTCGAAATAGCGTCGGGGCTTATCAATCCCACGACAATTGCTACTCCAAGAACGATCTTGAGGATCTGCTTGTCCATAGATGCGCTCCTCCTGTCAGGCAATCCACTTTCAGGCCGGAAGCGGCACTGCACCAGTGGAACTGCATCAACGGCCAGCCGCTTGAGTATCGCCGCCCTGCCGTTCCCGCACCGGCCACGACCGATCCGCAACCTTGCCGGTCGGAGCGGCGATTTCCGTGATCCGGCCGGCCGTCCACGCTGGAGGTCCCACGGATCAAGAGTAGTTGATCTTTCATTCTCTTCTATGCATGCGGCAGCGAGAAATAGAATGTCGCGCCACCATCCACCTTTCCCTCCGCCCATGTCCTACCACCGTGGCGGGCGATCACCCGCCGCACATTGGCCAGCCCGATGCCGGTGCCCTTGAATTCATCCATCCCATGCAGACGCTCGAAGACGCCGAACAGCTTATGGGCATACTGCATGTCGAAACCGACACCGCTGTCGCGCACATAGACAATCACATCCCCTTCCCCGCCCGACCGGCAGCCGATTTCGATTTCCGCCTTCTCGCGCGGCTGCGTGAATTTGAGCGCATTCGAAATGAGGTTGCCGAAGACCACCCGCAGCATGGCGCGGTCTCCGCTGACGACGGGCAATTCGCCGACGCGCCACTCGACCACCCGCCCCAGCGCCGTCGGCTGAAGTTCTCGCACCACTTCCTGCGCCAGGGCGCCGAGGTCCACGGCCACGCGGTTCATCTCGAACCGTCCGCTGCGCGAGAACGACAGCAGATCGTCGATCAAGCGCGCCATGCGCACGGCAGCCTCCGATATCGTCGCCATGTAGCGCCGGCACTCGTCGTCGAGCGACACGCCCATGCGCTTCGTCAGCAGGCCGACAAAATTGTCGATGTGGCGCAGCGGCTGGCGCAGGTCGTGCGAGACGGAATAGGTCATGGTCTCCAGTTCCCGGTTCGCCGCTTGCAGTTCCGTGGTGCGCGCGGCGACACGCTGTTCGAGCTCCTGGTTGAGCCGGCGCACTTCCTCCTCCGCCTCCCTGCGCTCGGTGATGTCCTCCACCGAACCCTCATAGTGAAGTACCTGCCCATCCTGGTCACAAACCGCATGAGCGTTGATGGAAACCCAGATCCTGCTCCCGTCCCTGCGCCGCGCTTCGGTTTCAAAGTGCTCCAGGAAACCATGCTCCTCCAGAACCTGCTGGAAGCTTGCCCGGTCTTCGGAAGTCGCACAACGCCGTTGCCCGGTAATATCGGTTTCACTGGCAATCAGTTCCTCCGGCGAGACATAGCCAAGTATCCTGGCGAGGGCGGGGTTGGCGCTCAGAAAGCGGCCGTCAGGCGTACTCTGAAAGATCCCTTCTGTGGCGTTTTCAAAGATGCTGCGATACTTCGCTTCGGCATCCCCGATCTCCTTCATCTGAAGCCTTATCGTTTCGCCCATCTGAGCAAGGATTCTTCCGAACGCCTGAAACTCGACGTAGGGCAGTTCGCCCGTCGGCCGATCGTAGCTGCCTTCCGCGTATGCCCGAACAACGGCATTCAGTGTCTCCAGGGGCTTCCTCAAGAACCTGCGCACAAGCAGATGCGTGAGGAGCGCAAGAGACACCAAGACAGACAGCATGATGGACGCATATGTCCACAACAAGCGCTGCCCGGCCTCTTTTACGTATCGCCTGGTAAGAAAGACCTCAACCTCCCCCAGCACTTGGCCTTGGTGAAGAATCTTGCCCACTCTATCGATCCCATCGGGATCTCGCCCCCTGCCCACGCCAAGCACGACCGACCCCGAAACATCCTTTATCACCAGTCCTAGCACGCGCTCATTCTGCAAGGCAGTCCTGCATACCGCCTCCATCGTCGGCATCTCGTAGTTCCACAGCGGCAACTCAAGTGCGCCGACAAGATAGTCCCTCGATTCGTCGGCGCTTCTCATCAGGGCGGCTTCCTGCTCACGAATCGCCCCCAGGTAGAGAACCAGGAAGGTGATGATCGAGACCAGGCCCACTGCGGCGGTAAGGCCCATAGCCAAGCGTCTGGACAGGGAGCGAGGCCCTGCTTCCATTCTCAGTGGTGAATTTGTGTCATGGCTACTGTTGCCGCGCTGTGCGCCGTTCAACTCTGATCACCTCTCTGGAGCATGCGTCGTGAAGCCCGGGATCATGAGCATGCCCATGGCGAACCTCCTATCGCGATACACCAGGACGCGGCAGCGAGAAATAGAACGTCGCGCCGCCGTCGATCTTGCCTTCCGCCCAAGTCCTGCCGCCGTGTCTGCCGATCACTCGGCGCACATTCGCCAGCCCGATCCCCGTGCCTTCGAATTCCTCCACACCATGCAGGCGTTGAAACACGCCGAACAGCTTGCCGGCATACTGCATGTCGAATCCGACGCCGTTGTCGCGCACGAAGATCACGGTCTCCGTCCCCTGATCCGGCAGGCAGCCGATCTCGATTTCCGCCCGCTCACGCGGTTGGGTGAATTTCAAGGCATTCGAGATCAGGTTGCCCAGCACGACCCGCAACATGGCGCGATCCCCGGTGACCGCGGGAAGCTCCGCAATGTGCCAATCGATGACTCTGCCCTTTGTCTCAGCGTCGAATTCCTGGATGACCTCCTGGACCAAAGCGCCAAGATCCACTTGAGTCCTGGTCATCTCGCCACGTCCCATTCGCGAAAAGGAGAGGAGATCGTCAATCAGCGTCCCCATGCGCCTGGCTGCCTCTGAAATGGTGTCCATGTAATGCAGACTCTGCTCATCGAGTGTCGTTGCGCTTCTCTTCTTGAGCAAACCAAGAAAACCGTCAATGTGCCGTAGCGGCGCGCGCAGGTCGTGCGAGACCGAATAGGCGAAGGCTTCCAGTTCCTTGTTTGCCGCCTCCAGTTGGGTAGTGCGCTCAACCACCCGCTGTTCGAGTTCCTGATTGAGCTTGCGGACTTCCTCTTCCGCGCTCTTGCGCTCGGTGATGTCGTAGTTGATACCGGTCATGCGCAACGGCTTGCCCTCCGCATCTCTCACAAACTGACCGTATGCCTTGAGATAGTGGATGCTGCCGTCGGGCCAGACCACACGGAACTCGGTGTCGTATTCCCGTTCTCCGCGCTGCGCCTGTTTCGAGATTTCGTCGCTGGCCGCGCGGTCGTCGGGGTGCACGCCCTTCAGCCAGGCCTCGTAGGCACCGGCAAAGTCTTCCTTCCTGACACCGTACAGTTCATACATTCTGTCGTCCCAGACCAGTTCGTTCGTCTGCAGGCTCCAGTCCCAAACGCCGAGGCGGCCGGCGCGGGTGGCCAGGGAGAAGCGTT
The DNA here is from genome assembly GCA_041480065.1 of Rhodocyclaceae bacterium. Taxonomy (GTDB): domain Bacteria; phylum Pseudomonadota; class Gammaproteobacteria; order Burkholderiales; family Rhodocyclaceae; genus Fen-999. The sequence continues at coordinate 21,703 of JBGOZF010000050.1, forward strand.
CGTTCATCTGCCTCAGGTCTTCCTCCGCCCGCTTGCGCTCGGCCAGTTCCACCGACAGTCTGGCATTGTTGTCCCGAAGCTCGGCCGTGCGCTCCTGGATGAGTTGTTCCTGCTTCTCGTAGAGAATCGCGTTGCGCAACACCAGTGCCACGATGGCAGACAGGTTGTTGAGCAGGCCAAGCACGGAGGTGATGTGCTCTTCGTCGAGCAGGCCGAGCACGAGCATGGCGCCCACGCGGTAATCCCCGACATCGAGGGGGAAGACCATGGACAACTCGAATCCCTCCCGCCGCAGCAGCCCGGCAAGCTCCGAAGATTCTTCCCCGCGCCAGAGTTGCGCCGCCGGCACTTGGTGCACGGTGTCGTACAAGCGGTTGCCATCCAGCGATTCGGCCCATTCACGCCGCCGCAAGGGATTCACGCTGACGAGGCGGTGCGCTGTCGCGGTCGGGGTACTCAGGCATTCGATGAGCACCACGCAGCGCGCGCCGGTCAGTTCCCGAACCTCTTCGGTCAGATAGGTTCCCAGGTCGCCGGGATTTGCCGCGCGGCTGAGCACATTGCCCAGGATATCCATGGCCATTACGGCAAACGCCGGGTTCTTGTCGCTGGCATCCGGTTTCATGGTGAAGGCCCTGTGGCAATGCACCGAAGCATAGGTTCTTCAACGCTGAGGCGCAGTCTTTCGAGCGATACCGGCCGCACTTCATATGGCAATCCGCAGTATTCGGCGCACTCCTTCAGCGTGTCTTCCGGCACCGGCGCCAAGCCGGTATCCAGATACACCAGTTTGCTGTGCATCTCCCGCATCAGCTCGGTGGCATTGGCACGGTTCAGGCCGAGTTCCTTGGCAAAGACTTCCTTCCAGCGGCGAGCCCATTCCGGGATCAAGAAGAAGGCACCCTCATGCGACAGCCTGCGATATTCCTCGCGCCCAAGCAGCAGTTCGCAGCAGTTCTTTCCGCGCGTGCGCGCCACCCCGGGCATGGCTTCCAGTGTCGCCATCCGGGGGCAACAGTCGCCGTAAATCAATACGACCCCATGTCCCAGCTTCAGTTCGTCGTCCAGAGACGGTTGCAGAGAAGACGCCAGTTGTTCAGGATGCATATGCATCATCTAGGGCAAGAACCTCAGTCCGTGATCCGGCCGGTGCGCTTGGACAAGCGACTCCAACTCGGCCTGAAGCACCCCGCAGCAGACCATCACAACCTCTGGTCGAGGACTGTTGTTCACACGTCGATCCTGCCGAACGATTCCGCAGCTTTCCGCATGGCGTGGATGTTCTCCGGCGGCGTATGCCAGTCCACGTCGGGACCGGAAGTGCCCAGGACAAAATGTGCGTCCTGCCGGCGATCCTGCAAAATCAGCCGGCACCGATCTTCCACCTCGGCGGCCGTCATCTGCGCGATGTTGGCGCAATCCAGTCCGCCAAACAGCACGCTGTCCGGTCCAAGCACCCGGCGGGATTGAACCAGGTCGTCGCGTTGATCGACGATGAACGCCACCACGCAGGGCAAGCCCGTCAACAAGTCCAGGTGGGCCAATATCGGTGCGCCGACATTGTGCAGTACCACCGGCCCGCGAAGTTGAGCCAGCACTTTAGCCAGGATGGGCCGCGTGAAGCTCGTTACGATCTCGCGTGTCACGATCGCGGGCGAGGCAAACCCGCAAGGCATGACGACGAACGTCGCCCCGGCGGCGAAGAAACCATTCACCAGCCGAACGTAGAACGGAATGATCTTGTCCATCACGCGTTGTGCCCCCGCCGGATCGAAGAGCACAGTTTCCAGCCAGGTCTCCAGTCCCATGATCACTGCGGGAATGTCGGCCGGAATCGGGATCACCATGGCGATGGGAACCTCTCCACCGTGCTCTGCCACCATCAGCCGGATCGCGTCCCGAAAATACAGCAGGCGCGGGTGCACGTCGGGATCGGGTGGTACGAGCGAGTCCCACTGCTCCACCGATTGGAGGACCGGGCGCCGGAGGTTGGGAGGCAGCGTATCCAGGAAGACGAGTTCGCTGCCGAAAGCCGCACCAATCGAAGCAAACGCCAGCGGCGCACAGAGGACGTCCGGCCGGAACGTCTCGCGCACTGCCGACTGCCCACGCGCATAGGCCGCGGGATCGGTGTAGTACGTTTCGAGCGGGCAGTCGGTCAACTTCGCGCCGTAAAGGCCCAGCACCGGCGCGATCGCGCGCCGGTCGAGCGATCTTCCTGCCAGCGTGGCCTGTATCCGTTCGATGCTGTTCATACGTCCGCCTCCTTTCTGATCGACTGTTCCCAGAGCCGGCCAAACAACCCGACAGCGTCGAGCGCGTCGGGAGCAGTGCCATCTCCACCGACCTCCTCGGCCAGACCGGGACAGACACGGAATACCGCGCCGCCCACCGCAAGTTGAATTCGCCCAGCCAGGCCGCGACGATCGATCTCTTCGCGCACGCTCTTGATGTTGCGGGCGGTCGTCATGATCATGGCCGAAACACCGATCACCCGGGCACCGACCTCCTGCGCCTTGTCCACAAATTCCGCCGCCGGCACGTCATTGCCCAAGTCGTTGACGATCCAGCCGTCGGTGCGCAGAAAGATTCCCACCATTCGACGGCCCAAAGCGTGAAAGTCCTCCTCGATATTGCCGATGACCACCGGCCCCTTGACCGGCTGTCCCTCGGACGGGGGTTTTCTCCGCGCTGCGATCTTGCTCAGCACGTCCTCCGCCACCTTGGCCGCCACATACACCTCTGCAAGCGTGAACGTCTCGGATGAACGCCAGCCCTCGCCGATCAGTATCAGCGTCGGATCCAGAACCTCCGCGAGCAGCCGCTCATAACCATGTTCCGACGCCCAGGCGTCCAGCAGCGCGTTTGCGCCCATCCGATCACCCTGGCGAATCCGCTCAATCAGCGCTTGATGAATGTCCATGTGGAGACTCTCCTTTCAGACTGGCTTGCGGCAACGAGAAATAGAAGGTGGCACCGCCGTCCACCTTCCCCTCCGCCCACGTCCTGCCACCGTGCCGGCCGATGACCCGGCGCACATTGGCGAGGCCGATGCCGGTGCCTTCGAATTCTTCGACTCCGTGCAGGCGCTGAAAGACGCCGAACAGCTTGCCCGCATACTGCATGTCGAAGCCCACGCCGTTGTCGCGTACGAAGACGACGGTTTCCGTTGCTTGCTCCGGCAGGCAGCCCACCTCGATCTGCGCCCGCTCGCGCGGTTGCGTGAACTTGAGTGCGTTCGAGATCAGGTTCACCAGCACCATGCGCAGCATGGCGCGATCCCCGTTGATCACAGGAAGCGCCCCGGCGCGCCAATCGACGGCCCTGCCCTTCGTCTCCGGCTCGAATTCCTGGATCACCTCCTGGACCAGTTCGCCAAGGTCGATTTCAGTCCGCGTCATCTCGGCACGCCCCATGCGCGAGAACGACAGCAGGTCGTCGATCAGTGTGCCCATGCGCCGGGCCGCATCGGAAATGGTGTCCATGTAATGCCGGCTCTGCTCGTCGGCCGTCGCCGCGCTCTTCTTCTTCAACAGGCCGACGAACCCGTCGATGTGCCGCAGCGGCGCCCGCAGGTCATGCGAGACCGAATAGGCGAAGGCCTCCAGTTCCTTGTTCGCCGCTTCGAGTTGGGCGGTACGTTCGGCGACCCGTTGTTCGAGCTCCTGATTGAGCTTGTGGACTTCCTCCTCGGCCCGCTTGCGTTCGGTGATGTCGGTGAACATGCCAAAGGAACCAGCGTATTGACCGGAATCGTCCGTGATGGGGGTTGCCGAAACATGCGTCCACACGACCTGCCCGTCGCTGCGACGGTAACGCCGTTCGTAGTTCTCGGACAAGCCACGGGAGCGGTTCTCCATCTTCTTCTTGTGGTCCGGCACGTCCTCATCGAACATGAAATCGGTCATCGACCGGCCGGCCATCTCGGCTGCGGAACGACAAAACATCTCGGCCATTCTGGCGTTGACGAAGGTGATCCTGCCGCCCAGGTCGATCACCACGATTCCCTCGCTGGCCGTGGCCACAATGCGGCGGAACTCCTCTTCGCTCTTCCGCAGCGCCTGCCCCATGCGCTGCAGTTCGGCCATGCGCTCCGCCATGCCGGCAATCAGCCCGCGCAACTGGGCCGCCATGCTCTCGAACGCCCGGGACAGAACACCCAGTTCGTCGCTCCGATCCGTTCCTGTCAGGGCGACGTTCAGGTCGCCGGTACTGATTTGAGTGGCGGCGGATGTCAAGGCCTGCACCGGTTGCAGAATCCTTCGCAATGCCAGCACCAGCACCAGCAGGCTAGCGCCGGTGACGACGACCAGGATCGCCCCGATGAGCGCAATCTGTACCATGAGCGCGCGGTGCATGCGGTCGAACGAGAATCCCACGGTGGCCGATCCGATGAGCTTTTCGCCGGCCTTGATCGGAGCCTCGACCGCCAGAATGCGGGCGGATTGTCTCATCGCTTCGATCGCGGCCAGCGGACTCCTTGCCGCCCAGAGCGCGCGGGTTTCGTCGCTCACCGCCGGATCGGCATCCTTGAGGTAATAGGCCAGCGGAATGCCTTTCTCGTTGACGATCAATGCGTACACGGCTTCGTCGTCGGTCAGCACCACCTTTCTCACGTTGTTGTTCATTTCGACGAAATTCAAGGACAGGATGCTGATCGGGCTCACCTGGGCCATGAACTGCGCGAGGCTCGCGGCCTTGGTTTCGAGCGCCCGGGTCAATTGCCGTCGTTGTTCGAGCAGCGCCAGGCCGCCGACGACCAGCACGGCGGCGACGAGCGCCCCGCCCACGATCAGGCTCAGGCGCCTGGTGATGCTGTTGCGTCGTGAGACGGTCTCTACCATCGGACAAGGCTCCTTCCTACTGCAACTTCGGCTTCGCGCCGTAATAACCGGATTCGTACAGAATGTAGTGCACCTGGTCGTCGATCATTTTCGCGCCGGCTTCCACGCCGATGCGTCCGCGCATCATTTCAGTCCCGGTGGTGGCGATGATGCGGGAAATCGCAGGCCATTCCTGGAAGCGCGGGCGATAGATGGCATTGCCATAGCGCTCCCAGGAGATGACCAGCGGGTCAAAGTGAGGGAACTGCTTTCTCAGGGCTTCATCCCTGTAGGCACTGCGACGGCCGGGCACACCGCCGGCAAGAATGAAATCGCGCGATTTCTGCTTCGACGTGATCCATTGGATGAACAACCAGGCGGCGGCCTGCTTCTCGCGGCTGCTGTGGGCATTGATGCCCAATGAGAAGCCGCCCAGCGCCGGCTTGCGCCCGGCGGGACCGGCCGGCTCGACGGCAACCGCAAGGCACTTGGAGATCTTCGACGTCTTGGGGTCGGCGAGCCACTTGTACCACCCGCTCCACTCCGTGATCATCGCCACCTTGCCGTCGCCCAGCGCCTGCACGACAGGCTCATGCTCCCAATCGACGACCTCGGGTGGCATGTAGCGCATCAGCGCCTGACGGAAACTCAAGCCCGCGAGCGAGCCCCTGGACGAGAGATTCGGTTCGAACTTGTCGGTCAGGAGCGAGCCGCCGAACGGCCACACGAAGCGCATGAAGGAGTCGCAGGACTGGGTTTCGCCCCAGGCCGACTGCAATGCGTACGCATAATGCCCGCCTTTGGTAAGTGCCGGACCGTAAACGTCCTTCAGTTCCTGCCAGGTGGCGGGCGGGCGAGCGAAGCCGGCATCCTTCAGCATGCACTTGTTGTAGAACAGCAGCCCGGAATAATTGTCGAAGGGCAGGCCATAGATCTTCTTGTCCCAGGTACCGAACGAATCCAGCAGGATGGGAAAGAAGTCTTTCAGATCGAGATCGGGATCGGCAAGGGCCGGATCGGTATAGAAGCGTTCCAGCGGCGCTATCCAGCCGGCCGTCGCGAACTCGCCGGGCCAGACGACGTCGATCAGCACGACGTCGAACTTCGGCTTGTCGCTGCTCGTGAAATCGAGCACCAAGGCCTCGCGCATCTTCTCGTAGTAGATGCTCTCCCATTTGACCTTGATCCCGGTCAGCCGCTCGAACTCCGGTATCAGTGCGATGGCGGCCTCGTAGCCGGGACGCGGCAGAAAGGACGCCGTAATGGTGATGCCCCGGTAGGGTTCGGCCGCATTTGCATAGCTCCACGCGCGCTTGTCGGCCTGACCCGATCTGGCGACCGCCCCCGGACCGGCCGAAGATTCCGGGCCCGCGGCCGGCGCCGGCAGCGAACCCGCCAGCAGGCCGACTGCCAGCGCCGTACACGCGCTGCGAACGCACCAGGCCGCAAAACCCATCAATTTGAGAGTGCTCATAAGACCACCTCCGTTCAGGATCCGTCCAGCCGCTACATCGATTTCTCCCGTCACAATCCCACGATAGAACTTCCCCCGCGCGCCGCCTCAGGAAAGAACCGGATCATCATGCGCCGTCTCCTTCGATGCGGCATGCGGCAGTGAGAAATAGAAGGTCGCTCCGCCATCGACCTTGCCTTCCGCCCACGTCCTGCCGCCGTGGCGGCTGACGACGCGGCGGACATTGGCCAGGCCGATCCCGCTGCCCTTGAATTCATCGACGCCATGCAGGCGCTCGAAGACGCGGAAGAGCTTGTCGGCATACTTCATGTCGAAGCCGACGCCGTTGTCGCGCACGAATACGATAGCCTCCCCTTCCCCGCCCGGCTGACAGCCGATCTCGATCTCCGCCCGCTCGCGCGGTTGCGTGAATTTCAGGGCATTCGAAATGAGGTTGCCCAGCACAACCCGCAGCATCGCGTGGTCCCCGGTGACCACGGGCAGTTCGCCGACGTGCCACTCGACGATCCGGCCCAGCGTTGCCGGCTCGAGTTCGCGCACCACCTCCTGCGTCAGCGCCTCCAGATCCACCGGCGCCTTGGTCATCTCGAAACGTCCGCTGCGCGAGAACGAGAGCAGGTCGTCGATCAACGCTGCCATGCGCAAGGCCGCGTCTGATATGGTGGCCATGTAGCGTCGGCTCTCGTCATCGAGCATCGCTCCGATTCTCTTCTTCAGCAGGCCGAGAAAGCCATCGATGGTGCGCAGCGGCTGGCGCAGATCGTGCGAGACCGAGTAGGTAAACGTCTCCAACTCCCGATTCGACGCTTGCAGTTCGGCAGTGCGCTCCACCACCCGCTGTTCGAGTTCCTGATTCAGCTTGCGGATTTCTTCCTCCGCCTGCTTGCGATCGGAGATGTCGCGCGCAATGACCGAAGCGCCGGCGATCCGGCCTTCGATGTCCCGGATCGGCGATACGTTGATCGAAACGTCGACCCGGCTGCCATCCTTGCGCACGCGCCCCGTCTCCAACGGCGCGACCGCTTCGCCGCGCCGGATTCTGTTCAGAAGCCTCTCCTCTTCCTCGGCATGCTCGGGTGGAAAGAGAAGGCGCATGGACTGCCCGACCATCTCTTCGGTCGTGTAGCCGAAGATCTGTTCCGCAGCCCGGTTCCAACTGGTAACGACGCCGTCGAGCGTCCTGCCGATGATGGCATCGGCGGAGGATTCGACAATGGCCGCCATGAGCATGCGTTCCTTCTGCAATCCGGCTTCGGCGGCCGCCTTGGCCAATCTCAAGGCTTCCTCGACGCGCTTGCGCTCCTCGATCTCGCCCTGCAATCGTTCGTTTACTCGTCTCAGTTGGTCTGGGCTGGGCAGCTTCAGGGCGTGAGGAATCAATGGCCAGAGCATGACCGCAGTAACGACCGACACGAACGCGGTAACTGCCTTGAGGAACGCATCGATGCGATACAGAGGCAACCACAGCACGATGGCCCCCATCAGGTGAGTAGCGCCACAGGCCATGATGAAGGCGGCGAACATCCACAACAGCCAACGGTAGGGAAAATCCCGGCGCCGCTGGGCGAAATAGCCCAAAGCCACCGGCATCGAGAAGTAGGACAGAAAGATCAAGACGTCGCTGAGGACGTAGGTCAATACCAGTGGCTTCGACCAACTGATGCAATAGCCGTGGGGAAGATAGCCGCTCAAGGCCAGGTACCGGTTAAGTTCTTCGATCACGATTGCGCGCTCCCCAAGTGAGTACCCGAATTGTGCAGTCAGCCCACCGACCCGGCGTCATCAGCACCGGTTTTGCCGGCTGATTGCGGCAGCGAGAAATAGAAAGTTGCGCCACCATCGACCTTGCCCTCCGCCCAGGTCCTGCCGCCATGGCGGTTGATCACCCGCCGCACGTTGGCCAGCCCGATGCCGGTGCCTTCGAATTCCTCGAACCCGTGCAGGCGCTCGAATACCCGGAAGAGTTTGTGGGCGTACTTCATATCGAAACCGACCCCGTTGTCGCGCACGAAGACGATGATCTCGCCGTCGCTGCCCGGCTGACAGCCGATCTCGATTTCCGCCCGCTCGCGCGGCCGGGTGAATTTCACGGCATTCGAGATCAGGTTGACCAGCGCAACCCGCAACATGGCACGATCCGCAGCAACCACGGGCAGTTCCCCGATGTGCCAGTCGATGGCTCGGCCCGATGTCTCCGCCGCCAATTCCCGGACAATCTCCTGAACCAGGGCACGCAGGTCGATCGGGGTCCGGGTCAGTTCGAAACGCCCCGTGCGCGAGAAGGAAAGCAGATCGTCGATCAATGCCGCCATGCGCAAGGCCGCTTCAGATATGGTGGCCATGTAGCGCTGGCACTCTTCGTCGAGCGCCGGTCCGATTCTCTTCTTGAGCCGGCCCAGGAAGCCATCGATATGCCGGAGCGGTTGCCGCAGGTCGTGCGATACGGAGTAGGTGAGCGTCTCCAGTTCCTTGTTCGCGGACTCCAGTCGCGCCGTGCGCTCGGCAACGCGCCGTTCGAGTTCCTGATTCAGCTTGCGGATTTCCTCTTCCGACTGCTTGCGTTCGGTAATGTCGAAGTTGACGCCGGTCATGCGCAAGGGACTGCCGTCGGCAGCCCTTACGACCTGCCCGTAGGCCTTGAGATGATGGATACTTCCGTCTGGCCATACGACGCGGAACTCGGTGTCGAAAGGCCGTTCCCCGCTGCGCGCCAGTCTCGACGCTTCGTCGCCGGGTGCACGGTCGTCCGGATGTACGCCGTTCAGCCAGGCCTCGTAGGCGCCGGCGAAGTCTTCCTTCCTGACACCGTAGAGCGCGTACATCCTGTCATCCCAGACCAGTTCGTTCTTCTGTATATCCCAGTCCCAAACGCCCATGCGGCCCGCGTTGGCGGCAAGGGCGAAGCGCTCGTTCATGCGCCTGAGATCTTCCTCGGCCAGCCTGCGCTCCGTGATGTCGGTGAGAAACCCCTCTATCGAGAGCGGCCGGCCGGCATCGTCGCGCACCATGCGGGCGCTGATGAAAACCCAGATAGCCTCTCCGTCCTTGCGGCGAAGCTGGGTCTCGTAGCCGGTCACGCCGCTGCGCTCGCGCAGCAGCGAAAGCAGTTCGTCGCGCTGTTCCCGATCGACGTAAAGACTGCTGGTGACGTCGCCCACGCCCGCGATGAGTTCGCCGGGAGAGTCATAGCCCAGCGTTCTCGCCAGCGCCGGGTTGGCACTCAGGACTTTCCCTTCGACGGTGGTCTGGAAGATGCCTTCCAGCGCGTTCTCGACAATGTCCCGATACCTGCCTTCTGCCTCCCGGATGGTCCGGATTTGCGCCTCTATCGTCTTGGCCATCTGCGCCAGAGCGCCGCCGAAAGGCTGGAATTCCAGGTAAGGCAGGACCTGGCCCGACGTATCGTAGGTCCCGGCGGCGAATCGCTCGGCAATCTCCTTGAGCCCTTGCAAGGGCTGCTTCAGGGATACCCGGATGAGCACGACCGTCACGATCAGGACCGAGGCCAGGATGAGAAATATGATGACGGCCGAGGACAGCAGCAGTTGTCGATTACCCGCCGAGTACACCGTTTGCGCCAACGAGACGGACACATCGCCGGCCAAGCGGTCCTGACCTTCCTGCTTATGGATTATCCGGGCGAACCTGTCGACCCGATCGGTTCCAGCTTTCTTCTCGATGGTATAGACGACCGCTCCGGATTCGTTTCTTACCGTCAGTCGCCCGATCGATGCGTCATTGGCGAGCGCCGCCCCGATCGCCTTGACGCCATCGTAATCGACTGTCCACAGCGGCATTTCGAGCGTTCCCACCAGATAGGCCAGGGTTTCGTCGGCCCGCTGTTCGAGGCCTCTTGTCGCCGCCTGCGACACGACGAAATACATGGCGGTGAGCGCGATGGCCGAAACGACGAGAACCGTGATGGCGAGCCCGGCCGTCAGTCGTCGGGCGATGGACTGGTTCGCGCTGTTTCGATCGGTCGAAGCGTTCATGTGCACCTCAATTTGCCCCGCTCACGCCATCCAGTTGAGCGAGGTAACGTTTCATGATCTCCTTGCGCAAGGACTCCAACTCGCCGCTGGCCTGCATCTCCCTGAGCACCTTTTCAACCTTTGGGATCAGGTCGCGGTGCTTTTCGTGCAGGAAGTGGTAAATATCATTCCTCTGCAAACGCGGCGTCAGCACGGTGATCTGGTCCTTCAGCCCCAGTTTCTTGACGACTGCCAAACCGCTGAACGCGTCGGAAACCGCGACGTCGATCCTATCCGCCGCAAGCGCCTGCATCAACTGCTCCAGGGTCGTCACTGCCAGCACGTGCGTCATCGCTCGGGTGCCGTCTTCCGAGGTTCCGACACCGCGCACGATGCCGATGTTGTAGTCCTTGATGGACTCCCATCCTTTCACCTCGAAGCGGTGTCTTTTCGAGAAGACTGAGGGTTCGATGTAATTGATTGCCGGCTCCAGCATGATCAGGCTGGGATATTGGCTGCGCACGTTGATGTTCCTGTGCACTTCCCCGTCCAGCAGGCCGCTGCTGGAATCCAGCAGCGCCCGCTTGGCCGGCATGTCGACGAGTTCGATGGCAATGTGCAGCCTGTCATACACAACCTTCAGTATTTCCCCGCCCACGAACTGGTCGGGAATGTTCTCGATGCGGGCGAAGCGAAGCGGCGGCTCCCCGGATGCGCTTGAAGACAGGGCGATCGTGAGGAAAGCAATCCAGGTACTTACTACGATCTTCATCGCTGCTCCTTTCATCCGCTCAGTCCGCATGCCTTGTCATCGGCAGCGAAAAGTAGAACGTCGCCCCGCCATCCACCTTGCCTTCGGCCCACGTCCTGCCGCCGTGGCGGTTGATCACCCGCCGCACATTGGCCAGGCCGATCCCCGTGCCTTCGAATTCATCCATACCATGCAGGCGCTGGAACACACCGAACAACTTGTCGGCATACTGCATGTCGAAGCCGACGCCGTTGTCGCGCACGAAGACAACAATCTCCCCTTCCCCGCCCGGCTGGCACCCAATCTCGATTTCCGCCCGCTCGCGCGGCTGGGTGAATTTCAGG
>JBGOZF010000051.1:0-32209 GCA_041480065.1 Rhodocyclaceae bacterium
CGAGGAGTTCGTGCGCAATTTCGTGTTCCCGATGTTCCGCGCCAACGCGCTCTACGAGGGCCTCTATCTTCTCGGCACCTCGATCGCGCGGCCGCTGATCGCCAAGCGCCTGGTCGAGATCGCCCGCAAGACCGGTGCCGAGGCCATTTCGCACGGCGCCACCGGCAAGGGCAACGACCAGGTGCGCTTCGAACTCGGTGCCTACGCGCTGATGCCCGGCGTCAAGATCATTGCGCCGTGGCGTGAGTGGGATCTGCTGTCGCGCGAGAAGCTGCTGGCCTACGCTGCCCAGCATGGCATTCCCATCGAGATGAAGCACAAGAAGGGCGGCTCGCCGTACTCGATGGACGCCAACCTGCTGCACATCTCCTACGAGGGACGCCACCTCGAGGATCCTTCCGCCGAGGCAGAGGAGTCGATGTGGCGCTGGACGGTGTCACCCGAAAGGGCACCCAACAAGGCCGAGTACCTCGATCTCGAATTCAGGCAGGGCGACCTCGTCGCCATCAACGGCAAGAAGATGAAGGCCCACGAACTGCTGGCCACGCTCAACCAACTCGGCGGCACGCACGGCATCGGCCGCCTCGACCTGGTCGAGAACCGCTACGTCGGCATGAAGTCGCGCGGCTGTTACGAAACACCCGGCGGCACGATCCTGCTGCGCGCCCATCGTGCCATCGAATCGCTCTGCCTGGACCGCGAAGTGGCGCACCTGAAGGACGATCTGATGCCACGCTACGCCAGCCTGATCTACAACGGCTACTGGTGGAGCCCCGAACGCAAGGCCTTGCAGGTGCTGATCGACCACACGCAGCAGAACGTCAATGGCAGCGTACGGTTGAAGGTCTACAAGGGCAATGTCATCGTCGTCGGCCGCGATTCGAAGACCGATTCGCTGTTCGACCCGACCATCGCCACTTTCGAGGACGATGCCGGCGCCTACGACCAGCGCGATGCCGGCGGCTTCATCAAGCTCAACGCCCTGCGCATGCGCATCGCCGAAAACGCCCGCCAGAAGCGCAAGAACAAGAAGTGAATCCTGGAGAATCGGAAATGAGCCAGTACGACAACGTCTCGGTCATCAAGAAGGCCAACGTCTATTTCGACGGCAAGTGCGTCAGCCACACGGTCCAGTTCGCCGACGGCACGAAGAAAGGCGTCGGCATCATCATGCCGGCGACGCTGACGTTCAACACCGGCGCACCTGAAATCATGGAAACCGTTGCCGGCGCCTGCCGCTACCGTCTCAAGGGCGAAGACTGGAAGACCTGTAGCGCCGGCCAGAGCTTCAAGGTTCCCGGCAACTCGTCGTTCGACATCGAAGTCAGCGGCGAGCCCTACCACTACGTCTGCCACTTTGGCTGAAAGGTTGCCGCCATGCCTTCCTTCGATATAACTTCCGAAGCGAACATGGAGGCGTTGAAGAATGCGGTTGACGTTGCCGGCCGCCATGTCGGCAACCGCTACGACTTCAAGGGCACCTCGGCGAAGGTCGAGCTCAACGACAAGGAAAAGCTGATTACCGTATTCGGCGACTCCGAGTTCCAGCTCGGCCAGGTCAAGGACATCCTGTTCCCTGAAATGGAGAAGAAGGAGCGCGAGAGCACCAAGCGCCTCGACATCGGCGCCGTGCAGGTCGTCTCCGGCAACAAGGCCAAGCAGGAACTGAAGATCAAGGTCGGTATCGAGCAGGAACTGGCCAAGAAGATCATCAAGATGATCAAGGACAGCAAGCTCAAGGTCCAGGCGACAATTCAGGGTGACGCCGTGCGCGTCACCGGCGCCAAACGGGATCTGTTGCAGGAAGTGATCGCGCTGGTGAGGAAGTCGGTGACCGACTTCCCGCTGCAATACGGCAACTTCAGGGATTGAGCCCGGCGATCCAGTGCGCGTAGAGCCGGTCAGCGGCGACACGCATCGCCGTCAGCCGCTCGCCGATCCGCTCGTACATCTGCTCCGGCGTCTGCACCGAAGCCGAGGCCACGGCGCTTTCCGCCGCCCACTGGCGGTTCCACAGGCGGATCATCGCCTCGGTCATCTCGACATGACATTGCAGGCCCAGATGCGGTCCGAGCGCGAATGCCTGGTTGGCGCAGTAGGCGCTTTGCAGAATGCGCTGCGCGCCCGTGGGCAATGAAAACGTCTCGCCGTGCCAATGAAAGGCCTCGAAGCGATCGATGTCGCCGAGCCATTCGGTGGCGGAGTCGGTTGCCGTCACCTCGCCCCAGCCGATCTCCTTTGCCGGGTTCTTCGTTACCGCGCCCCCCAGCGCCTTCGATATCAACTGGCCGCCCAGGCAGTGACCGATCACGGGAACATCTGCCGCCACCGCGGCCCGTATCAGGGCCAGCGTGGATGCGATCCAGGGCAGCGGATCGTTGACGCTCATCGGCCCACCCATGAAGCACAGTCCGGAGAATCCTGCCGGTGAAGCCGGCACTGCGGCCCCTTCGTCTATGCAAATGAGCTGCGAAGCGATGGAGTGGGCGTCCAGGAATGTGGCAAAATAGCCAGGACCTTCTCCTGGACTGTGACGAAAAATGGCGACCGGTTTCATGGGCGTTGGCAGGACAAAGCGGAGTTTCCATTCTATCGTGGTGCTGCTCGGCCTGGCATTGGTCGGGCCGGCGCAGGCCACGGATGTGGCGCTGGTCGGCATGTATTCGGGCAAGGCCCTGGTGATCATCGATGGCGGCAAGCCGCGCACCATTCCGGTCGGCACCAGGACGCCGGAGGGCGTCAAGCTTATGTCCCTCGAAGAAGGCGCGGCCAACTTCGAGATCGATGGCCACAATCGTCGCCTGACGATCGGCCAGCACGCCGTTTCCGCCGGCAGCGACAGCGCTTCGTCGGCAACGGCCACCCTGACGGCCGACGCGAACGGGCATTTCATCACCATCGGTACCATCAACGGTGCGCCGACCCGATTCCTGGTCGATACCGGCGCCACCATGGTGGCATTGAGCGTGGCCGATGCCACCCGGGCCAACGTCGATTACCAGAGGGGCGAGCAGGCCATGGTGATGACGGCCAACGGGCCGGTGCGAGTCTGGCGCGTCGTCCTCAATTCGGTCCGCGTCGGCGATGTGGTCGTGAACCAGGTCAATGCGTCGGTGCAGGAGAACAACCTGCCCTTTGCGCTCTTGGGCATGAGTTTCCTCAACCGCATGGAAATGAAGCGGGATGGCTCGACCATGACCCTGAAGAAGCGCTTTTGATGACTTTGACGGCCGCCTGGCTGCGGCAGCGGTTCGGCAGCGGATTACCGGTCGACACGGCTTCGGAGCTCCCGCCGCAAGGCGAAGCCCTGATCCGCGCGGCGGTTCTCGTGCCGATCGTGCTTCGCCAGCCCGAGCTCACCGTGCTGCTGACGCTGCGCACCGCCCACCTGCGCGATCATGCCGGTCAGGTCAGCTTTCCGGGCGGACGCCAGGAAGCAGCCGACGAATCGGCGGTGATGACGGCGCTCAGGGAGGCCCACGAGGAAGTTGGCCTGGAGCCCGATCAGGTCGAGGTGCTCGGTACCTTGGCCGAATTCAGTACCAGTACCGGTTTCGCGGTGACGCCGGTGGTCGGCCTGGTGACGCCGCCGCTCAACCTGAAGCTCGATGATTTCGAGGTCGATGATGTCTTCGAGCCGCCGCTGGGCTTCCTGCTGGATTCTGCCAACTTCCGTCGCGAACGGGTCGAGTACCAGGGTTCACTACGCGAGTATTGGGCCGTGCCTTGGCAGGAACGCTACATCTGGGGGGCTACCGCGGGCATGCTGGTGAAACTGCGCGAATTCTTGTTCGGCCGCTTGTGATATCGTTGCTGCATTGCATCAGGCTGCGGAAATGACCCTGCTATCCATCGTCCTTTCGCTCCTGCTCGAGCAAGTCAGGCCGCTCACTGTCGGGCGCGTCGATGGTTGGCTCGACGCATGGGCTCAGTTTCTCGAAGCCCGCCTCAACGCGGGCGAGCAAAGACATGGCATCGCCGCCTGGACGATCGGTGCGGCATTGCCGGCGCTGCTGGTCCTGGCGGTATATGTGCTGCTGGTCTGGAGCAATTGGGTCCTGGCCGTATTGTTCAACATCGGTCTGCTCTACCTGACCACGGGTTTTCGGCAGTTCAGCCATTACTTCACCGATATTCAGCTCGCCTTGCGCATGGGCGAGGTCGAGCGGGCGCGACAGTTGCTCGCCGACTGGCGCGGCGCCAGCGCCGAGCAACTGAGTTCGGGCGAGATTGCCCGCCTGGCGATCGAGGAATCGCTGCTGTCTTCGCACCGTCATGTATTCGCGCCGCTCTTCTGGTTCGCGCTGCTGGGGCCTGCCGGCGCGGTGCTGTATCGCCTGGCCCGGCATCTCTGCCGATCGTGGGACCGGACCCGTCGCGACGACTACGGTGACTTCGGCGATTTCGCCCGGCGCGCGTTCGCCGTCATCGACTGGCTGCCGGTACGGCTGACGGCGGCGGCATTTGCCGTGGTCGGGGATTTCGAGGACGCCATCTTCTGCTGGCGCAGCCAGGCCGGACGCTGGCCCGAAGAGGCCTCCGGGATCCTGCTGGCCACGGGCGCAGGTGCGCTCGGCGTGCGCCTGGGCATGCCCATACATGCCGAAGGCGGCATCGGCGAAAGACCCGAACTGGGGACCGGCGACGATGCCGATCCCGACTTCATGCAGAGCACCATCGGCCTCGTCTGGCGGACACTGGTCGTGGCGCTGCTGTTATTGGCCCTGATCGGCGTTGCCGGCTGGGTCGGCAAATGATGATCCCAATAAGGAGTGAAACACATGGCTGACAAGAGAGAAATCGTCGTACTGAGCGCCGTCCGCAGTGCGGTGGGCACCTTCAACGGCGCGCTGAAGGACATTGAGCCGGCCGAGCTCGGCGGCCTGGTCGTCAAGGAAGCCATCGCCCGCGCCGGCGTCGATCCGAAGCAGATCACGTTCGCCACTGTCGGCAACTGCATACCGACCGAATCGCGCTATCCCTACGTTGCCCGCGTTGCGACCATACAAGGCGGCATGAGCATGGATTCCGTCGCATTCGCCGTCAATCGCCTGTGCGGTTCAGCCCAGCAGGCCATCGTCAGTTCAGCGCAGGCGATCATGCTCGGCGACGCCGACTTCGCCATCGGCGGCGGCGTCGAAGTGATGTCGCGCGGCGCCTACCTGCTGCCGGCCCTGCGCGCCGGTGCCCGCATGGGCGACACCAAGGCGATCGACGCGATGGTGTCGGTGCTGACCGACCCCTTTGGAGTCGGACACATGGGTCTTACCGCCGAGAACCTGGCGGCCAAGCATGGCATCAGCCGACAGGAGCAGGATGAGTTCGCGCTCGAATCGCAGAAGCGTGCCGCCGCTGCGATCGCGGCGGGTTACTTCAAGAGCCAGATCGTGCCGATTACCTTCCAGACCAGGAAGGGCGACGTGGTGTTCGACACCGACGAGCATCCGCGTGCGACCACCATGGAAGCGCTGGCGAAGATGAAGCCGGCGTTCAAGAAGGACGGCACCGTCACCGCCGGCAATGCCTCCGGCATCAACGACGCCGCTGCCTTCCTGGTGCTGGCCGACGCCGCCAAGGCCGCCGCCGGTGGCCACAAGCCGATCGCGCGGCTGGTTGCCTATGCCATCGCCGGCGTGCCCAACGATGTCATGGGCGAAGGCCCGATTCCATCGACCAAGGTCGCCTTGCAGAAAGCCGGAATGACGCTGGACCAGATGGACGTCATCGAATCGAATGAAGCCTTCGCCGCCCAGTCGATCACTGTCGCGCGCGGACTCGGCCTCAATCCCGTGAAGACCAATCCCAACGGCGGCGCCATCGCGCTCGGCCACCCGGTCGGCGCGACGGGTGGCGTCATCGTCAGCAAGCTGCTGCACGAACTGATTCGCAGCAAGGGCCGCTATGGTCTCGCCACCATGTGTATCGGCGGCGGCCAGGGCATTACCACGATCTGGGAACGCGTGTAGCTACCTGCGGAATGCGAGCAAACGGGCCGGCTTGCCCGGCCCATTTCGAATTGGGCGACCCTGGCCCCTTCGCTTACTGGTCCCTTTCGCATAGGATGGTCGGGTTTCGTCTGCGTCGGGAACGAAATCGCCCCCGAACATCGGCGCCTCCGCTGCGTCTTGTCTTATGTTGCCAATAGGCATTTGATGCTCTCTATGAAGGCCAGCCCCATGCGACAGGAGCGCCAGCGCCTGATCCGTTCGCTGTTCGACGAGTACATCGAGATGTACGCCTCGCGCAACGACCACCTGACAGCCCGATTCAGTGAAGAGTTCAGCGGCTACACCGGCGGCGGCGATTTTCTCGTCAAGGAGAGGGACCAGTGGGTGAAGATCACCAGGCTGGACTTTTCGCAAGTGACCGGCCGCATCCGCATCGAGATGCTGGACCTCTCGCTGCAGGATATCAGCGACGACGTTGTCGTCGCCACCGCCTTCTTCCACATTCATCTGCCCATCCCCGACGACATCCTGTCGCGGGAGACAGCGCGACTGGTACTGATCTTCCGGCTCGAAAGCGGGGACTGGAAAATCGTGCACAGCGGTATCTCCATCCCCTATCACGGGGTTCGGGATGGCGAGGTCTACCCCCTCAAGGGTTTGCACGAGCGCAACCGTGAGCTTGAGGTCCTGGTCGATGAGCGCACCCGGGCGTTGGAGGAGGCTAACAAGAAGCTGGAGACACTGAGCTACACCGACGCGCTGACCAGCATCGCGAACCGCCGCCGCTTCGACCGCATGCTCGTGCAAGAATGGAAACGCGCGCAACGCGCCGGCAAGCCTTTGGCGCTGGTCATGCTCGACGTTGACCTTTTCAAGCATTTTAACGATCACTACGGCCACCAAGCCGGGGACGGTTGCCTACAGGCGCTCGCTCGGGCGCTGATGCAGGCGGGGCGGCGCGCGGGAGATCTGGTGGCACGCTACGGCGGAGAGGAATTCGTCATCCTGTTGGCGGATACGTGCGGGCATGAAGCGTTGCAAACTGCCCGGCGCATCCAGCATGAGGTCTGGTCGCTGGCACTGCCGCATGCGGAGACCTCCCCCGGCATCGTCACCGTCAGCCTTGGCGTGGCCAGCATATTGCCTTCAAGGCCACACGTCCCTGAAGATTTGGTGCGCCTAGCCGACTCGGCGCTCTACCGCGCCAAACAGTCGGGGCGTAACTGCGTGCAATCGGCGCCGGACTGACTCGGCATGGCGATGGGGGGGGCAGGAGGGGCCAGGCTCGGATCAGATTGGGATAGCCCGTCAGGTCGCATCCCATGTTCCGAGAGCGAATGGCGCCAAAGGGGTCAGAGACATTTGACTTTCCAAGCGCACACCACGCCACAGCGACCACTCCTGCGCGCTGATAACCAAGTATGGCCGGCTTGCTGCCGACACGAGCGGACAAGCGCCCACGAGGGGCGGCAGATTCAGCCCAGACATCTTCCCGGCCGACGGCCCTATCGCGGCTCGCCCACCTTTCTTGACCATGCTTCAAGTAAGGGCAGCAGGCATGAAATCTTGATAACATCTCCAACGAACTCGCACATCGCGCACTGAGCAGGAGAAGTCCATGGATGTCACATCGATTGTTACCCTGGTGGTGATAGCCGCCATCGGCCTCTACGTCGCCTCGCTCTACAACCGCCTGGTGGCGCTGAAGAACCGTTTCAAGAACGCTTTCGCCCAGATCGAGGTGCAGTTGAAACGGCGCTACGACCTGATTCCCAATCTGGTCGAGACCGCCAAGGGCTACATCAAACACGAGCGCGAGACGCTGGAAGCCGTCGTCCAGGCGCGCAACACGGCCGCCAGCGGCCTCAGCCGCGCCCATGCCGACCCCGGCGACGCCGAGGCGATCAAGTCCCTGAGCCAGGCCGAGGGCCAGCTCGCCGGCGCGCTGGGTCGCCTCAACGTGGTGATGGAGGCCTACCCCGATCTCAAGGCCAACCAGAACATGATGCAGCTTTCGGAAGAGCTGACCAGCACCGAGAACCGGGTGGCCTTCGCCCGCCAGGCCTTCAACGACGCAGTGATGGAATACAACATCTACAGGCAGTCATTTCCGCAGCATGTCTTCGCCGGCATGTTCGGCCACGGGCAGGACGCGACCCTGCTCGAGTTCGAGGATCACGCCCAGATCCAGGCGGCGCCGAAAGTCTCGTTCTGACAGGCGCGCATGAATTTCTTCGAGGCACAGGCCCGGGCGAGACGCCGGACCGGCTGGCTGTTGCTGCTGTTCGCGCTCGCCGTGGCGAGCCTGATCGCCCTCACCAATCTGCTGGTGATGGCGGTATTCGCCTATAGCCGCGACGCCCGCCACTTCTCCTCGACCGGCCTCCGGCCCGACTTCGACTGGGGCCTGTTCGCCATCGTCGCCGTCGGCACGCTCATCGTTATCGGTCTCGGCAGCGCTTACAAGATGATGGCGCTGTCCGGCGGCGGGCGCGTCGTCGCCGAAATGCTGGGCGGCAGGCTGATCCCGCGCAACAGCAACGACTCGGCAGAGCGGCGGCTGCTCAACGTGGTCGAGGAGATGGCCGTCGCCTCCGGCATGCCGGTGCCGCCGGTCTATCTGCTCGACGACATGGCCATCAATGCCTTCGCCGCCGGCCACTCGGCCAACGACGCGGTGATCGCGGTGACGCGCGGCACCATCGCCTCGCTCGACCGCGACGAGTTGCAGGGCGTGATCGCTCACGAATTCAGCCATGTTTTCAACGGCGACATGCGCATGAACATCCGCCTGATGGGCGTGCTGCACGGCATCCTGCTCATCGGCCTGACCGGCTACTACCTGCTGCGCGCCACCCGCTTCTCCGACCGCTCGCGCAGCAGCCGGGATGGCGGAAACATCGGGCTCGCCATCTTCGCCCTGGGCGTTGGGCTGCTGGTGATCGGCTATGTCGGCTTCTTCTTCGGCCAGTGGATCAAGGCCACAGTGAGTCGCCAGCGCGAATTCCTGGCCGACGCCAGCGCCGTGCAATTCACGCGCAACCCCGACGGCATCGCCGGCGCCCTGAAGAAGATCGGCGGCTCGGCGCAGGGGTCGCTGCTTGAAAGTCCGTCGGCCAGGCAATTCAGCCACGCCTATTTCTCCTCCGGAGTCGATGGTCTTCTGGAGTCGTTGTTCGCCACCCATCCGCCACTGGTGCAGCGCATCCGGTGCATCGAGCCGCGCTGGGACGGCAAGTTCGTCTCCTTCAAGCCGCAGGTCGCCGCCGACGCGGCACCGGCGCAGGCAGGCGACGCGCGCCGGGCCACAGCGGCGATAGCCGTGATTGCCGGTGCGCTCACGCCCGACGCCGCCGTGGCCACGATCGGCAGGCTCGACCAGGAACATGTCGACCGCGCGCGCGACATCCTCGCCGCCATCCCCGAGCCCCTGCGCCAAGCGGCGGCCGAGCCCTTCGGCGCCCGGGCGGTGATCTACGGCATGCTGCTCGATGCCGCGCCCGATATCCGTGCCCAACAGCAGGCGATGATCGCGGCTCAGGCGGATTCGGCGGTGGCGCAACTCACGGCACAGCTCGGCAGCCACCTGCTCGCGCTGGAGGAAGCGGCACGGCTGCCGCTGGCGGGACTGGCCATGCCGACCTTGCGGACGCTGTCGTCGGCACAGTACCAGCGCTTCCGGACAGTCGTGGCCGCCCTGATCGAAGCCGACAGCAAGGTAAGCCTGAACGAATGGATGCTGCAGCACTTCCTGATGCGGCAGCTCGACGAGCACTTCGGCCTGCGGCCGCGGGCCAAGGCCGCCCATGGCCTGCTCGGCGACGTGAATCGGGAAGCGGCGCTGGTCATCTCGCTGGTGGCACACGCCGAGCATGCCGACGCCGCCGGGGCCGAGCAGGCCTTCAACGCCGGCATCGCCGCGGCAGGCACCACGGCCCTGAAGTTCGTGCCGCGCGAGCAGGTGAGCCTGGAGGGGCTGGACCAGGCCATCGACAAACTGGCGGACCTCAAGCCCCTGCTGAAGCCACGCATCCTCAAGGCCTGCGCCGCCTGCATCATGTACGACGGCCGAGCCACCGTCCGCGGCCAGGAACTCCTGCGCACCATCGCCAGCAGCCTGGACAGCCCGATGCCGCCGCTGGCACCCGGAGCCCAAATGGGATCAGAGACATTCGGCTTTCCAGGTGCCTGACATGCCACACGGTCCCCAGGAAATATCTCGAACTTGGCCCCCCTTTACCTGCGAATTGGCACTCTTTGATGCGGTTCTCTATTTCGCCGCGGGCGCAGTAACCGCGCTCATAGAGTTCCTGGGGCGGATTGGTCAAGGTGGTGACGATGAAGCGCGGATTGGGGCCTTGGGCGAACCAGGAGAGCTTGTTCTGGAGTGCATGAATGCGGGACAGACAAGAAGTCAGCCGTGAAGCCGTACCCATGACGGTAAGTGTGTTCTCGCGCTCCAGCCCGGCACGGTGCTCAATGTCATAACTGTTTCGCGAATGCCTGTGCTAGGATAATGACCACGCCATACATCGAGGCCAAGAGAATCAGCCGCGGGAGCTGTCCCGATCAAACGCATGGAACATTCAAGGAGTTATCCGACTCATTGATTCCATTTGTCACGAGGGCGAACCTGCCGTCGGCCGTAACTCTGGGATTGTCAGTGAATCGCATGGGGCATATTGGTGACACTCATTGGTGCTGGGGCGCTGTTCTGGGAGACTCGGCAGTTCTGATTGGGGCAAAGAAAGGAGCGTCCGTATGTTGTACATCGACTCGCAAGGAGTAATAGCCAATCCGCGCATCGCTAACTCCATCATCCCCTCGATAGAACATGGGGCTATGCCAACCGTGGCGGGCATAATCGTGCATCAAACCGTGCCGAGTCTGCTTTGAATGGGTACCGGAGGACGGCTGCAAATGGAGCCCATTTCCTCATCGCAAAGGACGGTACGATTTACCAAACGGCTTCGGTGAGGAAGCAGACTTGGCATGTCGGTAAGTTGAAGAGCCGTTGCATGATGGAAGCCAGGTGTTCCCCGGCCGAACAGAAGCTCAACTCCCGATTCGATCCGTCAAGGGAACATAAGCGGGAAACAAAGAAGTCGGTGCCGGATCGATTTCCTTTCAATCACGACAGCATAGGCATCGAACTGGTGGGTGAGGCGCTACCCGGCGACTCCTCCGTTCCGGATGAGAAGAAGGTCTATGAGTCAGTGACAGATGCGCAGAATCAGTCCTTGAAATGGCTCGTCGAAGAGCTCGCGCGCACATTGAATATCTCCGTCACCGAGGTGTTCAGGCATCCGACCGTTTCGCGCAAGAATCCAACGGAAGCGAGTACCGCGACATGGCAATAAGACTGTTGGTTGCCATTGCGTTTTCAATGGCAGGCAGTGTTTGCTTCGGCAACGACGACTGCACGACGGCGACCGAGCTTCAGCCGAGGCTTTGCCCGGTCAAGTTGCCGGGAATCTCGACCGTTCGCATCGAGGAAAACGGTGCGAAATCGCCGGCAGCGGATGACAAGGCCACCGACTGCTCCGGCTTTCGGGTAACCGCCAAAGGTGTCCGTCGGTTCTTGCGTCGTGCGTGGGAGGCAAATGAGAGCGATGCGCATCACACGCTGGATTGGTCACCGTGTTACGCGAGTGGAACGTTGACGTTCGAGGATGGAAGGACGGCTCACTGGAGCATCAGTCAGTTCAGAACCGGATCGCTGTCGATCGAAGGCGAGAAGCGGGTGTTCCTGTACTGCCCACGCTGCAAGTATCAACCGTTCTTGTGGTGAGGAGTAAGCAGGGGAGACCCTGAGGTTACCCCTCTCTGGCGGCGGGCGAGGCCGGGCCAGTCGAGACTCACGGTGTCGTCTTTGAGGGACGAACATTCGGGGACCACCAATAGCCGGTAAAGCCGGATGCCATCGGCCTTTGGCGGATAGGTGCCAACAGGAGAAGGGCCGCTGATGCGGCCCTTCGTTCGAACATACGCCATCAGTCGCGCCAAGCCTGATGCTCGAACCAGGACAGCTTGCTCTGTAGAGTCACGGTCTCGCCGACGATGATCAGTGTCGGCGCTTTCAGGTGCGCGGCTTCGGCGAGTTCGGGCAGGGTGGCCAGCGTGCCGGTGATGGTGCGCTGATTTGGAGTGGTGCCCTGCTGGACGATCGCGGCCGGCCAGTCTGAGGGCAGGCCGTGCTCGATCAGCTTGGCGCAGACGGTGGGCAGGCCGTGCAGTCCCATGTAGATGACGACGGTCTGGCGGCGGCGGGCGAGGCCGGGCCAGTCGAGGTTCATGGTGCCGTCCTTGAGGTGGCCGGTGACGAAGACGCAGGCCTGGGCGTGATTGCGGTGGGTGAGCGGTATGCCGGTGTAGGCGGCGACGCCGGCGGCCGCGGTGACACCGGGAACGACTTCGAAGGGCACGCCGTTGGCGGCCAGGGTTTCGACTTCCTCGCCGCCGCGGCCGAAGGTGTAGGGATCGCCACCCTTTAGTCGGACGACGCGCTTGCCCTCTTTCGCCAACCGCACCAAGAGGTGGTTGATGTCCTCTTGCGGTATGGCGTGGTTGCCGCGTTCCTTGCCGGCGTAGATGCGCTCCGCGCTTGGGGTGACGCGATCGAGCACGGGTGGCGAGACCAGGGCGTCATAGACCAGCACGTCGGCCTGCGCCAGCAGTTGTGCCGCGCGCAGCGTCAGCAGGTCGGGGTCGCCGGGACCGGCGCCGACCAGATAAACGGTGCCGGGCTGGGCGGGCGTTGTGCTCACTTGCAGCCTCCGCCGCAGGAGCCGCAGCCGCTGGGACCGGTATTGCCCGAGCAACTGGCTTCCTTCGGGTTCATGAAGACGAACTGGAATTCGCCGGGATGCAGTTCGACGAAATCCAGCGTCGCCTGGTCAAGAAACTCGTTGCTGTGCGGCGAGATCAGCAGGGTGACGCCCTCGCATTCGATGACGATGTCGTTCTCGCGCTCTTCGTCGAAGCCCATGCCATAGACCAGCTCGCCGTCGTCTTCGATCTTGGCCGCCACGCGCAGGGACGGGCTGTCGTGCTGGGCCTCGGCGGCGCTCCTGATCTGTTCGGCAGCGGCGGAAGTTACATGGAACATCGCTGGCTCTCCCGGGTGGTGCGGCATTGACGGACGAAGCGGACGAAGCGCGCCGGCCAGTCGCAGCCAGCGGTGGCACGCAGGTGGGTGTACGACGCGAGCAGGTTCTTATACACGATTCCGTCGCGCTTGCCGTCGACGCCGTGACCGCGCTTGATGTCGTAGGCAAAGACGGTGTCGGTAGGCAGGTTGTCGATGGCGGAATAGTGGAACTCGTGGGCGGCGATGATCGGGCGCTCTGAGGCGTCGACATGCCAGGGGTGCCGGGCGTTGGGCTGAAGCTTGACGTAGCCGCGGCCGACGGGTCTCTCGTGCATCGTGACGTCGCCGGCGATGGCGCCGACCATGCGCCGCGTCCGACCCTTCCATGAGATCGAGCGCGCCAGGTACATGAGGCCGCCGCATTCGGCGTAAGTGGGCAGCCCGGCTTCTATGGCGTCGAGAATTTCCGTGCGCATCGCGGTATTCGCTTCGAGGTCTTCGAGCCAGCACTCGGGGAAGCCGCCGCCGATGAACAGGCCGTCGCATGCGGGCAGATGGGCATCGCGCAGGGCGTCGAAGTAGGTGAGCCGGGCGCCGGCGGCGCTCAGGGCTTCGATGTCGTCGGTGTAGTAGAAGCCGAAGGCGGCGTCGCGTGCGATGGCGATGGTGAGCGGTGTCTCGCCGGAGATGGCGTAGGGCTGCGGACGCGGCAGGGCGGTGTCGGTGCGCGTGACCTCGAGCAGGCGTTCGAGATCGGTCTGAGCGGCGACGCGTTGTGCGATCTCGGCGATGTGGCGCTCGGCGGCGTGGGTCTCGTTGGCCGGCATCAGGCCGAGATGGCGCTCGACCAGCGCCATGCCGGCGTCTTCGTGGATGGCGCCGAGCACCGGCAGGTCGGTGTAGTGCTCGATGATGGCGCGCAGCTTGGCCTCGTGGCGGCTGCCGCCCAGGCGGTTGAGGACGACGCCGGCGAAGCGCAGGTCGCGGTCGAAGGCCTGGTAGCCGAGGATCAGCGGCGCGATGCCGCGTGTCATGCCACGCGCGTCGAGGACCAGTACCACGGGCAGGCCGAGCAGCTTGGCGAGCGCGGCGTTGCTGTTGGCGCCTTCGAGGTCCAGGCCGTCGTAGAGGCCCATGTTGCCCTCGACCAGGCAGACGTCGGCATCCCAGCCGCTGCGCGCGAACTGGGCGCGGATCTCGTCGTCGGGCGAAAGGTAGAAGTCGAGGTTGCGGCAGGCACGCCCGGCCGCCGTACCGAGCCAGAGCGGATCGATGTAGTCCGGCCCTTTCTTGAAGGGCTGCACGGCGAGGCCGCGCGCCTTCAGGGCGGCGACCAGGCCGATGCTGACCGTGGTCTTGCCGGAAGACTTGTGGGCGGCCGAGATCAGGAAACGATGCATGGAGGCGCGGCCTGAGTGAGCGCCCGGCGATGCCGGGCGGGAGTGCGCTTAATCCGAAGCGGCGTCCGGCTGGACGGGATCATCCTCGGGCAGGAACTTGAGCACGCGGATGCCGACCAGGCTGATCATGAAGGCGACGCCGAGGCCGCCGAAGCCGAGCAGCAGCTCGGGCAGGCTGGGCGCGTAGCTGGCGACCTGGCCGTCGTAGAAGCTGCTGCTGACTTCCATGCCGGGGAAGATGTCCATCGGGAAGGCTTCGCCGCCGATGATGAAGACATAGAGCTGGCAGAAGGCGCCGACGATGACGAGTGCGGAAGCGCTGACGACGGCGCCGATCCGTTGACCCAGCGCCGGATGGTAAAGGATGGCCAGCGGCAGAACGCCGCCGATGAAGACCTGGCCGACCCAGAACAGCGGTGCGAAGCCGCTGTCTATGAGCAGGAACTTCTCGAAGGCCATCTGCTTGGCGAAATAGAGGTTCGTCAGGTGATAGACGGCGACGAAGTACAGCACCGCGGCGACGAAGACGCCGAGAAGGTTCTTCATGCGCTTGAGGATGGCCGGGTGCAGCGTCATGTCGTTCCAGCGGAACAGGACCGCCTGAACGATGAGGAACACGGCCAGGCCCCAGGCGAAGGACATGATGATGAACATGGGCGCCAGCACGGCCGACTGGTAGGCCTGGCGGGCGACCAGGAAGCCGAAGATGGAGCCGGTACCGGTGGTGAGGATCAGGCGCCAGATGAAGGCTGCGAGGCCGACGGGCTTCGCAAACGGGTACATCCGCTTTTCCATCAGCGCCCACAGGTAGACGGCGACGATGCCGAACATCCCGGAGTAGAGGAAAACGTTCCAGGCGAAGACGGAGGTGAAGTTGTAGTGCGTGGCGGCGACCATGACGCGGTCGGCGCGGCCGAGGTCGAGCATGAGCACGAACAGGCCGCCGGAGAGCATGGCCAGCGTTAGCAGGCCCGACAGTGGGCCACGCTTCTTGTAGGCCGCCTTGCCGAAGACGGAACCGATCGAGGCGACATTGAGCACGCCGGAGGCGGCGACGATCAGGAAGATCGCGAAGACGTGCGGAATGCCCCAGACGATCTGGTTGGTCATGCCGGTGACGGCGTGGCCATGGTGCTCCATGTAGAGCGCGGAGCCGAAGCCGATGGCCGAGACCAGTGCACCGAGGGCGGCGATGAACCAGAACTTGGTCGTATCGGCGCGGGCGGAAAGTATGGTCGTGGTCATGTCAAATGCCCTGGTAGCGGACGCCGGTGTTGAGCTTGAGGTCGGCTCTGACCTGGGTGGTGGCCTCGTGGGCGATGCGGCGGGAGATTTCGCTGTTCGGATCGGCGAGGTCGCCGAAGAGCATGGCGCCCTCGGTGCAGGCCTCGACACAGGCGGGCAACTGACCCTTGTCCACGCGATGCACGCAGAGTGTGCAGGCTTCGACGCAGCCGAGGCCACGCGGCACTTCCGGATTCTGTTCGGTCAGCGGCTCGTGTACGAAGGAGCGCGCCTTGTAGGGGCAGGCCATCATGCAGTAGCGGCAGCCGATGCAGATGTGACGATCGACCAGGACGATGCCGTCGGCGCGCTTCATCGATGCCCCCGTCGGGCAGACGTCGACGCAGGGCGGCTCGGCGCAGTGCTGGCACATCATCGGCAGCGAATGCTCGCGGCCGCTCTTCTTTTCCCCGCTCTTTTCCTTAATGTCGATCTTGCGTATCCACTGCGAGCGCTGGCGCGGATCGGCCACCTGCTCGTTGATGCCGTTCTCGGTGGCGCAGGCTTTGACGCAGGCGTCGCAAGTGCCGGAGCACTTGTTGGTGTCGATCAGCAGGCCCCAGCGGTTGGAACTGGAGGCGGGCTCGCCGGCTTGTCTGGCTTGCGAGACTTCGATCAGATGGATGCCGGGGGCGATGGCCGCGGCGCCGGCGGCGCCCGCGACCAGGAAGCGGCGGCGGTTGTTGTCGGTCATGGCTTGGCCCCTGTGGCTTTGTAGTTCGCCTTGGGCTGATGGCAGTCCCAGCAGTCGAGCTTCACGGCCGCAAAGGCGTGGCAGGCCTGGCAGAAGTTCTCGTCGCTGCCGATCACGGAGCCGGTCTTCTTGCTGGCATGGCATTCGATGCAGCCGTTGAGGCTCACCTTGCTGCCGCGTACGCCTTCGCGCAGCGTCAGCTTGCGCTGGTGCTTGAGCATCTCCATGTGGTTGCGCCGCATTTCCTCGGCCGGCGCCACGCACTGCGTGCCGGGATTCTCGATCGTGACGGCGGGCTTGGTCACCCCGTCCGCGTACGCAGAGGGCAGCGCCGACAGGAGCAGGGTGGCGATGAGGACGAGGACGCGCGACATAGTCATCGGTTCTTGGCGATCAGTTACCTTCGCCGCCCAGACCCATCTGGATGTAGCCGGTCGGGCAGACGTCCATGCAGATGTGGCAGCCGATGCACTTGCTGTAGTCGGTGAAGACGTAGCGGCCGGCCATCTGCTCCTTCTTCGGCACGCGCTTGACGGCGCCCTGCGGGCAGTAGATGACGCAGTTGTCGCACTCGAAGCACATGCCGCAGCTCATGCAGCGCTTGGCTTCGGCTTGCGCCTGGGCCTCGGTCAGCGCGATCAGGCGCTCTTCGCTGTTACCAAGCACATTGTCGGCGTTGATGTCGATCATGTCGCGCTCGTTGCGCGCCGTATGGCCGAAATGGCCCAGGAAGAGATCCTTCGCCTCGATGATGGCACGGTCGGCACGGTCGTCGAAGTTGTGCACAGCGTTCTTGTTGTCGGCGGTGGCGCGGGTATAGCCTTCCGGCACCGGCTCGAACTTGGCGCCGAACTTCACCATGTTGGCGGGCATGTCGAACAGCTTCTTGTCGACCTTGGGGCGCTTTTGCACTTCGCCGGTCATGACGTATTCGTGGATGCCGTCGGCGGCGATGCGGGCATGGCCGATGGCGGTGGTCAGGAGCAGCGGCGTGATGGCGTCGCCGCCGACGAACACGCCGGGCTGGCCGACGGCTTGCAGGTTCTTGTCGACGTTGGCCACGTTCTTCGGGTTCTTGTAGCCGTCCATGCCGTTCCAGTCGATGTACTGGCCGACCGCGCAAACGATGAGGTCGGCGGGGATGTCGTACTCCGTGCCTTCCTGCGGCACCATCTTCTTGTTGACCCAATCGACCTTGATCACGCGCAGCGCGGTGGCTTTGCCCTCGGCGTCCTTGACGACCGACACGGGGGCGACGCAAGGCTGCAGTTCGACGCCTTCCTCGACGACGGCATCGATCTCATGCTTCGAGGCGGGCATTTCCTGAACGTGGCGGCGATAGGCGATAACGACTTCCGAACTCTGCCGCAGAAGCTGCATCGCTTGACGGCTGTTGCCTTCGCGGGCGGCTATGGTCACCTTGGTCTGGCTGGCCGGCGACGTGCTGACGTCGCATTCGGCGCCGAGGCGGCGTGCCACCGCGGCGCAGTCCATGGCCGTGTCGCCGCCGCCGATGACGACGATGTGCTTGCCGGCGCAGTCGATCTTGCCTTCGTTGTAGATGCGCAGGAAGCTGATGCCGTCGGTGACGTTCGGCGCGTCGGCGCCGGGGATGTCGAGCTTGTTGCCGGCCTGGGCGCCGATGCCGATGAAGACGGCGTCGTATTGCGCGCGGATGTCATCCATCGTGACGTCCTTGCCGACGCGGGTGTTGCAACGGACCTCGATACCGCCCATGTCGATGATGCGCTTCACTTCGGCATCGACGACGTCGCGCGGCGTACGATAGGCCGGCAAGCCGAAGGTACACATGCCGCCGAGCTTCTTGTAGGCCTCGAAGATCGTGACCTGGTGGCCCTTCTTGCGCAATTGGTAGGCGACCGACAGACCGGCGACACCGCCGCCGATGACGGCAACCTTCTTGCCGGTTTCGACCTCGGGCTTCGGGTAGGCGAAGCCCTTTTCAATCGCGTAGTTGCCGAGGTACTGCTCGACCGAGTTGATGCCGACGTAGTCCTCGACCTTGGCGCGGTTGCAGCCGCCCTGGCAGGGCGCCGGGCAGACGCGGCCCATGATGGCCGGGAAGGGGTTGCAGTCGGTCAGCCGGCGCCAGGCATATTCCTGCCACGACATGGAGGGCTTGCCGTCCGGGCCGACCGGCGGCTTCTCGATGCCGCGGACGATGTTCAGATAGGAGCGAATGTCCTCGCCGGCAGGGCACTGGCCCTGGCACGGCGGGGTCTGCTGGACGTAGGTCGGGCACTTGTACGTCCAACTCGCCTTGAACAATTGTTCCTGCGAGCGCCGGTACTTGTCGTCGCCGTCCTTGTAACGGCGATAGGTGATTTTGGTGTTCTGCGGGGTCTGGGGTGTCGTGGACATCGCTTGTCTCCGTATTTACTGCTCGTTGCCGAGTTTGATCGCCGTGCTGACGAGCTGGTGCACGCCGCCGATCATGCTGCTCTTGAAACCGTAATAGGGCACAACCTTGGTGAACTGGGCCTTGCAGATGGCGCAGATCGTGGCCATGAAATTGACGCCATGATCGTCGACCACGCGCTTCAGGGCTTCCATGCGCGGCAGGGCGCCCTTGACGCGGATGTCGAGCAACTCGTCGGTCAGCACGCCGCCGCCGCCGCCGCAGCAGAAGGTCTTCTCGTGAATCGTTTCCGCGGCCATGTCGACGAAGTTGTTGGCCACCGCCTTGATGATGTTGCGCGGGATGTCGAACTGGCCGCCCGGGTAGTCGCCCATGCGCGAGGCGCGGGCGACGTTGCAGGAGTCGTGGAAAGTGATCGTGCGATGATCGTTGGCCGACTTGTCGAACTTCAGGCGGCCCTGCTGGATGAGATCCCAGGTGAATTCGCAGATGTGCGAAGGCTGCTTGTAGCGCGGGTCGAGCTGCTTTTGCAGTTCCACCGCGAAAGGATCGTTGGCGCCGGCGCCGATGCCTGCCAGGGTGTTCCAGAAAGCATAGGCGACGCGCCAGGCGTGGCCGCATTCGCCGACCACGATGCGCTTGACGCCGAGTTCCAGGGCTGCCTCGCGCACACGCAGGGCGATCTTGCGCAACTGATCGTAGTTGCCGATGAACATGCCGAAGTTGCCGGCCTCGGAAGCCTTCGATGAGAAGGTCCAGGAGATGCCGGCGGCGTGAAAGACCTTGCCGTAGCCGATGGTGCTCTCGATGTGCGGTTCGGCGAAGAAGTCGGCCGAAGGTGTGACCAGCAGAACTTCGGCGCCCTGCTCATCGACGGGATAGCGGACGTCGCAGCCGGTATCTTCCTTGACGTCCTCTTCGAGGCCGGACAGGGTGTCGATCAGTGCCGGGCCGGGCAGGCCGAGGTTATTGCCGATCTTGTGCACCTTGCCGATGATCTCGTTCGAGTACTTCTGGCCGTAGCCGACGTAATCGAGAATCTCGCGGCCGGCCATGGTGACTTCGGCAGTGTCGATGCCGTAGGGGCAGAACACCGAGCAGCGCCGGCACTCCGAGCACTGCCAGTAATAGGTGTACCACTCGTCGAGCACTTCCCGCGTCAGATCGCGGGCGCCGACGAGCGACGGAAACAGTTTGCCGGCCGGAGTGAAGTAGCGGCGATAGACGCTGCGCATCAGGTCCTGGCGGGCCACCGGCATGTTCTTGGGATCGCCGGTACCGATGAAATAGTGGCACTTGTCGGTGCAGGAGCCGCAATGCACGCAGGCATCCATGTACACCTTGAGCGAGCGGTACTTGTCCAGCAGTTCGCCCATGCGGCCGATGGCCTTGTCATGGGTTTCCTGCCAGTTTTCCGCCAGCTTGCCCTGGAAGCCGAGGGCTTCCTGGATCTTCTCGTTGGCGACGTAGCACTTCACGCCTTCCGTTGCGCCCGGCTGGAGCGCGGGGATGGTCGGGTAGTCGCGGAAGGCGGGTGCCGTGATGACGGGCTTGGAATCAGGGCCGGCCATCTTAGTTTTTCTCCAGCTTGGCGGCCCAGGAGGACAGGTGGCGCACTTCGCGCGGATTGTCGGCCTGGTTGCGGCTCGGGCTGAAGAATACGCCTGGCGCATGCAGCAGTTTCGAGAACGGGAAGATGATCATCAACAGTGCCACGCAAGCGAGATGGATATACAAGCCGGGATGCTCAGGCAGCGGCTGGATGTCGAAGCGCATCAGGCCGAGGAAGAAGGTCTTCACGGCGATGATGTCGGTGTGCATGAGGAATTTCATCCCCAGACCGGTGGCGGCGATGATCAGCAGCAGCGCAAGCATCAGGTGGTCCGAAGTCGTCGAGATGTAACGAATACGCTCGACCAGGAAGCGCCGGGCCCACAGTCCGCCGAGCCCTGCCGCCATCGCGAAGCCGGCATACATGCCGAACGGCTGCGCGAATTCCACCCAGAACCAGACCGGCTCGGTGAAGTAGCGCAGGTGGCGCACCACGACCAGCGCCAGCCCGAAATGGAAGGCGGCGGCAAACATCCAGATCCAGAGGTTGCCCTTGAACAGGCTCTCGAAAAACGCTACTTCGCGGAACATGCGCAGCACGACACCGCCGGTGGTCGTCGGCGCCGGTGTGGTCGGAATCGACAGGGGTGCCGGCGTGCGCGCGAAGTCAACGATCTTGTAGAGCAGACCGAGGACCAGCACCGCCGTGGCGGCGTAGAAGAGCAGGGCGAAGAATACGCTCATGACCGACCGCGCCGCCGCCGTCCGATTAGATGCAACCCGTCGGCTTGGGCAGGCCGGCGATCTTGCAGGCCTGCTTGGCCGGGCCGTAGGGGAACAGCTCGTACAGGTACTGGCTGTTGCCCTTTTCCGGGCCGAGCTTCTTGCCAATGGCCTTGGTCAGCACGCGGACGGCCGGGGCGATCTGGAATTCGTTGTAGTAGTCGCGCAGGAAGTTGACGACTTCCCAGTGCTGGTCGGTCATCGTCACGCCTTCGGATTGCGCCAGGACGGCACCGACGTCTTCGTTCCAGTCGGCGAGGTTGACCAGGTAGCCTTCTTCGTCGGTCTCGTAGCTCTTGCCATTGACTTCGATTGCCATGGTATTTCTCCTAAAAAAATGATCCGTTGGGAGTCGGTAGCGGCGGGATCAGAGCCACGACTGACAGGTCTTGTATTCGGCGACCAGGTCGACGAAACCGCCGTAGTCGACGAGGGTGACGCCATCCATCATGCGATCGGCAATGCCGCGGGCCTCCGCATCGGCGCCCAGGGCATAGAGCTTGAACTTGCCGCCGGCAGCCTTGAGCTTGGCTTCGCCGACGCTACCCTTGGTAGCGCCGTAGACACCGTCCTCGATGAGCAGGATGGCGCCGCCGTCGGCAGCCTGCAGGCAGGAGTCGAGCGAACCGCGATCCAGAGGGGACTTGTTGACGATATTGAGCATGGTGCTATGCCTTCCGAAGGGCCGCCCCGAGGGAGGCATACGCCCCCTGTGGGGGCAGCGAACGAATGTGAGCGTGGGGGGTCATGATTTCCTCAGAACGACAGGACGACGTCCTGGTCCTCGATCATCTTGCCGAGCTTCGCACGGCTCATCACTTCGACGGGTACGCACAGGTCGTCGGTGGTCAGGCCGCGGGCAGCCAGCGACTCTTCATCCACGTAGAGCTTGGTGACGTCGTAGTCTTCCAGCGCACCATAGGTCTTCTCGAAGGCCTTCATTTCGATGCCCTTGGTGGAATGCCCCTTCTTCAACTGGTACACGCCGTCGTCGAGGAAGGCCAGCGATACGTCCTGCTCGAAGGCGGCGGCGATCAGCACCACCTCCAGCGACTCGAGCGCGTAGACGGTTCCGTAGGGCGCCTTGCGATTGACGAACATGAATTTCTTGATGGTCATCTTGTTTTCCTCAGTCGCCGACTCAGTCGCCAAAAGTGACCAGACGGTCGGACTGGATGCCGGCTTCGACCAGCTGGCCGAGACCGGAGATGCGGAAGCCCGGTGCCAGGTTGGTGGCGTCCTTGCCGTTGCGCTTGGCTTCGCCTTCATCGACGATACCGCGGCGCTGGGCGGCGGCGACGCAGACCACCATGTCCAGCTTGTGTTCTTCGGCCAGCTTCGACCAGCGGTTGACGATGTTGCGATCGTCCTGCGGTGGTGTCGTCAGGCGCGTCGCGTTATTCACGCCGTCGTGGTAGAAGAAGATGCGGAAGATCTCGTGACCCTTGGCCAGGACCGCCTTGGCGAACTGATAGGCGGTGTCCGAGGCCTGGTGAGTGTAAGGACCTTCGTTAACGAGGATCGAGAATTTCATCGCTGCTCCGAGCTTAGAAGCGGACGTGGGCCGAGGCGTTGAGGTTCACACGGCCGCCGCGCCAGTCGTCGATCATGTACTTGGTGAAGGGCAGGCCGGTCTTTTCGAAGAAGCGGGGCCAGCCGATGCGGTCGATCCAGTCGGCCATGCGCTCCCACGGGCGGCCATCTTCCTGGTACGCCTTGAGAATGTTGCCGACGACGGCGTTGACCTCGGGCCAGCGCGGCGCGTTGTTGGGCAGGCCGGCGGCGACCAGCTTGTGGAAGGTCGGCTTCGAGCGGGCATTGGAGTTCTTGCCGCCAACCCAGATCGCGATCTTGTTCGACTCGGGGTCGTTGATCTGCATGGGCGGGCAGGGGGGGTAGCAGGCGCCGCAGCAGACGCACTTCTTCTCGTCAACTTCCAGCGAAGGCTTGCCGTTGACGATCGTCGGCCGGATGGCGGCCACCGGGCAGCGGGCGACCACGGTCGGGCGCTCGCAGATGGCGGAAACGAGGTCGTGGTTGATCTTCGGCGGCTTGGTGTATTGCACGACGACAGCGATGTCGGCCTGGCCGCCGCAGTTGATCTCGCAGCAGGAGGTGGACAGCTTGACGCGGTTGGGCATGCGCTCGTGACGGTACTCATCGATGAGGTTGTCCATCATCGACTTGACCACGCCGGAGGCGTCGGTGCCGGGGATGTCGCAGTGCAGCCAGCCCTGGGTGTGAGCGACCATCGACACCGAGTTGCCGGTACCACCGACGGGGAAGCCGTTCTTCTCGAGTTCGGCGATCAGCGGATCGACCTTTGCCGCAGACGAGACGGCGATCTCGACGTTGGAACGCATGGTGAAGCGCATGAAGCCTTCGGCGAAGTTGTCGACGATGTCGCACAGCTTGCGGATGGTGTAGTGGTCCATCTGGCGCTGGGTGCCGGCCTTGACCGACCAGACTTCGTCGCCCGTGTGGGAGACGTGGTGAAGGACGCCGGGACGCGGACGGTCGTGATACTTCCAGTTGCCGTAGTTGGCGGCGAACTTGGGATGCAGGAACTTCTTGTTGTCGAGGAAGCCTTCAACCGGCTTGCGGACTTGAGCTTGTGCCATTTGAGTGTGTCTCCAGTTCGTCGGGATCAGGCGGCAGCGGCCTTGCGGGCTTCGGCTTTCGCTACTTCCTCGTCCCAGCCGACCATGTTCGTGTAAGGATTCATGCGCGGACGGTTGATCATGTTCGGGTCGATCTCGACCTCGATGCCTTCCAGGAAGTTGGCTAGGCCGATGCGGTCGATCATCTCGCCGGTGCGCTCGTGCTCAAGTGCGTTCTCGGCGAAGAAGTCCATGACGCGCTGGGCCAGGTCGAGATAGGTCTCGTAATCCTCGTCGGTGTTGAGCGGCATGAAGGGAATGATCATCGAACCCATGGTGGCGCCGATCTTCAGTACGCTCTTGCCGCCGATCAGGATGGTGACGCCGCGGTCCTTGCCGACTTGCAGCGCGCCGGTCATGACGTTGATGCAATGCATGCAGCGCACGCAGTTCTGGTTGTCGATTTCCAGGGCCTGGCTGTCGTCGAGCTTGACGGCGGAAATATGGTCGCCCTTGGCGATGTCCTTGGCAGCCTTGATCTGGATGGCGCGGGTCGGGCACATGCCGATGACTTCGTTCACGATCTTGGTGATGCCGTGCTTGGCGTAGAACTTCTTGGCCAGAGCTTCGTCGGTGACGATGTTGTCGCGCCAGGTGCCGATGGTGGCGAAGTCCGAGCGCTGGATCGAGTTGGTGCAGTCGTTCGGGCAGCCGGAGAACTTGAACTTGAACTTGTAGGGCAGCGCCGGGCGGTGCAGGTCGTCGAGGAACTTGTTGATGATCTGGTGGTGCGCCTTGCCTTCGTCGTAGCAGGACATCTCGCAACGGGCGTGGCCGATGCAGGAGGCCGAGGTGCGCAGAGCCGGGCCGGCGCCGCCGAGGTCGAAGCCCATTTCATTGAATTCGTCGAAGGCCTTCTGCACGTTCTCGCTCGAGGCGCCCTGGAACATGATGTCGCCCGACTGCCCGTGCAGGGCGATCAGGCCGGAGCCATGCTTGACCCAGATGTCGCACAGCTTGCGCAGGGTGCCGGTGTCGTAGTGCATGCCGGCCGGCGGCATGACGCGCAGCGTGTGGAATTCGCCGGCATCGGGGAACTTGTAGCTGCCGTCCGGGTTCTTGATCTCGGAGAAGCGCGGGATGATGCCGCCGCCGTAGCCGACGACGCCCAGCGTGCCGCCTTTCCAGTAGCCCATGCGGTTCTCGTAAGAGGTTTCAAGTTGACCGAGCAGGTCGACCGCCATGTCGTTATCTTTCGCCAGGCGCTTGATACCGGTCACGAAGCTTGGCCAGGGGCCCTTCTCGAGCTCGTCCAGCAGGGGGGTGGGGTGCATCGGCTTGGCCATGTAGGGTCTCCTCATGTTGGGGATGATGGGCTGGCCGAATCTTAGGAGTCGGTGCGGTGCACAAACCATACCCCGGGCAGGTATGTTCTCCCCCTCTATGGGAGTAAGCGAACCTACCCGGAAGAGTTATATGATCGCAAGCCATACCGGTGATGGCTTGTGCTGCGGCTCCGGTGCGATAGTGCGGCCCGGATCAGGATATTCGACCATGGACAATATCACCAGCCTGGACAAGTTCCGGGTTCCCCTCGGGAACCAGGAAATCGAATTGCAGCAGATCGAATACGAGGTTGGCGGCATGCCCTTCCTGCGCTTGCGGATTCGCGAGAACAGGCGCTTCACCATCTTCGACATCGATCCGGTGACCGCCGAACGCTGGGCTCGGACGATGCTCGACTGGGCCGTGAAATCGCAAGGCAGCACGTGAGCGGCGAAATTGTCGATCTGGTCTTTGCGCTGCATGGCGAGGCCGTGGCCCTGGACTACGCGGACCTGCTCTGGCAGGTCCTGGAGCCGAGGCTGCCCTGGCTTGCCGACGAGCCGACGGCCGGGGTACATCCGCTGGCCGGCGTCAGTCCCGGCGACCGCGAACTCTACCTGACGCACCGCGCCAAGCTCACCCTGCGCTTGCCTGCGGAACGCGTCGAGGCGGCGCGGGCGCTTTGCGGCAGCCGCCTGGATCTGCGCGGCGAGATCCAGGTTGGCGAGGCGGCGGTTCGCCCGCTGTCGCAGATCGCGACGCTCTACTCGTCCTTCGTGACGGTGGGCGTCGAGCCGGAGGATGAGTTCATTGCCGCCTGCAGCGCGCACTTCAAGGCGTCGGCCATCGCGGCCGAATTGGTGTGCGGCAAGGCGCGGGTCGGTCGCGGTCCAACTGGACAATGGCATGGCCACAGCCTGATGCTGTTCGGGCTTAGTATCGAGAACTCGCTGCGCGTGCAGCGGGAAGGTTTGGGCGGCGAACGCAAGCGTGGCTGCGGGATCTTCATCCCGCACAAATCGGTCGCCGCCGTCGGCGGATAAACAGGAGACGAAAATGAACGAAAAACCCGCAGTAACCATCGATCTTTCCGGCATGCCCTGCCCGGCGCCGCTGCTCGGCGCCAAGAAGATCATCGACGACCTGCAACCCGGCCAGACCATGGTGCTGCTGTCGGATTGCCCCGGCACCGAGGACGACCTCTTCGCCTGGTGCAAGTTCACCGGCAACGAACTGGTCAGCAACATCAGGCAGGCCGACGGCAAGACGGCCTACACGCTGCGCAAGGCCGGCGGCGCCCAGACGACGCTGATTGCCCACGTGACGTTGGACATGCGCGGCGTCTCCTGTCCGGGCCCGATCCTCGAGGCCAAGAAACTGCTCGACGGCATGAAGTCCGGTGAGGTGCTACAGATGGTCAGCGACTGCCCGGGTTCCATGGCCGACGTCGAGTCGTGGAGCCGCAACTCATCAACGATCGAGCTTCTGGCGACGCTGCCCCTGGCGCGCGGCGCCCACGAGTTCTATCTGCGCAAGAAGTAATCTTTTCTGAACCTGCTAAAGGAGACCCTTGATGAGTTACGTAATCGGTGGTGTCGAAAAAGAAACCGACGACTATGGCTTCCTGATGGAGCCGGATTTCAGCGATGAAGCGGTGAAGGTGATCGCGGCGGCTGAAGGCATCGAGCTGACCGACAATCACATGGCCATCATCAGCTACTTCCGCGACAAGTACCGCGAAGAAGGCCATACGCCCAACTTCCGCAACTTCATGAAGGATATGGCCGACATCCTGCCGAGCGTCGATTCGAAGCAGATGTACGACTTGTTCCCGCATGACGGCCCGGCGAAGCAGGCGGTGAAGATCGCCGGCCTCCCGAAGCCGTACGGTAAAGGCGGTTACTGACCGGTGGCCGCAGTTCGCATCCGCAGCCGTTTCCACACCGAAGGCCAGCGCTCCGGCGCGACGCTGGCCTCGGTCGTGGCGATATTGGCCTGGAAGCTGGCGATCGAGTCGATCAAGCGGATGCGTGACGCCAAGTACGACATCGACGTCGGGCGACCGTATTTCGATTTCGTCTGCGAGTTCCTGATCTTCATGGCCATGGCCGCGGATCGCATCGCCTACGCGAAGCTCGACGGCGAACGCCGTGTCGAGTTCACCGCTGCGCTGGGCAAGCGCTTGGCCGAGATCATCGAGGACAACAACCACATGTTGTTCGGCGAGGCGCAACCCGGCGAGTGCAAGCAGCATTTCATCGACCTCTTCAACCGGCGCGGCGCCGATTACGCCGAGTTCGATTACGGCCCGGACGGCCCGGACTTCGGCTTCAAGCGCTACTTTGCCGCCTGCCTGCGCGAAGGGCTGCCGGAGAAGGATCGCCTTTGGGTCGTGGATCAGGTGATGGAAATCGAGGTGCCGGATGCCTTGAAGGCTCTCGACAAGACGCTCGCCGGCCTCTTCGGCGGCGGCGACGCGAAGCCCAGGCGCGAACGAGGTGCCGTGAGCGGAGACTGACATCTCACCATTCGATCTCAACGCAGCAAAGGCCTACGCCGAGTGGCGCCAGCGAAAACTGGCGACCGCACCGCGGCAGCTCGAAGACATCGTGGTTGAGGTTGGCGATCCACGCGCGCTGACGACGGCAGAACGCAGCCGGCTGCTGCACCTGAACGCGGTCGCCAACATGGCGATCTATGTCGGCAAGACAGGGCGCGATCCCGACAAGGACATTCCGCGTCTGCTCGGCCAGCAACTGGGCCTGCATACGCTCGACGGCCACTGGCTGACCGACAACGACAGCATTTCGCCGCTTTCGGTTCGTGGTGCCGAGGAGCGCGGCGAGCGGCGCGAGTTCATCCCCTATACCGACAAGCCGATCCGCTGGCACACCGACGGCTACTACAACACGCCGGATCATACGGTGCGCGGGCTGCTGCTTCATTGCGTCGAGAGCGCGCAGAGCGGCGGCGACAACCAGTTGCTCGATCACGAGATGGCCTACATCCTGTTGCGCGACGAGAACCCCGAGTACATCCGCACCCTGTCGGTGGCCGACGTGATGACCATCCCGGCGCGCACCGACCCAGACAACGATGGCGGCATCGCCCGCGCCGAGCAGCCCGGGCCGGTGTTCTCGGTGGATCGATTGGGCTTCCTGCACATGCGCTACACAGCGCGTACGCGCAGCATCCGTTGGCGCCAGGACGCGCCGACACAGGCCGCCGTGGCCGCGCTGGAACGTGTCCTCGCCACGCCGACGCCCTGGACCCTGCGCGGCCGCCTCGAACCGGGCATGGGCCTCGTCTGCAACAACGTGCTCCATGATCGCAGCGGCTTCACCGAAACGCCGCAGCGCCGGCGCCTGCTCTACCGCGCCCGCTATTACGAGCGGGTCAGCGGCTAACGCTCTTCCGGATCGGCCTCGCGCAACAGGCGCATGCCGACGAGCGTGTAGCGCGTCTGCGGAGAATTCCAGTTGCGGAACGAACAACGCGTGTAGAACGGCCAAGTGTGCCAGGAACCACCCCGGCGCACGCGCACGTTCGCCGACGGCGGGCCCTGCGGATCGTCGACCGGCGAATTGGCGTAATAGTTCTCGTCATACCAGTCGGCGGTCCATTCCCAGACGTTGCCGATCATGTCGTAGAGGCCCATTGCATTCGGCGTCCCTGCGGCCACCGGCGCCGTGAACGTGTAGCCGTCGTGGGCGGGCAGCGCCATCGGCTGCCACTGCGGCCAAAGGGCTGCGGCGTCGGCGTCCAGGACATTGGCGGTGCCGAGCAGCGATTGCGGATCGTTGCCGCTGTAGTAGCGGCTGCGCGTGCCGGCGCGGCAGGCATATTCCCATTCGGCCTCGGTCGGCAGGCGGTAGCGCTTCCCTTCCTTCCGGCTGAGCCAGTCGGTCATGGCGACGGCATCGTTCCAGGTCACGTTGACCACCGGTGAATCGTCGGTCTGGGGGAAGCCGGGATCGCGCCAGGAGTACTTCGGGTTACGCCCGTCGAAGGCTTCCGCCGCGGCCTCGCTCGATGCGCTGTAGGCGGCGTTGTAGCCATAGCCGCCGGTGCCGTCGCGTATCGATTCCGGCGTGTAGCCGGAGGCTTCCAGAAAGCGCCTGAACTGCGCGACCGTGACTTCAGTCTGGCCGAGAAGGAAGGGTCGCGTGATGCGCACCTTGTGTACCGGCGCTTCGTCTCCGAGTTGGCGGAAACGCTCGGGCGGAATCTGGGGGTAGGCCTTGGCCAGGGACTCCGGTGACTCGTCGCTGCCCATCAGGAATGTGCCGGCGGGAACGAGAACCAACTTCATGCCGAGCGAGTTCTCGATCAACTTCGGCGCTGGGGTTCCGGGTTCGGCCAAACAAGGCGGGAGAGTGGTGATGAGTACTGCGAGAAATACGAGGTGCGGAGATTTCATGGGCTGGAGATGTCTTGGGCGTGAGGCGAGGATACACCGGATGGCGCGATCACCCATGCGTTGATATCGCACCAGCCCCCCGGCAGTTGTGGAGGCCGGGCTCAGACTTGTACTATCTCCGAAGCTGGCACTGATTTGCGGCGAATGGGGGCATCGGAGAAGTCGGCGGACGAATTAGTGAAGACTGAAGTTCTGGCCCGATAACCGCTGCCATCGAATTGCAGCTTGGCCCTGGCATCGGCCAAAGCTGGCCGGCGGGTGGCGATCTCATAAGCACTGATGGCCGATAGCCGCTCGCCGCGAACGACTTCCTGCCGATTCACAGTGTCGTCGTCAAGCGTTCCGGTTGTTTGGACGCCAGGCCGCCGGGAACATCAGGTGTGTATTGTCAAATGCCAGAACGCTCGGAATGGCGGGGTGGAGTCGCCGGAATCGTCTGGCCAGGCCGGATTCGCCGAACATGGAATCACGCCGATTCAATGAATAGGGATCGGATCCGGTATTACGTATAGTCAGAAAACTTTACATGCCAAATAGGAGTTGTGCGCCATGCCATTGATATCTCACTCATTACGACAAGGGCATGATATGTGCTTGCCATGTGACGTTTGGCCAGCTTGAAGGCTGTTCGTTTGCCAGATCAATGCGTGTTGTTTGCATAACGTCGAAAAGAGGAGACCCCTGATGAGAATCGCACGAGCCGGACTGTTCACCAGCGTCGCAATCTGTGCATTGACCGTGACCCCCATCACGGAAGCCGCGCAAGCCTTCCTGCAGGACTTCAACAACTTCCCCAGCTATCCCTACAACACGGGAGCGTACAAGGATCCAACGACCGGCTTCGTTGGTTGCGGACCAACCACGGGGGCCATGATCTTCGGCTATTTCGAAAACAGCAAGGGAGCGGCAGGCCTGTTGACAACGCCTGGCATCGGCGTCAATCAAGGTCTCGCGACGGCGAACGCCCTGCATAGCGCTACCTACATGAACACGAGCAACAACGGATTCGGAAGTCAGTACGACATCAAAGGAGGGCTGGAGGGTTATGCCGCGAACCGCGGTTATGTCGTCGATGTGATGATGCACGTCGGGACCAACTTTCTTCCATCGAATGCAACATGGAATGCCTACGGCGCCTATGGCGACGCGTGGAACAACGATGGTGGCTTCTGGGACAACAGCGGACCGAGTACCGTAATCGACAAACAGAAGTTCGTTGACTTCGTGAAGCCGTATCTGGCCATGGGTATCGCCATCTTCCTCACGATCGACAACGATGCAGCCGAAGGCGGAGACCACTGGGTGCCCTTGGTGGCGGTGGATGACCAAACGCTTCAGTATGGTTACTACGATACCTACGATCAGGCGCTGCATTGGGCCAATATCCAATACATAACCGAGACGCCAGGTGGCGGCGATCAGGCAATTGCCATGCTCCGCACCGTCGAATATGTCGGTCCTACCAACCATACGCCCGAGCCCGGCACGTTGTTGCTCGTGGGCGCGAGTCTCCTGGGGATGGCTGGACGGCGGTTCGTGAGACGCTGAACCAGCATTGAGG
The DNA here is from genome assembly GCA_041480065.1 of Rhodocyclaceae bacterium. Taxonomy (GTDB): domain Bacteria; phylum Pseudomonadota; class Gammaproteobacteria; order Burkholderiales; family Rhodocyclaceae; genus Fen-999. The sequence goes on from JBGOZF010000051.1 coordinate 31,038, forward strand.
CCCGGCCGCGCCAAGGTAGTCTCTTGATCCTTGTGAGAGGACGCGGCCGGGATGCGCTGCTTCGCGAGAACGCTCAGCGTCCGAGGTATTTCAAATGGCTGCCGCAGCGCGCGCGACAGTCGGAGGCGCCAAAGCCGGGGATGGGGATGGTGCCGCCGGTGGCCTGGTTGAGCGCGCATTCCGCGTGGCGCGAGCGTCGCACCGACAGCACCCTGACGCCTGCGACGGCCAGCAGGTAGTCGATGTGCCAGCGTAACGTCTTCTCTGCGCGCAGATGCCTTGCGATGCGGGCTTCAAGGTTCCGGCGCGCCGAGCCGGTGTAGATGTAGCGACCAGCGGCGAAGCCAAACGTGCCGAGGCGGCCGACTGTCACTGTGACCGGCCGCGCCAGTTCGATCAGCAACTGGTAGCTGATTGCCGGCGCAGCCATCTGTCCGTCAGACGAGTGCCGCCGGGCGGCCGAGGCGTTCGCGTGCCCGCTCTTTGCGCGCGCAGGCCGGGCACAGGTGCCTGTTCATGTGTGCCTCGGCCTGGTCGCCGATGCGCTTCCGACTGGAAGGGCTCACCGCAGGCGCTGCATGCGAGCAGCGGCTGTGTCTTGACCACCGTGCCGGTGATGACGGTGTTGCGCATGCCTTCGATGTCTTCGATGCCGATGGCACCGGTCGGGCAGACCTGGGCGCAGGCGCCGCAGCCGATGCAGCGGTTGCCTGGGCGCTCGAAGTCCTGGAAGGCGAGTCGGCCGGCGGAAGTCTCTTCCATTTGCAGCGCTTCGGGGCCGACTTCGCTGCACACGAGTTGGCACAGGCCGCAGCCGATGCAGATGTCGCAGCGCAGGCAGCGGCTGGCTTCCTGGTCGGCCTGGGCTTCGGTCAGACCCAGTTCGATCTGGCGGTAGCTCGCCTCGCGTTCATCCACTTCGAGTTCGGGCATCAGGCTGCGATGCAAATGACTGCGCGCTTGCGGATCGGTGTGCAGCGGCTCGACGCGGTCGCGGCGCTTGGGTTGGCCCCAGGTGGCGTCCATGCTCTCGTTGTTGACGGTGTCCGATTTCCGTAGAAATTTGGCGGCGGCATTTATTCCGGCACATGTTTTGCTGGTGACGTGTCCGCCGGCTTGGTCCCGTAGCCGGGTCAATGGCAGGCTGCGGCCTTATGCAGCCTGGCGAAGCG
>JBGOZF010000052.1:0-31169 GCA_041480065.1 Rhodocyclaceae bacterium
GCTTGGCGGTGGTCTGGCTGGAAACCCGGAATTCGAGGCGGCGGCGCGGATAGTCGGCCAACACGGCTTCGACCAATTCGATGGCGTTCATGCCTTGCAGGATGCGGCAGTCGCGCCGGCAGCCGGCTTCACTCAGCCAGGGCTCAATCGCCAGACGGTAGCGGGCGAGGCCGCCATCGCCGCCCAACTGCGCGGCCTCGGTGACGATGCCATGCCAGGCGCGCTTCGAGCCGTCGGCCTGGAGCAGCCGGAGGGTGACTTCCTCGCCCAGCAGGGCCTTGAGTTCGAAGTTGACCGATGTCGACAGGCAGTCGATGTCGAAGCGGAAGAGTTCGGAGATGCCTTCGCGCCCGGAGAACATCTCGGCGATCAGCGCGGTCGAGAGGAGCGGGGTCTCGATCTCGATCAGGCGCGCATGCTGCGACAGGAACTTGGTAAAGGCATCGCGGCTCGGCAGCGCAGCAGAAAGGGCGCTGGCGATGGGTGTGAGCGGGGGCATGGGTGAACGCCAGACGAAAATGAAAACAGCATCCTATGGCGGGCATGCAATGATGTCAAGAGAATAGTGCCCGCCCGAAACCCGGATGATGCCTACGAGATCCCGGTGCTGTTCGATGTCGGCGAAACCCACTGACGCCAGGAGTTCCCGCACGGCCTGCGCCTGGTCGTAACCGTGTTCGAAGAGCAGCCAACCGTTCGGCGTCAGGTAACCGGGCGCTTCGGCGACGATGCGGCGGATCGCCGACAAGCCATCGGCGCCGCTGGCCAGCGCCTGCGGCGGCTCAAAGCGCAGGTCGCCTGCCGAGAGATGCGGGTCGCCCTGCGCGACATAGGGCGGATTGGCGACGATGAGATCGAATCGCCCGACCACCGCCGAGAACCAGTCGCTGGCGACGAACTCGACGCGCGCGCCAAGGCGCTTGGCGTTCGCGCACGCCACCGCCAGCGCATCGGCAGATGCATCGACGGCCGTGACGGCCGCCGCCAGCTCCAGCGCCAGCGTGATCGCCACGCAACCGCTGCCGGTACCCAGATCGAGAATGCGCGGCCTCGGCACGCCATGCATGCGGGCAATGCCCGACTCGACCAGCAACTCGGTCTCCGGCCGCGGGATCAACACCGCCGGCGAGACGGCGAATTCGCGACCGTAGAACTCGCGCCGGCCGACGAGGTAGGCGACGGGTTCGCCCGCCGCGCGACGCGAGACGAGGGACAGGAACTGGGCTACCTGCCGGGGTGCCAACTCGCGCTCCGGATGCGCAGCGAGTTCAGTGGCCGTTACCGAGGCAGTGTGGAGCAGCAACAGACGGGCTTCGGCGGCTGGAATGACCTCTCTCGCCCCGATCAAGGCCTCGCCCAGTTTCATTCAGCCAGAGCAGCGAGTTGTTCGGCCTGGTGTTCGGCCGTCAGCGCCGAGACCAGTTCGCCCAGGTCGCCATCCAGGACCATTTGCAGCTTGTACAGCGTCAAGTTGATGCGGTGATCGGTCACCCGGCCCTGGGGAAAGTTGTAGGTGCGGATGCGCTCGGAGCGGTCGCCGCTGCCGATCAGGCTCTTGCGGGTGCTGGCAATCTGCTGCTGCTGTTCGCGTACCTGCACGTCCTTGATGCGCGCCGCCAGCACGCTCATGGCCTGGGCCCGGTTGCGGTGCTGCGAGCGGTCATCCTGGCATTCGACGACGATACCGGTAGGGATGTGCGTGATGCGCACGGCGGAGTCGGTCTTGTTGATGTGCTGGCCGCCGGCGCCCGAGGCGCGGAAGGTGTCGATGCGCAGGTCCGCCGGGTTGATGTCCACGTCGCCGACTTCGTCGACCTCCGGCAGCACGGCGACGGTGCACGCCGAGGTATGGATGCGGCCCTGAGCCTCGGTTTCCGGCACGCGCTGAACGCGGTGGCCGCCCGATTCGAACTTGAGCTTCGAGAAGGCGCCGCCGCCGGCGATGCGCAGGATGACTTCCTTGTAGCCGCCGAGATCCGATTCGCTGGCAGAGACCTGCTCCACCTTCCAGCCCTGGCGCTCGGCATAGCGCGAGTACATGCGATAGAGGTCGCCGGCGAACAGGGCCGACTCCTCGCCGCCGGTGCCGGCGCGAATTTCCAGGAACAGGTTCTTGTCGTCGTTCGGGTCGCGCGGCAACAGCGCCTTCTGCAGGTCGTCTTCGAGCGCCGCCATGCGGCCCTGCGCGGCACCGATTTCCTCTTCGGCCAGGTCCTTCATCTCGGCGTCGCCCAGCATCTCGCGGGCGGCGGCGACATCGTCTTCGGCGCTGCGATAGGCACCGTAGAGGCTCACCACGGGATCGATCTCCGCATGCTCGCGCGAGAGCTTGCGGTAGTTGTCCATGTCGCGCGTGGCGGCTTCGTCGCCCAGGAGGGCATCGATCTCGGCCTTGCGGCGCGTCAGTTGCTCGAGCTTGTCGCGGATGCTGGTCTTCATGGCAAAGGGATGACGAGTCATGGCCGCCGGTCTTCGGCGGCAACGGGCGTGACCGGCTACTCCCCGGGGTGGAGACGGAAAATGCGCGAAACCAGATCGGCCAGACGGGTACGCTCGTCGCCCTCGGCCTGGTTGAGCGCATTGGTCGGGCCGTGCAGCAGCTTGTTGGTGATGCCACGGGAAAGTGCATCCAGCACTTGGGCCGGGTCGTCGCCCCGGTGCAGCATCTTCAGGGCATGCTCGACTTCGTGGCGGCGCGCGCGTTCGGCGTTGTCGCGCAGTGCCCGGATCGTCGGCACCATTTCGCGGGCACCGACCCATTGCAGGAAGTCGTGCACCTGGCCGTCGATGATGGCTTCGGCCTCGACCACTGCAGCCTGGCGCGATTCGACGCCCTGCTCGACGATCTGGCCGAGGTCGTCCAGGGTGTACAGAAAGACATCGTCGAGCTTGTCGATCTCGGCTTCGGTGTCGCGCGGCATGGCCAGGTCGACCATCACCATCGGCCGGTGGCGGCGCTGCTTCAGCGCCCGCTCGACCATGCCGAGACCGATGATCGGCAGCGGGCTGGCAGTGCAGGCGACGACGATGTCGTAGTCTGCCAAGCGCTCACCCAGTTCGTCGAGGCGCATGGCGTCGGCAGAAAAACGCGCTGCCAACGCCTCGGCGCGCTCCAGGGTGCGATTTGCAATGGTGATCTGCTTGGGCGTCTCACCGGCAAAGTGGGCAGCGCACAGTTCGATCATCTCGCCGGCACCGATGAACAACACGCGCTGGTTCTTCAGGTCCTCGAAGATGCGCGCCGACAGGTGCACCGACGCGGCGGCCATGGAGACGATGTTGGCACCGATGGCGGTGGTCGAGCGCACTTCCTTGGCGACGGCAAAAGTGCGCTGGAACAGCTTGTTCAGCAGGGTACCGAGCGTGCCGGCCTCTTCGGCCACGCGCGCCGCCCGTTTCATCTGGCCGAGGATCTGCGGCTCGCCCAGCACCATCGAGTCGAGCCCCGAGGCGACGCGGAACATGTGCCTGACGGCATCGCGCTGCGGATGGGTATAGAGATACGGCTGGATGCGGCTCGGCGACAGCGCGTGGTACTCGGCCAGCCATTCGGCCGCCGCTTCGGGTTGTTCGGCGGCGCAATAGAGTTCGGTGCGGTTGCAGGTCGACAGGATCGCGGCCTCGCGCACCGGCTTGGCGCGCAAGAGGTCATTCAGCGCCAATGGCAGGCGCGACATGTCGAACGCCACCTGCTCCCGAACGGCGAGCGGTGCGGTGTGATGGTTGATGCCGAGGGCGAACAGCTGCATGCGTCGGAGCTTGGGCGAAAGTCCGTTGGGGATACTTTCGCATTGTAACTCAACACCTTGCGCAGCCACCCCCCTTTTGCCGGCACGAACCGTGCGCACTAAGCCTGGACGGCATTACGACGGCCTGCGCCTATAATCGACCGCGAACATTGCGCCGAGGCATCATGTCGAATCCGGAAGCGAATACCGTCGCACCGAAACGTACCGAGGCCCGCGTTCTCGTTGTCGACGACGATCCCATCCTGCGCACGCAGCTCCAGCATCTGCTGGCGAAGTTCGTCGCCGAGGTCAGGGTGGCGGCGGACGGCGCAAAGGGTTTGGCGCTCTGGCGCGAGTGGCGGCCCGATGTCACGCTGACCGACATCCTGATGCCGGAGATGGACGGCCTCGACATGAGCCGGACCATCAAGGCCGAAGATGCCGATGCCCAGATCATAGTCATCACCGCCGACACCGCGGATGTCAATCTCAAACGCGCCCTCGAAATCGGCGTCGAGCGCTACATCACCAAGCCGATCGACATCCACCTCGTCAACGATGCGATCAACAAATGCGTGCGTGATCGCCAGCGCGGCGAGGAACTGCGCCTGACCCGGCAAGTGGCGGAACTGACGCAGGAGCTGCAGCGCCAACTGGAAGAGAAACAGCGCACCGAAGAAGCGCTGCAAAAGGAGAAAGCAGAGCAGCAGGTGTTGATTCGCCGTCTCGAAGAAGCCCACAACCAGTTGCTGCAATCCGAGAAGATGGCCTCGCTCGGCCAGCTTGCCGCCGGAGTAGCCCACGAAATCAACAATCCGATGGGTTTCATCTCTTCCAATCTCGGCAGCCTGCGCGGCTACGCCGATCGACTCCTGGCATTGGTCGGCACCTACGAGGGCATTGTTTCCTCACTGCCCCAGGACTCGCCCGAACGGGCGCAGATCGCCCAGGCGCGCAAACTGGCAGACGTCGAGTTTCTGAAAGAGGATGTGCTGTCCCTGATCAACGAGTCGACCATCGGCATCGAGCGCGTGCGCCGGATCGTGCGCGATCTCAAGACCTTCTCGCACGTCGATTCGACGGAGTGGCAGTTCGTCAACCTCAACGATTGCCTCGATTCCACGATCAATCTGGCCGGCAACGAAATTGGCCAGAAGGTGCAGGTGATCAGGCAGTACGGCCGGATTCCCGACATCGAATGCCTGCCCTCGGAGATCAACCAAGTCTTGCTGAACCTGTTGCTCAACGCCGTCCAGGCGGTAGATACGCGCGGCACGATCACGGTGCGCTCGGGCGGCGAGGACGGCAAGGTCTGGGTGGAGGTCGCCGACACCGGCTGCGGCATTCCGCCGGAGAACCTGAAGCACATCTACGACCCGTTCTTCACCACCAAGCCGGTGGGCACCGGCACGGGACTGGGGCTGTCGATCACCTACGGCATCGTCCGCAAGCATGGCGGTCGCATCGACGTCCAGAGCGAACCCGCCAAGGGCACGACTTTCCGCGTCGCCCTGCCCATCCGTCGCGCCGCTCAATAAGACGGCCCGGGCGTCAGGCGCGGGCGCCGGCGATCTCGACCACGCGCGGGTGCTTCAGGAAGTCGACGAACCTGGCCTCGAGCGTGGCCATCAGCGCCCCGGCGGCGCCGATGTCGCCCTGGGTACCGGCGCGCTCTATGTCCGCCGCGACGGTACGGATTTCATTGGCGAATATGTTGGCCGCGGCGCCCTTGATGAAATGGGCGGTGGCGTGGATCTGCCTGGCGTCGCCCTGCGCGATGGCGGCCTTCAACTTTGCGACGTCGGACGGTATGCCGTCGGCGAACATGATCAGTACGGTCTTCGCCAGTTCCTTGTCGCCCATGGTCAGGCCCAGGAGCTGGTCGTAACTGAAATCGACTGCTGCCGGAGCCGACGGCGCTTGCGGTGCCCGCTTGACCTCGTCCAGTCCGAGGCTGCCCGGAGATGTCAGCCACTTGTCCAATGCCTGGGACAACTTGTCCACCAGCACCGGCTTGGTCAGGTAGTCGTCCATGCCCGCTTCGAGACACTTCTCCCGGTCTCCGCTCATGGCATGCGCGGTGAGTGCAACGATGGGCGTACGCACGCCGGCCGCCCGCAACGTGCGGGTCGCCTCGTAGCCGTCCATCCTTGGCATCTGGCAATCCATCAAGATCAGGTCGAATTTGCCCTTGGTGGCCGCCGCCACGGCGGCGACGCCGTCCTTGGCCGTCTCGATGCAGTCATAGCCGAGCTTGCGCAGCACGCCCAGCATGACCATCAGGTTGACCGCGTGGTCTTCCACCACCAGCAGCTTCGCCATTCGCCGGCCGCCTTCGGCCAGCGAATGGCTGGTGACGATCGCGGCCGGCGCCGCGCGCGGTGCCTCCAGCAGCACGGTCAGCAGGCAATCCAACAGCAGCGCCCGCCGGATCGGCTTGCACAGGTAGGCCGCGAAGCCCGCCTCTTCGAAGCGTCGAGCGTCGCCGCGATAACCGGCCGAGGTGAAGATGACCAGCGCCGTTCCGGCGTTGGCCGCGTCCCGCCTGACCGCCTTGCCCAGTGTTTCACCATCCGTGCCCGGCAGCCCCATGTCGATCATCACGCAGCGGTACGGGCGACCGCGGCCGGCTTCTGCGGCCATGCGCACCAGGGCCGCTTCGGCATCGCTTTCGCCGTCGACGACGAATCCCCACTGGACCAGGAGTTCCGTCAGGCTGGCGCGAGTCGTGGCATTGTCATCGACGATGAGGATGCGCGTGCCTTTCAGCTCGCGCAGCCGCTCCAGGCCCGGCACCGACGGCGCCTGCGCCTCCTGCGGCTGCTTGTCGACCACGATCGACAGTTCGAAGCTGGAACCGCGCCCCTCCTCGCTGGTGACCGAAATCTGCCCACCCATCAGTTCGACCAGCTGCCGGGTGATGGCGAGGCCGAGTCCGGTGCCGCCGTACTTGCGCGTCGTCGAGGTGTCCGCCTGCTCGAAGCGCTGGAATACCCTGTCGAGGCGATCGGCCGGAATGCCGATTCCGGTGTCGCTGACAGCGAACCGCAGCAGCACGCGGCTTCCTTGCTGCGGCTCGCAATCGACGCGCACGGCAATGGTGCCGGACGGCGTGAATTTGATCGCATTGCCGATCAGGTTGGTGAGTATCTGGCGCACGCGGCCGGGATCGCCGCGCAGCGCCACCGGTACGTCGGCCGCCATGTGCATCGTGTACTCGATATCCTTTTCGGCAGCGCGCAGGCCGTACAGGTCTGAGACATCCTCCAACAGCGAGAGCAGATTGAAGTCGATGCATTCGAGCGTCAGCTTGCGCATCTCGATCTTGGAGAAGTCGAGGATGTCGTTGATGATCGAGAGCAGCGCCTCGGAACAGGAGTTGATGCTGTCGAGGTAGCGGCGCTGCTCGGCGTCGAGCGACGTATCGAGCATCAGCGCCACCATGCCCATGACGCCGTTGATCGGCGTGCGGATTTCGTGCGACATCATGGCGAGGAAGTCGGTCTTGGCCCGGCTGGCCGACTCGGCGCTGGTCGCTGCGGTCTTGAGCTGCTGTTCGATGCGAATGCGGTCGGTGATGTCGGAAAAGCCGAAGACGCGGCCATTGGTGCGTTCGCCGAGGTACTGGGGCCGTGATCTGCATTCGAAGACGCGACCATCGCGAAGCTCGAGAACGTCTGACGTCTCGCCGACGTCCACGATGGCATCCAGTCGCTGACGGAAGGAATCGCTGTCGACCACGCAGCCGGAGATGAAGTCGAGAACCTGCGAAGCGTCGTCGCCCAACTGTTCGTCGTGAATGCCCCACATCTGGGCAAAGAGCCGGTTCATGCCGGCCACCCTGCCCTGCAGATCCAACACCAGGATGCCGTTGCCCGTCGACTCCAGCGTCGCCTTCAGTTGCGACATGGCCTGGGCGAGATCGTCCTCGACCTGGCGCTCGTGGCGAATGTCTTTGGCCACCACCAGCAGCCTCGATTCGCCATCGTTGCGGATGACCCGAACCGACTTCCGCGCCGGCAACAGCGAACCGTCGGCACAAAGATAGAGCCCCTCCTGGGCGTCGATGTCGGCCAACTGCCCGCCGGCCACATCCTGCCAGTAGAACACGTCGGACAAAGCGCTCTCGATGTCGGTGATCGACTTGCCGATCAAGTCCTTCTCGAGGTATCCAAGCTGCTCCCGAGCCGTGCGATTGGCATAGACGATCTGCAAGTTCTCCGGCGCCACCAGCAGCAGCATCTGCGGCATCTGATCGAGCAGCAGACGCTCCAGGTGGCTCATTTCTGCCCCTTCGCCTTGTCGGGATGACGCGCATCGAAGTAATAGCTGACGTGCTTGCGCGGGCTCAGGTAGTTGTAGATATGCGACGGCAACTGCGCCGGGCGGATGGCCTTGGCGATGTTGACCTCGGTTTCCCGGTCCATGTCGACCAGGATCGCCTCCTCCTTGGGCACGTCGGCATCGTAGATGACAATGGTGGGTTTCATGGGCCGCGCGGCGTTGATGGTCGCCACCATGCCGAGGACGCCGTTCGATAGCTGGACGATCGTGCCGGGCGGATAGACGCCCAGGCAGCGGACCATGACCTGCAACAGTTTGGGGTCGAATTTCGAGCGCAACTTGGCGAACATCAGCGACAGCGCCTCGTGCGGCGTCAGGGCATTGGCGATGTCTTGCGGATTGCAGAGGTCGTCGTAGTAGTTGGCAATCGCCACCATGCGCGCGAGCAGACCCACTGCCTCGCCCGCCAGGCGCCGGGGATAGCCGCTGCCGTCGAAGAGTTCGTGGTGATCCTGGATGATGGCGATGGCGCCGGGCGCCAGTTGCAGCCGCTTGCCCATTTCGACGCCGAACTGGCAGTGCATTTCGTAGAGTTCCCGTTCCGCCTTGGTCCAGGGATCGGTCTTCAGCAGGATCCGGTCCGGGATTTCCGTACGGCCGACATCGTGAAACATCGCGCCCATGCCGAGCACGCTGACCACCTCGGCCGGCAGGCGGATATCGCGCGCAATCATCAGCGACAGCATGGTGACGTTGAGCGAATGGAAATACACCTCCTCGCCGCCCACCTTGTCGCCCATCAGATAGACCGCCAGTTCCGGCGCCGACAGGATCGACTCGGCGATCTGGCCCACCAGCCGCGTCGCCTGCGTCACCGTCTCCGTTGGCCGCGTGAGCAGGTTCCTGTTGATGTCCCGGATGGTCGCCGCCGTGTCGACGAAAGCGTTTTCGATGCGCGCCGCCGCCTCCCGTTGCTGCTTGATGCGCTCGATCAGCTCGCGCTTGGCCTTCAAGGCCGGGAAGATCTGCTGCTGCGGTTCGGCCGGTGCCGCGGTCTTCTGCGGCGGTTCAGCCGTCGCCGGGAGTTGCTCCGGCGGATCTGCCGACGCCGCCTTCAGTTGGAGTTCAGCCGCCGCGACCGACTTCGGTTGCGACTCGGCCGGCGCCATAGGCTTCGGCTGCACTTCAGTTAGCGCCGTTGCTCTCGGTGGCGCTTCGGTCGCCGCGGTCGGCTTCTGACTCGACTCTGTTGGCGCCACCGGCTTCGGCGCTGGCTTCATGTCGCTGCGTTCCGGGTCCCAGCGAACCGATTTCAGGCCCAGGCTGCGGATGGTGGCGATCTGGTCTTCCGACCTGATCTTGAAGTTGTTGAAGGCGAACGGATGCTCGAACCATTTGACGTCGAGATAGACGTAGAGTCCGATGCGCAACTGGTCGACCGAGATGTTGAGCTGTTCCGGCATCGCTGGCGATGGATCAACTCCTGTCGGGTTGCGGAAGAATCCGAAGCTGCAGTCGCTTGCTTGCTGGCAACACATACTAAGACTTTCCGGGCCGGCTGGAAGACCAACGCGGCAACAGCTTTCAGCGCCTGCCTGCCAGGGCCGCGCTGACCGCCACGACAAAGCGCGGCCGGCGCGCAAAGCAAAGAGGGGCACGCGCCCCTCTGGTCGCCTATCCGTCCGGTTGCGGCGAGTTACTACTTGGCGGTCTGAGGCGCCCTGAAGACGAAATCGACACGCCGGTTCTCCGCCAGGCATTTCTTGTCGCGGCAGGCGGCGCGCTGTTTCGGCGTTGCCAGGCCGACCGCCTCCGTGCGGCTCTCCGCGAGTCCGAACTCCTTGAGAGCCCGCTTCACCGAATCCGCCCGTTTCTGACCGAGCGCGCGGTACGCTTTTCCACGCTGGTCGCCGTTCCCCACCAGGGAGATCGACACCTGGGGCGCCGAGGCCAGGAAGTCGGCGACCTGCTTGATGGTTTCCCGATATTCGGGCTTGATCGCGTGGCTGTTGGAATCGAAGTAGATACTCTTCGAAGAAAGGCCCCGGATTACGCGTTCTTGTCTTTGCGCTTCAGTCTCAGGCGGTGGGCTCGGCTCGACCGCGCGGGTCTCGGGCGGCGGAACGGGCGCTGCCGGAGCCGGCTGCTCCGGCGCCGAAGCACAGGCAGACAGCAAAAGAGCGATGCAGACAAAGGCTGATCGGCGATACATATAAATGATCCTTTCTTCTATGGCAGGTCGCTGGAATATAGTTCCTGCGCCCACCCATGGCAAGTGCCTATGCGCATGGCACAGGCCGGGCGTTCGCAGCGTCTCGGCGATGACAGGCACGACGGCGACGGCCATCGTCTGCCGCAGTAGAAACAAGAACGGCCCTCCGAGTGGAGAGCCGTATGGAATCTGGTGGCCAGGGGCGGAATCGAACCGTCGACACGCGGATTTTCAGCGGGATTCTTCCCGATTATTGCCGCGAAGCCAAACGCAACTCCGTACCAAAACAAGCACTTGACCGCACACATGCGCAGTCGAGCGCAGCCAATCTCCGATACCTTTGCCGGAAATTTGTCAGAAGCAAAAGCCGGTAACTCAGTCCAGCCAGGTACCTGATTGCTGTAAAGCGCGCCGGAGCAATTCGTTGGCAATTGCGAAGTGAAACTCAATTCGCGGTCCACGCGCTACACAAGGGATCACCACGCTTTCAATTCACCTTATGCAACCCGATCAACCGTCTCAGGAGAACTGGCAACGATGAGCTTCCGTATCGGGGTCACCCGAACGCGCTCAACGCGCTGAAGGCAGGTGCAGTGAGTTCGATGTCTGCCCTTGAGATGCATGCCCTGCGAGCTGCCGTTTCCCAATCCCCAACGACATTCACGACCTTGGTGACGATTTGCTGAGCACGCGTCGGAGCAACGCGGTAGAACGGTGCGGTGGCAAGCACGGTCTCCAACGAGGGGCGGTTGTCGACATCGTCGATGTTCAGCACATGCTCACCCTTGTCGATGTTCGGATTGACATCGAAGGCCGGCGCCAGACGCCATCCGCGTTCTCCCAGAATGAAGCCGTGATTGCGCAGGTGATCATCGCGGTTGCCGACCACTACGTTGAAGGCGACGCGGCTGAAGAGCTGCTCCAGATCGGCCTGTATATGGTTCGGGTCACCGCGGTTGGCAAGGAATTCGGCAAGTTCGAGATAGCTCGTGCCCTCGCTCGTATCCTTGCCCAAGAGCGTAATCGCTGAAGCGTAGAAGCGTCGACGGCCATTCAGGCGGTCGAAGCGCCGGACACAGAACGTCCGATGGCCACTACGACCAAGACTCACGACCTTCGCCTCAGGCATATCCACGCCAGCCTGCCTGGCAAGCCACCACGCCACGCCCTCCCAGGCGCCAATGTCACGATCATCGTCGTGGGCCGGAAACTTTGCAATCCAAAGAGATTCATCTATTTCGCTGAAGTTGGCCTTCGGTCGCGCACCGCCCAGAGAGGCACCAGGGGCCACCAACACGGCAAGCCAGCGACGCAGCTTGTCGAGGTCATTGAGATCCTTGCGGGTGAGCTCATTCGCAACAGCCGCAAGCTCGGCGAGACTGGTGACCGGCGGTGCAGCCAGCGCCTCCTGGGCAAGGAACGTCTCTGAGCCGGGGAAGCGGAATCGGAGTGCTCCCTGGCGAGTAATGTCCTGGACGCCGAGCAAGAAGTCCCACGAGTAGAGCGTACGCGCGACGCGTTTCTCATCCTTGGCTTGCAAGGCCTCCCTGCGGCGCATCAGCGTCTGTCCCCACCGGTCGGGCGACGAGTCGAGAAAGATGCCGAAGTTGCCAGTCTCCGGCTTAGGGAAAAAGGATCCCGCATCCAGCGTAAGTCGCGGATCGATGGCGAAGGCGATGTCCTGCTGTGCCAGCCAATCCTCATCGTATTGAAAGCGTACTTGACCGCGGTCGTGCGAGAGTGTGCCCAACTGCTGCATCGGGCATAGGTCGCAGTCCAGCCAGACTTCCAGATCGCTGCTCATCTCCGGCCCTTTCGAACCGCGGGCAGCGCCAGATCCTGCAGGCGGCGACCAAGTACGTCGTCGGCAGCTACCGCTGCCAAGTCGCCTTCAAGACCGTAGATGGACAACACGCGCAGGTACGTACCGAAGGTCGCAGATGGGTCACCGCGCTCAACCTTCGCCAGCGTGGGGCGAGAGATACCGCAGCGCTCGGCAACTGTTGAAGTCGTCAGTCTCCGGCGCAGCCGAGCGAGGCGCAAGCGCTCACCCAGGTCGGCGAGCAATTTGGATTCCGACGGAAAGGTGAGTGGAGCTTTGCTTGGCATTGTTGCTCCATTATTGGCGTAGACTGGCCAGGTTGTCAATAATACTTTCCACATTATGAAGATAAGTGTCTTGACGCGCGAAGCCGAGTACCCAAGCTGCGCGACTGGCACTGCTCAGGTTGAGCGTCTCGAGATACACGACCAGACGGGCAACGCAATTGCCTGATGGTGTTCGGCGTATCTCGCGCAGCCCGGCTAATGGACGTTGCGCACGCACACAGAAAAGTGTCAGAAGGGCACAAAAAAAGGGGCCCTTGTGGGGGCCCCTGATTTCACTGCGCTTCAAAAAGTCCTGCCATTTAAAACACATTCGAATTGGTGGCCAGGGGCGGAATCGAACCGTCGACACGCGGATTTTCAGTCCGCTGCTCTACCAACTGAGCTACCTGGCCTTGAGTGCTGCAAATATGTTCCCGACGCGGATTTTGGCTTCGGCCGCCGCTTCGCGGCTTAACATTCGCTTCGCTCACGTTAGCCTACGCCGCAACCCCGTCCTTTGGCCGGGATTGTCAGTCCGCTGCCTCAGTTTTCACTGAGCCAACTGAGCTACCTGGCCAGGAAAGCCGCGCATTATATGCGACGCTTCAATGCTCGGTCAAACTGGAACGCGGAAAAGAAAAACCCCTCCGCAGAGCGGAGGGGTTTTCCCCAGTCATTGTTATTGTTAGTGCGAGACAGCCTTGGCAGCCAGAATGCCCGTGGTCTGGCGAACGTAGAGTTCGTCCCACATTTCTTCCGCGCGCTCATCGCGATAGAACAGGGAACCGAGGAACACGGCCAGGAAGCCAAGCGGGATCGAGATCAGGCCGGGGTTCTTGAGCTCGAACCACGGCTTCTCGAGACCCACCATCGAGGTGGTTTCGCCACCCAGATCGTCGATCTTCTTCTGCGCGCCGGCCTTGGCCTTCTCGGCCTTGGCGATGTCGGCCTGAACCTTGGCCTTGGCAGCATCATCGGCGGCGGCGGCCAGGCTGGCATTGAGGGTCACCAGCTTGTCGTCCTGCGCCTTGATCACCTTCTCCTGGGCCGGCTTGACCAACGCCGGGTAGGTCATGTTCGGCGACACCAGAACAAGGCCGATAGCCGTAACCGTACCGATGATCATGCCGGCGACGATGCCGCCGGTGTTGCAGCGCTTCCAGAACAGGGTCATGACAACGCAGGGGAAGTTCGCCGAGGAGGCCACCGCGAAGGCCAGGGCCACCAGATGCGCCACGTTCTGGCCCTTGGCGGCGATGCCGAGCACGATCGCAATGCTGCCGAACACCACGGTGGCGATACGGGCGGCCTTGACCTGCTCTTCCTGGGTCGCGTGTTCGCCGCGGATGACGCCGACGTAGAGGTCGTGCGCCATGGCCGAGGCAGCCGCCAGCACAAGGCCGGCAACCACGGCGACGATGGTGGCGAAGGCGACAGCCGAAACGAAGGCCATCATGAAGTTGCCCATCAGGCTTTCCGGCCCACCACCCAGCGCTTGCGCCAGCAGCGGGTTGGCCATGTTGCCGCCCGGGTCGACCGCGGTGATCGCGGAGGGACCCACCTTCATCGCGGCGCCCATGCCGAGGAACAGCGTCAGCACGTAGAAACCGCCGATGATGGCCATGGCCCAGACCACGGATTTGCGGGCTTCCTGAGCGTTGGGAACGGTGAAGAAGCGCATCAGGATGTGCGGCATGCCGGCGGTTCCGAACACCAGCGCCATACCCAGGGAGATCTGGTCGATCGGCGCCTTGAACAGCAGGCCCGGCTCGAGGAAGCGTTGACCGAGTTGTTCCGGCGTCATGTTCTTGGCGGCGTCACCGAGGATGCTGGCCACGCGCGCCTGAATCTTCGGGTCGCTGACCACGGCGGAGAGGAAATCGCCGAAGAAGCCGTACTGACTCCAGACCATGATCACCATGACGATGGACGCGCACACCAGCAGGATCGCCTTGATGATCTGCACCCAGGTGGTCGCCACCATGCCGCCGAAGAGGACGTAAGCCAGCATCACGACGCCCACCGAGATCACCGATACTTCGTAGTCGATGCCGATGAGGGTCTTCACCAGCACGCCGCCGCCGACCATCTGGGCGATCAGGTAGAAGGTGGACACGGTCACCACCGAAATGGCGCCGACAATGCGCGTCTTCTTCGGGTCGTTGCGATAGGCCAGGATGTCGGAGAGCGTGTATTTGCCGATGTTGCGGCAGGGCTCGGCGATCACCAGCAGCACCGAGATGTAGGCAACCAGCCAGCCTACCGAGTACATGAAGCCGTCGTAACCCCAGATGGAGATGAGACCGGCAATGCCGAGGAAGGACGCGGCCGACAGGTAGTCGCCGGCGATGGCCCAGCCGTTCTGCAGGCCGGAAACGCCGCCGCCCGCGGTATAGAAGTCCTTGGCGGTCTTCACGCGCTTGGCAGCGAGGTAGGTCACGTACATGGTCAGGGTGATGATGGCGCCGAAGACCAGGAACGACAGCCACTTGAATTTCTCTGGTACCGCACCTTGAGCCAGGACCGGCATGGACACGAAGGGCAGCACGGTGGCCGTGATGGCCAGAAGGATCTTGTTCTTGATGTTCATGTTAGCGCGCTCCGATCTTGTGGGCGTCGTTGATCAGTTCCTGCGCCATGACATCGAATTCCCTGGCCTTGACCGTGTAGTAACCGGCGATGCCCCAGGCGACGATGAACTCGGACAGAGCGAACAGGATGCCGAAGTTGACCACGCCGAACACCTTCGTCTTGAACAGGTCGGTGAAGTACGCGGCCCCGATCGGCAACAGGAAATAATAGACGATCGAGATGATCATCAGGGTCGTCAGGAACCCCACTTTCTTGGCATGGAGCGCCTGGAAGCGCGGATCGTTGTCGATCGCCACCCAGTTCATTGTGTTGTTTGCCATCTTGCCTCCTCGTTATATGACCGAACACCGGGACTATCCCGGCTGTGCATCAAACTCTAGTCCTTCGGGCTTACGGCCGACTGACAGCCCGGCAATCTCAGGCGTCGGCCAATTCGTACAGCCGCTTGACGAAAAGCGACGCGCCTTCGGCGCCGAGTGCCCTGGTCATCAGGCGCTCGTATTCCGGAATGAGGCCTCTCAGATCGTCCATGTTGGCGGTCTTCTCGATCTTCAGGGTGAACAGGAAACCCTTGAGGCCGAGGGCGCTGAATATCGATTCGGTCATCAGTCGGCGCGCCCCCGTGTAGTGAGCGAAGCGGTCGGCGCTGGCCGAGCGTTCCTCCGCGCCCGGCGACTGCGGCGCCGCCGTGGCGCTTGCCGCAGCCCGCCGCAATTCGATGAACCCTCCTGAAATCAGGGTATCGAGGGTATCCGCCGGCAGCTTCATCTTCTCGGCCTGCTCGCGCAGGACAAAGGCGGGGTGCTGACCATCGACCAAGAGCAAGAGCATGCGGGCCTTGCCGGCAAGCTTGTGCTTGCGGGTGCGGATCTCTTCGTGGCCTTTTTCTGATTTGTCGAGGATGTCCGTTGGGCGCACGGCAATCGACTCCGGGGCGGCAGATGTTCCCAATGTAGTTGGAAGCGACTTACGGCTGCCTTACACCCCCGCGATTCCTCCCCGCTCGACGCGCCGGGGTGCCACCAGGGTCAATCGGGGGCGCACAAGCGTCACGGTACAGGAAGCTTCGAGTACCACCCGTGAGGCCACCGTCTCGAGCAAGGGCTTGTAGGACACTCCCAGCTCCGGCGCCGCCATCACCGGCGGTGCTCCGATGACGATCTGGTCCACCTGGTTGACACGGGCATATTTGAGCAATGCCGCCGCCGGATCGCTGCCTTCGATGACGTGGCAGGTCAGCCGGTCCGCAGGCAAACCGAGGGGTGCAGCCCAATGCCTGAGCTGCACCAGATGCCGGATATGCAGCTTGCCGCCCGACTCCTCGGGCCGGCTGGTGCCCAGCAGCGGAAAAGGTCTGATGACCGTCACCACCGCGATGCGGTAGTCGGCATCCATGCTGGCGATGTGCTTGACGGCCTCCTGGAGGGCCTCGGCCTGACCGGCCTGATCGTGCTCCGTGGCCACGGCCACCAGCACGATCGGCGCCGTCGAGATCTGTTCGGTAGGCGGCGGACAAGGCATCGGTTCCCAGCCGGCAGCGCGCAGCCAGCGCTTGAAGCGCGTCCATGCGCCCTGCCGCTTCAAGCGCCGACCCCGTTCGGTGATGACCACCTGCTCCGCCTGGCCAAGGTCGAAGGCGAGCTGCGCCGCAGTGGCATAGCGCCGACGGGCATCGACCTCGAGGCAGCGCAGGATGATCTCCTGCAGCCACCCCGGGATCTCCGGGCGCAGCGCACGCGGCGGCACCGGGTCGCGATACAGGCGCCGGCGCAATCCGCTGGTGGAAGCCGGCTTGCCGAAAGGCAGCTCGCCCGTGGCCAGCTCGTACATGACGGCGCCGAGCGCGAAGATGTCGCTGCGCGGATCGCAGCGTACGCCGACCACCTGCTCCGGCGCCATGTACGGCGCCGAGCCGACCGCCTTGCGGGATTCCTCCGCCAGCAGGTCGGGCAGGTGGGCGTGATGACCGAGACCGAGATCGACCAGGACCGCCTCGCCACTGGCCCGGTACATGACGTTGGACGGCTTGATGTCCAGGTGCACGAACTGCTGGCAATGGAGCTGATGCACGGCACTTGCCAGCGGCATCATCAGCCGGACGATTTCCG
Source organism: Rhodocyclaceae bacterium (assembly GCA_041480065.1). GTDB lineage: Bacteria > Pseudomonadota > Gammaproteobacteria > Burkholderiales > Rhodocyclaceae > Fen-999. The sequence continues at coordinate 17,013 of JBGOZF010000052.1, forward strand.
GGGCCGACAGCGGTGCCTTGGCCAGCCAGTCATCGAGCGAAGGACCTTCGATGTACTCCATGGCGAGATAAGGCTGTCGCGCCAGGTCGCCGGCGGCAACCAGCCGCGGCACGTGAGGGCCGCGCAAGGCGCCCAGCATCATCTGCTCGACTTCGAGGCTGACCACGCTGACCGCATCGTCGCCCGGCGCCAGGCGCGGGACTTTCATGATCACGGGAAATCCGGTATCCCGCGGCGGCGAGACACGGTAGAGCACCGCCATGCCCCCGGCATGAACCCGCTCCGTCACCCGGAAGCCGTCGATCTCGTCACCGGGTTTCAACATGGCCACTCAAGCCCCCGTTTCCAGGCGCCGGGCGAACTCCTCCGGCAGCCCGGCGGCCCGCAACTTGCGCGCCGCCGAATCGTAGTCGTAAGGAACCCGCCAATAGGTGAGCAACTCCCGGTCGGGCTCGAAGACGGCATAACACGCGGCCGGATTGCCGTCGCGCGGCTGGCCGCAGGCGCCGACGATGGACAGCCAGCGCCGGTGCCGCGGCACCGGGATGGGCACACCAGACGCGGGTTCAAAGGGCTGCGGCCGCTGGTCGGCGCCCATGTAGTAGAGCATGGGGGTGTGCACGTGGCCGCCGAAGACATAGGTCGCCTGGGCCGCGTCCATACTGACCGCGGCACGCCAACCGTCGTGGATGTAGCCCCAGCGTTCGGGCGAATGAGCATTGGCATGCACGAAGAACATGTCGCCCTCACGCGCCGTCGGAGGCAGCTCGGCGAGGAAGGTCAATTGGTCGGCGTTCAACTGCCGCCGCGTCCAGGCAACCACGTCGGCCGCAGCGCCGGCCATGTGGGAAAGCTCTCCAGCGGTCGCCGCATCGTGGTTGCCCTTGACGACTATGGCACCCTCTTTGGCATATGCGCGAATCAGGTCGACCACCGCCGCCGGATCGGCGTTGTAGCCGACCAGGTCGCCCAGGAAGGCGAAGCGATCCGCGCCCTCCCCATGGGCATGCTCGATGCAGGCCTCGACCGCCTCGAGGTTGCTGTGCAAATCCGCAAGCAAGGCGAGCTTCACGGTCGTTGGGTCTTCGGGTCGCGAAATCGTTTCATCACCCGGGAAGATACCGAAAAAAAGCCCCCTATGCGCATGCGCATAGGGGGCACTCCTCCTCCTTGGCTTTATCGGGTGCCAGGTAGTTGCTGCTCAAGCGTCGTGGTGAATCTCACGATCCTTGGTTTCCGGCAGGAAGAAGGTGCCGATCACCGCGGTCATCACCGCGATCACGATCGGATACCAGAGGCCATAGTAGATGTCACCGGTCGCCGCCACCATCGCAAAAGCCGTGGTCGGCAGGAAACCGCCGAACCAGCCGTTGCCGATGTGATAGGGCAGCGAAAGGGACGTATAGCGGATTCGGGCCGGGAAAAGTTCGACCAGGAAGGCGGCGATGGGGCCATAGACCATGGTCACGTAGATGACCAGGATGGTGAGCAGCACGACCAGCATGATGTAGTTCACCCTGCCCATGTCGGCCTTGGCCGGATAGCCGGCCGCCTTGATGGCCTGCGCCGTGGCCTTGTTGAACTCGTCCGTCTTCTTTTTGAACTCGTCCTTGGGCAGGCCGGCGCCCTCGAAGCTCGCCACCACCGCCTCGCCGATCTTGATCGAAGCAACGGTGCCGGCCGGAGCGGCCTGGTTCGAGTAGTTCACGCTGTTCCTGGCCAGGAAGGACTTGGCGATGTCGCAGGAGCTGACGAACTTGGCCGTGCCCACCGGGTTGAACTGGAAGGAGCAGGTATTGGCATCGGCGATCACGGTGACCGGCGAGTTCCGCTGCGCGGCTTCCAGATCCGGGTTGGCGTAATGGGTCATCGCCTTGAAGATCGGGAAGTAGGTCAGTGCCGCCAGCACGCAACCGATCATGATGATGGGCTTGCGGCCGATCCGGTCGGACAGCGAGCCGAAGACGACGAAGAACGGCGTGCCGATGATCAACGACGCGGCGATCAACAGGTTGGCCGCCTGGGGATCGATCTTGAGGGTCTGCAGCAGGAAGAACAGGGCGTAGAACTGGCCCGTGTACCACACCACCGCCTGGCCGGCGGTGCCGCCCAGCAGGATCAGGATGACCATCTTCAGGTTGCCCCAGCGGGCGAAGGATTCGGTTAGCGGCGCCTTCGACGCCTTGCCCTCTTCCTTCATCTTCTGGAAGATCGGCGACTCGTTGAGTTGCAGGCGGATATAGACCGATACGATCAGCAGCAGGATGGAGAGCAGGAAGGGCACGCGCCAGCCCCACTCATCGAAGTCTTTGCCGAGGACGGTGCGGCAGCCCAGGATGACCAGCAGCGACAGGAACAGGCCGAGGCTAGCCGTAGTCTGGATCCAACTGGTGAAGAAGCCGCGTCTGCCTTTCGGGGCATGCTCGGCGACGTAGGTCGCGGCACCGCCATACTCGCCGCCCAGCGCCAGGCCCTGCAGGAGACGCAGACAGATGAGGATGACCGGCGCGGCGACGCCGATCTGCGCATAGTTGGGCAGCATGCCGACGATGGCCGTCGACATGCCCATGATCAGGATGGTGACCAGAAACGTGTACTTGCGGCCGATCAGGTCGCCCAGGCGACCGAAGATGATGGCGCCGAAGGGGCGCACGGCGAAGCCCGCGGCAAACGCCAGCAGCGCGAAGATGAAGGCCGCCGTCTCATTGACGCCGGAGAAGAACTGCTTGCTGATGATCGCCGCCAGCGAGCCATAGAGATAGAAGTCATACCACTCGAACACGGTGCCCAGCGAGGAGGCGAAGATGACCCGCCGCTCTTCCTCGTTGATGCCCCGACCGTGTATCGCGCTGGCTTCAGCCATTAGTGTCTCCTCCGCTGGCGTTGGGTTCTTTTGCGCCACCATGTACCGACCGAATTGCCCGAACGGCAGTCCGCGCCGAAGCCACGACGGCTATTACCATGGTAGGAATGGCGCCTTACGCGCCGCTTACGGATTCAGTCGGCGCATCCTGGCGCGCGAAACTGACCGTCACCCGGGTACCGATGCCGCCAATGCCGGATGAGGTTTCGATTGTCGCCCGATGCAGCTCGGCGATTTCCCGAACGATGGCGAGGCCCAGGCCGCTGCCGTCGGAGGCGGAACCGAGCACGCGGTAGAAACGTTCGAACACCCGGTCCCGCTCGGCCACGGGAATGCCGATGCCGGTATCCTCCACCTCGAGCCGGATGGTCTTTTCGGCAACGAGGCGAACCATCACCTGACCGCCCCGGGGCGTGTATTTGATGGCGTTGTCGATCAGGTTGTTGATCAGTTCGTGCAGCAGGAAGGGGCTGCCAATAATGGGCAGCGGCCAGCCGGCTCCCTCGAAGCCGAGATCGATTCCCTTCGCCATCGCACGCTCCGCCCACTCGCGGGTCGCCTCGGGCGCCAGTTGCTCGAGATCGACGGGCTGGAAAGCGTCGCTGCTCTCCGTGGTCGCCTCCGCCCGGGCCAGCGACAGCAACTGATGGGTCAGATGCGAAAGCCGCTCGGCACTCAGGGCCGCCTGCTGGAGACGTTCATGCACATGGCTGATGTCCGTTTCGTGGAGCGCGAGTTCAGTCTGCATGCGCAGGCCGGTGAGCGGTGTCTTCAACTGGTGGGCGGCGTCGGCGATGAACCGGCGCTGGGCCATGAGGTTCTCCTCCAGGCGAACCATGACGTCGTTCAAGGCCACGATCAGGGGCCGTATTTCCGCCGGTATGCCCTTTATGCTGATGGGCGACAAGTCGGTTGGCCGCCGTTGGCGCAGTTCCTCCTGCAGGCGCTGCAACGGGGTGATGCCTCTCGACAAGGCCAGATAGACCAGCAGCACGGCCACCGGCACGATGACGAACTGAGGGACGATCACTCCGGACACGATGCTGGCGACAAGCGCCCTGCGCTTGTTGCGCGTCTCGGCCACCTGCACCAGCACGTTGCCTCCCTTCGCCGGCAAGAAAGTGTAGGCGACCCGCACATCCTCGTCCCCGATCTGATCGTCGCGGAAACGCACTTGGTCAGGCTCGATTCGATCCTGGGACTCCAACGCCGGGACGTCCTTGTCGCCGGACACGAGCCGGTCATCGATATCGAGTACCTGGTAGTAGATACGGTCCTTGGTGTCCGAGCGGAGCAATTCGAGTGCCGGCGCCGGGAGCTTCACGATCACCTGTTCCCCGCTGACATCGACGAACTTGACCAGCGTCTTGACGTTCTCGGCCAACAAATCGTCATAGGGCCGGTGGGCGATGCTATCGGCCACATGGTAGGTCATGACCACCGACATGGCCCACAGAAACATCAACAGGATCAGGATCCAGAGCAGGACCTCGCCCAGCAGCGAATCGAACGCGTAGCTGACGCGGCGGAATCGCCTAGTCATTGCCGGCCGTCTTCTCCAGGCAGTAACCGAGACCGCGCAAGGTGGCGATCTTGATGCCCGCGGTCTCCAGCTTCTTGCGCAGGCGATGGACATAGACCTCGATGGCGTTGGTGCTCACTTCCTCGCCCCAGCCGCACAAGTGATCCACCAACTGCTCCTTGCCCACCAGCCGCCCGACCCGCAGCAGCAGTACTTCCAGGACCGCGATCTCGCGCGCCGAGAGATCGATCAACTGACCGTGCACCTTGACCATGCGCTCCGCCTGGTCGTAACTCAGCGCACCCAATTCAATCCGGGTCGCCTGGCCGGTGCCGCGGCGGGTCAAAGCCCGCACGCGGGCTTCGAGTTCCGGCAGGGCAAAGGGTTTGGTCAGGTAGTCGTCGGCACCGGCATCCAGGCCGCGCACCCGATCCTCGACGCCGTCCTGGGCAGTCAGGATCAGGACCGGCGTCGCATTCTTGCGTGAGCGCAGGCGGCGCAGCACATCGATACCGGAGAGCTTGGGCAGTCCCAGATCGAGGATCAGGAGATCGAACTGCTGGGAGAGCAACGCCGTATCGGCCTCGGCGCCATTGGCCACATGGTCTACGGCAAAGCCCGATTTCCTGAGGGCGCGGGTCAAGCCATCGGCGATGATCGGGTCGTCTTCGGCCAGGAGGATACGCATAGTTCGCCTGTAAGTCGCCAGTAAGCGGACAACCCTAGAGTCAGAACCGCTGTTCTCCTTTATCGGTCATGGGAGGCGAGCTGGCGGTTCCCCTGCCAGCCCGACGCCCGGGGGGTGGCCGGTGCTTCGATGGCCGCCCCCCGCCGTCCTTTTGTCGAGTCTACCATGCGCTGGCTGTGGCCATTTGCGGGGTGCGAACGCCCGCTTCATTCCTGTTGATGATGCAAACCGCCATCGTTCCGACGGATGCCGGCGAAAGGGCATTTGCAATGAAGAACGCCCCGTGCGGTTTCCTGCCACAGGGCGCTGTTCAGTAGGAAGAGGGTAACGGGGGAAACCTGGGTTTCCCCTGTTCCGCGGCACGGCGACGTTGGCGAACTTGGCGGCGATGAGGAAGCCGAGTGCAACGACGACGCGCCACTTCCACGCCCAGAGATAAGGGAAGAGAGTCTTGGGGGTGTCCCAGTCGCGGCGTTCGCGGACGTCTTGGGCAGGCAGGGTGTGGGCGGTGTAGCTGCCTCTCATGGACGCATTCTAACAACGCGCCCCGGTACGCCCCGACGGCCCTTGCGCTTCCGCCGCTGAGCAGCAAATGTTCAGGGCTTGCGCTGGCCGTTTGCGTCGGGCGCTTTTTGCCGCCGGGCGCGACCGCCGGACATCGCCCAGCGCAGAAACTTCACCCAGGGCGACCACGGACGGACGACGGGAGCCAAGCCCAGGGAAGCTTGGGCGAGCGCCAAGGCGTCTTCGCGCAGCGCGTCGTGTAGCGGACGTATGACCAGAGGCCAGGACAGCAGCGCCGGCCCACCAACTTTCATGTCGATGGTATGGCGCAGGAGGGTGCTGTTGGCGCCTAGCTGAACCTTCCAGCAAGTGATGGCCATCGAAGCCGCGCGGGCGGTTGAAGAACATGGGCGGCCACATCGTCCAAGGCCAGAGGCTGTCGTCGGCGGAGGCCAGGGAATCGATCAGGGCGCCCACCGCCGGGCAGGGCGGCGGCAATTTCGCGTTCGTGAATATTGGGAACCTGCATGACACTACGACCTTAAGACGGCAACGAAGCCGTGAAAATACACGGCTTACGCGGTTTCATGTTGCAGGCATCGCCCGGGACGGATTCAGGCGATGCCGTCGCTCTTCAGCCCTTCATCTCCCGACCATGTCCGCCTTCGTGCTTTCCATGAAGGCGATGACGTCGGCCTTTTCCTTCGCCGGCACCTTGAACTTGGCGAGGGTCGCGTTCAGGTAGGTCATGAACGATTGCCAGTCCTTCTCGCTGATGCGCATGCCAACGTGGGACGGCAACAACTCGCGCCCCGCGTAGTGGAGCGGGCCGCCGGCGCGATTGGCGATGAAATTGACCACGAGCTGTTTTTCGCGCTGGATGCCGTCCGCGCCCCGGTGCGCCCAGAAGCGGCCGAGTTCCGGGTCTGCGGCCAGGCGTTGCACGAGGTCTTCGACCACGGCCGCGATGGCGTCGTAGCCGCCCAGGCGCGTGTAGAGGCTGGCCGGGGCCGGATCGGCGGGTGCGGCCGCGGCCGGACCGATGGCGCAGGTCAGCCCCATGACCATGGCCAGGAGCAGCTTCCTGGCGCCGTTGTACTTGCTGGAACGCGTGAGTGTCGTCATGACAGTCTTCCTTTGTAGTCCTACCGGATTGGTAGCAGGTGGGAATTTGCCGTTGCGGCGCGCTTACGTATGTAGCATTGGTTACACAAGGTCGTCGCTTCAGCGGTAAGCTGCGGCCGCCGCCAGCATGTCGCTGCTCAGGGCGTGCAGAAATGCCACGATGTCCGCAACGTCCTGGTCGTCGAGCGGCCGCCGTTCGATGCGAGCCCGTTCGCCGTTGCCGGACGGGAAGACGGGCCTGGCCGGCGCGATGCCGGCGTCCACCGTGGCGCCCAGTTGAGTGCTGGCCATGATGCGCACCACCTCCGCGAGGTCGTCGACCGAACCGTTGTGCAGCCACGGGCCGGTCAGCGCGACGTTGCGCAGGGAGGGAACGCGCCAGAGGTGGCGCAGGCCGTGGCGGCTGATGGCTCCGCCATCGGCGCGCAGGTCGTACTTGATCTCGTAGGGGGTGGTATTGGTGGGGAAGAAACGCAAGGGTATCCGTCCGCCCAGGATGCTGGCGTCGCTGAATGCCGGCCCCTGGTGACAGTTGACGCAGCCCAGTGTTTCGAACAAGGCCATGCCGCGCAACTGCGCCGCGTCAAGCGCCTCGCCGTCGCCCCGGACGTAGCGGTCATAGGGAGTATCCGCGGTGATCAGGGTGCGCTCGTAGGCGGCGATGGCCTTGGCGACGAGGTCGAGGGTGATTGGCCGGTCGGGACCGAAGGCGCGCGCGAATTCTTCTCGATACGAGGCATCGGCGTGCAAGCGTGCTGCGACCGCCGCGGCCGAGGGCATGCCCATTTCGACGGGATTGAGGATCGGTCCCTTGGCCTGCTCCTCCAAGGACGGCGCGCGCCCGTCCCAGAACAGCAGCGACAGGAAAGCCGCGTTCCAGACGGTTGGCGCGTTGCGCGCACCCGTTTTGCCGGCGATGCCGACCGCCGTCTTGCGACCGTCGGCGCCGGCATGCCCATACAGGTCGTGACACGAAGCGCACGACAGCGTGCCGTCGGCCGACAGGCGGCGCTCGAAGAACAGTCGCTTACCCAGGGACACCTTGGCGGGCGTGGCCGGATTGTCGACCGGATCCGGCGCTGCCGCAGGCAGGGCCTGCCAGACATACCGGGACGGTGGCGCTTCGGCCGGAGTAACGGCGGAAGCTAGCGCCATGCCGAGGCCAAGTGCGCCTGCGCCAAGGATGTTCCGAATCGCCTTGTTCATGATTTCCCCTTTGCATGCTGTACGAGTGAAGGGAAACCTACGCCGGACGTAACGCGCGATCTGTAACATTGGCTACGCAAAGTTGGGCTACACCCATGGTCCGCCGTCGGGTCCTGCTGCGTAGCACTTGGTACGAATAGTCGTCGCTGCCCGGCTGGGCTCCGCTGCTGTCCCTGGCGCTGACCACTACGTTCTTCGCCTGGTTCCTGATCGTCAGGCAGAGCCCGAACACGAGTTGGACAATACGGCCTTAGCGGTGGCTCTGTTTCACCAGTTCCGCCATCTTCGCCGAGTCCTTCACCGTCACCGTGCCGCGCCCGGTGGCGACGTAACCCTGGGCGACGAAGCCCTGCATTAGCCGCGCGATGACTTCGCGCGTGGTACCGAGATGTCCGGCCAATTCCTGCTGGGTCATGTGCAGCACGCCGTCGGCGTCAGCATTGAGCAGCAGGAAGTTCGCCAGGCGCTCGTCGAGATTGCAGGAATGGATTTGCTCGACTTCGCCCATGAGGCGGAACACCAGGGTCGACAAGGCTTTCACCGTCATGTCCTGGACGCCGGCCTCGCGCTCGAACAGGCTGCGGTAGAGCGTGCCCGGAATGACGGCGACGGTCGTGCCGGCGCTGGCCTCGACCCAGGCCGGATAGAGCAGGTCGTTGAACAGGCAGTTCAGGGACAGCACGCAGGTCTCGCCGGGGCGGACGAAATAGAGCGTGGCCTCGGTGCCCCGCGGTGTGAGGGTGAAGACGCGCAACTGGCCGCGCGTGACGAGGTAGGCGCCGGAGACGCGCTGCCCCTTGTGGATCACGGCCGTGGGGAGGGCGAAACTCTTGCTCACCAGGCCGGTTTTCAGGAGTTGCTTCCCCGCCGGGGAAAGATCGAGATAATTCTCTACCGCAGCCGCTTTCGCCATGATGCCGCTCCCTGCACGCCCATCCCGAGAACCATGGCGAGCAGTCAAAGCCCTTTGCCGGCGAGCCGGACCGCCGGCGCCAGTTCCGTCAGCACCATGGGCAGCAGCACCACCGCAGCCGCCAGCAACGCGACGGCGCCGATGCCGGCAAGATCAAGGATTCCGAAGTTCATGGCAGTCTCCCCAAAGAGTTCCGCCGCGTCGGCTTATGCCGCCGCGCGCCGGAAGAAGGTGTCACCTGGCGTCGCCGTGGCGACTTCGGTAATGCTGTCGAAGGGCAGCCCGACGCGCTCGTGCGCCCGTTTCACGGCGTCGGCGTCCGGCGCCATGTTGAAACAGAAGGCGCGGCCGTCGGCATAACCGACGTGCAGGCGCAGTGGCACCACGCCCTCCGCGTAGCAGGCTTTCTCGTAGAGCGCGTAGAAGCCCTCGAACTGCTCGGGCGTCAGGTTTTCCGGAAAGGTCTTGTTGGCGCGGTCGTGCGTATCGAGAAAGAACTTCATTGCTTGCATGGCTATCTCCTTATCGAGTAGATGAACATGATAGGAAGTTAGCCCTGATCGCGGCGGCGATCTGTAGCAAAGGTTACACAGCGCGGTTGCGGGACGAATTCTTCGTCGTAGGCACGCGAGGCGGCGACGCCGACGGCGACGATGCCTTCTTCGACGGCAGCACGCGTGGCGTGCAGGGCGTCTTCGACGCGAGCCTTCCTTTCGGAAACACTGCGCATACCCGATGCGCGAATCATCTCCCGGTCGATCACGGTAACAGCGGCCGGCGCCTCGGAGATCATTTGCGGCCGGCGGCTCACGGACGCCACGATCGGGAGATCGGCGAAGAACAAGTCTTCCTCGGCGATCACGGTGTCCGCCGTGAAGACAAGCGACAACCCGACTGCCAAGGGACTTCGCCGAGTTCGCCACAACCCTGACCATCGGCAGCCTCGCAAGAGCCGACGGTGTTCGGCATGGCGGTCGCTCATTTCGGCTATCATATAACCCTCGTATTAGCGAGGCAGGCGCAAGCGGATTGAGAAAGCCGATCCGCACCTGCGATGCAGCCTGAGGTGCCTTGACGCATTGCGGGCGTGGAAGGAAAGCAATATGCGGCGAAGGACAGTCAAACGGGTTTGGGCAATGATTGGCCTGGCCTGGACGGGAGTTGCCATCGCCCAGCCTTCCGAAGAAAATAGCGATCTGGCGGCGGCCTACGGCGACGACCCCTTCGTCACCATTGCCACCGGGGCGCGATTGCCGGTAACAAGAGCACCGGCGGTGGCCTCGGTGATCACCGCCGAGGACATCAAGGCCATGGGCGCCACGGACCTGGACCAGGCCCTGGAAAGCGTTCCGGGAATGCATGTCTCCCGCGCTTCGCTGCGTTATGCGCCGACTTATACCATCCGCGGCATCGGCGGTGGCAGCCAGACCAATCCCCAGATATTGCTGTTGCAGAACGGCATTCCCATGACCACCATGTTCAACGGCGACCGGGGCTCCGCCTGGATCGGCGTGCCGGTGGAGAACATCGCCCGCATCGAGGTCATCCGCGGCCCCGGGTCGGCCTTGTACGGCGCCGACGCCTATGCCGGGGTCATCAACATCATCACCAAGACGGCGGCGGATACGCCGGGTACCGAGTTCGGAGTGCGTGCCGGCTCCTTCAACACCCGGGATGCCTGGGTGCAGCACGGCGGCAAGGTGGGAGATGTGGATGTGGCCGCCTACCTGCGCGCTGGCGGCAGCAACGGCAGCCGGGAAGTCATCCGGACCAGTGTTGGCCCGGCGGGGCCGATCAGCACCGACTACGATGCCGTGGACGGCAGCCTGAATGTCTCGCTGGAGAAATGGCGTTTCCGCGCCAATTACAAGTTGCGCGATAACCAGGGTACCGGAGCGGGCATTTCGACGGCGCTGGACCCTGCGAGTAAGGGCCGGGCCGAGAACCTCACGGGCGACATCTCCTGGACCGATCCCCAGTTCGCGCGGGATTGGGGCGTGGGTATGACAGCCGCGTTCCTCTACTACACGCTGACTTACCCGAACAACGTGATGCTCAAGCCTCCCTCCGTAACGCCGCCGAACGGACAGATCGGCGGGCCGAACCAGTGGGAACGGCAGCTCAGGCTCTCGGGGTTCGCCACCTATTCCGGCTTTGCCGACCACAACCTGCGCTTCGGGTTCGGCCACGACAATCTGGACCTCTACAAGGCCAGGACGATCAAGAACTACCACTTCGTCGGCAGTACGCCCGTCTTCGACACCCCGCCCGTGGCGACGGACTACACGGCCATCCAGCCCCACATTCGGCCCCAGCAGCGCCAAGTCACCTACGCCTTCGTCCAGGACCAGTGGCGTATTGCCCCTGATTGGACGCTCACCGCCGGTTTGCGGCACGACGACTATTCCGATTTCGGCGGTACCAGCAATCCGCGCCTGGCGCTGGTGTGGGAGGCTGCCTACAACCTGACCGCCAAGCTGCTCTATGGCCGCGCCTTCCGTGCGCCTTCCTTCAACGAGCAGTACGGCATCAACCCGGTCCAGAACGGCAACCCGAACCTGCGCCCGGAGAACATCGGCACCTCGGAGGCCGCGCTGTCCTGGCAGGCGCACAAGGATCTCCAGATGAACCTGGGGCTGTTTCGCTATGACGCCAAGAATCTGATCCGGCTCGTCGGGACTTCGTTCGCAAACATCGGCACCGTGCATGGCAGCGGCATGGAAGCGCAGGCGGTATGGGATATTGGCCGTCGCTCCCGACTCACGGTCAACTACTCATATCAGAAGTCGATGGACGAGGCCAGCAACAAGGACGCGGGATACGCGCCGCATCATCATCTCTACTTGCGTGCTGACTCGCGTTTCACGGGCATCGGGTCGGCCAGTGTCCAAGTCAACTGGGTGGCAGACCGCAGGCGCGCCGCGGACGATATGCGGGCGGCGGACGTGGCCGACTACAAGAGCGTGGATGTGACCCTGCGGACCGAGCCAAACAAGAACCATTGGGACTTCGCCGTGTCGATTCGCAATCTGTTCGACGCCCGGGTGCTCGAGCCGAGCCTGGCGCCGGGAACGGCCTTCCCCGACGATCTGCCGATTCCTGGCCGCTCCTTCTACTTGCAGGCGATATACTCGCTTTGAGTGTCGCCGCCCCTGAAGGAAGGATAGGAAATTCAACGGGACCTCGCTTTCTCACCTAAAGCGGCCGAGATGGTCGACGCCGGTCAGGATTTGCGTGGTCATTTCAATGAGCTCGGCGTTTGGACGGTTGGGGTCGGTCGAATTCAGTTCTGTGACGACTTTGTTGGGCGCAAGCAGCCTCACAAAAATCGCTACGTCGGGCACGTTGACTGCGTCGTGAATATGCGCAACGGGTTTGCCCTGATTGACCCTTCAGCAGATCAAACGAGCCGTCCAGAACGCGGGCTGATCATCACAAGCCCGTCGTCGTTTGGCCCTGTCATGAGCGCGATCTGGTCATCGCACAGAGCAAGAACGGTGTCGTCTTGCGCCACAACCTGGATTGGTCAATCACGGCGCCCATACCCAAGACGGATCGCTATTTGGCGCGACGCGCCATTAGTCTGACAAAGGTGATTCGCGAGTCGGTTGCGAAGGGTCGCTAAACCTTCGTCAGCTTCTTGCGGAGTCGACGGTTGTCCACACTGAGCACCACAAGCATGAGGGCGGACAAAACAAAGAAAGCGTCTTGTTCAAGAAAGTGCCAAAAGGCCCAAGCCAGCACAGCAACCACAACACCAATGACCAGGAGCGTCAGCTTGTCCTTCATGGGGCTGACGCTCCAATCAGATATGACTTGCGGCCTGGATACTTTGGTTGATAGAGCGCTGGCCACTTGGCCAGGGTTGTTGGCAGCCATGGACGACTCAATCGACTCTTGCTTGCTGCCTCCAACACGTCAGCCAGCGATACCCCGCCGGAAACTGTGCGTTGTGTGACGATAGCCAAACTCCCAATCACAGCCCCAACGTAGAACGCCGCCGAACAAGCCCCAATCACCCCAAGCGCTTCCAGCTTGGTCCCTGCCCCAATCACATCAGCAATCGTTACCGAGCGCCCAAACGTGTCAATCACCTTGAGGATCGCGGTTGCAGAGGCCACGGTGGCGGCGACGGTTCCAAACAGCGTGTCAGGACATGGAAGTCCAAGCCCATCCATGTTCTCTTTGAAGTAGGTGTAGAAGGTGTCAGCCATCCATGTCTCCAAGTTGATCGAATAGGACAGTGGCCTATCATAGCAACATTCTTGGAAGTATAAGAATCGACCGTTTTGTTCTGCTCTGCCTGGCTGAATAAGGATTGCTTGGTAGAGTCGAGGCCTGGCTGTATAAGGACATTGTGGGAGTGTCGGAATCAGGAAGGCAGCGCCACCAGCCCTTTCACATTATTCTATGACTTCGATCAATCGGGCACCTCGTTTGCTGCAACAATTACCGTGCCCGACTTGCTGTAATTCGCGCAAGGATAGGAAATTCAACGGGACGTCCAGAGTGTCTCCGGCTCTGGCCGCCGCAGTCAATCGCCGGTTTCGTGGCGGGAGTCCCTGAAAAGCGTTCGGAATCGTGCCCCCATCACTGCCTGAGGCACGAGTCACCCCATGACGAGCGACGGCGGTTTGTCTTGCCTTCGCGCCTACCAGGCGATGCGCTGATCGAATTCGTAGTCCGGCGCCGGCTGGGCCCGGGGGTCGAACTCGCCGTGCCGGCTGTCAGCGGAGCATTCGTCGAGTCAGGTCGCCTCTTTCCGATCGCCAAAAAGCAAAACACCCGGCCTCGGCCGGGTGTTTTGCTTTTCAGTAGGAAGAGGGTAACGGGGGAAACCTGGGTTTCCCCTGTTCCTTACCTTGGTCCGAAGGACATGTGATCGGCTCCGCCGATCACATGCCCATGTCGCCCATGCCACCCATACCGCCCATGCCACCCATGCCGCCACCCATGCCGCCGCCGGCGGGCTTGTCTTCGACAAGCTCGGCGACCATGCAGTCGGTGGTCAGCATCAGGCCGGCAACGGACGAGGCGTTCTGCAGCGCGTAGCGCGTGACCTTGGTCGGGTCGAGCACGCCCATCGCCACCATGTCGCCATACTCGCCGGTGGCGGCGTTGTAGCCGTAGTTGCCCTTGCCTTCCAGCACCTTGTTGACCACCACGGAGGGCTCGTCGCCGGCATTGGCGACGATCTCGCGCATCGGTTGCTCGAGGGCACGCAGGACGATCTTGATGCCGGCGTCCTGGTCGTGGTTGTCACCCTTGAGGTTGGCCATCGACTGGCGGGCGCGCAGCAGGGCGACGCCGCCGCCGGCGACGATGCCTTCTTCAAC
>JBGOZF010000053.1:0-30772 GCA_041480065.1 Rhodocyclaceae bacterium
ATAAAACCAGCATATTCATGCCTGGCATTCAAAAACCAAAATCACCCCACTGATTCACCGCGTCTGTCCGTCGACGCCAGATTTCTACGCTGACTGCAAACCGCTAACAGATGGACTCGAAGTGCTGCATGAGATGCCCGAACGGCCCTTTCCCGGGCACGTAGGCCTGGTTGCACCCTTTGCAGTTGGGGCTCACCCTTTCAACGCGGCCTTCGAACGTCAGGTCTCTGAACAACGCGAAGGCGTTGTGAATCGGCAACGCATGACCGGGAACGCCGCAGCACCAATACTGAAAGTCCTTGGTGACCATGAGGCGATGGATATTACACGCGGGAGTGATGGCGCTTGGCGCCCCCGGCGCCGGCTCGATCCTGGAAGTGCCGGGGTTCCACTTGTGGGTGATGCTGATGCGGCCAAGTACAGATGGTGGCAGCGTGCGGCGGCTGGATCCGTGCCCGAACACCGGGGCCGTGAACAGCCAGAGGCCATCTCCGAACCTGAGCTTGTCGAGTATGGATTGGTTTGATCCGTATTGATCCGTCAGTGGCAGCCGTTGCGATTCCCCGCCACTTGTGGCGCCTTCGCGCAATTCCTCACGGTATTTGCTAACGTTGTCCCACGTGACGCGGGCTAGGTACTCAGCCATTTGGCAAGCTCCTTCAGGACAGCCCAACTTCCCTAAGAATACCGACCGGCCACGACTCATGACGGTGCCTGTTCGTGCGTGACGCCGACTACCCGGGCTACGCGAGATACGCCGAACACCTTCAGTCAATTGCATTGCCCGTCTCGACGTGCAACTCGGGGCGCTCAACCCGAGCAGTGGAAGTCGCGCAGCCCGGGTAGTCGGCTTCGCGCACGTACAGTGACTCTCACCTACTATATCTAGTACGAAATTTCCCGCCCCACGCTTCGTAGTCTTTTAGTCCCCTACCGCACCAGGACGGTGATCCCGGCCACCGACGCGAGCAACCCGTGCGGCACCGGCCATTCGATCTATCTACCTCTTTCGCCCGTAAAGGCTGAGGCCCGGTCGTCGGCCGGAACTGCCATTCAACCATCGCTGACTGGGCAGCAGGTATTCGACGGTCAACAGACCTTGGTGCCGTCAAGTCTTTGAACGGCAGCTTCCCGATCCGGCGAACTCACACACTCGACCCATTGCCGTCCTTGCGCCGGCAATGCGGGCGGCAGCCATGCAGTGTGGAAGCGGTTGTTAGCCATGCGCAGGCAGGCGTTGCTTTCAGTACTTTTTCGCGCGCTGTTCATGCCGATGGCGGTCCACCGCGTGGCGCCCCGTCCTGACTTCGACTGCGTTCACCGTGTGAACGGCCACCGATCGGGTATCAACCTGTAGAGCCGGCTTCCGACAGTCGGCTTCTCGCGCCGGTGGATCCGGGAAGTCAAACAGCAGCAGCGAAGCAAACCTGTCGTCCGGATCCTTGGGGCGAGGCGGTGGCACTGTTGCCGTCCCCGCCGGCACGGACTCGCTGACCGAGTATCTGGGCTCCCAACCGTCCTCGGTCCAATCGCCTGTGTTAGCCTCGATTGTCGTTCCCGGCGGCAAATTCAGAGCCGCAACCCGGGCCGCGTGATGGAATAGAACGACGTTACGCCCCTCCTCGGTCTGCGCCGACGGAAAGATGATGCCGTCGAGTCGGGGTTCGTTCATGGTTCCCAGGAAATCGGCTACGGCCTGCGTCGGCAGATACTCGAACGCCTCGTCATCCGGCATCACGGGCCGGGCCATCCGCCCGCCCAGGGTTCGCAGGAACGCGGCCCGCTCCAGCCGCCGCTTGAGGGTTGGGTCGAAGATGCTGCCGCCATCGTGCGCGGCTTCAAGTGCCGTCAGGTCCAGCAGGCGCAACGGCCGGCTGATGCTGAACTTCGCGACGACAACCTGGCTGCCAACCGGGGGCCGAACTTCCGCAATGGCCACCAGAGTATTCGTCGCGCCGTAGAAGACTGCGATGCCCTGGGCGTTCATGCGCCCGGCCCGGGCCGCCCGCGGTGGCGGTGAGCCCAGGTGTAGGTCGGGGCGGCAAAGTGCCTCCTTTAGCTGTTCCTCCGCCTGGAACACGCGCGCCCGAAAGAGATGATCGAGCGCAGTTTGCGGGCCGGCGTCGACCACAAGCGGTCGATCATCATAGGTCTTGATCTGGTCCACGCCACCGAACACCGCCACGAGGTGCTCGGCCGCCACCCGACTGAAGAAACGCGCCGCCTCCTTCAGCGTGTGCTCGAAGCTGTCCCACTCTTCGTGCCAGGCCTGATCATCCGCCGCCGTCTCCGCGTAGTGGGCATCGCCGTCGAACTCTGACTCCTCACCGGCGGCCGCGGCGTCGAAGTCACCGTGCCGATTCTGCAGAATCTCAAGCACATCTGCCGCCGGCTCCTCGTCAATCATGGCCGCTTCCTGAATGGCCTCGATCACCGGTGATCCATCTCGCGTCCACGTGTAGTGCGATTCCGGGTCAGCGAGCATGCGCTCCTCCATCGAGTCCGGCTCCTCCGCCGTGCGCGTGTAGTGATCGGCGAAGGCAGTTTCGATCCTATCGGCGAGTTCCTCAACCGTCAGGGACGGCCCGATCTTTCCGCAATAGGCGCAGGCGCCGACCGCGCCTAAGGCTTTGATCTCAGCCGCAAGGAACTGCTCGCCGATGCAGGAATGGCAGATCCGCTTGTCGATCAGCACGTCGTCGTCATCCAGCTTGGCCATTCGGTCAAGTCCTTTCGACTAGTCGGCGATCCGCGTTGAGTCGGTGGATTCTCTCCCAGCCGACCGATGCAGACCAAGGGCGCTGCCGCCTGTGTCGGCAAGTCGCTGATAGCGAACATTCGGCGAGCATGAGGCGACGGCTGCTCTTGGCTGCTATGTAAACCTCTACATAGCGGCCAGAAGCGGTTCTCCAGCGCTTCAGACACAGAACTAATGAATGGCCGGTGTCAGGCACTTAACTGCCGGCCACCCATGAAACACAAACCCCGCTGAAGCGGGGTCAAAGTGAACGCTGCTGAGATTAGGCTTGCTGCTTCCTGCTCCACTCCCTGAACCCAAGCAGACCAAGCCCTGCGAGCAGCATCGCATAGGTTTCGGGTTCAGGGACGGCGACGGTCTCCTTTACCAAGAAACTCCCTGCATCAAACGTTCCTTGAGAATCATCCGTAGATGTAGCAGCTAGAAGGGCAACATAATCTGCATGATTGTTGTAGCCGACGGCTGCAACATCATGAAAGCCTAGTGTGCCGAATGTGTTGCTTCCGGTAAGGCCCATGGCATAAGTGCTTAACCCGTCGAAAGGGTGAGTCGCACCTAAGAGGGATACGAGTGTTGAATTGGCCACATAGCCGGGATTGCCGAAATTCCAATATCCCCATACCCAACCTCCCTGTGCCACTCCGGCATCAGAAAACAAACGCCCCACTTCAACTGCAGTTGCGTACCTAAACCCTAGAGCAGTGGTAAACCCACCAAAGCCTCCGGCCACTTCGTTGTAGCCTTGACCAACCGTGGCGGTAAGATCGAGCCAAGAGAGTTCTGTGCCACTATCGTATGTAATGAGGCCGTCTCCCGGAGTTGCCAAGTCTCTCTGAACAAGAGCCGCTCCAGAGTCAATAGATACGCCTAACAGAAAAGCTATCAATAGACTCTTCACTGAATTTGGCAAGAATTTCATTCTTGATTCTCCCGAGACTTTCAATCGATCTCAGTTCCATCCGCGTCAGACTTCTCCGCGCCGCTGTGCTTACCCGCCGCGATCGGAATCCATGATCAGGTTGGCTGAGGTTGGGGGCTACTCAAGAGGGGCAATGCTATTATCATCGCCGCAATCTAGTCCCAATGGCGACATTTCGCAATAGTCCAGTCGGCCTATTTCTATAAGGAACCGGGAGAAGGGCCCTCGAAGCAGGGGACGGTGTCAGCGGCGATCTGAAGGTCGTGTGATTTGGCCGGTTTGAAATCCGTGTCTTTTCTTCGTCGATTTCTTCGACGACATTCATCTGAAGGCTGTTCTGGTTCTTCCTTGTCTGCTCTTCTTCGATCTCGGTCTTCGTCGATTTTGGTCGCCGGGCCAGGACGGGGGCCTTGCAGGCGAACCAACTTGGGTTGGCATGATCTGGTTGCCTGTGACGGTCACTGCTCCAGGTAACGTCTGTAGCACCATGTGACCGTTTTCGGTACCAGACGGGACAAGGCACCTGCCTACGTCATGAGGCTGTTCAGGGCCCCGAGCACTCATTCGCCAGTAAAGGAAGCGGCCCTTCGGTAGCCTTGGTGTTGCAACGGCAGCAACCTGCAGGACACCGGCCACTCAACTGACCCGACGCCAACGTCGGCTCAGGCCGAAGAGCCGAAGATCGCGGCAAGTTGGCGAATGGCACCTCAACCACAGATGGGCGACCGTCATGACGTCGACGACCGAGCGGCTCTTGATGGCCGCGCCCAGGAAGTCTGACGCTCGAATGAATTGCGCCGCAATTTGCGTCTTGGCCATCAATCACGGAATGCGCACAGCCGACGACACGTGGGGGGGCGGTGCGTTGCAGCACGGAGGGGGGAGACACGCGCGCTATCTGTAAGCACCCGTCTCGCTGTAGGTCATGGTGCGGGTCTGCGAGATGACTCTTTTCTGGCATGATGCCGGCGCTTCGGAAGACTACGGGATCTTTGGCAACTTGCTGTTGCCGTTCCGCTTGTTCCTTCGGGCGACACAGACAGCAAAGGCCGCGCCGACTTCTATCGCCCATACGAATTCGGCCGGATTGTCTTCCGCTATTGGCTACCTGCTTTGCGTTCCATCTCTGGCACTCTTGAGGCGGATTTGGCATATGATGTTTCCGGGCTTCGCTGTCCTTTCTTCCTTGGCGACTTGGCCCAATCAGCCATCTATCTTGCTCGCTAACCGGTCCATCGACCGGGCCCCGGCGCTTTTCGGTTGCCCCGCCCGACGGTGGCGTCATTGAACGTCCAGGCCTACGACGAATGGAAGATCCAACCACAAGCCGTCCTGATCGCCGCCAGCATGAACGCAAAGTGCTTCGGTGCGCTGCGTACCTGCTCTTGCCGGATCGCCCGCCTTTGGCAGTCCGTGTATTGGACATCTGCGTCGACGGCATGGGCATCGTCGCACCAGCAAATCTGCCGACCTCGGCCAACTGCGGCATTCGCTTTGTCATGCCTCTCGTGCCACGCGCTGGGGCGCGCGTTGAGGCTCAGGTTCAGGTCATCTACAGCGCCTATAGCAGCGGCGAAGACGGGTTCAGGATCGGTCTGCGCTTCACCAGTCTCTCGCCTGAAATGGCGTCGGCGATCTCTCGGTTCATGAAAGCCTGACGTGGAGAATTGAGGGAGCCGTGCTCGAACCATCTGTCGGCCCGCAATAACCCGCGACAGACTTCTGCGATTCCCCGCTCTCGAAACCGGACACTGACAACCCGTTGCAAGGGCTCGCGCGGCCGCGAGCGTACCCTGATGGAATGGCGGTCGCCGTTCGGCCGGCCGGCCGCTGCCTCGAAGCCTCGCGTCGCGCTCAGACGGGATCGCCACCGATCACCACCAGCCCTCGAATTGCAAGCCGATGGTCGAGCCGTGGTTCTGCGCGCCGAAGACGCCGGTGGTGGACAGCGTCGCCACGGCGGAATCGGTCGAGCCGTTGGCAGCCACGCGCGCGGCGTCGTTCCACCTGGCATAGGTATAGAAGAACCGCACTTCGGGCCGCGACCAGAAGCCCGGCCCGGCCAGGCTGTAGGTCGGCGCGAGGGTCAGCTTGGTCAGGTTGCGCGCTTCGCCGCCGGAAGGCTTGACCCGGTCGTAACCCAGTTCGCCTTGCAGCTTGATGTATTGCGTCAGGCCATAGGTAAGACGGCCACCGAGCGAGGACCAGTCTTGATCGCCCGCGGGCGACTTGTCCTTCTGATACACCGCCGTCAGCATGCCGCCGAGCTTCGGCGTCATCTGGGCATAGATGCCTTCGACGAGGCGGTAGCGTTTCACGCTCGACGTCGCCGCCAGATCGCCGGTGCCGCCGAGGCCGATGCCGGGGCCGACCCCGTATTGCAGCGCCAGCTTGTTCCAGCCGTCGCCGAGGATTTGCGTCTGCCGGTGCTGCACCGTTACCGCCCAGCCGTTGTCGCCGCCGCCGGAATGTCCGCTCGTGGGGATGGCGCTGAGGCCCAGTTCCAGATCGCCATTGGCGCTGACGTGGATGCCGCGCACCTGGAAGTCGTGGCGCGTCGCATATTGCCTCTGATCCTGGCCGTCCTCGCGCATGACGGCATAGCTGAGCTTGACGCCGCCGACGGCGACATCCTCGATGCCGGCGCCGGTGCCTTGCGGGTTCCAGTAGAAGAAGTCGTTGATGTGGATGTCCTCGCGCTTGTAGTAGCGGCGGCCTAACCAGAGGCTGCCGCCGTTGAGCGCCGGCAGCTTGTCCGCGGCCAGGTAGGCCTGCGCCAGGCGCCCGTAGGTACTGCTGTCGCTGCGCATCTTGCTGTCGGAGGTGGGCGAGTAGAGGCTCAGCATGACGTTCGCCTTGAGCGCCGCCTCGTCCTGCCATTTCGTCAATTCCTGGCCCAGGAGCAATTCGCCGTAGATCTCGCACTCGTTGCCGAGCCGATACTTGGAGCCGGCGCCGGCCAACTTGAAGCAGGCGGCCGAGCCCGACTTGGAGTTGGCGCCTTCGAGGGCGCGAATGTAGCCGTTCACGTCGAGGGCTGAAGCCTGCTGCCAGAACAAAAGCGCCGCCACGGCCGCCGTGAGCTTCACTGTGTGTGCCTTGCGCATGGTCCGATCCTCCAGAGTTGAATTGCCGTGATGTTTGAAAAGTTAGCGGGCCGCTGCCGCGCTGTCGGTGATCGGCTTCTTCAGCAGCATGAGCAGGGCCGCCGTGACGATGGTGCCCGCGACGATGGCGGCGATGTAGAGCAGCAGGTTGCCGACGGCATTGGGAATCGCCAGCACGAAGACGCCGCCGTGAGGCGCGCGCAGCGTGCAGCCGAACAGCATCGACAGCGCGCCCGTCAGCGCCGCGCCGGCGATGCAGGAGGGAATCACGCGCAGCGGATCCTTGGCGGCGAAAGGAATGGCGCCTTCGGTGATGAAGGAGATGCCCAGGACTGCGGCGGCCTTGCCGGCCTCGCGCTCGTCGGCCGAGAAGCGGTTGCGGGCGATGAAGGTGGCGAGCGCGATGCCCAGCGGCGGCACCATGCCGGCGGCCATCACCGCCGCCATGGGCAGGAAGGTGTTGCTCGCCAGCAGCCCGACCGCGAAGGTGTAGGCCGCCTTGTTGATCGGCCCGCCCATGTCCGTCGCCATCATGCCGCCGAGCAGCAGACCGAGCAGGACGGCATTGGTCGAGCCCATGCCCTGCAGGAAGTGGGTGAGGCCATCCATGATGGCCTTGGCCGGCTCGCCGACGACATAGATCATCAGCAAGCCGACCACCAGGGTCGACAGCAGCGGGATGACCAGCACCGGCATCAGCCCTTCGAAGTGCGTCGGCACCTTGATGTATTTGCGGATGCCGAGCACGACGTAGCCGGCCAGAAAGCCGGCGATGAGGCCGCCGAGAAAGCCGGCCTGGAGCTGGCTGGCCAGCATGCCGCCGATCAGGCCCGGCGCGAGTCCCGGCCGGTCGGCGATGGAAAAGGCGATGTAGCCGGCAAGCACGGGAATCATCAAGGCGAACGCCGCACCGCCGCCGATGGCCATCAGGGTCGCCGCCAGCGTGCCCTTTTCCTTGAAGGCCTCGATGCCGAAGACGAACGAGAGCGCGATCGTCAGGCCGCCGGCGACGACGATGGGCAGCATGTAGGAGACGCCGGTGAGCAGGTGCTTGTAGGGGCCGGCCCGCTTCTCGGCCTGGCTCGCCTTGGCCTTCTGCACCTGCTGCAACAGCTCCTCGCCCGCCGTCGGCCGCACGGCGAACGCCTCCTGCATCACTTTGTCGGTCTCCTTCAGCGCCCGGCCGACCGAGGTCTCATAGACGGCCTTGCCGCCGAAGCGCGATTTGTCGACATGGGTGTCGGCACCGATGATGACGACGTCGGCCTCGGCGATGTCCTCGGCCGAAAGCTGGTTCTTGGCGCCGACGGAGCCCTGGGTCTCCACCTTGATGTCGTAGCCGCGCGCCGCCGCCGCCTTCTTCAGCGCCTCGGCGGCCATGAAGGTGTGGGCGATGCCGGTGGGGCAGGCGGTGATGGCGACGATGCGCTTCGGCTGCGGCGCCTGTGGCGTCGCTCCGGCGACGGCCGTCGCAACCGGCTTGGCGGCGGGCGCGATGCCGATCAGTTCCAGCGCCGCCTCGATGACGCTCTGCGTGTCCCGGATGGCGGCGCTGGTGCTGGTTTCGTAAATCTTCTTGCCGGCGAAGCGCGTCAGTTCGACATGCGTGTCGGCGGCGAGGATGACGACGTCGGCCGCCGCCACGGCCTCGTCGCTGAGCGGATCCTTGGCACCGGCGGCGCCCTGGGTCTCGACGCTGATGCTGTGCCCCATGAGGGCGGCGGTCTTCTTCAGGGCTTCGGCGGACATGTAGGTATGGGCGATGCCGGTCGGACAGGCGGTTACCGCGACGATGTTTGCCATTTCGTTGTCTCCTTGTTCTGGTTGGCGCAGGCTGGCGGTCAGTCCGCCGCAGCCCGCACGGTGACCTGCTGCATCAGCGACTCCACGGCCTGCGCCGTCGGCAGGCGCGGCCCGAGCTGGGTCAGGGCGCCGACGGCAGTTGCCGTGGCGAGGCGGGCGCAGTCCGCCAGAGACCAGCCGCGAATCTGTGCCGCCACGAAGCCGGCAACCATGGCGTCGCCGGCCCCGACCGTGCTCTTCACCTCGACGGCGGGCGGCACGGCCAGCAGGCACTCGCCGGCATCGACGAACAGCGCGCCCTCCTTGCCCATGGAGATGACGACGTACTGGATGCCCGTCCGCAGCAGCCGGCGTGCCGCTTCGATCACGGCGGCCCGGGTCGGCAGGTACTCGCCGAGCAGTTCCTCCAGCTCGGCAATATTGGGCTTGATGGCAAACGGCGCCTCACGAATCGCCGTGCGCAGCGCCTCGCCGCTGGTATCCAGCACCACGCGCTTGCCGGCGCTCTTGAGCAACCTCACCCATTCGGCGTAGAGCCCGGTCGGAACGCCGACGGGCACGCTGCCCGAGAGGACGAACCATTCGTGGTCGGGCATCAAGGCGAGCAACTTCTCGCGCAGCGCCGCAATATCGGCGTCGCTCGCCGGCTGCCCGGGAAAATTGATGTCGGTGATGCGGTGCTGTGCCTCATCGATGATCTTGACGTTGACGCGCGTCTTGCCGGGGATGCGCACGAAACTGTCCGTCATGCCCTTCTGCGCGAACAGCCTGTCGAAGGCGATGGCGTTTTCGCTCCCGAGAAAGCCGGTGACGGCGACGCCTACGCCCAGATCGGCGAGGAAGGAGGCAACATTGATGCCCTTGCCGCCGGGGTCGGACTGCTCCCAATCCACACGATTGACCTCGCCGGCAGCGAAGCCCGCAATGCCGACGCTATGGTCGATCGCCGGGTTCAGCGTCACGGTGGCGACGCCAGTTGATTTGTTGGTCATGGTCGCTCCCGGCGCTAAAGGGCGCGCACTTCGGCCGCCGTCCGGCAGGCCAGCGCGCGCTGGGCGAGCGCCTCGATATCGGCGAAGGCAAGCTTGCGTATCCTGGCCTTGACGGCGGCAACGCTGGGAATGCTCATGCTCAATTCGGCAACGCCGAGGCCGGCGAGGATCGCCGCGCCCTTGGGATCGCCGGCGATGCCGCCGCACACGCCCACCCATTTGCCGGCCGCCTTCGCCGCCTTGACCGTCATGTCGATCATGCGCAGGACCGCCGGATGCAAAGCGTCGGCCTGACGCGCGAGGCTGGGATGCAGGCGGTCCATGGCCAGCGTGTACTGGGTCAAGTCGTTGGTGCCGACGGAGAAGAAATCCGCGTGGCGCGCCAGTTCGGCGGCCATGAGCACGGCCGAGGGCACCTCGATCATGATGCCGATCTCGACCGGTTTGGCATGCAGCTCCTGGCGCACCTCCTCGGCGATCGCGCGCGCGGTGAGCAGGTCTTCCAGCGTGGCGATCATGGGAAACATGATCTTCACCGGGCCGGTCTCGGCGGCGCGGAAGATGGCGCGCAGTTGCGGCCTGAACAGGTCCAGGCGGGCCAGGCAAAGGCGGATGCCGCGCACGCCGAGGAAGGGGTTCTGCTCGGCGGGCAGGGAGAGATAGGGCACTTCCTTGTCGCCGCCGATATCCAGTGTGCGGATGATCAGCGGCAGGCCGTTGAGGGCCTTGGTCATGGCCCGGTAGGACTCGAACTGCTCCTCCTCGCCCGGCGGCTCAGAGCGCCCCAGGAACAGAAACTCGGTGCGCAGCAGGCCGACGCCTTCGGCGCCGGCATTGACCGCCTGTTCGGCTTCCGGTGCCGAGCCGATGTTGGCCACCACTTCGATGCGCCGGCCGTCGGTGGTGATGGCCGGCTGGTAGCAGGCGAGGCGCTCGGCCTCGCGTCGCGCCTGCCAGCCCGCCTGCGCGCGCCGGGCCACCGCCAGATCGGCCGCGGTCGGTTCGAGGTAGAGGTTGCCGGCATCGCCATCGAGGATGCACTGCAGATCCTCGCGCTGATCGAGGATGGCGGGGCCAACGCCGACGATGGCCGGGATGTCGAGCGAGCGGGCGATGATGGCCGTATGCGAGGTGGGGCCGCCGCCGGCGGTGCAGATGCCGAGCACCTTGGCCGGATCGAGCTTGGCGGTGTCCGAGGGCGACAAGTCCTCGGCCACCAGGATCACCGGCGAGTCGGGCAGGTTCGGCTCCTCTTCCAGCGTATCGGCGAGCAGCCGCAAGACGCGCCGGCCGACGTCCTGTAGATCGACCGCGCGCTCCTTCAGCAGCGCATCGCCCAGGGCGGCCACGTCCTGCGCCCGCTCGTCGACCGTCTGGCGCCAGGACCAGCCGGCGCTGTGGCCGGCCTTGATGCGCACCAGCGCGGCATCGACCAGGTCAGGATCCTTGAGGAATTCCTCGTGGGCGCGAAAGATGGCCGCGCGCGCGGCGCCGCTGCGCTCCTTGACTTCGTCATGCAGCTCCCGCAACTGCACGCGGGCGGCCTCGATGGCCTGGTGCAGGCGGATCTCCTCGCGCGCTGCATCGCCTGCGGTGACGGCGACGACGATCTTTTCGCGCCGGAAGTGGCGCAGCGGCCCGATCGCCAGGCCCGGCGAGGCGGCGATGCCGGCGAGCGCCTTCGCTTCCAGCGCCAGCGCCGGGCCGGCTCCGGCCTCAGGCGCCGCATGCTCCGCCGCCCCTTCCTCTTCGAGTCCGTGCTGCACGGCCGCTTGCAGCGCCTTGAGCGCGGCGTCCTCATCGACACCGCGCGCCATGATGCGCAACGAAGCATGCTCGTCCGCGCCCAGCTTGAGCAGGGACACCAGGCTCTTGCCGTTGGCCACCTTGCCGACATGGCGCACGCGAATCTCCGCCTGGAACTGCTTGGCGATCTCGACGAAGGCGGTGGCCGGCCGCGCGTGCAGTCCGGCGCCGGCGGGCAGCGCGACATCCACCCATTTGGCAAAGTCTTCGGCCACGGCCGCCGCCGGCGCGGCGCCAGCCGGCTGCGCGCGCGGCTGGGTAAGCCGCGCGATGATGTCCCTCGGATCGTCGGTATTGGCCAGCCGGCGCACCGTCTCCGCGTCGTCCAGGACGTCGGTGAGATTGGCCAGCAGACTGATGTGTTCGTCGGAGCGGGCGGCGATGCCGACCACGAGGTAGACGGTCTCGCCCGCGTTCCATTGGACGCCTCCGGGAATCTGGGTCACGGCGACGCCGGTTTGCAGGATCAGGTCGCGGTCCTTGGGCAGGCCGTGCGGAATGGCGATGCCGTTGCCGAGATAAGTGTTGGCCACCTTCTCCCGCAGCAGCATGCTGTCGATGTACCCGGGCTTCATGTTGCCGCTGTCGACCAGCAGGCTGCCGACGAGGCGGATGGCCTCGGTCTTGTCGCGGGCCTGGGCGTTCAGCCGGATGCTTTCCTTGCCTAGCTTGATCATCTCGTTTCTCCTCTCGCTCATGGCGATTGATGACGCGGCGATACCAATGCAAAGCGGTCTGATCCTCGCGCCGGCGACGGCCTGTGCTTGCTGCTGACGACTCCTTTACGTTATAGCGCTTACGCGGCCCGCCGGGCCGTCCGGTTCAGCGCATGATGTGCACGGGTTGCCCGAGCATGTCCGGCGTAACGAGGACCACGCCGCCGTCGGAGACGCGAAAACCGCGCCGGCGATCTTCTGCGTGGTCCTCGCCGATCACCGTTGCGTCCGGAATGCGGCAGCCGCGGTCGATGATCGCCCGCTTGATGCGGGCATGGCGACCGACGTCGACGCCGGGCAGTATCACCGTATCCTCGACGTCGGCGTAGGAGTGAACGTGCACGTTGGAAAAGAGCAGCGTGCGATTCAGCCTGGCGCCGGAAATCAGGCAGCCGCCGGAAACCATGGAATCCACCGCCATGCCGCGGCGATCATCGTCGTTGAAGACGAACTTCGCCGGCGGCAACTGGGCCTGGTGGGTCAGGATCGGCCATTCGTCGTCGTAGAGATTGAGCTCGGGCGTCACCGACATGAGTTCCATGTTCGCCTGCCAGTAGGCGTCCAGCGTTCCCACGTCCCGCCAGTAGGCTCGCTCACCGGTCTTGGCATTGCGAAACGGATAGGCGTGCACCTTGTGCCGACCGATCATCGAGGGAATGAGATCCTTGCCGAAATCGTGCGCCGACTCGGCGAAGTCGGCGTCGGCGATCAACTGGCTGTAGAGAAAATCCGTGTTGAAGACGTAGTTGCCCATGGACGCCATGCACAGATCAGGATGATCCGGAATCGGCTTCGGCCGCGCGGGTTTCTCCGCGAAGCCGACGACCCGCTGATGCGCATTCACCTCCATCACGCCGTAGGCACCGGCGGCTTCCGCCAAAGGCACTTCCAGGCAGGACACGGTCATGTCGGCGCCGCTTTCGACATGGAACGCCAGCATCGGTCCGTAGTCCATCTTGTAGATATGGTCACCTGACAGCACCAGGACATAGTCCGGTTTGTGGGTGCGGATGATGTCCAGGTTCTGGTAGATCGCATCGGCGGTGCCGCGGTACCACTCCCCGCCGACTCGCTGCGATGCCGGCAGCACCTCCAGCACTTCGCCCAACTCGCGCCGGAAATGGCTCCAGCCGGCCACGAGGTGCTGAATCAGCGAGTGCGCCTTGTACTGGGTCAGCACGCCGATCTGGCGTATGCCCGAGTTCACGCAGTTGGACAGCGGAAAGTCGATGATGCGGAACTTGCCGCCGAAAGGCACCGCGGGCTTCGCGCGCCAGTGCGTGAGTTCGTACAACCGGCTGCCCTGGCCACCCGCCAGCACCAAGGCCATGCAATGCCGCGTCAGCAGGCTCACGAACCGAGGCATTTCTTGAAGGCCCATGTTGAACTCCCGGTAGTCGGCGTTGAAAGCGGCTCTCACGATACCCCAATGAGAGCGGCAAGAGGATGCCTCATGCCCCCCCACTCGCCCGGCCGAATCGCCACTATCGCCTCACACCGGGCCCCGCTGGCCCGCGCTCGCGGCGGCAGGTCTTCTGCTACAGTTCGCCATCATCAACCCGCATGCTAGGCAAAGTGGATCTGCACGCCTTCCTTTCCCGCGCCGAGTCGCTGCTGAACCGCATCGAGGCGATCCTGCCCTCCCCGCCGCCACCACCCGACTGGACTGCTTTGGCCCATCGCTGGCGACGCCGCCAGGGCCGCGGATTTCTCGAAGCGGTTCGCCATCCCCATCGCATCCGGCTCGACGACCTGCAATGCGTCGCCGAACAGAAGGCACGCATCGAGCAGAACACGCGCCAGTTCGTCGCCGGCAGGAGCGCCAACAACGTGTTGCTGACGGGCGCCCGCGGCACCGGCAAGTCGTCGCTGATCAAGGCCGTGCTGCACAAGTTCGCCGGTAAGGGCCTGCGCCTGATCGAGGTGGACAAGCACGACCTCGGCGACCTGCCGGAGATCGTCGATCTGACCGCCGAACGGCCGGAGCACTTCGTCGTCTTCTGCGACGATCTTTCCTTCGAGGCGGCCGAGCCCGGCTACATCGCGCTGAAGTCCGTGCTCGACGGCTCGATTGCCGGCGTGCCGGACAACCTGCTGATCTACGCCACCTCCAATCGCCGGCACCTGATGCCGGAACTGATGGCCGAGAACCTGCAAACCACGCGCGCCGAAAACGGGGAGATTCATCCCGGCGAAACGACCGAAGAAAAGGTGTCGCTGTCGGAACGCTTCGGCCTCTGGCTGTCTTTCTACCCGTTCGACCAGGACGCCTACCTCGCCATCTGCGCGCATTGGCTCAAGGTCTTCGGCCTGACCGCGAAACAAGTGGAGGCTGCCCGCGCCGAGGCCCTGCAATGGTCGCTGATGCGCGGCGCCCGCAGCGGCCGCGTGGCGTGGCAGTTCGCCCGGGATTACGCCGGCCGCCACAGTAAGTAGAAGAGCGTCGAAACCCTTCGATCTTGACTTGGAACTCATCGGATGAAGATCATCGACGTCGCCGCAGCAGTCATCGAGCGTCCGGACGGCAGTTTCCTGCTCGGGCAACGGGCGGCCGATACGTTCTATCCCGGCTACTGGGAATTCCCTGGCGGCAAGGTCGAGAGTGGCGAGACGCCGCATCAGGCGCTGGTGCGCGAGCTGCACGAGGAACTGGAAATCGAGGTGCTGCGGGCGACGCCCTGGATCGTGCGTGAGCACGTCTATGAGCATGCGCATGTGCGGCTGCATTTCTTCCGCGTCAGCGAATGGCGCGGCGACATCAAGGACCACGTGCACTCGGCGCTGGCATGGCAGCGGCCGGGGGAAACCACGGTGACGCCGATGCTGCCGGCCAACGCGCCGGTGCTGGCAGCGCTTGCCCTGCCCGATATGTACGGCATCACGCATGCGCACGAGATCGGCATCGCCCCCCAGTTGGCTGAACTTGAGCACGCGCTGTCCAAGGGCCTGCGCCTCGTCCAGTTGCGCGAGGCCGGGCTGCCCGCCGACCAGCGCGAATCCTTCGCCGCTTCCGCCGTCGGCCTTTGCCGCGACTACGGCGCCCGGGTGCTCGTCAATGGCGACGCGCAATTGGCATGGGCGGTCGGTGCCGACGGCCTGCACCTCAGCGGCGTGCAATTGAAGGCCTTGCGCGGCAGGCCCGGCTTTCCGCTGGTCGCTGCTTCCTGCCACGACGACATGGAACTGAAGCGGGCCGCGGATGCGGGTCTCGATTTCGCCGTGCTCGGCGCGGTCAAGTCAACCGCAAGTCACCCCGGCCGCCCAGCGCTGGGCTGGCCGGCAGTAACGCGGCTGCTGGACAACTACCCGCTTCCGGTCTACGCGATCGGCGGCCTCGGCCGCGACGATCTCGACTCCGCCCGCCGGGCGGGTGCGCACGGCATCGCCGC
Source organism: Rhodocyclaceae bacterium (assembly GCA_041480065.1). GTDB lineage: Bacteria > Pseudomonadota > Gammaproteobacteria > Burkholderiales > Rhodocyclaceae > Fen-999. The sequence goes on from JBGOZF010000053.1 coordinate 15,491, forward strand.
CATCCGCGCCGCCTGGGAAAGGTGATTGACCATGCAGGCTCCCCAGCCGACAATGGCTGTGCCTGCCGACTAAAGGGACAATGGGAATGAATTTTCGGCCATACCACGTCGAAGAAACCAAGCCGGCAATGTCCGAGTGGCGGTGTCGGTTCGGCGCCCTTCTGGCGTGTGTCTCGCTGACCTGGGTTACGCCCGGCGCGGCTCAGAACACCGCCGAGGAAGAACTCCTGCTCTCCTATGGCGACCGGTCCACCGTGAGCATCGCCACCGGCGGACCGCGTCCGCTGAGCCGCGTGCCGTCGGTTGCCAGCGTCATCACCGCCGAGGAAATCGCCGCCATGGGCGCCACCGATCTCGACGAGGTGCTGGAGACCGTGCCCGGCCTGCATGTCAATCGCGGCGCCAACAACTACTCGCCGCTCTACGTCATTCGCGGCGTTGTCAGCCAGTTCACGCCGCAGGTGCTGGTGCTGCAAAACGGCCTTCCGATCACGACCCTGTTCCAGGGTAACAAGGGCAACCTCTGGGGCGGTTACCCCGTCGAACACATTGCCCGCATCGAGGTCATTCGCGGCCCCGGCTCGGCGCTCTACGGTTCCGACGCGTTCTCCGGCGTCATCAACATCATCACCAAGACCGCCGCCGACACGCCAGGCACCGAAGTCGGCGTTCGCTACGGGTCGTTCAAGACCAGGGACCTCTGGGTCCAGCACGGCGGCCAACAGGGCGCCCTGAACGTCGCGGCCTACCTGCGCCTGGGCAGCACCGACGGTTTCAAGTCGAACATCGCGCGCGCCGCGGGCGGCACCTCCGGTGCGACCAACTTGGGCCACGACTCCGTCGATGGCAATCTCGATCTGGGCTACGACAAGTGGCGGCTGCGTTTCGGTTACAAGCTGCGCGATGATCTGGAGACCGGCGCCGGCATCGCCCAGGCGCTGGACCCGGTGGGCCGGCAGAAATCGGAACGCCTGACCGGAGACCTGTCATGGAGCGATCCGCAAGTCGCCCGCAACTGGGGCCTGGGCTTCACCGCCGGCTACCTGCAGTACGCGCAACTGATCCCGGTCGACTTCCAACTGTTCCCCCCGGGTACCAACTTCGGTTTCGGCAGTACCGCCAACGGATTCCTCGGCGGCCCGGAAACCCGGGAGCGGCAATTGCGCCTCTCGGCCTTCGCCACCTACTCGGGGTTTTCCGGCCACAGCCTGCGCTTCGGCCTCGGCCACGATGACCTCAATCTCTACTGGACGCATGAGACGCGCAATTTCACCTATGCCGCCGATGGCAAGCTGATTCCGACTTCCGGCGGTGTGCTGGTGGACTATTCCGACACCGACCCGTTCTTGCGTCCGCACCGGCGCAAGATCGACTACCTCTATGTTCAGGACGAATGGAATTTCGCCCCGGACTGGATGCTCACGGCTGGCCTGCGCCACGACCGTTACTCCGACTTCGGCGGCACCACCAACCCGCGCCTGGCCGTCGTTTGGGACGCCGCGGTCGACGTCACCGCGAAGCTGCTCTACGGCCGCGCTTCCGTGCGCCGGCGTTCATCGAAGCCTATGGCCTCGGGAACCCTGTCGCCCTGGGTAATCCGAACCTGCGCCCCGAGACCAACCGCACCGTCGAGGCCGCCGTCTCCTGGCAGGCGAGCCTGGACACGCAGTTGAATCTCAGCCTCTTCCGTTACGCGATGCAGGACGTCATCCGCTCCGTAGCCAATGCCACGCCCGGCACCGGCTCCACCTATGCCAATGCCGGCGGACAAGATGGCCGCGGTGGCGAGTTGGAACTGGTCTGGAACGTCAGCCGCGCCTTACGCGTCACCGGCAACATCGCCTGGCAGCGGTCGATCGACCAAGTGACGGGCCAGGACGCCGGTTACGCGCCACACCGGCACTTCTACCTACGGGCCGACTGGCTTGTCGCCAATCATTGGCAGGCCGGTGCCCAGATCAATCGCGTCGCCGATCGCAAGCGCGCACCCGGCGATACGCGCGCGCCCGTTCCCAATTACACGACCGTCGACCTGACGCTGAAACGACGCGAGATCGACGCACATTGGGACGTCACCGCTTCGGTGCGCAACCTGTTCAATGCGACGGTGCTCGAGCCGAGCCTGGCACCCGGCACTGCGATTCCCGGCGACCTGCCCATGGCGCCACGCAGCATCTACGTTCAAGCCGTCTACAAACTCTAGGCCGCGCGCCTTGCCAAGCACCGGTCCCTTGGCGGGACAGCTTGCACGCAGCGGCGCCGGAGATTGACGCCAGCCCCGGGGGCGCCGACAATGGCGCGGCCTTCAATATGACAGGAGAACGGAAATGGATGGACAACAAGTCAGCACCGATCAAACCAACTGGGGCATGTTCGCGCACCTTTCCGCGCTGATCGGCTTCATCATCCCCTTCGGCAGCGTCATCGGCCCGCTGGTGATCTGGCTGACCAAGGGCAAGGAGATGGAGTTCGTGGGCACCGAAGCCAAGGAGGCGCTCAACTTCCAGATCACCATGCTGATCGGTTTCCTGATCTGCTGGGTGCTGGTGTTCGTGCTGATCGGTTTTCTGCTGATGGCGCTGCTGGCAATCGCGGACCTGATACTCGTGATCATGGCCGCCGTCAGCGCCTCGAAAGGCCAGCCCTACCGGTATCCCTTCGCGCTGCGCCTGGTCAAGTAGGTTCGTCAGGGCCGGCGGCCGGGTCCGCAGGATCTTCCTGCACCGGCACGCGGTATTCCTCGTTGGCCCAGGCGCCAAGGTCGATCTGTTTGCAGCGCTCGGAGCAGAACGGCCGCCAGCGATTCTCCGGCCGCCACTCGACGATCTTGCCGCAGGCGGGGCAGTTGACGACAGGGACGGACGTCTTCGTCACGGCGATGATCCTGGCTTGCAGGAATCCGGGTCGCAATTGCTGGCGGACGAGCAGGAGCAACAATCCTGCTTGCCTTCCTTGCGGAACGGCCCGAGCTGCGGATTCCGTCGGGCAAAGCGACGATAGAGACGCTCGACGAGGATGCCGGTCAGGAACACCGCGTAGATCACGCCCATGGTGAGCAGGAAGCGCGCGATCATCCACCAATCCCAGCAAAGCCCATGAAGGCTAGCGACAGGACACCGGCCAGCATCAGCGTCATGGCGGTGCCCTTCAAAACGCTGGGCACATCCGACAGATTGACCCGCTCGCGCACGCTGGCCAGCAGGGTCAGCGACAGCGTGAAGCCGGCACCGCCGCCGAGGGCGAAGGTGATCGACTGCAGGAAGTCGTAGTCGCGGGCGGTCTGGAACAGGGCGACGCCGAGCACCGCGCAGTTGGTGGTGATCAGCGGCAGGTAGATGCCGAGCGCGCGGAACAGCGAGGGGCTGTTCTTCTTGACGAACATCTCGACCAGCTGCACCGCGGCGGCGATGACGACGATGTAGCAGATCAGGCGCAGGAACTCGAGATGCAGCGGGTTCAGCACCATGTTCAGCAGGTAGGCCGACAGCGAGGCGATGGCGATGACGAAGGTGGTCGCCAGACCGAGCGGGAAGGCCACCGAGACGCTGTGGGTGACGCCGAGGAAGGGGCACATGCCCAGGAACATCGCCAGCACGAAGTTGCCGGAGAGGATGGTCGTGACCAGGATCTGGCCGATGGACTCACGCACCATGGCTGGCTCCTTGGGCGGCGACACCGCCACCGCCGCGGCGCGCCTTGCGATCGCGATAGATGGCAAACAGCAGCAGCCAGGCGCCCATGGTGAAGAAACCGCCGGGCGGCAGCACCATCACCACCCAGGGCTGGAAGTTGGGGCCGAACAGCGAGACGCCGAGCAGCGTGCCGTTGCCGAGTATCTCGCGCACGGCGCCGATCATGGTCAGGCCGACGGTGAAACCCAGTCCCATGCCGGTGGCGTTGAGCGTGGCCGCCAGCGGCGGGAACTTCGCCGCATGCGCCTCGGCGCGCCCCAGCACCAGGCAGTTGGCGACGATCAATTCGATGTAGGCGCCCAGCGCCTCCGACACCTCCAGGCTGATGGCCTGGATGGCGTACTCGACGACGGTGACGAAGGTGGCGATGATGACGATGTAGGTGGCGATGCGCACTTCCTTCGGGATCATGTGCCGCATCACCGACACCAGCCAGCAGGAGGCGGCAAGCACGAAGGTGGTGGCCAGGCCCATGGAGATCGAGTTGATCGCCGAGACGGTGACCGCCATGGTCGGGCACATGCCCAGCACCATCACGAACACCGGATTGCGTTCCCAGATGCCCTCCATGAACTCTTCCATGTTGCGGGGAGCTGCCTGGGTACTGCCGGGGCTGTTCGCGCTCATGATCTGACTTTCAGTTTTTCCAGGTTCGGCACCAGCTTCGGCAGCAGGAACTGCGCCGCGTCGTTGATGCCCTTGCCGACGGCGCGCGAAGTAACCGTGGCGCCGGCGATGGCGTCGATCTGCCACGGGTTGGTCTTGGTGCCGTGCTTGACGGTCTTCACTTCATTCGCCAGCGCCGAGAGATCGCCTTTCAGCTTCACATCGAGCGCCTTGAAGTTGGCCTGGAAGTCCGCGTCGACACGGATCTTGTCGCCGATGCCGGGCGTTTCCTTCATCGACACGACGCCGATGCCGTTGATGCACTGGCACGCCGGATCGTAGCCGAACATGATGCGCACGGTGTCGGCATAACCCTTGGCGCCGGCCTCGGCGGCGATGCCGGTCAGCTTGCCGGCATCGTCATAGGCGGCATAGAACTTGGCCACGGTGACCGGCGCCTCGGCGCCCGGCTTGGCTTGCTCGATGCCGCCGGTGGGCAGGGCGTAATACTCGACGATGGACTTGGCCTGCGGCACCACCTTGAACACGGCCCGTTCCAAAGCAAGGCGGCGGTTGGCATTGGCCGCCGGCAGCGTCAGTTGATACGAGCCGACGATGATCAGGCCGCAGACGGCGGAGACGATGCCGAGCACCCGCAGCAGTTGGCCGGTCGGCGTCACCTGGGGCGCCGCGATGGTTTCGACGCTCATGACATGCTCCCGGAATCCCGCTTCGGCTTGTTCTTGAGGAAGCGTTTCTTCGGCGTCACCGCTGCCGACTCCTCGCGCGATATGTATTCCGGGTTGAGCGGATAGGAGGCGCCGCGGCGCTTCTGCTTGCCGATGCCGCTCTTGCCGAACGGCGTCGGCTGCGTAATGCGCTCGATCAGCGGCGTTGCCGCGTTGCCGATCAGGATAGCGTACATGACGCCCTCGGGCAGGCCGCCGTAGTAGCGGATCACCACCGTCAGCAAGCCGATCAGGCCGCCGTAGAGCCACATGCCGCGCGGCGTGACCGGCGAAGTCGCCATGTCGGTGGCCATGAACACTGCGCCGAGCACCAGGCCGCCGGAGAGCAGCATGAACAGCGGCGTCGGGTAATGCGCGGGATTGAAGGCGAACAGGGCCCAGGCGGTAACGCCGGCGCTGCCGAGGATCGCCAGCGGAATGCGCCAGTCCATGTAGCGGCGGGCCGCGAGGTAGGCGCCGCAGATCAGGATCAGGATCGGCGAAGGGCCGACAGCCATGTGGCCGGACAACGAGGTCAGCAGGTCGGAGGCGCTGGCCAGCACGCCCTCGAACTTCCACTTCGCCAGGGGCGTGGCGCCGGCCAGCGCATCGAGCTGCTTCTCCTTCAGCCAGAGCACGGTATCCGGCGGAATCATCAGCGGCCAGGCCAGGGACGAGGGGATGAACTCGGTGAAACGGCCGGGCAGAAAGGATGGCGTGTAGGTGGCGATTGCCGTCGGGAACGCCGCCTGGGCAAAGGCCCTGCCCACGAGTGCCGGATTGAAGATGTTGTGGCCGATCCCGCCGAAGATGGCCTTGCCGAGAACGATGGCGACGACACCGCCGACGAAGCCCATCCAGAGCGGGAATCCGGGCGGCAAGGTCAGCGCCAGCAAAAGCCCGGTGATGGTCGCCGAGAAGTCGGACAGGCGGCCGGCCTGCGTGCCGGTGGTGATGAACCAGCGCTCGGTGAGCAGGCAGGCCACCGTGCTCACGATCATCATGGCCAGGGCCGAGATACCGTACTGGAAGATGTAGAAGGCGCAGATCGGCAGCAGCGCAAAGACGACGTTGAGCATGATCCGCTCGACGCTGCGCGGTCCGGAGACGTGCGGTGCGGGACGGATCTCGATGGCGGCACTCATGACAGAACCCTATTCACCGCAGAGGACGCAGAGAGCGCAGAGAAGTGCAGAGAAGTGCAGAGATATCGATTTTGGTGTTCTCTGCGTGCTCTGCGATCTCTGCGGTGAAATGCTTTTGACTTTCATGCAGCGGCTCTTTCTCGAAGGACCTGTTTTGCGACGCGGAATTGCTGCACCAGGGGAATGCTCGACGGGCAGACGTAAGTGCAGCAGCCGCACTCGAAGCACTCGCCGAGATGGTAGTTGCTGCCCATGGTCTCATATTCGCGTTTCGCGGCCAGCATGCCCAGCGTCGAGGGATTGAGCCCCATCGGGCAGGATTCGACGCACTGGCCGCACTTGATGCAGGGATAGGTCTGGCGCGACTCGCGCGCCGCCAGGTCCTCCTTGCGGAACACCAGTACGCCGGAGACGCCCTTGGTGATGGGCACGTCGAGCGAGGCGATGGCCTGGCCCATCATCGGCCCGCCGAGTATGACCTGCCGGGTATCCTGGTCGCCGAGGGCAGGAGCTCCGGCATAGTCGAGCACGAACTTGAGCGGCGTTCCCAGCGGCACGCGGTAGTCGCCGGGCCGGGCGACGCCGGGGCCGGTGACGGTGACCACGCGCTCGGTGAGACCGCGGCCCTGCGGCAGCAGACGGCCGAGCGCGGCCAGCGTGCCGACGTTGTTCACCACCATGTTCATGGCGATCGGCAGTGTGCCCGATGGAATCTCGACGCCGAACAACGCCATGATCAGCATCTTCTCCGCGCCCTGCGGGTACTTGGTCGGCACCTTCTCGACGAACAGTTCGCCCTCGGGTACTCCCGCGGCCTTCGCCCGTTCGATGGCCGCGCGCACTGCCGCCACGGCATCGGGCTTGTTGTCCTCGATGCCGACGATGGCACGCACGGCGCCGGTGATGCGCATCCCGTAGCGCATGCCGATGATGAGATCATCGGCCTCCTCGACCATGACGCGGTGGTCGCAAGTGAGGTAGGGCTCGCACTCGCAACCATTGACCAGCAGCGTATGTACCTTGGCCTGCTTCGGCACCGAGAGCTTGGCGTGGGTCGGAAAGGCGGCACCACCGAGGCCGACCATGCCCGTATCCCAGACGGCTTGCAGCAATTCGTCCGGCGTCGCGGAACTCAGATCGCGCGGCTGACCCCAGAGGTCTTCCTGCGAAGCGCCGGCATGGGCGCGGATGACGATCGACGGCAACCAGGGACCGCGGGCGGAAGGCCGCAGATCGATGGCCTCGACGACGCCGGTGACCGGGGCGTGATGCGGCACCGCCAGCCAGTCTGAGCCAACGGCGATCGGTTGCCCGCGCACGACCTCCTCGCCGACGCGGACGATGGCTTTCGGCGATTTGCCGATGTGCTGCGACAGCGGCACCGTCACCCGCGCCGGGAAAGGCAGCCGGCGGATGCTGCGATCCGCCGTCGCATCCTTTTCGGCCGGCGGATGGATGCCCCGCTCGAACAGTTCGCCGCGTAGGTAGGACAACAGTTTCATAAGATCATTTTCACCGCAAAGGACGCCAAGGACGCAAAGGGGCAAGGCAAGACATTTAGGATTTCCTTGGCGTCCTTGGCGGTGGATCGCTTTCTCAGTTGAATTTCGCGGCGCGCGCCTTGAGTTTGTCGAGGCCAGGTTCGGCGGCGTTCCACGGCGTGCCCGGATGGATGCAGCCGGCCGTACACTTCTCCGCCGCCTTGACGATGTCGACGAACTTGGCGCCCTTGGGATTGGTCACCACGGTCTTCTTGTCGGCGTTGTAGGCGAAGACCTTGGGCGCCAGCTTCAGGCACTCGTCGCAGGCCGTGCATTCCGGCGTGTCGACCCAGCAGGGCTCGAAGTCGTCGGCGTTGGCAGCCACGGCACCCGCCGCCGCGATGGTCGCCGTCGGCGCCAGAGCAACATCGCTGCCGCCGATGCCACCACTGAGGCCCAGGCTGGCCGTGATCTTGGCGATCAGCTCGGCGCGGACCTGTTCGGCCACGGCCTCGCTGTCTCCCGCCGCGGCGCGGCCGATGCCGGCCACGTCCTTGAGTTGGCGCCAGAAGTTGAGGCGCTCCTCAGACGAACGGGCGAGATCCTCGGAGACCAGCAGCCGCATCATGCGGTTCTTGCCGTCGACACCCCAGATGTAGGGGAACTTGCCTTCGCGCTCATCCTTGTCGAGTTGCAGGAAGTCGGCCAGCGGCAGCATGTCGTCGTTCCAGGTCTCGGGCGGCGCGCGTCGGAACTGCTTGCCGAAGCGCGCCTCGGTGGCGGCGAAGTCGGCGAAGGTCATGGGCAGGTCCATGGCCTTTTCCTGCCCCGCCTCGTCCTTGTACTTCAGTGTGTAGGTCGGCCACTCGCCGTCCATGTCCGGGTTGCCTTCGAGGCTGACGCATTCGGAGAAGGTGATGCCGGCATCCGGATCGAACTTGAACAGCGGATAGGCACGGCCTTCCACCGCCAGCTTGCTCTGGTTCACCGCGCGGTCGTCGCCGACGCCGTGCTCCGGCGGGCAGACGGCGTAGATGTTGAACAGCGCCGGCCGCCGCGAATTGAGGCCGTCGATGAAGCCTTCAAGCATGTGGTTGGTGTGGGCAATCGTCGACTGCATGACGTAGGCGGTGCGGTGCGCCATGGCGATGAGCGAAATCTCCTTGCGCGCCTCCTGCTTGCCGTGCTTGGCGGAACCGTAGGGCGCCATGTCGGACACCTGGCCGGTGAAGCCGGAGGTGCAGGCCTGGCCGCCGGTGTTGGAGTAGACCTGCGTGTCGACGACCAGCACCTTGATCGGCATGCCCGACATCAAGGCGCGCGAGAGGTTCTGGAAGCCAATGTCGTACATGGCGCCATCGCCGCCGAGCGAGACCACCGGCGGACTCAGGTGCCATTCCTCGGCGTTGAACTGTCTCCAGTCGAAACGGCGGTAGAAATCCTCGTGCAGTTCCGGCTTGTACTCGCCGGCCAGTTCCATCTCGGCCATGCGCACGGCCTTGAAGCCTTCGGCCATCTTGGCCATGTGGCCCTCGAAGATGCCCATCGCCACCGAAGGCGAATCCTGGAACAAGTGCGAAGTCCAGGGGAAGGGATAGGGGTGAAAGGGATAGGTGGCGCCCCAGACCGAGGTGCAGCCGGTGGAGTTCACCATGCCCATCTCGGCGCGGCCGCGCTTGCTCGGGCCTTCGACATAGCGCCACTTGAGATCCTTGAGGCGCTCCAGCACCTGGGCGATGCTGCGCATCCAGACCGGATCGATCGGCTGAGAAGGCTTGCCGGCGCTGACGCGGTCCGAGAGCTTCGACAGCGTCAGGTCGCCATCCTTGGCGGCTTCGACGGCGGCGATCATGGCCTTGGTGTCGCCGACGTCCATCGACTCGGTGACCTTCATGCGAATGCGCTGCTCGATGCCGGCGATCAGGGTGTCGAGCTTGTCGACGAAAGCCTTGACGCGCGGCTGCATCAGGGCCGTGGCCGTGGAGACGAACAAATGGATGGTCGTCTTCTCGCCGCAACCCAGGCAGGCGCCGTCGCCGCAGGGCATGGCGGCATAGTTGTGCTTGTCGAGCAGCAGCGTTTCCAGAGCGCCGATCTTCTCGTCGAGGCTGTCGATGCGGCTGTATTCCTTCGGCGTCGTCGGCAGGTCGAGCCAGAGGTTCCAGTCGCGGCGCAGCTTCTCGGTGCTCTCGTCGGTCTGGGTGACCATCTTCAGTGCGTTGTCTTCGCAGACATCGACGCACAGCGCGCAGGCCTTGCAGGTGTTGGGATTGACGGTGATCGAGAACAGGCCGCCGGAACCCTTGGCCTTCTTCTCCTTGTTGCTCCAGTAGGGCTTGGTGGTGCCGAACTTGAAGTCGCCCAGGTGCGCCTTGAAGAGCGTGAATTCCTCGCTCGTCTTCTCGCGTTCCTCGGCCGGTGCCTCGGCGATGGTTGTCTCGATGGCCGTGTCGATCAACGGCCGCACGGCGGCGCCGTCGCCGGCGATCATGGCGCGCAGCTTCTTCTCGGCCGTCCGCACGGCGCGGCGCAGGAAGCGCGTCGGCATGCCAGCGGTCTCGATGCGATTGACGACCGTGTTGAAGACATCGCCAACATTGCTGACCAGGCCGGGAATCGCGCTATCCGGGCAGACGGTGTAGCAGTTGCCGCAGGCCGTGCAGTTCTCGGGCGTCCATTCGGGATGATCGAAGCGGATGCCGGTCATGTCGCGGAACACGCCGGTGGCAGCCGGCATCATGGAAACGCCGATGAAGGGATCGACCAGATTGTCGTTGCCCTTGCCGGTGGCATAGAAGTGGCCGGTCTGCTCCCAGAAGCGATGGATGTCACCCACCTTGCCGTCGCCCTCGGGCATCTGGCGCAGCATGATCGGCAGACCGGCATCCTTCTTGACCAGTTGCTTGCGTGTGGCGCCGACGTCCTTCCTCTTGATTTCGGTCAGTTCGGTGAAGCCGCGCTTGACCACGCGCAGGTTGTTCTCGACCACGCCCTTGCCCTTGCCGCCGAACTTGTACTGCAACTGCGTCTCGATGGCATTGAACAGCTTGTCTTCGGTGAGGTTGGCGTTCTTCATCACCGGGCTGGCGGCGAAGAAGGCACCCTGGAAGGCGTTGCCCTGCATGCGCAGTTGCAACTCGGGGCTGCCGGCTTCCTCCCGCGCGATGGCGAAGGCGTCGAGGTAGAAGACGCGGATGTCGTTGTCGACGATGAACTTCTGCGCCCAAAGCGGGAAGTTGGCCCAGGTCTGGTCGCCGAGGTTCGACTGGATGATGAACGTGCCGCCCTTCTTCAGGCCCGAGAGCGGGTTCGAATGCCCGAAGACGTTGGGGTCGGGCGAGAGCACGACGTCCACGAACACGTATTCGCAGTTGATGCGGATGGGTTCCGGCGCGGCCGACAGGTAGTAGGTGGTCGGCTGGCCCTTCTTCTCTGAGCCGTACTTCGGATTGGCCTTGATGTCGTAGCCGAGCAGTTCGAACAGCGTCACCGCCAGGTTCTTGCCGGTGGTAATGGCACCCCAGCCGCCGACCGAATGCATGCGCACGGTGATGGCGCCCTTGGGCAACAGGTTCGGGTTCTCGGAACCGCGCAGCGCGAGTTCCTTGATCTTCGGGTAGGCCTCCTGCAAAGCCTGCTGGTGGATCTCGTCCTTCGGGTTCAGCGGGTCGCGCACGAAATCGACCGACAGGTAGAAGAACTTGCGCTTCTTGCCCTCGGGCAGCATGTTCTCGACCGTGCCGATCAGCGCTTCCGGCTGCATGTCGCGGCTGCCCAAGCCGTAGCAGCCCGAGTACAGGCGCGGCATGTCGCCGGCACCGTAGGCGGCGTAGTCGGGATAGGGCTTGTCACCATCGGTGCTGGCGCCGTTTTCCAGGCACTTGGTCAGCGCCGCGCGCACTTCGCGCATCAGCGGCAGGTCTTCGGCCATCGGCTGGTCGGTGCGCTCGAGCACGGCGACGCCCTTCTTGCCGCGCAGCACGTGGCCGATCAGGTCGCCCGGGAAGGGCCGGTACATGGTGATGTTGACCACACCGACCTTGAGCTTGCGCGTCTCGCGCAGGTAGTCGGCGACGACTTCGGCCTGGACGATCATGCTGCCCATGCCGACGATCAGGTAGTCGGCATCGGCGGCCTTGTAGGTGGAGACGCGGTTGTAGCGGCGGCCGGTGAGTTCGAAGTACTCGTCCATGCAGCGCTCGGTGAGCGCTTCGATGTGATCGAAGAAATACGGACGCTGGCCGGCGACGGCCTGCATGTAGGCGTCCTGGTTCTGCACGACGCCGGAGACGAGCGGCGTGTCGACATCCCAGATCGCCGGCACGCGGCGGCGCTTCGGGCCGTAGAGCATGGCCTGGGCGGGAGTCGGCGTGTCGATGATGTCGTCCGGCTTGCCGAGGAACTCGGCCACCAGTTCGCGCTCCGGCAGGCGGGCAGACTCGATCAGGTGGGTGGTCAGGAAGCCATCCTGGCCGATGATGGCCGGCGTCAGCGACAGCTCGGCGACCTTGCGGCCGATGAGGTTGAGGTCGGCGGCTTCGGTGGCGTTCTTCGCCAGCACCTGAATGAAACCGGTGTCGTCGACGCAGTGGTAGTCGTCGTGGCTGCAATGAACGTTCAGCGTCGCCTTGGTGATGGCGCGGCAGCCCATGTTGAGCACGTAAGGCAGACGCTTGCCGACCGCGCCGTAGAGCGACTCGTGCATGAAGGCGACGCCCTGGGACGATGAGAAGTTGACCGCGCGCAGGCCGGTCATCGCCATGCCGGCGGTAACGCCGGCGGCGGCGTGTTCGGACTCGGGCTCGACGAAGATCAGCGGCCGGTCGGAGATGTTGAGGTGGCCGCGGGCCGCCTCTTCCGCCCAATACTCGCCCATCTGCGTCGACGGCGTGATCGGGTAGGCGCCCGCAGCGTCCGAAGCCTCGCGCTCGACGTGAATGACGGCGGTATTGCCGTCGACCGCGTCGCGCACGCCGGGGTACTTGAACGTCTTGGCGTCCTTGGCGGCGCTGCCGAACTCGAGCAGGGAGAATTGGAAAAGTTTCTTAAGCATGGCGTGCTCCTTGGATCAGTTCAATGCAGCACCGGCAGGTGCTCGTTGCGCAGGATCTTCTTGGCATCGGCGCCCTTGACGGCGTGATCGGGTTTGTCGAACCAGACGATCGCCCCGGTCGGGCAGCGTTCGATGGGCTTCCTGGTGGCCCAGGTGTTGAGTTCGTAATTGATGGCGGCGAGGTTGCCGTTGAGCTTCATCAGGCCGGGCACCGCATCCTGGACACAACGGCCGCAGGCGGTGCAGGCAACTTCGCAGGCGGCCTCGGCGGTGTCGCCGTCCGCCTGGTTCTTGCAGGCCACCCAGAGTTGCCGGCTGACCGGCTCGACGCTGAACAGGCCCTTGGGACAGACCTCGACGCAATCGTTGCAGCCGGTGCATTTGTCGGCATCGACCTGGGGCAGACCATGCAGATCCATGGCGATGGCGCCGAAGGTGCAGACGCTGGCGCAGTCGCCCAGCCCGAGGCAACCCCAGGCGCACTCCTTGCCACCGCCGGAAACCACTGCTGCGGCGCGGCAGGATTTGTGACCGTCATAACGGGCGCGCAGGAAGGCGACGTGGCGGCCGCCACCGCAGGCGAGCCGGGCGACGCGCTTCTCAGCCTGGCCGGCGGCGACGCCCAGGAAGTCGGCGATCTCCTGCCGTTGCGCCGGCGAACTGACCGAGCATTGGGCGGGCGTGATGGCACCCTCCACCACTTTCTCGGCAAAAGCCCGGCAGCCGGCCTGTCCGCAGGCGCCGCAATTGGATTTCGGCAGCCGGCCTTCGACTTCGTCGATGCGCGGATCCTCGAACACGTAGAGTTTGCGGCTGGCAATCGAAAGCATCCCGGCCAGGAGCGCGCCCAGGGCCAGCATGAAGACACCGGAAATCGCCAAACTCGAAAAATCCATCGCCCACTCCCATCAAGCCCGTATGTTGCACTGCGGCAATGCCCGAACACACAAATAGCGAATCGGCATTGCGAAGACCAGCAAAACAGTGTTATTCGGATCCGGCGAGGGGCGCCTTGCGGGCGCGAATCGCAGAACCCTTCACGGTGCGGCCGGAGGTCAGATCCGGCCTACTCGACAAGGGAACGGGTTGGCGCTCCCTCAGATGGGCACAAAAGCGGTTGCGCCGCTTTCATGTTCGTGACGATTGAAAGTATAGGGAGATTTCATTGCGACGCAACATGATTTTGTTTCATATCGTGAAATGAAATCCCGCCATCCTGAAGCCGTGCCTGACCTTGCTCTCCTGCTCCTGCTTCCTGAACTGGCCGAAGCGCGGCAGGAACTTTGGCCGAGATGTCGCCGCAGCGAGATCATGTGGAGAGGTAATGCATATGCACTATTGACGCGAACATGCCGAAATCCTATCTTGCCCATGCCGACCGGGAAGGCCAGTGTCATAGCCCCGGCAACGCGAGACTAGCGGACTCAGAATTTGCAGAAGGTATGTTGGATTAACCGGAGCAGGATGAGTTGGGCGTAGGAGAAGTTCTAGCAATGCGACGTTGGAGTCGCGATCGCAAGAGCAATGCATAAGGTGGTTTCCTTGGAGGCTGTAATGTCAAACCCTACAAAGTACTTCTCGGTGACCGAACTGCTGTTTCGCGCGGCCACGCGGTCGGGAGCCATCGCCCGTCGTCTTCTACCGCTTGCCGCCGCCCTGGGCGTCGGCCTCGCCGTGTCCACGTCCGCCGGCGCCCTGAGCTACGCCGCCTTGGACCTCGGGACCCTGGGCGGAGGAGGCCTTGGGGCCAACGGCATCAACGCCACCGCGCAGGTGGTCGGGACTTCCTTCACCACGGGCTTTACTGCTGCCTTCATGAGCGGCGCCAACGGGCTGGGCATGACCGGTCTCGGCACTCTGGGCGGACAAGACAGCTGGGCCACCGGCATCAACGCCGCTGGGCAAGTGGTTGGGTGGGCCGACACGACTGACTATTCGTCGTCACATGCCTTCATCACCGGCCCCAACGGGATGGGCATGACCGACCTCGGGACCTTCGGCGGAAAGCTCAGCAAGGCCCACGGCATCAACGCCGCCGGGCAGGTGGTGGGAGAGGCCAACCTGGCGGGAGATGCAGCAACCCACGCCTTCGTCACTGGCCCCAACGGAATAGGCATGACCGACCTCGGAACCCTGGGCGGATCAGCAAGATTTGACGTCAGCGCCGCCTACGGCATCAACGCCACCGGACAGGTGGTGGGATATTCCTATACCGCGGTCGACGGCTATTACCACGCCTTCATCACCGGCGCCAACGGGGTGGGCATGAACGACCTCGGAACCCTGGGCGGGGGATTCAGCCAGGCATTCGGCATCAACGCCGCCGGGCAGGTAGTGGGAGCAGCCAGTACCGCGGGCGATGCAGCTTTCCACGCCTTCATCACCGGCCCCAACGGGGTGGGCATGACCGACCTCGGGGCTCTGGGCGGAGCCAGCAGTCATGCCACAGGCATCAATGTCCGCGTCGGCGCGAAACTGGAGCAAATCTGACGATGTGAAACCGGAGCGATCAGGGGTTTGGTGGGGGCGCATCGAGGGAAGCCGAGAACGGAAATAGGCCACCGCCGGTCATCCGAG
>JBGOZF010000054.1:0-30752 GCA_041480065.1 Rhodocyclaceae bacterium
CTGAAGCAGCTTTGATTATGTGGACAACAAAACGTCCGCCAACCTGTGCCTATCAGCCGTTGGCGGGCTCCTACAGCATCAACTCCGCATAATCGAGCAGTCTTCATAATCGGCCTTATGTGGAGCGCTACATAAGGCCGACTTCCAGCCAGTGTCGAACGGCAACGACGCATTCTTATCGGGGCTTGGAACGGCAGGCAACTGGCTCGCAGTTGGCGGTCGACCCACATGGATGGCCGACACCAAGTGCGATCGGACGTCTTCCGCCATGCACTGCCTGTCAATGTCGCTGCGTTCGCAACCCATCGCAGGAGCCGACTCCCGCGATTGCTCTTTGGCATATTGCTATTCCAACGGGCTTGCGACAAAATGCGGCCACAATTCGCCCTCCCCGCTAGGTTGGCAGTTCTCCGAACGACTTCGCCATGTCATTTTCCGCATCCTCCATGCTCAGCCCGACCTCCCGATTGCCCAGAACAATGGTGGCCGTGTGGGTGGCCTGTATGCTCCTTGCCGCGTGCGACAACAACGCGGCGCAGCCCGCGCATTCCGCGCCATTGGCTGCAATGGCGTTGGACGCGGCCGAGATCAAGCGCTTCGACGCGCTGGTCAGCCCATCGGCGATCTTTCCGGACCCGTCTCAACGCGCGCTTTACCAAGCGCACGCACCGTCCACCGACGACGGCCGCCGTAGCTATGTGTTCGAGCTGAAGCACCAGGCCGGGATGACAACCAACCGGCATTTCCACTTGATCACGATCACCTGGGCGCGGGCTGGAACGTTCGTGACCTCGGGCGGTGCGCCCCGCATCCAGTCCTCCACCGGCGGGCCCAATGGGGGATTTGTCGATGCTGCCGCGCAGACGGCCGACAAGGCCTACGACGTGAATGTTTCCGAGGCAATGCTGTTGCCGGACGCGGTTCAGGTTCCGGATTTCGATTTGGCGAAAGCCGCTGCGGCGCTGGTGCAAAGCTACAACGCATCCGCGCCGAACCGATAGACGAAGGGAGAACCGGTGGCAGAGGACTACTTGGCGGGCTGTTCGGTCGAGCAGGTGGCCGGCTGGTATCGCAGATTGGCGGACGCGTGGTCGAAGAACATGCCCGAGCTTCAGCCGGCCCTGGCCGGCACGTTCTTGCGGGCCTGGGTCGACAACCGAAATCCGAACGGAACGATTCAGTTCGATGCTCCTCCACACCTGAGGGCCTGCAATGCGGTGTTCGAGGTGCAGGCATTTCACCGGGACGTGTTCCTGACGACCAAGAGAGCACGCTTTTCCGGCGGCAGCGAGAAATGGGCCGGCGTATTGCCGCGCATACAGGGAACGCCGGGCTATCCAAAGTGGGACATGAACAGCCCGCTGCCGCTTGAGTACGAGAGCCTGTGCGACCTTGCGCCGAACGTGTGGGCAATTGCGAAGATCCAGAGATCCGGCACCAATGCGGAGCGGGATATCTTCGGTTCCCTGCGTGGATTTCAGTTGAAGAGCAAGGTGGTCGTGGTGGCCAGGCGCGGCACCGGCAATCAGGCGACTGTCCAGTTCCAGTCGTGGGTGTGCTCAGCGACGGATCGCTATGACTGGGACTATTCCGAACACCTGACGGTGGTAAACCCGGATTATCAAAGCAAGGAGCCTGATGCGATTCGGCCCGAAGAGAGGACGCTGACGGTGTTCCACCGCAATGCCAAGCGCCTCGAAGACGCCGGTCTGGCCGCGCCGTACGACGTCGTCTTGCGGCCATGGACGGTCACCGATCAGCGGGTTGCCGGCCCGGCGACAATCGATATCGCTCGACGACTGTAGAGTCCTCTCCCACGTTGCCCGCTCGGCCTTCTTGCCCCCGCCATCCGGGACAAGCGCTCAGCGCCATTTCACGGCAGCTGTCCACTGTACGGTCGGACGCGAATACCTGCCCGAGTTCGCCTGTCGCACCACGGGCCTGGGCCGAAAGCCAGCCGTGACGGCACGACTCGTTCAGGCTTGCTGAACGCTGCGCCGCTCGATGCGCTGGATCGCCAGCCCGAGCAGAATGCCGGTGATGGCTGCGCTGCCGGTGACGAACAGCGCGTCGCTCCACCGGCCGCTGCTAGCCACTAGAGCGGCAATCAAGGGCGGCCCCGCGAACTGCGCGAGGTTGGCGCATTGCATGAAGAGGCCTTGCAGCGTACCGATCTGGCGCGGGCTCTTCGCCAGCACCAGCGAGGACGAAAGCACCGCCGTGGGGATCAGGCCGCCGATGAACGAGAGCACGAGGCAGCACAGGTAGCGCACGAGGTCGGGCAGCCAGTCGAGGTAGATGCCGAGGCTGAGCACCGCCGTGATGGCGCTCGCGCCCACGATCAGCGAGCCGCGCCGGACGTGGCGCTGGATCAGCGCGCCGCCGAGCACGGTGCCGGGTGCGTTGATGAGCACGATCAGCGCGGTCAGCAGTCCCACCGTCGTCGGCTCCAGGCCACGTTGCTCCCTGAGGAAGGTCGGCAGCCAGATGACCAGCGCAAAGTACTGGACGGCCCAGGAGCACAGCGAGAATCCGAACAGCCACGGCGCTGCCTGCGACACCGCGTCCCGAGCGATGGCCAGGCTGTCTCCCGCCATCGATGCGTGCGGCAGCCCGTAGGCCGACCGGCGTGAAATCAGCGCCAGCCCCGCCAACGCGAAGCCGATCAACGACGCCAACCAGAGCGCGCGCCAGCCACCCAAGGGCATGACCAGCGGGCCCATGATCATGGCCAGACCGACGCCGACCGGCATGAAGGTCGCCCAGATGCCGAGCGCGAAACGCCGGTCGGCCGGCTGGGCGACCGCGCTGATCAGTCCCGGCGCCGATACGGCAATGGCCAGGAAGCCCACACCCTCAACCAGTCGCGAGAAGAACAGGCCGGGGGCATCATGGACAAACAGCGCGCCGCTGCCGGCGGCAATGCTGAGCACCAGGCCGACGCTCGCCATCCGCAACTGACCGACCCGATCACAGGCAATTCCGAACAGGATGGCGGTGAGGACGGCCAGGGTATTGAAGGTGGATGCCACCCAACCGGCGGCGACCAGCGAGAGACCGAACTCCTGGCGCAATTGCCCGAGCGCGATCGGCACCTTGCCGATGTTGAAGGCGACCGCGATGCCGCAGGCGACAGCGGCGAGAACGGCGGGCCAGTCGGTGACGGTACCGGGCGAGCCGGCCGCCTGCGCTTCTGTGCTCTCGATCAAGACGGCACTCGCGCGTCGCGCCCCCGGTAGTCGGTGTCGATCACGATGCGGCCGCCGGCCGGCCGCGACACGCAGGTGCACAGGCGAGCACCTTCGACCTTCTCGGCGTTGCTGAAGAAGACGTCGCGGTGATCGAGCGAAGCATCGCATTCGAGGATGTCGACCGCACACAAGCCGCATTCACCGCGGCGGCAGCCGGATAGAAGCTCGACGCCGGCCGTCTCCAGCGCCGAGAGCATCGATTGGTGCGCCGGCACCGTCAGTTCCAGGCCATACCGCGGCAAAGCGACGGTGAACGGCCGGTTGGCGTAGTGGCCACTGGAACCGAAGCTCTCGAAACGCAGCCGGGCCGCCCGGCGGCCAGCCGCCTGCCAGGCCGAGCGGGCGGCATCGAGCATGCCGACCGGGCCGCAGACGTACAGTTCGGCGCCTTCGGTACTGGCGGCGATCATGCGGTCGACATCGAGCCGCGAGCCTCCGGATGAAATGTGCAAGTGCAAACCGTCGCCCAGCCACTCGCGCAGCAGGTCGGCGAACACGGCCTCTTCTCGGTTGCGGACGGCATAGTGGAACTCAACCGCCCTACCGCGCAGGGCGAGACTATGCGCCATCGAAAGCAGCGGCGTGACGCCGATGCCTCCGGCCAGCAGCACGTAGGCCGGGGCATCGTGGCCGAGCTCGAAATCGTCCTGCGGCTGAGTGATCTCGATCGCAGCGCCCGCCGCGAGCGACCACATGTGGCGCGAGCCGCCGAGTCCGTCATCCATGCGCTTGACCGCGATGCGGTAGCGGCCGTCGTCGCGGCCGATGTCGAGCAGCGAATAGCTTCGCCTCTCGCTGCGGTCATCGCAACGCACGCGCACACCCAGGTGCGCGCCCGGCCGCCAGGGCTCGGCGCCGCCCGGCACGGCGATTTCGAACAGGCGAATCGTCGGGCTGAGATCCTCGACGCGCTCGATGCTGGCCACGGTCCAGAGGTCCCGGGCGCTCATGCCGCGATCCTCACCGGTCGCGGATCGCCCGCGTCCTCCGCCGCGATCATGGCGTCGATGATACGGCGGGCCCACATGGCGCCGGCGTCGATGTTGAGGTTGTAGAACTCCTTGTCCGGGTGGTCGAGCATCGCCTGCTGCTGCGCTTCGAGGATCACCTCGTCCTCGCCGAAGACTCGGGTGACGCCTTCGCGCAGCCATTGGGTCAGGCCCTGGTCTTGCAGCCGGTAGTTGCGGCAGAAGGCCCAGAAGTAGTGGCAGGTAGTGTCGGTCTCGGGCGTCATGGTGTTGAGCACGTAGCCGTTGACGCCGGCAGCACGGTCGCCCTCGGGCGCCCCGCTGCCGGCCGGCGCGACGCCGACGTCGATCGTGACCGTGCACGGCGGCTCGAAGGTGATGATCTGCCAGCGGTCGACACGCCCCGCTTCGCCGTTCTTCTTGCGCAACTGGTAGGACCAGAAGGGCGGCGGCTCGATGTCGCGCATCCAGCGCGTGACGACGACGCGGTGGTCGGTGTGCGTGATCTTGAACGGCGCCTCGGCGACGGCGCGATTGCCGATGCTGGAACCATGGACGAAGGTCTCGTGCGTGAGATCCATCAGATTGTCGACGACCAGGCGGTAGTCGCACTTGGCGTGGATGCGACGGCCGTCACCGGCCCACGCCGGATCGTCGTTCCAGTGCATGTCCGGCACCTTGGCCGGATCGGCCAGCGCCGGATCGCCCATCCAGAGCCAGATCAGGCGGTGACGCTCGACCACCGGGTAGCTGCGTACGCAGGCGGAGGGGTTCACGGTCTCCTGCGAGGGCATCGAGGTGCAGCGGCCGTTGGGGCCGAACACCAGCCCGTGATAACCGCAGACGAGCTGGTCGCCGTCGAGGTGGCCCTTCGAGAGCGGCAGCATGCGATGCCAGCAGGCATCCTCGAGCGCCGCCGGCGTGCCGTCAAGCCGCCGATACATCACGAGCTTCTTGTTGCAGATCGTGCGCGGCATCAGGGCCCGGTTGAGCTCGATGTCGTAGGCCACGGCATACCAGGCGTTGAGCGGGAAATTTCTATTTGTAGTTGTCATGGTTCTCTCCTGTTGGGGGGAGTGGATCAGGGGACTTCGGCTGCATCCCATCCTTCGTGAGCCAGGCCGGGGCCGAGACCGAGGCGCATCTCGGCCGAGCGCAGGGTGTTTTCGATCAGCATGGTGACGGTCATGGGCCCGACGCCGCCGGGCACGGGCGTGATCCAGGATGCCTTTTCCTTGACGCCCTCGAAGTCGACGTCGCCGACGATGCTGTTGTCGGGCAGCCGGTTGATGCCGACGTCGATGACGATGGCGCCCTGGCGCACCATCTGCGGCACGATCAGCTTCGGCTTGCCGGCGGCGACGATCAGGATGTCGGCCAGGATCGTGTGCTGGGCGAGGTCGCGCGTCTTGGCGTGGCAAACCGTCACCGTCGCTTCTCGCTGCAGCAGCATCAGCGCCATCGGCTTGCCGACGATGTTGGAAGCACCGACGATCACCACGTTCTTGCCCGCCACCTCGACGCCGGTGGTCTCCAGCAGCAATTCGACACCATAGGGCGTGCACGGCGGAAAGATGCTGTTGCCCACCACCAGTCCGCCGACGTTGTAGAGGTGGAAGCCATCGACATCCTTGTCGACGGCGATGGCCTCGATCACCCGGCGCACGTCGATATGCGGCGGCAGCGGCAGTTGCACCAGGATGCCATGCACCGTCCGGTCGGCATTCAGGCGCTGGATCAGCGCCAGCAGATCGCCTTGTGCCGTGTCGGCGGGCAGGCTGTGGCGGAACGACTCGACGCCGCACTCCTCGCAGGCCTTGACCTTGTTGCCGACGTAGACCTTCGAGGCGGGATTCTCTCCGACCAGGATGACGGCCAGCCCCGGCTGCACGCCCTTCGCGCGCAATGCCTGCACGCGTACGCGGAACTTGATGCGCAATGACTTCGCGAGCGCCTTGCCGTCGATGATCTGGGCCGTCACTTTGCGGACTCCGCCAGCCAGACCCGGCGCGGATTGCGCAACGCGCCGACGCGGTGGAAAGGCGACTGATCGAGCAGCACCGCCTCGAAGGCACTACCCCGGGCGAGCAGTGTTTGATCATGACCGAAATGCCGGCGCGCGGTTGAGGTTGCAGCCATAAGCGTTTTCTCCAGTGTCAGGCCGGCCTCGAGATAGCGGTCGATTTCCTCGAACATCGCATGGCCGTGCTCGACGCCCATGCTACCCGCGTCGGTGCCCATCAGGAGCTTCACGCCCATCTCGTCGGCCAGGCGCAGGTGCTCGGCGTGGCGATCGAGAATGCGGCGCAGGTTGCCGACGGTGTTGTCGGACCAGCCGACCGCCGCGGGTTTCGCCCACTGGAAGTGCACCGGGCAGAAGGTCGGCGTCCAGGCCACCTGGTTGTCGCGCATGATGGCCAGCGTCTCCCGGGTCATGAAGAAGCCATGCTCGATGGAACCGACACCGGCGCGGGCGGCAATGGCCAGGCCCTTCTCGCCGCTGCAATGGGCGAAGG
Source organism: Rhodocyclaceae bacterium (assembly GCA_041480065.1). GTDB lineage: Bacteria > Pseudomonadota > Gammaproteobacteria > Burkholderiales > Rhodocyclaceae > Fen-999. The sequence continues at coordinate 6,736 of JBGOZF010000054.1, forward strand.
TCTTGCGGCCGTGCGCCTTGGCTGTTTCCACCACCAGCTTCGCACTCTCCAGATCGAACTGCGGCTCGTCGGTTACGGCGCCGGCATCGAAGTCGATGATGCCGGTGAGGATCAGCTTGATCTCGTCGTTGTCGGCGGCGAGTCTGGCGACCGAGTTGCGGATGCCTTCTGCGTCCTCGACATCCATGGCCATGAAGGCGCCGTAGCGCTTGGGGCGCTTGACGCCCAGGCCGCCCGAGCGCACGCGCGCCAGGCCATGCACCGCGGCCGCCTCGTCGCGCACGCAATGATTGATGCCGTGGCGGTCGCCGGCGTCCCGCACCAGGGTGACGCCGCAGGCCAGAGACTGGCGGGCGCTTTGGCGCGCTGCCTCGGTCAGTTCCTCCAAGGGCTTCTTCAAGTGCGCCGAGCGCGTCGGTCCGTCGGTCGGCTTGCCGTCCAGGAACAGATGCGCGTGTGCATCGACCAGGCCGGGCATCAGGAAGCCGCCATGCGCCACCGGCAGGCCACGCGCCGACAGCTCGCGGCCGAGGTCACCGTCGGCGATGTCCTCGACGACGCCCGCCTTGATGACGAAGGTCGCCGGCGCCGGGTGATGCCGTTCGCCGTCGAACCAGCCCTCTACGGCGACGGCGAAGTCCTTGAGCTTGTCCACGCTCAGGCCTTGTAGAACTTGCGCACCGCGCGCAGGGCGTTGCTGCCCTTCTGTTCGAGGAAGTTGCGGTAGGTGGACAGCACGTAATGGTCGTCGGCCAGCCGCTGGTAGCCGCGCCAGGGCGTGCCGAGCACGTAGTCGAAGCCATGCTCGACCGTCAAGGTCAGGAAGGCGTTCTCGAGGCAGTGCTTGAGATCGGAGCCGTCGACCGCCTTGGGCGGCAATTGCTGGCCGATGTTGGACAGGCCGCCCATCATGTGCACACCCTTCAGGTCCGGATCGGCGCCGATACACTTGATCGCGTCCACCGTGCTGCGGTTGAGGCCCTCGGTGTCGGCGATGATGGCCGACACCGACATGTCGATGAAGATGTGGTCGAGCGGCATGCCGTACTCGTTCTTCAGGCGCAGCGCAGCGCGGCGGGCGGTGGTGTAGATCTCGTCGGCCGTCTTGTTGCCCAGCGCCTTGCCGTCCTCGACGCGTTCGGAGGCCATCAGGATGACCTTGAACTTGTGTTTGCCATAGAGCTCCATCAGGTCCCAGCGATGCTCGGTAATGGAATTGACGATGGGCAGTTCGCCGTTGGCCTTGGCCGGGTCGTAGCTGGACAGGCAGATCTCCTGAACCGACTTGCTCGGGAAGTCGAAGGACAGCGGCGTCGTCACCACTTCCTGGATCGCCTCGATGACGCGGGCCATCCACTGCGGGTCGGTGAGCGCCTGGGCGCCGATATTGACGTTCTGGTAGCGGGCGCCGGCCTCGGCCTGCTTGACGGCCAGGGCCTGGATGCCGGCCAGATCCTGGTTGTCGAACAGGGCGCGCGTGGACTTGAAGCCGGGGTTGATGCGTTCGCCGATGATGCCGATGTTGAATCCGTTCACTTCACTTCCTCCTCAATGTTGTGGTTTCTGAAACCCGATGTGTTTCAGGAAGATTTTCTGGAAATCGCTACGGGAGCTCAACTCCATGTAGCGACAGGTTTCTGCAAGTTCCTTCGCCCGCGCCCGCGTCGCGGTGGAAGCGAGCATGCGGCGGATGCCGACGCCCGCCGCATTGCCGACCTGCTGGAAACGTTCGCGCGGCAGGTCCGGGAAGAGGCCGATGGCCACCCCGCTCTCGACGTCGATGTAGGCGCCGAACGAGCCGGCGATGACGAAGCGCTCGATGGCCTGGTCGGTGAGTCCGGCCTCGTCGAGCAGCAGTTCGGTGGCGGTGCGGATTGCGGCCTTCGCCAGTTGCACGGCGCGAATGTCGTCCTGGCTGAACAGCACGTCCTGGGCGAGCTGCACGGCGCGCTTGCCCCGGTGCTGAACGATATCGGCATGCTTTGCTGCCAGACGACCCGCATCGCTGACGAGGCCGCCGCGATGCAGCGTGGCCAGCGTGTCGAGCACGCCCGAGCCGCACAGGCCGATGGCTCTCTTGTGGCCGATGGTTTCGACTTTCAGACGGCCATTCTCGATCTTGACGCGCTCGATGGCGCCTTCGGCGGCCCGCATGCCGCACCCGATGTGGCCGCCTTCGAGCGCCGGGCCCGAAGGGGCGGAGGCCGTGTAGAAGCGGCCTTCGTGGATGACGCTGATTTCGGTGTTGGTACCGATGTCCATGACCAGCGCGGTCTTGCACGCGCCCCACTCGTTTTCGGTCGCCAGCAGCGCGGTGACATGGTCGCCGCCGACGAAGCCGCCGACGTTCGGCGCGACATGGACCCAGGCGCCGGGAGCAACCTTGAGGCCGAGTTCCCGCGCCTTGAGGTCCATGCCGGCGCGCACGGCGGCAACGAAGGGCGCGCGGCCGAGCTGGCGCACCGGCAGGCCGAGCAGCAGGTGATGCATGGCGGTGTTGCCGCACAGCGCGAGGTCGACGACGTCGCCGGTCGTGTGACCGACGCTGTGGCAAAGGTCATGCGCCAGAGCATTGATCGCCTCGACCGCGGCGCCGCGCAGTTCGGCTGCGGCGGCATCGCCATGCACGGCATAGTTCAGCCGGCTGATGAGGTCGGCACCCCAGGCGACCTGAGGGTTCTCGACACCGAGGCTCGCCAGGCGTTCGCCGGTTTCGAGATCGACCAGGAAACCGGCCGCGTTGGTAGTACCGAGATCGATTGCCAGGCCGAGTGTGCGTCGGCCTGCAGGAGCGAAGTGGATCAACTCATGGCCGCGCGTAACCGCGCGCAGCGACCAGGATTCGGCATGATCCTTGGCGCGCAGCACGCCGGGCAGCAGCCGCGCCGCTTCGAGGTCGACCGTGGCGCTCGCTCCACCCATGCCGCGCAGGACGCGGTCGAGATCCGAGAGGTTGTCTTGCAGGCTCGCGGCAGGCACGGTGACATCCTGTGCCTTGACGGCGGCAGCGAGCGGCAATAATTCCTTTTCGCCGTTGTCGGTCTCGGCGCGAACCACGGGCGCCAGCGAGCGCGGCGCGACTTCGACGGTGCAGTCGGAACGCGCCGAGAGCTGGCAGGCGCGCAGCCACTTGCGACGGTCGGCCTTGTGCGCCGGATCCTGTTCGTCGTCGATGATGGCGTCGGGCTGGCCATGGACTTGTTCGACGTCGCCATGGATGCGAACGACGCAACTGCCACAGGTGCCGCGGCCACCACAGGCGCCGACAATGCGCACGCCGTGCCGGCGCGCGCTCTGGAAGATGGTTTCGTTCGCACGCGCAGCGATTTCCCGGTCGAGGTGCGGGAAGTGCAGGCGGTAGGTGACCTCGCCCATGTTAGCTTGGCATCGCTACGACGGCCGGCGCGCGCGGGCGCCGGCCGAAGCTGCACTTGTTCATCGACGGGCAGGTGTCGCAGCGCGACCAGCTCACCGCCGGCAGGTCGCGGCCGACGCCCAGCACCATGGTCGTCGACTTGAGCGGCGTCAGCAGGTGGTCCTCGAACAGTCGCACGCCGATGGACTCGCCGTCGGCCAGCCGCAGCACGGCCGCCTGGGCAGAAAGGTCGAGCCCGGGATCGCCGGCATTGAGTTCGCCGGCCATCGAAAGTCGCCGCCGGTAGCATTCGGAAAGCATTCGATCCTGGATGCGCCGGCCAAGCGCGAAGAGCATTTCGTTGGCCACTTCATCCACGGCCAGGGCCAGCGACGCGCGCTTCTCGCGAAACAGCTCGGTGACGCGCGGGCCCAGTCGCGGTCCGACGGTGCAGACACCGCAGCCGAGCGCTGTCAGTTCGCCCGTCTCCGGCAGTAGGCGCGGCGCGTGAATCTCATGGCCGCCGACGGAAAGCGTCTCCGTCGCAGGCCAGTCGAGCGGCACGATGTTGTAGCTGTAGTTGGCGTCGACCAGCTTCTCGGCTTCGATCAGGATCAGCGCTTCCTTGCGCAGCCGCTCGCGCACGGGCGACAGACCGTCCGGCGGATTGTTCGCCAGTTCGCGCTTGAGATCGACACCGCAGACGGTAGGCATGTCGGCTCCAGTCAGCCGGCGTACTTGCGCGCGGCGCCGAACATGGCGCGCACGTTCTCGACCGGCGTTTCGTCGGGGATGCCGAAGGCGCCGTCGAGAATCAGCTTGCCGCCCTTGTTCCAGATGTTGTCGACCAGATGCTTGACCCCGGCATCGACTTCCTCTGGCGTGCCGGTGGTCAGCAGCGATGGCGACAGGTTGCCGCGCAAGGCGACGCGGTCGCCGAGCACCTCGAACGCCTTGACCATGTCGGTGCGCTCGAACCAGTAGATGCACTTGCCGGCCGGAATGTCCTTGATGATCTCGAGCCGCTTGGTGCAGTCGGACTCCCACATCGGCATGGGGATCAGGTCGGCTTCGATCATGCCCATCAGCATCTTGCGGAACGGCGGCCACCAGAATTCCTCGAACTGCTTCGGGCTCATGAAGGCATCCGGCGCCCAGTGAATGGGGATGAAGACGATCGGATGGTTGGCGAGCTTGGCGTTCTCGATCGTCATCTTCGTGACGATGGTCGACATCTTGTCGAGAACCTGCTTGAGCTTGTCCTTGTGCCGGTAGAGATCCTTCATCATGCCGGTCGCGCCGCGGAAGTAGTCGGCGACGATGTCGTAAGGCGAGGTCGCCACACCGCCGTTGAAGAGCGGGAAGCCGGCGGCATTGAGGCGCTGTACCCAGTCGATATGGTGGGCGAACAGGGTGTTCGTTTCCTCGGCCGCGGCGACGATCTTGTCGAACGAGGCGCGCACTTCCGGCAAGGCGAAGGGCCGCATGGCGTACATCGAACGCAGGTAGTGCATGCCGGCGAACTTGGGCAGCTTGTCGAAACCCTCGAAGACACCGAGGATGCGCGGCAGATACTTGTGAATGTAGAAACCGGTGGGGTCGAACAGGAAATCGTCGTACTCCTCGGCCTTCATGTATTCGCGGTCGAGATACTGGAAGGGCTGCATGTCGCCCACGCCGTGGCCCGGCCATTGCAACTGCTTGAAGTCGAACTTCTCCAGCATGCGTCCGATCGTTGTGCCCAGGATCAGCGGATAGACGCCGTCGGGCTCGAATTCCATCGCTGCATCGAGCGTGACCTTCTTCGCCTTGTCGTAGTCGTACATCATCTCCTTGTAGCTGATGCCGCCGTAGTTGGCGGGCCAGAAGAAGCTGTGCAGTCCCACCGGCATGCGGTCCGGCTGCTCCAGTCGCGCGCAGGCCAGGATGCGCTCCCAGCGCGCGTCGTAGGCGGTCTTGGCAGCCTCGCTCTGCTCGTAGGGTCCGATCATTGTGCTCATGCTGCAACTCCCATCCAGTTCCTGCACAAATTCACCGCTTCCACGGCGTTCACGCCGAAGGCATCCGCTCCGGTATAGGCACGCACGGTCTCGTCGATCTGGCCACCGCCGATCATGATCTTGAACTTGTCGCGCATGCCGGCCGAATCGAAGGCGGCGATGGTCTCCTTCATGGAGTCGAAGGCCAGCGTCAGGAAACCGGAGAGGCCGACCACGTCGGGCTGGTAGGCGTTGATCTCGTCGATGAAGGTCTTCACCGGCACGTCGATGCCGATGTCCTTGACGTCGAAGCCGTTGATGTCGAGCATGAAGGAGACGATGTTCTTGCCGATGTCGTGCAGGTCGCCATGCACGGTGCCGATCAGCACCTTGCCGAGCTTCTTGGCCTCGCCGCCTTCGCCCTGCTTGATCAGCGGTTTGGCCACCGAGCCGATGTTGTCCAGCATCTCGCCGGCCAGCACCAGCTCGGGCAGGAAGTACTCGCCTTCCTCGAAGCGCTTGCCGACGATGTCCATGGCCGTGCGGCATAGCTCGAGCACTCGCATCGGGTCCTTCTTGTCCTCGAGCAGCATCTTGTTCGAGAGGGCAATAGCGTCATCTTCGTTCATGTCGGCCAGCCATTCGACCAACTGTTTCTCTTCGTCCGTCATGTCGTTCATGGAAATCTCCTCCGGTGGGTTCAAGCGGTTTGCAGGCGGGGCTGGCGATGCAACTCCGATTCGACGATGATTTCGGCCAGCACGTCCTCGTTCTTGTGGCCCATGACATGCACGCCGGCCACGCCCTCGATGCTCGCGAGGGCGCGTATGGTTTCGACGCAGGCCTGCTTGGCAGCCTGCTTCTGGTTCGGGGCGGCGCCGATGCGCTCGATCATGGAATCGGGCACATGGACACCTGGCACATGCGTGCCCATCCACTTCAGGGCCTTGGCAGAGGCGAGCGTGCCGACGCCGACAATGATGTGGGCACGCTTGTGCAGTTCGCGCCGGCGCACCTCGCGCATGAAGTCCTCGAACAGGCCGAGGTCGAAACAAAACTGGGTCTGGATGAAGCGGGCGCCGGCGACGATCTTCTTTTCCAGGTTGGCGATCCGGTCCTTGTGAGGCGGCACGAACGGATTCGCAGTGGCGCCGATGAAGAAATCGGGCGGCGTCTCCAGCTTGCGCCCGGAGGCGTACTGGCCCTGGTCGCACATGCCGCGGGCGATATGCAGCAGCGACACCGCGTCGAGATCGAACACCGGCTTGGCCTGCGGATGGTCGCCCTGGCTGACGTCGTCGCCGGTAAGGCAAAGGATGTTCTTCACGCCCAGTGCGGCAGCGCCGAGGATGTCGCCCTGGATGGCGATGCGGTTGCGGTCGCGGCAGGCAATCTGATAGACCGGCGCGTAGCCGTGCGCGGCGAGAATGGCCGAAGCGGCGACCGAAGACATGTGGCAGTTGCCGCCGGCACCGTCGGTGATGTTGATGGCATCGACCATGCCCTTGAATTTCTCGGCCCGGGCCAGCAGGGCGGCGGGATCGGCCGAGTCGGGCGGCGCCACTTCGACGGTGACCACGAAGCAGCCGGAATTGCAGGCGCGCTCGAAAGGCCCGAGTTGGGAGTCAGCGACGATGCGCTCGCCGACGGGCGGCTGGAAGGCCGGGTCGGAGCGGCCGTGCACGACCTGTATCCAGGTGGACGTGCCGCGCTTTCTCACGTCGATGGCCGGCAGCAGCGGTGTCGGGTGCGCCAGGTGATCGGGCGCGATGCGCATGGTACCTTCGGTGGCCTCGACCCAGACGCAGCGCATCTCGGGCTTGACCTCGCAGAAGCCGCCGGGGCGCACGCCGCCGCAGGGGCCGTTCCTCATCTCTTTGGCGCAGTTCATCGGGCAGGCCATGCCGGTGGCCGAAAGCACGCACTGGCCGCACTCGCGGCAGTCGAACATCAGTCCCTTGGCGCGCCGCTCGATCGGATGCAGGATGGCCGTCGCCGGCTTCTCGCCGAGCAGCCGCACCACGGGAGCGAATACCGGCGCAATGCGCGAGAAGAATTCATACACACGGCGCAGGCCGCGGGCGTGACGGACGGACCAAAGCCGCAGCGCGAGCATCGCCGTCTAGCTCGCGCTGGATACAAGCCGGCCGGAATCGCGGGCGCAACGCCTGCGCACACTGCATCTGCCAGCGGTCGAATGAACCATGGACCCGTCTCCTCCTGCCTTGCATGTCGGGCTCGCACCGAACGCGCGACAGCCTCTCGTTTTTTGCAATATTGGATACAATAGAGACGAATGTCAACATAGTTCTCACGGTTAACCAATATTTTTTCGCAACGCCGCCCTTCCGCCATCAAAGCGCCTCCATGAGCGAATGCGAGCGCCCGGCATCATCCTGATGCCCAACCGGCAGACTAGTGTTTTGGATACATTCCCTGCGTTGCAGCAGAAGAAGCCGACTTGGCGCCGGCGAGCGGTCAGTTCAGGCGCCGCCCTTGAAGAGTTCGACGTTGAACAAGGCCCGGCGCGCGTGCTCGCGCATCAGGGCATCGACACGACTGCCCTGGCGCTGTCTTAGCGCGGCGACGATCTGGCGATGGTCACCTTGCGCCAGGACCATGACTTCGCGATGCTGCGCAGCGACCTTGGCAGAACGCGCATCGCCGCCCAATACCGCCTGCGCCGAGGCGAAGGGCAGCTTGTCGTTGAGCGCCAGCGCCGCCTGCAAGGCGCGGTTCGCGCTGGCCTCGACGATCAGGCGATGGAAGCGGCCATTCATTTCCGCCCAGAGCACGTCATCATCGAGACCGTAGCGCGCCTTGCCGACGATCCGGGCGCCCTCCTCCAGGCAGGCCTCGAGGGCTTGCAGCAGTTCCGTCGCGGGACCGGCCTCGGCGACGAGGCGCGCCGCCGTGCCTTCGAGCACGCCGCGCATGTCGACCGCATCCTCGATATCTTTGGCACTGAACGCCTTGACCTGGTAGCCGCGCTTGCCGGCGGCGTCGAGCAGGCCCTCCTGCGCGAGCACCGTCAGCGCCTCGCGCACCGGCGTGCGCGACACGCCCAGGCGTTCGGAGATGGGGATCTCGGCAACGCGCTGGCCAGCCGCCAACTCGCCGTTGAGTATGAGTTCGCGCAGCTTGAGGACGACCTGCTCGGTCAGTCTGAGTCCGCTGTTTGTCATGGGATGAACGCCTCCGATACGGGCGGATATTACCGTGCCGGCCAACATGCGGTTCACTCGCGCTCCTGCAGGGCATCGCGCAATCGGCGCCGCCGGCGCAGGAAACCGACGGCGGCAATGCCGAGCACGACGCCTTCGGCGGCCAGGGTCGGCAGCGCACCGATGCGTTCGGCCAACAAGCCGGCGAGCAGGCCACCAAGGGCATCGAAGCCGAAACGGATGGCCGTGAAGAACGAGATGACGCGCCCGGCCAGGTGCTCGGGAACAATGTTCTGGATGATCGCGTTGCAGCCGACGTTGGTCACCACCATGCCGAACCCGAGCGCCACCATCGCCGCCAACGAGGCCGCCAGCCAATGCGATCCGGCCAGCGCCAGCAGCGCCGCGGCACTCACCAGCGCGCCGGCCAGCACCGAATTGGCTGCGCGGCGCCAGGAACTGTGCGAGGCCAGAAGCAGCGTCGCCAACAGCGAACCGCAACCGCCCGCACCCCAGAGCCAACCGAGTGTGCCGACATCGCCCATCAGCACTTGCTTTGCCACCACCGGCAGCAACACCGCATAGCAGGCGGCGGTCGCATTGCTGACTGCCAGCAACATCAGCAGCGTGCGGATGGGAAAGCTTTGCCAGGCATAGGCAAGTCCTTCGCGAAAGATGGCGCCGACACGGCCGCTCACGCGCGGGCTGCTATCGAGCCGCAAGCTCGCGAGCGCGAACACCAGCCCGAAGAAGGAGACAGCATTGAGCGCGAAACAGAAAGCCTCCGAAGTCGCGCCGATCAACAGCGCGGCCAGCGGTGGCCCGACGAAGCGGCCGATGTTGTAGAGCATGGCATTGAGCGCGATGGCATTGCCAAGATCCGTGCGGCCGCCGACGAGGCTGCTCAGTAGCGACTGGCGCAACGGGGTCTCGATTGCGTTCAGCACACCCAACAGCAGCGACATGGCGACGATCAGCGCCGGGCCGATCAGGGCGCTGGCGGTAAGCAGCGCCAGAGCCAAGGCCTGCGCCGCGAGAGCCAGCTCGACGCCGATCAGCAACCGGCGCTTGTCGTGACGATCGATCCAGGCGCCGGCGAGCGGGCCAAGGACGAGTTGCGGGATCATGGCCAGGAAGGCCGTAACGCCGAGCAGCGCCGACGATCCGGTGAGCCGATAGACGAGCCAGCTCAGTGCCACCTGTTGCAGCCAGGAGCCGAGGATGGAGATGCCCTGGCCGATGAAGTAGAAGCGGAAGTTGCGGTGGGCCAGCGCCCTGAAGGCCGCCGGCAACCGGCTCGCACCGGATGCTGCGGGAGGATTCATGCACGTGGGCGTAAGAGCGGCACAGCCGCTCGTGGCGGCTGTGCCTTGCTGCAAGAGCCTACACCGGGTAGTGGCGCGGCGTGTTCTGGATGGTGATCCAGCGCAGATCGGTGAACTCGGCGATGGCCGCCTTGCCGCCGAAGCGGCCGATGCCGCTGCCCTTGACGCCGCCGAAAGGCATCTGGGCTTCATCCGCCACCGTCGATGAATTGATGTGGCAGATGCCCGACTGGATGCGGCTGGCTACGCTCATCGCACGCGCGATGTCGCGGCTGAAGACCGCCGCCGAAAGGCCGTATTCGCTGTCGTTGGCGAGCCGCACCGCATCATCGTCGCTGTCGGCGCGCAGCACCGTCACCACCGGGCCGAAGGATTCTTCCTGGTAGAGCTTCATGGCCGGCGTGGCGCCATCGACGATGGCCGGCTGCATGATGCTGCCCTCGACCTTGCACGGTCCGGTGGTGACCTTCGCGCCCTTGGCGATGGCATCCTCGACCATGGCGGCCACGCGCTTGGCGGCGTCGGCGTTGACCATCGCCGCCAGCACGGCACCCTGCTCGCCCGGCTTGCCGGCGCGCATGGTCTTGACCTTGGCGGTGAGCCTGGCCACGAACTCGTCGGCAATCCGGCGAGCGACGATGATGCGGTCGGTGGACATGCAGATCTGGCCCTGGTTGAAGAATGAACCGAAGGCCGCGGCCTGCACGGCCTCGTCGAGATCAGCGTCATCGAGGATTACCAGCGGATTCTTGCCACCGAGTTCCAGCAGCACCGGCTTCAGGTACTTTGCCGCCTGCTGGGCGATGATTCGGCCGACATGGGTGGAGCCGGTGAAGTTCACGCGCCGCACCGCCGGATGGGCGATCAGGCGCTCGACCACGGCGGCGGCATCCTTGGGCGCGTTGGTGACGACGTTCACCACGCCCACCGGCAGACCGGCATCGTTGAGCACGGTGCCGATCAGGCGATGCAGTGCCGGACAGTTCTCCGAGGCCTTGAGCACCACGGTGTTGCCGCAGGCGAGCGGCATGGCAACCGCGCGCACGCCGAGGATCACGGGCGCATTCCAGGGCGCGATGCCCAGCACGACGCCCGCCGGCTGGCGGATGCCCATGGCCATAAGACCGGGCACGTCGGAGGGAATGACTTCGCCGGTGATCTGCGTCGTCATCGACGCCGCCTCGCGCAGCATGCTCGCCGCCAGCATGGCGTTGAAGCCGTACCACATGGGCGCACTACCGGCCTCGGCGACGCCGTAGCCGATGAACTCCGGCGCGCGGGCGTCGAGCAGGTCGGCGGCCTTCAGCAGCAGCTTGCGGCGCTCGTTCGGGCCCATCGCCGCCCAGGCCGGGAAGGCTGCGGCAGCGGCTTCGCAGGCGGCATCGCAGTCGGCCAGCGTGGCGGCGGCAGCACGCGTCGCCACTTCGCCCGTGACCGGGTTGATGCGGTCGAACGTCGCGCGATCGGCGGCGTCGCAATCCTTGCCGCCGATCAGAAGCTTCACTTGGTTCATCTTCGTCTCCTCCGTCTTGTTGGTCAGCGCTTCAAGCTTTGCAAACCCGGCTTCAGGGTCTTGTCGTCGAGGAACTGCTTCATACCCTTGGTGCGTGCCTTCTCGGGATCGCGGCCGATGCACTGGTCGATCTTGGCGTACAGGTAGTCCTCGTTCTGGTCCCAGGTCAGTTCGCGGCAGCGCTTGAAGCCGTGCTTGGCATAGCGCAACACCACCGGGCTCTTCTCCAGCAGCTTGGCGGCCATGGCCTTGACCTCGTCCTTGAGCTGGGCACGCGGCACACTCTTGTTCACCAAACCCATCTCCGCGGCCTTCTGGCCGCTGAACGGTTCGCCGGTCATGATGTAGTAGAGCGCCTGACGGTGGCCCACGGTGTCGGCCATGGCCTTGCTGACCAGGTTGCCGGGCGGGATGCCCCAGTTCACCTCGGAGAGACCGAAGGTGGCTTCGTCGGCGGCAATGGCCAGGTCGCAAGCGACCAGCGGCGAGAAGGCGCCGCCGAAACACCAGCCGTTGACCATGGCGATGGTCGCCTTGTTGTAGAAGCGCAGCAACTGCCACTGCCAGCGGCAGGCGTCACGGCGGATACGCTCCTGGAATATCTCGTTCTTGCCGTCGGTCTCGCGGAAGTACTCCTTGAGGTCCATGCCGGCGGTCCACGACTCTCCGGCACCGGTCAGCACCAGCACCTGCGCGTCATCGTCGAGTTCGATGGCTTCCAGCACCTCGATCATTTCGCGGTTCATCGTCGGGCTCATGGCATTGCGCTTCTCCGGGCGGTTCAGCGTCACCCAGGCGATGCCCTCCTCGACCGCGACGTCCACGGTCTTCCAGCGTCCTTGATAGTTGGCCATAACTCTCGTATCTCCTGTTCGGTGTTGTATTCGGCGTGTCTCAGGTTCCCTGAGATCGATGTTAGTATAGGGACAGTCAAAATCGAACGCAAGGGATCAGAGATGAAAAAGGATTCGGCACCGGCAATGCCCAGCGGCACGGCCTATCTGATCGGGCGGCTGCACCGCCTGGTCCGTCTTCGCCTGGCAGAGTCCATTTCCCCTCTAGGACTGACGGTCCAGCAATACACCGTGCTCGCCGTGCTCGGCGCGCGCGGCCAGCTTTCGAACGCGCAACTGGCGGAGCGCTCCTTCGTCACCCCGCAGACGGCGAACGAGATGGTCAAGGCGATGGAAGATCGGGGCTGGATCGAGCGTTCGGCCGATCCCAGCCACGGCCGCATCATCCATCTGCGCCTGACCCCGGACGGTCAGGAAGTGCTGAGTCGCGCCCATGCCGCGGCGGCCCGGTTCGAAACCGGCCTGCTGGCGGAACTCGCCCCGCGCGACCGCGAGCGTTTCCTCGACTACCTCAAGACCTGCGTCAACGCGCTCAGCCTGACGTCGATCCATTCGGGGGATTGAAGCCGGCGGCGCGCGCACTGCGACACTATCGTTCCACGTCGCGCAGCTGTTACGAGCCGACCAGGTTCAATCCCATCGGAAGAGCCAATTCATCTTCTATCAGCGAAGGCGCCACGGACGACCTCATCGCCTGACTGGCACCAACTCGTGGCGCCTTGGTCGAGCGCGACGTCGCCAACCATGGCGACATCAGTCCGGGATCAGGTGCCAGCTGCCGTCGCGCAGCGTCATCATGACCCGGCCGCGCGCATCGAAGCCCGAATGGTCCTGCGGCGTCATGTTGTAGACGCCCTGGGTGCCGACCAGCTCCCTGGTCTGCTCGAGGGCGTCGCGCAGTGCGGCGCGGAACTCGGGCGTGCCCGGCTTGCCTTTCTTCACCGCCTCGGGCACCGCCCGCTGCAGCAACAGGCCAGCATCGTAGACGTTGCCGCCGAAAGTCGCCGGCTTGGCGCCGTACATCTTCTCATAGGCGTCGATGAAGCCCTGTGCCATCTTCTTCGACGGGTGGTTGTTGGGGATTTCGTCGAGCACCAGCATCAGGCTCGCCGCCATGTAGCCACCCTCGACCTTCTTGCCGCCGAGACGGATGAAATCCGGCGCCGCGGCACCGTGGGTCTGGTAGATCTTGCCTTTGTAGCCGAGGTCGACGAGCGTCGTATGGGGCAATACGGTCGGACCGCCGGCACCGGCGACGAGGACGGCATCCGGCTTGGCGGCGATCAGCTTGAGCGCCTGGCCCGTCACCGACTGGTCGCTGCGCAGGTAGCGCTCGGTCGCCACCAGCGTCATGCCGGCCTTCGGCGCCTGGGCAGAAATTTCCTTGAGCCACGAGTCGCCATAAGGATCGTTGAAGCCGATGAAGCCGACGGTCTTGACGCCGTTCCTCTTCATGTGCGCAACGATGGCGTCGGCGATCAGGCTGTCGTTCTGTGTCGTCTTGAACACCCAGCGCTTCTTCTCGTCCATCGGCAGCACCACGGCGGGCGTGCCCACCGGCGCCAGCATCGGAATGCCGCTTTCGGCCATGATCGGCAGGACTGCCACGGCGTTGGGCGAGCCGGACGGGCCGATCAGCGCGTCGATGTTCTGTTCGGAGATCAGGCGTTTTGCCAGCTGTACCGCCTGAGTGGGATCGGAAGCATCGTCGTACTGGACGTACTCGATGCTGAGGTCGCCGATCTTGCGCGGCAGCAGCGCCACGGCGTTCTTTTGCGGAATGCCGACGACCGCGGTCGGGCCGGTCGCCGAATTGATGACGCCAACCTTGACCTGGGCGAAGGCGTAGCCGCAGCAGGCGGCCAGCAGGGTGCCGAGGGCGGCGGGCAGGAATTTGCGCAGCGACATGTCTTCTTTCTCCCTTAGATGACAGCGGAACTCAGTACCGGACCGCCAGCCGCGGCATTCTAGTCCGAGTCTGAAATCAATGCGCTGGAGTCCTTTATTTGAGGTTTCCGCAGGTGTAGTATCGCGCGGTTTGGCCGCCGCCCGCCTCAGCTACGGCGTCCTTGATGTGTCAGAAGGGCTTGGTACTTAGTGGCAACCGAATTTCTCATGGGTAACGAAGCGATCGGGCTTGGCGCGCTCGCTGCAGGCGTCAGGGTCGTGACCGGTTACCCGGGGACTCCGTCGAGCGAGATACTGCCGACGGTGGCCGCACGCAATCCCGGCAACATCCACATCGAGTGGTCCGTCAACGAAAAGGTCGCCCTCGAGGTGGCCGCCGGTGCGGCGTTCGCCGGAGCCCGCTCAATGGTGACCATGAAGCAGGTCGGCCTCAACGTCGCCGCCGACCCCCTGATGAGTCTCGCCTATCTCGGCGTCAAGGGCGGCATGGTCGTCGTCGTCGCCGACGATCCCGGCCCCATCTCGTCCCAGACCGAACAGGACACGCGCACCTTCGGCCTCCTCAGTAAGCTGCCGGTGTTCGATCCCGCTACGCCCGAAGAGGCCTACGAGATGGTCATCGACGCCTTCGAGCTGTCCGAGCGTTATGGGACGCCGGTGCTGTTTCGGCCGACGACGCGTGTCTGCCACGGCAACGCGCCGGTCGCGCTGCGCCAATCGTTGACCGGGGCGGCGGCAGCGTCACTGCGCTTCCACAAGGATCCGCGCTGGGTCATCTTCCCGCGCCTCTCATACGAGAATCACGTCAAGATCGAGCAGCGGCTGCCGGTCATCGCCGAGGAGTTCTCGAGCTATAGATTCAACTCGTTGTCGGGCGAAGGCCGGCTGGGCATCGCCACCCAGGGCATCAGCACCGGCTACGTCGGCGAGGCCCTGTCCATCCTCGGCGACAAGGTGCCGGCGTACAAGCTGCTGCGCGTCGCCACGCCGCACCCCTTCCCCAAGCGGCTGGCGCTCGACTTCCTCGACGGGCTCGACCGGGTTCTCGTCATAGAGGAACTCGACCCCTTCATCGAGCGCGAGTTGCAGCGTCTGGCAGGCGTTCGCCAATTGCCGGTGACCGTGCTCGGCAAGGCCAGCGGCCATATCCAGGTGGCCGGGGAGAACACCGTCGCCGCGGCGACGCAGGCGATTGCCGGCTTCTTCGGACTGCCCGCGATGCCGTCCCCCACCGCGGCCCTGCCGGCGGACGCCCCCGAACTGCCCGCGCGTCCGCCCGTGCTTTGCGCCGGCTGTTCGCACCGATCTTCGTTCGTGGCGGTCAAGCGGGCCATGCGCAAGCGCCGGGCGATCTTCAGCGGCGACATCGGCTGCTACACGCTCGGCAACGCCGAGCCGCTCAACATGGTCGACACCTGCCTGTGCATGGGCGCCGGCATCACCATGGCGCAGGGCCTGCATGTGGTCGAACCCAACGCCGTGCATTTCGCCTTCATCGGCGACTCGACCTTCTTCCATTCGGGCATCACGGGTGTCATCAACGCCGTCTACAACCGGACCCCGATCGTCGTCGTCGTCCTCGACAACGCCACCACGGCGATGACCGGCCTGCAGCCGCACCCGGGCACCGGCGCCACCATGATGGGATCGGTGTCGCAGAAGGTCGACATCGCGACGGTGCTGCGCGGCATCGGCGTCAGGCACGTGGAGAAGTGCGATCCGCTCAAGCTCGAGGAGGCGATGGCGGCCGTCGTCCGCGCCGTCGACGCCACCGCCGACGGCGTCGCGGCCCTGATCTTCGAGTCGCCATGCATCCACGTGGCCCCGCCGGGGCCGAGCTACGTCGTCGACGCCGAAGCGTGCGTGTGCAAGGAGTGCATCATCAAGCTCGGTTGTCCGGCCATCCTCAGCATCGACGGCAAGGCGTGGATAGACAACTCGCTGTGCACCGGCTGCGACCTCTGCGCCCAGATCTGCATGTTCGATGCCATCCATGCGGTCCCGTCGCCGGAGGCAAAGGGATGAAGGCCAACATCGTCATCGCCGGCGTCGGCGGCCAGGGCACGGTTCTCGCCGCCAAGCTGGTCGCGCGCGCCGCCATGAACGCCGGCCTCGCCGTGCGTACCTCCGAGACCATCGGCATGGCCCAGCGCGGCGGCTCCGTGGTCAGCCACGTGCGCATTGCCGATGGACCCATCGCCTCGCCGCTGATGGCGCCGGGTTCCGCCGACACGCTCCTCGGTTTCGAGCCGGGAGAGGCTGTCCGTTGCCTACCCTACCTGCGGCAGGGAGGTACGGTCGTCGTCAACGCGCATACCGTAGCGCCGGTGGCGGCTGCCCTGGCCCACACCGAATACAGCGGCCCGGCGATGATCGGGTATCTGCGCCAATGCGGCGGCCGGCTCGTCGTGATCGATGGCGACGCCATCTGCGCCGAAGTCGGCTCGACCAAGGTGCTCAACGTCGCGCTGATCGGCGCCGCGGCGGCGGCCGGCGCACTCGGCGTGACGCTCGATCAGATCGAGGAGGCGTTGCGCAAGTCGCTGCGCCCGAAATTGATCGACATGAATGTCAGGGCGCTGCACGCCGGCGCGCGCGAATCGCTAAGGGGAAAGCAGTGAGCGAATCAAGTTTCAGGAAGCCCGAGCAGTTCGCGGCGATCCAGGGTCTTCTCGCCGGCATCAAGCAGAAGAGCGCCTTCTACCGCGAGAAGTTCGCCGACGTGGACCTCGCCGGCATCCGCAGTTGGCAGGACTTCGAACGCCTGCCCCTCTCCGAGAAGGCCGACCTCCGGAACGCCTACCCGCTTGGCTTGCAGGCGGTGTCCGACGAGGACGTCGTCCGCATCCACTCCTCGTCGGGAACCACCGGCACCCCGGTAATCATCCCCTACACCGCCCAGGACGTGGAAGACTGGACCGCGATGTTCGCGCGCTGCTATGAGATGGCGGGCTGCACGCGGCTGGACCGCATCCAGATCACCCCCGGCTACGGGCTGTGGACCGCAGGCATCGGCTTCCAGGCTGGCGCCGAACGGCTCGGCGCCATGGTCATTCCGACGGGGCCGGGCAATACCGACAAGCAGATGCAGATGCTGACCGACCTCAAGAGCACGGTGATCTGCGCCACCTCGTCCTACGCGCTGCTGCTGGCGGAGGAGGTCGAACGGCGCGGCATTCGCGACCGCATCCACCTGCGCCGCGCCATCATCGGCTCGGAACGCTGGGGCGAAAAGATGCGCCGGCGCATCGCCGCGGAACTGGGCGTCCAGCTCTACGACATCTACGGCCTGACCGAGATCTACGGGCCGGGCATCGGCATCTCGTGCGAGCACGAGTGCGGCATGCACTACTGGGACGACTATCTCTATTTTGAGATCATCGACCAGCACAGCGGGGCACCGGTCAAGGAGGGCGAGATCGGCGAGCTGGTCATCACCACCTTGCGCAAGGAAGGGGCGCCGCTCATCCGCTACCGCACCCACGACCTGACGCGCTTCATTCCCGGCCAGTGCGCCTGCGGCTCGCCATTCCCGCGTATCGACGACATCCTCGGGCGCACCGACGACATGGTCAAGGTCAAGGGAGTCATCATCTTCCCGGCACTATTCGACGAAGTGCTGCACAAGGTCGAGGGCGTCAGCAGCGAGTACCAGATCATGATCGACCATCTGGACGGCCGGGACACCGTGACCGTGTTCTTCGAGACGCTTGAAGGCGCGCATCGCGAGGGTGTCGAAGCCGACGTACGACGCCGCTGCAAGGAACGCATCGGTCTTACCGTCGTGCCGAAGGCAGTCGCCGTCGGCGATCTGCCGCGCAGCGAAAAGAAGACGAATCGCCTGTTCGACAACCGGTACTAGCATTCCTGCCGCGGCGGAGGTGGAGGCACGCCTCGACGGCAATATGGCTCCCGAGACAACGCCGCTCAGCAGGGCTCCCGCATCCACTCTTCAAGGCCGGCGAGCACTTCGCGGGGCCTTTCCATCGTCGACATGTGCCCGCAATCGCCAATCAGCCGCAGGCGGCAATTCGGTATCAACGCGGCCATGCGCTCATGGCGTTCCGGCGGGCTCCAGCCATCCTGCTCGCCGCAAAGCATCAGCGTCGGGCACTTGATCGTGGGCAGAACCGTGCTCGCGTCGGGGCGCGCCAGCAGCGCCCGCGTCTGCCCCGCATAGATCCCGCCCGACATCCGGCCGACCATGCGCACGATGCGCCCAAGCAGCTCGACGTCGTTCTGGCGGCCCGAAGCGAGCATCGGCCGGGCCCAGGTTTCGGCGATGGCATCGATGCCTTCCGCCAGCGCCTTGTTCAGCAGCACGCTCCTCCGCTCCGCTTCGCCCTCCGCCACCGGCTCATAGCCGGTATCGAGCAGCGCCAGGCGAATGATCCGCTCGGGAGCCTGCCGATAGGCTTCCAGGGCGACACGCCCGCCCATCGAGTGCCCTGCCAGCGAGAAGCGCTCCGGCGCCTTGTCGAGCACGTGGGCGGCCATGGCGCCGATCGAATCGAAGCCCTGGAAGCTCGCGACCCGCACGTCGTATGTCTTGCGCAGTTCGGCCACCTGCCCCTGCCAGACTTCTTCGTCGCAAAGCAATCCGCAAAGCAGATAGATCGTCTCCATCGTGAATCCGTTTGATCAGGCTGGCGCGCGCTCGGCCGCCACGGCGGCCAGTTCCTGGCGCAGCCAGCGGTGCGCAGGGTTGCGATGGTCGCGTTGATGCCAGACCATGTACATCGGCATCGGTGCGCACTCGAACGGCAGACCTGACTGGGCGTAGCCGCGCAGGAGTTCGCGCCCCAGCAGCGAAGGCAGGGTGACGAGATAACGGCTGCCGTGCAGGAAGGGCGGGATGCCGGAAAAGCCGGCCACCACCGCCGCAAAGCGGCGCACGATGCCCCGCTCCGCCAGTTCGCGGTCGATGTCGAGCGGCCCACGCGACTCGTAGACCACCGTCAGGTGCTCGGCCTCGAGGTATTCATCCAGGTTGGCGGGCGCCTTGCGTGCCGAGGCGTCGTGGAAGCAGACGTAGCGGTCCTCGAACAACCGGCGCTGGAGCACGTCTCCGGCCGGCGGCGGCCGCGGCGTGACGATCAGATGGCAGCGCTCCTCCCGAAGAAGATCGGCCGAGGGCACGTTCGAGGGAATCACGCGCAGCCGAATGCGCGGCGCCACCGCCCGCAGCCGGATCAGCAGGGCCGGCAATAGCAGATCGCGCTGGAAATCGTTGGCGGCGATGACGAATTCGCCATCGAGCCCGGCCGGATCGAAGGTCTCGCTGTCGGCGAAGGCACGCATGCCTTCGAGCAGGCCGCGCGCGCGTTCGGCCAGTTCGACCGCCCGCGCCGTCGCCACGACGCCGCGCCCGGCCTTGACGAACAAGGGATCTCCGACGATGCGGCGCAGGTTCGCCAGCTGATGGCTGACCGCCGACTGGGTGGTGTCGAGCCGCTCGGCGGCACGCGTAATGGAGCCCTCCTCGACCAGGACGACCAGCAGCATGAGCAGCCGGCCATCGAGATCGAGGTGGGTGGCGCCGGCGAGAGGATCCGCCGGCGCGCGAGCTATGGGGAGCTCCGTTTAGGCATTGTGCTCCAGCAACATGGTGGCAGCCGCCGTATTCGAGATCGGGATATGGTAGTTCGAATGCTTCATCGTCACCTTACCTGACATCGTCGCACGTGCGGTAAGCCAGTTCAGCAGTTCGATGCCCTGCGTGCCCGTGTGCTTGACGAGTTCGCGATCCGTGTACTGGGTCGCCCAGGTCGGATCGGTGGTCAGGCTGTCCATGAACTTGAGGTCGAACTCCTTGTTGATGAAGCCGGCACGCTCGCCTTCGAGCTGGTGCGACAGGCCGCCGGTACCAATCACGAGCACCTTGGCGTCGCTTTGGAAGGCCTCGACGGCGCGGCCGATGGCCTGGCCGAGCTTGTAGCAGCGCTTGGCCGACGGCGTCGGGAACAGGACGGTGTTGATGTTGATCGGCACCACGCGCACCGGCCACTTCATGTCCGGGTAGAGCAGCGCCAGCGGCAGCGTGAAGGCGTGGTCCACCACCATGTCCTGGCAGGTGACCATGTCGAACTCTTCGCCGATCAGCGACTCGGCGAGGTGCCAGGACAGATCCTCGTCACCCTTGAACGACGGCAGCACCGGGATGCCCCAGCCTTCGTCGGCGTTCTTGTACTCGGGCGCGGCGCCGATGGCGAAGGTCGGCATCTTGTCGAGGAAGAAGTTGAGACCATGATCGTTGTTGACGACGATGGCGATGTCCGGCTTCACCTTCGCCAGCCAGTCGCGGATGGGCGGGAAACCGTCGAAGAAGGGTTTCCAGTACGGCTCGCTCTGCAAGCCCTTGTGGATCGCGCCGCCGATGGCCGGCACGTGGGAAGTGGTGATTGCTCCTACGATCTTGGCCATGCTATTTCCCCGCGGCGACAAGCTTCGCCTTGAATTCGTCCTTGGTCACGCCCGTCTGCTGGGCGCCGATGTCCTGCATGTCCAGCCCGAAGATGCCGCCGAACTTGGCCAGGTAGTAGGCGTTGCCGCCGGCGGCGAGCAGTTGCAGCACATTCTTGGCGGCGATGGCCGCGCGCTGCTGTGCGTTGAGGCCGTACTTCTTGCAGTAGGCGTCCTCGTCCTTGAGGAACTCGTCGCGGCTGGCCTTCTCGTTGAACGAATAGCACATCTTGTTCAGCGCATAGCCCCTGCGGGCTTCGCTGCCGTCGAAGATCGTGGTACCCGGGATATTGATATGCGGTGACTTCACTGGCATGTCTCCTGGATTGTTGTCTGCGTCCGAGGCGGCCCCCCTCCGGTTCCGCCCCCGCATGGGAACTATTATTCCGACTCAGGTAGTGAAGATAAACCGCGCACCACTCATCACTATCATGAACGATTTCGATCGATCAGGCCCAGTACAGGCGCATCGGATTGTCGACCAGCAAGGCCTGTTGCAATGCGGGTGTCGGCGCGATGCGCGGGATGACGTCCACCAGATGGCCGTCGTCGGGCATGTGCGTCTTCATGTTCGGATGCGGCCAATCGGTGCCCCACAGCACGCGATCCGGGAAGGTCTCGACCAGACGCCGCGCGAACGGCGCCACGTCCTCGTAGTTCGGCGGGCCGGAAACGGAGAGACGTTCCGGGCAGCTCACCTTCGACCAGATGTTGCTGTGCTCGCGCATCAGGCGCACGAACAGCTCGAACTCGGGCCCGTCGACGGGCTTGGCGACATCGGGGCGGCCCATGTGGTCCACGACCACGATGGCCGGCAGCGAGGTGAAGAAGTCCCACAGTTGCGGCAGGTCCTGGGCCTCGAAATAGACCACGACGTGCCAGCCGAGCGGCGCGATGCGCTGCGCGATTTCCGTCAGCACTTCGCGCGGCGTGAAGTCCACCAGCCGCTTGACGAAGTTGAAGCGCACGCCGCGCACACCGGCCTCGTGCAACAGGCGCAGTTCGGCATTGGTGACATCGCGCCCCACGGAGGCGACGCCGCGGGCCTTGCCGTCGGAGTGGAGCAGCGCATCGACCAGCGCGCGGTTGTCGTTGCCGTGGCAGGTGGCCTGGACGATGACGTTGCGCGCGAAGCCGAGATAGTCGCGCAAGGCGAACAGCTTCTCCCTGGGCGCATCGCAGGGCGTGTATTTGCGCGTCGGCGCATAGGGGAAAACGTCGCCCGGCCCGAAGACGTGGCAGTGCGCGTCGACGGCGCCGGCGGGCGGTACGAATTTCGGCTTCGAGGGATTGGGATGAAACGGCAGGTAATCGGGATCCATGATATTCCCTATTGTGCGAACACGACGCCGTCGAAAAGTTTGCGCGCCGTCAGCAGCACCGCGGCGGTCTCCACATCGCCGGCCTCGTTGAGATCGACGACGATGGTGGATTCGCCTATCGGGTGTTCGATCGGCATGATCTTGGATCTGCCTTCTGGCAGTCTCGCCATGCTCGCCGCCGGCGTGCCCGGCAGGGCGCAGGCGGTGGCGACGCTGACGGCGCCGAGCACGCCGATCGAGGCATGGCAGCGATGCGGAATGAAGGTGCGCGTCGAGATGACGCCGCCGGCGCGCGGCGGACTGACCATGGTCATCTTCGGCACCGACTTCTCGGTCACGTCTCCCAGGTTCATCATCCGCCCGGCCTTGAGGCGGATCGATTCCAGCTTCGACTTGAGTTCGTCATTGGCGTCGAGCGTCTCGCGCGTCTCTTCGCCGGTGATGCCGAGGTCGGCCGCGCGCATGATCACCACCGGCATGCCGTTGTCGATGCAGGTGACTTCGATGCAGTCGACAATGTCGATCGCATTGCCCGTCGGCAGCAGCGCGCCGCAAGTCGATCCGGCCGTGTCCTTGAACACCACCGGGATCGGGCTGGCCGTGCCGGGGACGCCATCGAGATGCGCATCGCCCACGTAGCTGACGCGGCCAGCAGGCGTCTTGACCCGCGCCACGGCGATCTGGTCGGTGTTCTCCATGAAGATCGTTACCGTCGTCTCGCCGTCCGCCGCCTTGACCAGGCCGCGCTCGATGGCGAAGGGGCCGACGCCAGCCAGGATGTTGCCGCAGTTCTGCGCATCGGTGACGATGGCCTGATCGACGAAGACTTGCAGGAACAGGTAGTCAACATCGATGCCGGGCCGCTCGGAGCGCTTCACCACCGCCACCTTGGAAGTCAGCGGATCGGCGCCGCCCATGCCGTCGATCTGGCGCTTGTCGGGCGAACCCATGACGCCGAGAAGGAACTTGTCGCGCACCGCGGTATCGGCCGGCAAGTCACTCGCAAGGAAGTAGCCACCTTTGGAAGTGCCGCCGCGCATCCACATGCACGACGCGCTAGACATACTTGAGCCCCTTCGCCGCCAGCTTGCCGCGCATGTCGTAGATGTCCAGCCCCAGCTCGCCGGCAGCGAGACGGGCGCGCTTGCTCTCTTCGTTGGCGACGCGGGCCTGGGCCTTCTTCAGCACCTCGGCCGCGTCCTCGCGGCGGACCACGCAAACGCCGTCGTCGTCGGCGACGACCACGTCACCGGCATTCACCAGCTCACCGGCGCAGACGATGGGGATATTCACCGAGCCCAGCGTCTCCTTGACCGTGCCCTGGGCAAAGACCGCCTTCGACCAGACCGGGAATTTCATTTCCGTCAGGGTGCGGATGTCGCGCACGCCGGCATCGATGATCAGGCCGACGCCGCCGCGCGCCTGCATCGAAGTCGCCAGCAGATCACCAAAGTAGCCCGCATCCGAGGGCGAAGTCGGCGCCAGCACCAGGATGTCGCCGGCCTTCACCTGCTCGACCGCGACATGGACCATCCAGTTGTCGCAAGGTGGTGCGGAAATGGTCACCGCCGAGGCGGCGATGCCCGGGCCATAGTAGATCGGCCGCATGTAGGAGGCCAGCAGGCCGATGCGGCCCTGGGCTTCATGGACCGTGG
The DNA here is from genome assembly GCA_041480065.1 of Rhodocyclaceae bacterium. Classification (GTDB taxonomy): domain Bacteria; phylum Pseudomonadota; class Gammaproteobacteria; order Burkholderiales; family Rhodocyclaceae; genus Fen-999. The sequence continues at coordinate 30,273 of JBGOZF010000054.1, forward strand.
CGACGCCGCACTCGGCGAGGCCCTTGATCACTTCCGGGTCGGCGCGCTGTATGTTCTGCACCACCACGCCCTGGTTCTTCATGCTCATTGGCTCTTCCTCACAACCAAATTCAATTGATTACCGCAAAGGACGCAAAGTACGCCAAGGACAACAATTCACGACAAGCCACCGATGCTCCCGCACGGCACAAGCCTTTGCTCATCGAATCTCCTGGCTTCCTTTGCGTCCTTGGCGTCCTTTGCGGTAAAGCGCTTTTCCTCACAACCCCTTGGCCTTGAGGGAAGCATCGAGGCGCGGATAGACACGGCGCGCATTGCCTTCGTAGATCTTGTGGCGTTCGTCGGCGGTCAGCTTGGCCGCTTCAATGTAGCGCTTGGTGTCGTCGTAGTAATGGCCGGTCTCCGGGTCGATGCCGCGCACGGCGCCGATCATCTCCGAAGCGAACAGCACGTTCTCGACGGGAATCACCTTGGTCAGCA
>JBGOZF010000055.1:0-30367 GCA_041480065.1 Rhodocyclaceae bacterium
AGTCCATATCGCCCAGGTGGTCCTCGTCACCAAGGATATCGGTCAGCACAGCGACGCGATTGCCGTCCTTGATCAGGCCCATGGCGATGCCCGCCACATGCGCCTTCAGCGGCACGCCGGCATCCATCAGCGCCAGAGAGCCGCCGCAGACGGAAGCCATCGACGACGAGCCGTTGGATTCGGTGATTTCGGAAACCACGCGCATCGAGTAGGAAAACTCATCAGCCGATGGCAGCACGGCGATGATTGCGCGCTTGGCGAGGCGGCCGTGGCCGATCTCGCGGCGCTTCGGGCTGCCGACACGGCCGGTTTCGCCGGTGGCGAAGGGCGGCATGTTGTAGTGGAGCATGAAGCGCTCGCGATATTCGCCTTGCAGCGCGTCGATGATCTGCTCATCGCGGCCGGTGCCCAGCGTGGCAACCACCAGCGCCTGCGTCTCGCCACGGGTAAACAACGCCGAGCCGTGGGTACGGGGCAGCACGCCGGTGCGAACGGTGATCGGACGCACGGTGCGGGTATCACGACCGTCGATGCGCGGTTCGCCATTGAGGATCTGGGTGCGAACGATCTTCGCTTCCAGTTCGAACATGAGATTGCCGACATGGATGGGATCGGGCGCGGCGTCGCCAACGCAGAGGGTGTCAGTGACTTTCTTCGCCACCTCACGGCACTTCTGCGTGCGGGCCTGCTTGCTGGTGATGCGATAGGCATCGCGCAGTTCCGCTTCGGCCAGTTCGGACACCTTGGCGATCAGCGCCTCGTCCTTGGCGGGCGGTTGCCAGGTCCACTCGGCCTTGCCGGCGACTTCGACCAATTCGTTGATGGCCTTGATCGCGGCCTGCAACTGGTCGTGACCAAAAACCACGGCGCCCAGCATCACTTCCTCGGACAGTTCCTTGGCCTCGGATTCGACCATCAGCACGGCGCTCGCCGTGCCGGCGACAACCAGGTTGAGTTGGCTTTCCGGCAGTTGGCTCATGGTCGGGCAAAGCACGTACTGGCCACCGATGTAGCCGACACGGGCGGCACCGATCGGGCCGTCGAACGGAATGCCGGAGATCGCCAGTGCAGCCGACGCGCCGATCATCGCCGGAATATCCGGATCGATTTCCGGGTTGCTTGACAGCACGTGGATGATGACCTGGACTTCGTTGTAGAAGCCGTCGGGGAACAGGGGACGGATCGGCCGGTCGATCAGGCGCGAGGTCAGGGTCTCCTTCTCGGAGGGACGCCCCTCGCGCTTGAAGAAGCCACCGGGGATGCGGCCCGCGGCATAGACCTTCTCGACGTAATCGACGGTAAGGGGAAAGAAATCCTGCCCAGCCTTGGCTTCAGTCTTGGCGACCACGGTAGCCAGAACGACGGTGTCGTCCATATTGACCATGACGGCGCCGCCTGCCTGGCGCGCAACCTCGCCGGTTTCCAGTGTGACCGTATGAGCGCCGTAGGCAAAGGTCTTCTTGATGGGTGTCAGCACAACAAATCCTTTCAGGATAGGGGAAACGGCGCGACCATCAGGATCGCGCCGGTGCATTCTTTGGTGCCCGAAAGTTGGGCAGCCGGCATGATGGAAACCCGCCGTTACTTGCGCAGACTGAGGCGCTCGATCAGCGTGCGGTAGCTGTCGGCGTTCTTGCCTTTCAGGTAATCGAGCAGCTTGCGGCGCTGGCTGACCATTTTCAGCAGGCCGCGACGGGAGTGGTGATCCTTGACGTGAGTCTTGAAGTGGCCCGTGAGATCGTTGATGCGGGCGGTGAGCAGTGCGATCTGAACTTCAGGAGAACCCGTGTCGCCCGTAGCGCGCTGATAGTCGGCCACGATCTTGGCCTTGTCTTGCGTTTGAAGTGCCATTTGTTTATCTCTCAAACACTGATTTGAAAATGGCGCCGCCCCGGTTTGATAGAGCACTGCGCCAACCATCGCCCCACTTGGAACGAAGGCCGGCATTATACGCAGACCGCCCTTGGTCGGCAACGCGTTTACTTGGCTGCTGCCGGTGGTGTATCCAACGCTTTCAAACGCGCCTTCGCATCCCGGGCTTCACCGAAGTCCGGCTGAATCTGCAAGGCTTTTCGAATATTGCTGCGCGCATCGTCTGTCCGCCCTTTCTCCATCTGTATCACCCCGAGGTGATAATGCAGATCCGCACTTGGAGCCAACGCGATGCCCTCGGACAGAACTGCCATGGCGGCGTCGAGATCGCCCTTGGCTCTCAGTACCCAGCCTTGCGTATCATGAAGTGTTGAGTCTTTCGGGGTCAGGGTACGCGCCTTCTGTATCCAGACCAGAGCCTCATCCAAACGCTCATGCCGCGTTGCCGCGATCCAGGCCAGATTGTTGTAGGCTGCGGCAGATTTTGGGTCCAACGCCAGCACACGCTCGTAAGCCGCATAGGCTTCCTTGAAAGCATGCTGTTCCTGGTACAGCATCCCAAGCCGAAAAGCCGCCTCCGGATTCTTTGGGTCCAACTGCTCGGCCTTGTTCAGATCGGACAACGCGTTCGCTGCATCTCCGGACTCGACATAGACTGAAGCACGGCCGACATATGCGGCCGCCAGGTTCGGCTGAATGGCCAGCGCACGCGTGAAGGCTTCCTTGGCCTCTTTCCACTTCCTCGCTCGCAGATAGGCCCGGCCAAGGTTCAGCGAGGGCATCGGAGTCTTCGCTTCCGCCAGATCCTGGGCAGCGCGCAAAGGCGCCAGCGAACCGAGAACGTCATTTCTGGCCAGCAAGACCAAACCCAGGTTGTAATTGCTTTCCGCATGTTTCGGGCCTATCCGGACTGCCTCCCGATAAAGCTCGAGTGCCTTATCTGGATTATTACGGGCCTTCCAGTACAGATTGCCCAATTCAAACAGCGGCAAAGGAGACTTCGGATCCAACTGCGCGGCGCGGCGAAAGGCGGCTTCCGCCTCATCGAAGGCCTGCTGGCTGGCATGCCAACGCCCCCAGGCGATCGCCGGCTCCACGCGATCAGGCGCAACACTGGATGCCTTTTCGAGCCCTTCCCTTGCACCTTTCGGATCCTTGGTCAATTCAGCGACTTCCACCAGCCCCAGCCAGGGCATGGGCGACTTTGGATCGAGACTTGCTGCTTCACGCAACAGTTTGCGTGCATCATCATACTTCTTGGCGACAAATGCCTCCTGAGCCATGACCATCTTGGCCTGAAAAGGCGTAAGGGCAGGAGCCTCCGTTGTAGTACCGGACAATATCGGCAGCGCCAATGCCGGTGCAATCCCCAGGAAACTGGCCACCAATGCTGCACTGAACGTGAGTTTTCGATTCATGTTGCGAATCTAGCACAAGACAAGTCGTCGGCCGCGACACTGATCCGCAAAATCGTGGACTTTGAAAGCAGGAAGGCCCCTGCGCACCAAGCGCTCTCAATCAGACCTTCCGGCGACGAAGTCCTGCCAAGCCGAGACCAACCAGCGCCAACGAAGCTGGCTCCGGCGTATCGTTGATCACTTGGCCGTTACGAACTTGAAATACATATTGGCCGGCCGTGTTGGAATTCCGTGATCCGCCAATCAGGGGGCAAGTACCATTGTCCTCGAATTGCACCCGTTGTCAGCGAGCATGGGAATTGATAGTAGCTTCCCGCCCCGTTCGTCTACCCTGCGGTGGCCGGTGTGCCACCCATTCCGCCGGAACCTCCACTGGCGTCGCCGGTTTCTCAGTTGATCGTGTCGTAGTTGAATTCGAAATCGAAGTCACCCGCAGCGATATCCGAACGATCGGTAATGATCAACTGGAAGCTGTTGAACTCGTCCGACAGATGTCCAACAACGTTCAGGCCATGATCAATAGTTTGTTGTCCTTTATCGAAAAAACTGAGCAGAATAGGTCGAACGATAGGCGACCGTAAGCTATTTCGACACTTCCCCGGATATCAACGGCTACGAACTGGAGATCAGTCGTCGCGGATTCAGCCAGCCGTCGGCCGACAGTTCTCCCACACCGAGAAAACCGCCGTCATCGCCATACAGACGACAGCGTTGTCCCGGCTCACCCTGCCAACGGACTCCCTGGCCGTGAAGGATGCGGCTGGTTTCGAGCCCGCTCAATAGAGCCGTCGGAACGTCCCTGAGCAGAGCATCCGCGGGCGCCAGCAGGTCGTCCCTATCCTCCGCTGGCAACGCCTCCAGATGCGCCAAGGTCACCGCTGCCGCAAGCTCCAGGCCGCCGATACGGGTGCGTTTGAGCGCCGCGAGGTGCGCACCGCAGCCGAGCGCCGCACCGATGTCCGCGGCCAGGGTGCGGACATACGTGCCTTTGCTGCAATCGACCTCGATCACCGCGTCATCGCCCGTCAGGGACAGCAGGTCCAGCCTGTGGATGCTGATGCGGCGCGCTTCCCGCTCCAGTTCGACACCTTCCCGGGCGTACTCGTAAAGCGGCTTGCCGTCTCGCTTGAGCGCCGAATGCATGGGCGGAATCTGGTCGATGTCGCCGAGAAACCCTGTTAGAACCTCCAGCAATCGGGCTTCCGTCACCGCCACCGGCCGCGTCTCGAGCACGCGGCCGTCGGCATCGGCCGTATCGGTGATGACGCCCAGCCGCAGCGTCGCCCGGTAGGACTTGTCGGCATGCAGAAGCTCGCCGGCGAACTTGGTCGCCTCGCCGAAACACAAGGGCAGAAGGCCGGTGGCAAGCGGATCGAGGGTGCCGGTATGCCCGGCCTTGGCGGCGTTGAAAAGCCGCCGCGCCGCTTGCAATGCGGCATTCGAGGTCATGCCGGTCGGCTTGTCGAGCAGCAGCACGCCGTCGACTCGGCGGCGCGGCGGCCGGCGCGGCTTGTTCACTCCCGGTGATCCGACTTGACCGCTTCGTCGATCAGGTGCGCCAGCCGCGTGCCGCGTTCGACCGAGGTGTCGTACACGAAATGCAGTTCCGGGATGTTGTGGATGCGGATGCGCCGCCCCAGTTCGCGGCGCAGGAAGCTCGCCGAATGCTTGAGGCCGCGCTCGATCTCGGCGCGATGATCCTCGTCCGCCAGCGAAGTGTAGAACACCTTGGCATGGGCGTAGTCGGTAGTGACCTCAACATCAGTCAGGGTCACCAGCGACACTCGCGGATCCTTGAGCTCCAGACGGATCAGTTCGGACAGTTCGCGGTGGATCTGTTCCGACACCCGGCTGGAGCGGGAGAATTCCTTCCCCATTTACAGCGTACGCGCGACTTCCTGGATCTCGAAGACTTCCAGTTGATCGCCTTCGTTGATGTCGTTGAAGTTCTTCAGCGACAGGCCGCACTCGAAGCCTTCCTTCACTTCGCGCACATCGTCCTTGAAGCGCTTGAGCGAATCAAGTTCGCCGCTGTGGATGACGACGTTGTCGCGCAGTACCCGCACCGAAGCATTGCGCTTGACCACGCCGGACAGCACCATGCAGCCGGCGACTGCGCCGACCCGGGAAATCCGGAACACCTGACGGATCTGCACCTGGCCAAGGATGGCTTCCTTCTTCTCCGGCGAGAGCATGCCCGACATCGCCGCCTTCACCTCATCGACGGCTTCGTAGATGATGTTGTAATAGCGGATATCGACCCCAAAGTTCTCTGCCGCCTTGCGCGCGCCGGCATCGGCACGGGTGTTGAAACCGATGATGACAGCCTTCGAGGCCTCGGCCAGGTTAACGTCCGATTCGGTGATGCCACCGACGGCGGCGTGGATGACGTCGACCTTGACTTCTGCGGTGGATAGCCTGGTCAGAGCATGCACCAAGGCCTCCTGCGAGCCCTGAACGTCGGCCTTGATGATCAGTGCCAAGTGCTTCTTGGCTTCGCCCTCGCCCATCTGATCGAGTATGTTCTCCAGCTTGGCCGCCTGCTGTTTGGCCAGGCGCACGTCGCGGAACTTGCCCTGACGGAACAGCGCGATCTCGCGCGCCTTGCGTTCGTCGATCAGAGCCATCGCTTCGTCGCCGGCGCCGGGCACGTCCGACAAGCCCTGGATCTCGACCGGAATCGACGGCCCGGCCTCATCGACCGGCTTGCCGTTCTCGTCGAGCATCGCGCGCACACGGCCGAATACCTGGCCGGCCAGCAGGACGTCCCCGCGCCTGAGCGTACCGGACTGCACCAGCATGGTCGCCACGGGGCCCTTGCCCTTGTCGAGACGCGCTTCGATGATCAGACCCTTGGCGAGCACATCCTTGGGCGCAGTGAGTTCCAGCACTTCGGCCTGCAGCAGCACTCGTTCGAGCAGTTCGTCGATGCCCTGCCCCGTCTTGGCGGAGACTGAAACGAAAGGAGAATCGCCACCGTATTCTTCGGGCACAACCCCCTCGGTGACCAACTCCTGGCGCACTCTGTCGGGATTCGCTCCAGGCTTGTCGATCTTGTTGACCGCGACCACGAGCGGCACGTTCGCCGCCTTGGCGTGATGGATGGCTTCCTTGGTCTGCGGCATGACGCCGTCGTCGGCGGCAACGACCAGGATGACGATATCCGTCGCCTTGGCGCCGCGCGCCCGCATGGCCGTAAAGGCCTCGTGACCGGGCGTGTCGAGGAAGGTGATGACGCCACGCGGCGTTTCCACGTGGTAGGCGCCGATATGCTGCGTAATGCCGCCCGCCTCGCCCGCCGCCACCTTGGCGCGGCGGATGTAATCGAGCAGCGACGTCTTGCCGTGGTCGACGTGGCCCATGACCGTGACCACCGGGGCACGCGGCTGCGCCTCGACATCCTTGTGCTCGGCGACATCTGCCAGGAAGGCATCGGGATCGTCCAGCTTCGCGGCAACCGCCTGGTGGCCCATTTCCTGGACCACGATCATCGCCGTTTCCTGGTCGAGATGCTGGTTGATGGTCACCATCATGCCCATCTTCATCAGCACCTTGATGACCTCGGCCGCCTTCACCGACATCTTGTGGGCGAGATCGGCCACGCTGATCGTCTCGGGAATGTGCACCTCGCGGACGATGGCCTCTGCCGGCTGGGCTGCGGTCTGCACCTCGTCGTGATGGCGGGCGCCGTGACGTCCCCGCGGACCACCGCGCCAGCCGCTGGCACCGCCGGTATCACCGCGCGTCTTGATACCGCGCTTCTTCGCAGCCTCGTCTTTCCACGCGCCCGGGGCGCCCTTCTTGGCCGGCTTCTTGACCTCTTCGCCCGGCTTGCCGGCAGGTTTGTGCAAGGTGCCGGAAACGCCGGCGGCGTCGGTCGTCTTTGCCTGTTGGGTTTCCTTCTGGGCAATTTCGGCCTGCTGCTGCGCCAGTCGGGCCTCGGCTTCCGCCTTGGCCTTGGCCTCACGCTCCTGTTTCTCTTTTAGTTCCGCAGCCTGCAAGGCTGCCAGCTCGGCCTGGCGCTTGGCTTCAGCTTGGCGCAGCTCCGATTGTTCCTGGTTGATGATCGGCGGCGCGGCAACCGCTACCGGCTCGGCGACACCGGCGGCTTCGGCAGCCAACTCCGCTGGATCACGCTTGACGAAGACACGCTTCTTGCGCACTTCGACCTGGATGGTACGGGCCTTGCCGCTCGAATCGGCGGACTTGATTTCGCTCGTCTGCTTGCGCGTCAGGGTGATCTTGGCCTTGGGCGCCATCTGGCCGTGCGACTTGCGCAGGTAATCGAGCAGACGGGACTTGTCCTGCTCGGTCAAGAGATCCACTGAGGCCTGCTTGGAAACACCGGCCTTGGCCAGTTGTTCCAAGAGTGCCGTCGCCGGCATTTTCAGCTCGGCCGCGAATTGTGCAACATTCATCTGTGCCATTTTACGGCTCTCCCCATTACTGCTCTTCCGCGAACCAATGGGCGCGCGCCGTTGTAATCAGCGCCTTGGCGCGTTCTTCGTCGATTCCAGTCATTTCCGTCAGCTCGTCGACCGCCAGATCGGCCAAGTCGTCGCGCTTGCAAACACCTTGCCGGGCCAGCTTGGCGGCCAGCGGCTTGTCCATTCCTTCCAACCCGAGCAGATCGTCGTCGACCTTGTCCAGTTGTTCCTCGTCGACGATCGCCTCGGTCAGCAGCACGTTGCGGGAACGGTCGCGCAGTTCATTGACCGTCGCCTCGTCGAACGCCTGGATCTCCAGCATCTCGGCCAGCGGCACGTAGGCGATTTCCTCGAGCGTCGAGAAACCTTCCTGGATCAGGATGTCGGCGACCTCCGCATCGACATCCAGCTTCGCCATGAACAACTGGCGGATGACGGAGGTTTCCGCCTCCTGCTTCTGGCTCGACTCTTCGACCGTCATCAAGTTGATGGTCCAGCCGGTGAGTTCCGAGGCCAGGCGCACGTTCTGGCCACTGCGGCCGATGGCGATGGCGAGGTTATCTTCATCGACGACGACATCCATCGCATGCTTTTCCTCATCGACGACGATCGAGCTGACCTCGGCCGGCGCCAGGGCGCCGATGACGAACTGGGCGGGGTCGGCGGACCAGAGCACGATATCAACGCGTTCGCCGGCGAGTTCGTTGGTGACGGCGGTCACGCGCGAGCCACGCATGCCGACGCAGGTGCCGATCGGATCGACGCGCTGGTCGTTCGACTTGACGGCGATCTTGGCGCGCACGCCGGGATCGCGGGCGGCCGACTTGATCTCCAGCAATCCGTCCTCGATCTCCGGTACTTCGAGTTCGAACAGCTTCATGATGAACTCGGGAGCGGTGCGGGAGAGGATCAACTGGGGACCGCGCGCGGCGCGGTCGATCTTCTTCAACCAGGCGCGCACCCGGTCGCCCGGCCGCAGGTTCTCCTTCGGAATCATCTGGTCGCGCGGCAGCACGGCCTCGATACGGCCGGCCTCGATGATCGCATTGCCCTTCTCCATACGCTTGACGGTGCCGGTGACCAGGTGCTCCTTGCGCTCGAGGAAGTCGTTCAGCACCTGCTCGCGCTCGGCATCGCGGATCTTCTGCAGGATGACCTGCTTGGCCGCCTGGGCGCCGATGCGGCCGAAGTCGATCGGTTCCAGTGTCTCCTCGATGTAGTCGCCAAGCGTGATGTCGGCCAACTGCGCCTGGGCATCGGTCAAGCCGATCTGCTGCTCGGTAATCTCGACTTCCTCGTCGGGTACCACCAGCCAGCGGCGGAAGGACTCGAAAGTTCCGGTGTTGCGGTCCATCTCGACACGCACGTCGGCCTCGTCGTGAATACGCTTCTTGGTAGCCGAGGCCAGCGCGAGTTCGAGGGCCGCGAACACGATGTCCTTGCCCACGTTCTTCTCACGCGCCAGTACGTCCACCATCATCAACAAGTCACGGCTCATTCCAAGTCCTCCAGCATTCCAATTCAGAATCTCGGCACCAGACGGGCCTTCTCGACAGCGGCGAGCGCGAACTCGCGCTCTTCGCCATCCACCGCCACTACCGCACTATCCTCGCGCACGCCGACGATGCGACCGGCGAAATTGCGCTGATTGCCGATCGGCACGCGCAGCTTGAACTGCACGTCCTCGCCGGCAAATCGCTGCCAGTCGGCGGCTTTCTTCAGGGCGCGGTCGAGCCCGGGCGAGGAAACTTCGAGTCGGTCGTAATCCACGTCCTCGACGGCAAACAGTCGGGTCAAGTGGTTGCTGACGGCAGCGCAGTCTTCGACCGTGATGCTGCCCTCACCGGGCAGTTTGTCGACGAATACGCGCAGCAGCCGACCGCGGGGGCTCGTCTCGAAATCGACGAGTTCGTACCCGAGTCCGGTCACCGCCTGCTCAATCATTTCAACCAGTTGCATACGCACTGCCGCTTCGCGTTCCACAAATAAAAAATGGGCACCACTGCCCATTTCAACCCGCACCCGACAGCCGCCGGGGTCGGCACACGAAAAATCATAAAGATTATAGCAACATGCAGTGGTGCCAGGCAATCATGCCGCGGATCTTTCTGGTTTTTTCGGCGGTCGCATGGCCTTTTGGAGTTGTTCGACCTCCTGTGTTTCCAGTTCGCGCCACTGTCCCCGCTTCAGGCCCGACGGCAGATGCACAGGTCCATAGCGCACCCGCATCAGCCGGCTGACCATCAACCCGACCGCCTCGAACATCCGCCTCACCTCGCGGTTGCGGCCCTCCGAGAGCGTAACGTTGTACCAGTGATTGGCGCCTTCCCCGCCGGCCTCGTCGAAACGGTTGAAGCGGGCCAGCCCGTCTTCAAGTTCGACTCCCTGCCGAAGCTGCTCGATCGCCTCTGCACTGGGCTGGCCGAGTACGCGCACCGCGTATTCGCGTTCCAGCTCGTAGCTCGGGTGCATCAGGCGGTTCGCCAACTCGCCGCTGCTCGTGAACAGCATCAGGCCGCAGGAGTTGAAATCGAGCCGGCCGACGGCGATCCAGCGACCGTTGTTGATGCGCGGCAGTTTCTCGAAGACGGTCGGCCGTCCCTCGGGGTCGTCCCGGGAGACAATCTCGCCTTCCGGTTTGTGATAGAGCAGCACGCGCGGCAGGCGCAAGCCGCCGAGCTTGAGCTGCACCAGCTTGCCGTTCAGCCGCACCTTGTCGTCGGGACCGATACGCTGGCCGACATGCGCCGGTTCGCCGTTTACACTGACGCGGCCGGCGGCAATCCACTCCTCAAGCTCGCGGCGCGAGCCATGACCTGCATCGGCAAGCGCCTTGTGGAGCTTGATGCTGGCTACGGCGACAGGCGGCGGTCGGCGCGAGGCAGGCCGCTCGACCTTGGCCTGCCGGGGCTCCGCCTTAGGCTTGCTCGGCGGACGCAGCGGGCTGCTCTTGCGGCGCGAGGAGCTCGGACGCGATGCTTTCGGGCGTGATGGTTTCGGTGATTGGTTCGGCAAGGTCCATTACCCGTTCAATTTCGGTCAGCGGCGGCAATTCCGACAAGCTGCGCAGGCCAAGGTCATCGAGGAACTTCTTGGTGGTGGCGTAGAGCGCCGGCCGGCCCGGCGCGTCGCGGTGGCCGACAACGTCGATCCAGCCTCTCGCTTCCAGGGTCTTCAACACGTTGGGGGATACCGCGACGCCGCGGATATCCTCGATGTCGCCGCGGCTGACCGGCTGGCGATAGGCGATGATGGCCAGCGTCTCCATCGCAGCGCGCGAGTACTTCGGCGGCTTCTCGTTCTTCAGACGATCGAGAAAGCGCTGGTATTCAGGCCGAGTCTGGAAACGCCAGCCGGTGGCGAGTTGAACCAGCTCCACCCCCCGGCTCGCCCAGTCGCGGCGAAGATCGTCGAGCAGGGTCCGCCAGGTGTCGTCGTCGAACTCCTCGTCGAACAGCTTCTTCAGTTCGGCGAGCGGCATCGGCTCGCCCGCCGACAGCAGCGCCGCTTCGAGCACGATCTTGAAGTCTTCAGGTTTGTAGAGCTGGATCATCGGATTCCGCCGATTTGACATAGATGGGCGCCATCGCCTCGTTCTGGGTGATTTCGACGAGTCGCTCGCGCGCCAGTTCGAGAATGGCCAGGAAGCTTACCACCAGGCCCGCCAGACCTGCCGCGGTGTCGAACAAGTCCTCGAAGACGACGTAGCCGCGGCCGCGCAGGCGACGCAGAATCGCGCCCATGTATTCGCGCACCGAGAGCTCCTCGCGCTGCACCTTGTGATGAGCGTTGACGCGAGCCTGCTTCATCAGCGACAGCCAGGCGACCTGGAGGTCGTGCAAGGACACGTCGGGCAGACGCTCGACGGCCTGGTCGGCGATCCAGACGCTGACCCACTGGTAATCGCGATTCGCCTGCGGCAATTCGTCGAGCTTGGCCGCCGCCGCTTTCATGCGTTCGTATTCGAGCAGCCGGCGCACCAGCTCGGCGCGCGGGTCTTCCGGCTCGCCGGTGTCGGGCCGCGGCGGCCGCGGCAACAGCAAGCGCGATTTGATCTCCAGCAGCATCGCTGCCATCAGCAGGTACTCCGCCGCCAGTTCGAGATTGCGCTTGTGCATGGCTTCGACATACACCAGATACTGCGCCGTCAGCGGCGCCATCGGAATGTCGATGATGTTGATGTTGGCCTTGCGGATCAGGTAGAGCAACAGATCGAGCGGTCCCTCGAAGGCCTCGAGATAGACCTCGAGCGCATCCGGCGGGATGTACAGGTCGCGCGGCATCACCGGCATCAATTCGCCGTAGACCTTGGGCACGTGCGCCTCGGCGGGCGCAGCCGTCGCATCCGCGAGTTCGGCGCCCTCGTCGTCCGCTTCGATCGCTTCGTTCATGCGTAGTCCAGACCGATGGCCTCGCGCACATCGCGCATGGTTTCCTGGGCGAGCTTGCGCGCCTTCTCGCAGCCGTCGGCAATGATGTTCTTCACCAGTTGCGGGTCTTCCTCGTAGACGCGCGCCCGCTCGCGCATCGGTTCCTGCTCCTTGAGAACGCCCTCGATCACCGGTTGCTTGCATTCGAGGCAGCCGAAGTGCGCGCCACGACAGCCGTCCTGAACCCATTGTTTGACTTCGTCGCTCGAGTAGATCTGGTGGAACTGCCAAACCGGGCACTTGTCCGGATCGCCGGGATCGTTGCGGCGCACCCGCGCCGGATCGGTCTGCATGGTGCGAATCTTCTTGCGGATCGAATCGGCATCCTCGCGCAATGCGATCGTATTGCCATAGGACTTCGACATCTTCTGGCCGTCGAGGCCGGGCATGCGTGAGGCCTTGGTGAGCATGGCATCCGGTTCGACCAGGATCATCTTGACACCACCCTCCAGGTAGCCGAACAGTCGCTCGCGGTCGCCATGCGACAGGTTCTGCGCCTCGTCAAGCAGCGCATGGGCCTGTTCGAGTGCGTCCTGTTCGCCCTTTTCCTGGAAACGGGTGCGCAACTCTTCGTAGAGTTTGGCCCGCTTGCTGCCGAGCTTTCTCACCGACTCCTTGGCCTTTTCCTCGAAGCCCGGCTCGCGGCCATAGAGATGATTGAAGCGGCGCGCGATCTCGCGCGTGAATTCGATGTGAGGCACCTGGTCTTCGCCGACCGGCACGCGGTTGGCCCGGTAGATCAGGATGTCCGCCGCCTGCAGCAAGGGGTAGCCGAGGAAACCGTAGGTTGCCAGATCCTTGTGCGTCAGCTTCTCCTGCTGATCCTTGTAGGTCGGCACGCGTTCGAGCCAGCCGAGCGGCGTCATCATCGACATCAACAGGTGAAGCTCGGCGTGCTCCGGCACCCGCGACTGGATGAACAGCGTCGCTTGCGAGGGATCGACGCCGGCTGCCAGCCAGTCGATGACCATGTCCCAGGCGTTCTGGGTGATCGTGCCCGGTTCGTCATAGGCCGTGGTCAACGCGTGCCAGTCGGCGACGAAGAACAGGCATGGGTATTCATGCTGGAGACGGACCCAGTTGGCGAGCACGCCGTGGTAGTGGCCAAGATGAAGCCGGCCGGTGGGGCGCATGCCCGAGAGAACTTTTTCTGCGTACATAGTTCAGAAACCGAAAGCGGTCTTCATTAAGACCAGAAACAGGCCAATCAATGGCCCGAGGAGTGATTCCAGCACGCCGGTGAACAGTAGCGCCAGCAATATGACCATACCGTAGGGCTCGATCTGCGAGAATTTCCAGGCCGCGCGAGCCGGCAGGAGGCTGACGGCAATTCTGCCACCGTCCAGAGGTGGCAGCGGCAGCAGGTTGAGCAGCATCAGCACCCCGTTGATGTTGATCCCGGTCCGACTCATCTCAGACATAGCCTCGGCGTAGGTGAAATCCGGTGCGGCCAGCGCCAGCTTCAGGAGCAACGCCCAAGCCAGCGCCATGAAGAGATTCGCTGCCGGTCCCGCGGCGGCGACCCAGAACATGTCCTGCTTTGGATGACGCAGGCGGGAAAAGTCCACCGGAACCGGTTTCGCCCAGCCGAACAGGAAGTTCCCCGCTGTCAGCAGAACGATCACCGTCGGCACGATGATCGTACCGACCAGATCGATATGCCGAATCGGATTCAGGCTGATGCGCCCCTGCTGGAAGGCGGTCAGGTCACCGAAATGGCGGGCGACGTAGCCATGCGCCGCCTCATGGAACGTGATGGCGAAAATGACCGGCAGGGCGGAGATCGCCAGCGTCTGGATAGCGTTCATGGGAGCGGCGGATTCTACTCCAAGCCGAAGGGGGCTAGACTGCCGCGGCCGGCGCGCACAAGTTCCGGTATTCCGTTCGCAAGATTGATGACCGATGTCGCCTGCGCGCGGCAGGGACCGCAATCGATGATCAGATCCAGCAGGCCGCCGAGCCTGGCATCGATGACCTCGGCATCGCAGAGCGGCGCCTCGTCTCCCGGCAGGCTCAGTGTCGACGACAGCAAGGGTTCGTTGAGTTCCTGCAACAAGGCCAGAACCAGGCGGTGATCCGGCACGCGCAGGCCAATTGTCTTTCTCTTGGGATGCAGCACGCGGCGCGGCAACTCGCGCGTGCCTTCGAGGATGAAGGTGTAGGCACCCGGGGTCGTCGCCTTCAAGAGCCGGTACTGCGCGTTGTCGACGCGCGCGTAGGTGGCGATCTCCGAGAGGTCGCGGCACATGAGCGTGAAGTGGTGCCGGTCGTCGACGCCGCGGATGCGCCGGATGCGATCAAGCAGGCCGGCATCCCCCACACGCCCACCGAGCGCATAGGCCGAGTCGGTGGGAAACGCCGCCAGTCCGCCGTGGCGAATAATCTCCGCCGCCTGCCTGATCAAGCGCGGCTGCGGATCGTCGGGATGTATCGAGATCAGTTCGGCCATCAGAGCAGTTTTGTCCAGACCGGAACCAGGTCGGGCGGCAGATCCGGCAGGCGCCCGAGATCCATCCAGCTCTCGCCGGGCCCATGGAAATCCGACCCGCGCGACGCCAGGAACCCGTAGTGCCGCGCCACGCGTGCGCATTCGCGCACGTCGTCTTCATTGTGGGACCCGGAGAGCACCTCCACACCAACGCCGCCGGACTCCTTGAACGCGACGAAAAGTCGATCGAACTCGGCCTTCGACAGCCGGTAGCGCCCTGGGTGGGCAAGCACCGCCAAGCCGCCGGCACCGTGGATCCAGGCCATGGCCTCTTCCAGCGTCGCCCAGGGATGGGCGACATAGCCCGGCTTGCCCTTGGCGAGCCACCAGTCGAAGACCGACTTCACGTCCTTGGCATGACCAAGCTCGACGATGTAGCGGGCGAAGTGCGAGCGCGAGATGAGCGCCGGATTGCCTGCGTGCTTCAATGCCCCTTCATAGGCACCGCGGATGCCCACCTTGGCGAGTTCCGCAGCGATGCGTTGCGCACGCACATCGCGCCCGCTGCGCACCTTGACGACGCCGTCGGCCAGCGGCGCGTGGGTGTCGTCGAAGCCAAGCGCCACGATATGAACCGTCTGGTCGTCGCCCCAGGAGACCGAGATCTCGACGCCGTTGACGAACGGCAGCCCCAGCCGCCCGGCTTCCGCCCGCGCCTCGGCAAGACCGTCGATCTCGTCGTGGTCGGTCAGCGACAACAGTTCGACGCCGTTCTCCACGGCGCGCCGAACCAGTTCGGCGGGCGCCAGCAGGCCGTCGGAGACGGTCGAATGGCAATGAAGATCAGCATTCAGGGCTTTCATTGGGCAATTTTAACAAAGCCCCTTGCCGCCCCTCCCTCCCCCCGGCATAATCCGCCGATCGTCGGGAGAGAGCGGCTGATCAACGCAGCCGCCGCCGAAGGCGCAACCGCCCGGGAACCGCTCAGGCAAAATGGGCCGACGACGCAGGACAAATCTGGAGAGCGGTAGGCGCAGCCTACCCACCGATGGGGAAAATCTCTCAGGTGCAAGGACAGATGGGCGCACGGACAAAAGCCGTGCGCCCTTTTTGTTTTGCAAGAAATAACATAAAGAAAGGCGCATAACGCATTGAATTATGGGAAAACATACACCACTTCATGAGGCCCACGTCGGCGCCGGCGCCAAGATGGTCGACTTCGCCGGTTGGGACATGCCCATCCACTACGGCTCGCAGATCGAGGAGCACCACGTCGTCCGCCGGGACGCCGGCATGTTCGACGTCTCGCACATGCGTGCCGTCGATGTGCAGGGCTGTGACGCCCAGCCCTGGTTGCGGCACCTGATCGCCAACGATGTCGCCAAGCTGAGCCTGCCGGGCAAGGCCCTCTACTCCTGCCTGCTGAAGGAAGATGGCGGCGTGATCGACGACCTGATCGTCTATTTCTTCAGCCCCAACCGCTACCGCATCGTCGTCAACGCCGGCACCGCCGACAAGGATATCGCCTGGATGAACAGGCAGTTGCCGGGCTACAACGTCGCGGTGACGCCCCGTCCCGAACTGGCGATGATCGCCGTCCAGGGACCGAACGCGCGCGCGAAGTTCTGGGCGGCCTTTCCGGAATCCAAGGCTGCCAGCGAAGGCCTGATCGCCTTTCAGGCCGCCGAGTGGCGCGACTGGCTGATCGCCCGCACCGGCTACACCGGCGAAGACGGCTTCGAAATCACCCTGCCTGCCGCCGAGGCGCCGGCCGCCTGGGATAGCCTGAAGGCCGCCGGCGTGGCGCCTTGCGGCCTCGGCGCACGCGACACGCTCAGACTCGAGGCCGGCATGAACCTCTACGGCCAGGACATGGACGAGAGCGTCTGCCCCCTGGAAGCCGGCTTGGCCTGGACCATCGACATGAAGAGCGCCGGTCGCGACTTCATCGGCCGCAAGGCGCTGGAGGCCTGGAAGACATCCCGCCAGTTCCTCGGCCTGCTCCTGCTCGACAAGGGAGTGCTGAGGTCGCACCAACATGTATTGACTAAACATGGCGTTGGAGATACTACCTCAGGCACTTTCTCACCAACACTTCAACGCTCCATCGCCCTGGCGCGGCTGCCGCTCGGTGTGCGTATCGGCGATGAAGTCGAGGTGGAAATCCGCGACAAGCGGCTGCGCGCCCGCGTCGTCAAACCCAACTTCGTCCGCAATGGCAAGCCTTTGATCCAGGAGAACTGACCATGAACAATCCCGCCAACCTCAAGTACACCAAGTCGCACGAATGGACCAAAGTCGAAGCCGACGGCACCGTCACCGTGGGCATCACCGACCACGCCCAGGAAGCGCTGGGCGACATCGTCTTCCTCGAACTGCCCGAAGCCGGCCGCAAGCTCAGAGCCGGCGAAGAATGCGCCGTGGTGGAGTCGGTCAAGGCCGCCTCCGACATCTACGCGCCGATCGGTGGCGAGGTCATCGACGCCAACCAGGCGGCGGTCGACGCTCCGGAGACGGTGAATCAGGACGCCTACGCAGCCTGGCTGTTCAAAATCAAACCGAGCAATCCCGCTGAACTCGACGGCCTGCTCGATGCCGCCGCCTACGCAAAAGTCGCCGACGAACACTGATCGCCCACGCCAATGCCGAACGCCCTTCCGCTCGCTGCGCTCAAGCAGCAAGATGAATTCATCGGCCGCCATCTCGGCCACGACGGCTTCGACGTGGCGGCCATGCTCGCCGCCATCGGCGCCGCCAGCCTCGACCGGTTGATCGAAGAAACGGTCCCGCCTGCCATCCGGCTGACGGCACCGCTGAAGCTTGCCGGGCCGATGCGCGAGCATGAGGCGCTGGCGAAGCTGAAGGCCGTGGCCAGCAAGAATGTGCTTCGCAAGTCGCTGATCGGCATGGGCTATCACGACACCTTGCTGCCCAACGTAATCCTGAGGAACGTGCTGGAGAATCCCGGCTGGTATACGGCCTACACGCCGTACCAGGCCGAGATCGCCCAGGGCCGGTTGGAAGCGCTGCTGAACTACCAGCAGATGGTCATGGACCTGACCGGTATGGAACTGGCCAATGCCTCCCTGCTCGACGAGGCGACCGCGGCGGCAGAAGCCATGGCGATGGCGCGGCGCATCTCGAAGTCCGCCGGGAACGCCTTTTTCGTGGACGAGGACTGCTTCCCGCAGACCATCGACGTGGTCCGCACCCGCGCCGGCTTCTTCGGTTTCGAACTCGTCCTCGGCAAGGCCGAGGACGCCGCCAAACACGAGGTCTTCGGCGCCCTGCTCCAGTACCCCAACGATCGCGGCGAATGCACGGATCTCACCGAAACCGTCGCCACGCTGAGGTCCAGGGGCGCGGTAACGGCCGTCGCCACCGACCTGATGGCACTGGTGCTCCTGAAGTCGCCCGGCGCCATGGGTGCCGACATCGCGCTCGGCTCCAGCCAGCGCTTCGGCGTCCCCATGGGCTTCGGCGGCCCGCATGCCGCCTTCTTCGCCTGCAAGGACGAGCACAAGCGCCAGGTGCCCGGCCGCATCATCGGCGTCTCGATCGACGCCCGCGGCAAAAAGGCCTTGCGCATGGCCTTGCAGACGCGCGAGCAGCACATCCGTCGCGAGAAGGCCAACTCCAACATCTGCACCTCGCAAGTCCTGCTGGCCAACATGGCCGGGATGTATGCCGTCTATCACGGCCCCGCCGGCCTGCGCACCATCGCCTCGCGCATTCACCGCCTGACCTGCATCCTCGCCGAAGGGCTCAGGCAGGCCGGCGTGAAAGTCCTCACGCAACGCTATTTCGATACCCTGCGCGTCGAAAGCAGCGCCGATGCGGCCGGTTTCAACCTGCGCCAGGTATCATCGCCCGGCATACGCGGCATCGCCCTCAACGAGAAGACCACCGGCGAGGATGTCGCGGCGCTGCTGAAGGCCCTGACGGGCAAATCGGCGGATGTCGACGCCCTCGACGCCAGAGTCGCCGGCGCGAGTCCGATCGGGGCCTTACTGCGTTCCGACGCCATCCTCGCCCATCCGGTGTTCAACAGCCATCACACCGAGCACGAGATGCTGCGCTACCTCAAGAAGCTGCAGAACCGCGATCTGGCCATGGACCACGCCATGATCTCGCTCGGCTCCTGCACCATGAAGCTCAATGCCACGGCCGAGATGATCCCGATCACATGGCCGGAGTTCACGGATATCCATCCCTTCGCGCCGCTCGACCAAGCCACCGGCAGCCTCGAACTCATCGCGACCTTGAGCGACTGGCTGAAGGCCATTACCGGCTTCGACGCCATCTGCATGCAGCCGAACTCCGGCGCTCAGGGCGAGTACGCGGGACTGGTCACCATCCGCCGCTACCAGGCCGCCCAGGGCCAGGGCCAGCGCAATGTCTGCCTGATACCGAAGTCGGCGCACGGCACCAACCCGGCCACGGCCCAGATGTGCGGTTTGCAGGTGGTGGTGGTCGATTGCGACGAGAGCGGCAACGTCGACGTCGCCGACTTGAAGGCCAAGGCCGACCAGCACGCCGCCAGCCTCTGCTGCCTGATGATCACCTACCCCTCGACCCACGGCGTTTTCGAGGAAGCAGTCAAGGAAATCTGTACCATCGTTCACGCCAACGGCGGACAGGTCTACATGGACGGCGCCAACCTCAACGCCCAGGTCGGGCTGACTTCGCCGGCCGCGATCGGCGCCGACGTGTCGCACATGAACCTGCACAAGACCTTTGCCATCCCGCACGGCGGCGGCGGTCCCGGCATGGGCCCGATCGGGCTGAAGGCGCACCTCGCACCGTTTGCCCCCAACCATGTGGTGCAAATCATCGACGGTCCGAACCAGGGCCAGGGCGCGGTCTCGGCGGCACCCTGGGGCTCCGCGGCCATCCTGCCGATCTCCTGGATGTACATCGCCATGCTCGGCGGCGAAGGCCTGACGCTGGCGACCAAGACCGCGATCCTCAATGCCAATTACGTCGCCGCGCGCCTGAACGAGCACTATCCGGTCGTCTACACCGGCAGCCACGGTCGCGTCGCCCACGAGTGCATACTCGACATCCGCGCCATCAAGGCCACCACCGGTATCGCCGAGATCGATATCGCCAAGCGCCTGATGGACTATGGCTTCCATGCACCGACGGTGAGCTTCCCGGTCGCCGGCACGCTGATGGTCGAGCCGACCGAATCGGAGTCGAAGGCCGAACTGGACCGTTTCGTCGCCGCCCTGATCGCCATCCGCGAAGAGATCCGCAAGGTCGAGCAAGGCGTCTGGCCGGGCGACAACAATCCGCTCAAGCGTGCCCCGCACACCGCGGCCGATCTCGCCGATGCCGACTGGAACCGCCCCTACAGCCGCCAGGAAGCAGCCTTCCCGCTGCCCTGGGTGGCCGAGAACAAGTTCTGGCCCTTTGTGAATCGCATCGATGACGTACACGGCGACCGCCACCTGTTCTGCGCCTGCCCCCCATTGGAGAGCTGACCCATGCCCGACCAATACCTGATCCTCACCGTCATCGGCGACGACCGTCCCGGGCTGGTCGGCGAGCTTTCCGCGGCCATCTCCGCCCATGGCGGCAACTGGCTCGAATCGTCCATGTCCCATCTGGCGGGCAAGTTCGCCGGCATCGTCAAGATCGCCATCCCGGATGCCAAATCCGAAGCACTGAAGGCGGCATTGCACGCGCTCAGCGGCCTCAAGACCACCGTCGAGTCATCGAGCGAACCGGCGGTTGCTGGACGCCGGCGCCTACGCCTCTCGCTCGTCGGCCATGACCGCATCGGCATCGTCAAGGAGGTCACGCAGGTTCTGGCCCGCCACGGCGTCAATGTCGAGGAGTTGGCCACCCACACGTCGAGCGCCCCGATGTCCGCGGAAATCCTTTTCCATGCCCAGGCCGAACTGTCCGCCTCCGCCGAGCTCGACACGCGCACCCTGGCGACCGACCTCGAGCGCATCTCGAACGACCTGATGGTCGATATCTCGGTCGCAGAAACAATTGCCTGAGGCCGATTGTCAAGTAATCCCGGCGGTCGCCTCAAGGCCGCCGGCCGTCCGCGGCCGGGCGACAACGCTTGACCACATCAGTGATTCCGGGTATTAACCCGCCTCACTCTAACCAAAGACATAGGACGCCCAGGTTGGTGAATCCGTTCCGCCCCCTGCTCCTGCCAGCGTTGGTACTGTCCACCGTTTCCGCCTCGGTGACCGCCGATTCGGGGGCACTCCTCGGCGATGAAGGCTATTTCGAGCAACTGCCGGTCGTCCTGACGCCCTCCCGCCTGCCCCAGCCGCTTCAAGAGGCGCCTGCGGCGGTCACGGTCCTGGATCAGGATCTGATACGCGCCACCGGCTACCGCGACATCGCCCGCCTGCTGCGCCTGGTACCGGGAATGCAGGTCGGCCAGGAGCGCTCGGGCAGCAACTGGGTCACTTATCACGGTCTCGGCAACGATGCGCCTGCAGACATGCAGGTGCTCATCGACGGACGCGCCATTTACTCTCCTGGCATATTCTCCGGCGTCGACTGGCATGCCCTGCCGGTAACGATCGAGGAGATCGACCGGATCGAGGTGGTCCGCGGCACCAACACGGCGGCCTACGGACCCAACGCCTATCTGGGCGTCATCAACATCATCACTCGACATTCGAGCGAGGCGCCCGGCTACCAACTGGGCGCCAATCTGGGCGATTCCGGCATCCGCGATGTCCACGCCGACTGGGCCGGCGGCGCCGACGGCCACAACCTGCGCGTCGCGGCCACATCGCGTCAAGACGACGGCTACGCCGGCCTCTACGACAGCAGCCGGGTCGACATCGTCAGCCTACGCAGCGACAATCGGGTCACCAACAACGACGAACTGACGCTGCGCCTCGCCGGCAGTGTCGCCCGGCGGGGTGCCGGCTATCCGGACTCCTTCTACAACAACAACGGCGTACGCGACTGGCGCAACCGCAACCTGGCTTTGCAGACCCAGTGGCGCCACAATTGGGCGGCCGACGACGAACTGCTGGTCAATCTGTTCAGCACGCGCGACAGCATGCGCGACAACTGGATCGCCGTCGGGCCGCGCATCGATCTCAGCCCGGTGCGGCCGGCCTACGTGCCGCTGAGCCAGGACCGCGACGCCGGCCGCAACAGCCTGGAGATCCAGCATCGCTTTGCGCCCGCCGCCTCAATGCAGTTGGTATGGGGTGGCGAAGTGCGCCACGAGTGGATCGAGGCGCCCACCCTGTTCTTCGGCCAGGGCCGGCTGTCGAACGATCTGGCGCGGCTGTTCGGCAACCTCGAATGGCACTTGGCACCGAACTGGACCGCCAACATCGACGGCATGGTCGAGAAGTATTCGAACGAGAACGCCAAGCTGGCCCCGCGCCTGTTCCTGAACTGGCAGGCCTCGCCCGATACCACATGGCGCACCGGCTACGCCAGGGCCTGGCGCGACCGCAACGACTTCGAGCTTTACAGCGATGTCCGCGCCATCGACCCGACCGACGGCCGCGTGCTGGTGCGCCCCTATCTGCCCAACCCCGATCTGCGCCGGCCGCATATCGACAGCGTCGAGATCGGCTACCTGGGCCGCTTCCATACCGGCAATACCACGGTCGATGCGCGCCTCTTCCACGAACGGATCGTCGATTTCATCTTCCGGACGATCGCGCCGACGCCGGCGGACAACCCGGTCCTGGCAGCCTACATGCCGTCGACCCAATACGTGAACCTTGACTCGCCGGTAAGCCTGGTCGGTCTCGAATACCAGGTCAAGACCCATCTTCGTCCCGGCAGCCAGATCATCTTCAACCACGCGATGATCGACCGCCGGACCAGCAACCCGGTTCTTGCCAGCCGCACCGCGCCCTATACCGCCAGCCTGAGTTGGCTCGAAGACTGGAGCGACGGCTGGTCAAGCATGGTCACCATATTGCGCATGGGCTCGATCGCCGGCGGCGACGGCTACGTGCCGCGATTCCAGTATCTGGCGCCGGCCTACACGAGCGCCGACTTCCGCGTCGCCCGGCGCTTCCGCAGCGGCGGCCGGCAAGTCGAAGTCGCCTTGTCCGGCATCAACCTCGGTCCGCGCCACCAGGAAATCGCTGATCGCTCCGAGCAATACATGCATCAGGACGGGCCGGTCAATCCCGTGTCCCGCATGGTCTTCCTGTCGGCCAGCGTCGCTTACCGCTGATTTCCGCCCCGACTCATCGCATTTAGGGCCGCGCTCCGGTAAGCTTGCGGCCTTTCGATTTCACCCGGTTTCCGCTCCATGGCCCAATATGTAATGAGCATGCTCCGCGTGAGCAAGATCGTGCCGCCCAAGCGGCAGATCATCAAGGACATTTCCCTATCCTTCTTTCCCGGCGCCAAGATCGGCCTGCTAGGACTGAACGGCTCCGGCAAATCGACCGTGCTCAGGATCATGGCTGGAGTGGACAAGGAGTTCGACGGCGAAGTCCAGCACCTGGCCGGGATTTCCATCGGCTACCTGGCCCAGGAACCGCAACTGCATCCGGACAAGACCGTGCGCGAGGAAGTCGAAGCTGCTCTTGGCGAGATCACCGGCGCCCAGAAGAAGTTGGAGGAGATCTACGCCGCCTATGCCGAGCCGGATGCCGACTTCGACAAGCTGGCCGAAGAGCAGGCGAAGTACGAGGCCATCATTGCCACCTCCGGCGCCGACGTCGAGAACCAGATGGAGGTCGCCGCCGATGCCCTGCGCCTGCCACCCTGGGACGCCGTGATCAAGAACCTCTCCGGCGGCGAGAAGCGCCGCGTCGCCCTCTGCCAGTTGTTGCTCTCGAAACCGGACATGCTGCTGCTCGACGAGCCGACCAACCACCTCGACGCCGAGTCGGTCGAATGGCTGGAACAATTCCTGACCCGCTTCCCCGGCACGGTTGTCGCGGTAACCCACGACCGTTACTTCCTCGACAACGCCGCCGAGTGGATTCTCGAACTCGACCGCGGCCACGGCATCCCCTGGAAGGGCAACTATTCGAACTGGCTGGAACAGAAGGAAGCCCGCCTGGAAACCGAGCAGAAGCAGGTCGACGCCCACATGAAGGCCATGAAGCAGGAGCTCGAATGGGTGCGCCAGAACCCCAAGGCGCGGCAAGCCAAGTCGAAAGCGCGTCTTGCCCGCTACGAGGAGATGTCAAGCTTCGAGTACCAGAAGCGTAACGAAACCCAGGAAATCTTCATCCCGCCGGGCGAGCGCCTGGGTAATGAAGTCATCGAATTCAAAAACGTTTCCAAGGGCTTCGGCGACCGCATGTTGATCGACAACCTGTCGTTCAAGTTGCCACCCGGCGCCATCGTCGGCATCATCGGCCCCAACGGCGCCGGCAAGTCCACGCTGTTCCGCATGATCCAGGGCCGCGAAAAGCCCGACACCGGCGAGATCGTCATCGGTCCGACCGTGCAGATTTCGTCCGTGGACCAGTCGCGCGAGGGCCTGGCCAACGACAAGACCGTCTGGGAAGCCGTCTCCCACGGCCAGGACATCCTTACCGTCGGGCGGTTCGAGATGCCTTCGCGCGCCTACATGGGCCGCTTCAACTTCAAAGGCGGCGATCAGCAGAAGATCGTCGGCAATCTGTCAGGCGGCGAGCGCGGCCGCTTGCACCTGGCGACGACGCTGATCCAGGGCGGCAACGTGCTGTTGCTGGACGAGCCTTCGAACGACCTTGACGTCGAAACGCTGCGCGCCCTCGAAGATGCCCTGCTCGAATTCGCCGGCTGCGTACTGGTGATTTCCCACGACCGATGGTTCCTCGACCGCATCGCGACGCACATCCTCGCCTGCGAGGGCGAGTCGCAATGGACCTTTTTCGCCGGCAACTACCACGAGTACGAGGAAGACAAGGTCAAGCGGCTGGGTGAGGAAGGTGCCAAGCCGCACCGGATCCGCTACAAACCCATCAGCCGTTGAGGGCGATGGCCGGCTATCAGAGGGAGATCCGCATCCCGGCAGCGCCGGGATACGCGGTGTTCAGTGCTCGGACTTGAGACTGGCGGCGAAAACCGCCTGAAACGGCTCAGGGAACTGGAAGCGGGCGAAGGCGTTGCAGATCTGCGCTTCGTTCTTGCCGGCGCTCAGATCCTGGAAACGGATGCCGATGGCCCGGCCGTTGGCGGCCAGGGTGGTAAAGGCATAGCGCCAGCGCTGCGCTTCGGCCAGACGCTCACGCACTTCCTGCTCGTTGCTGATGGCGATTCCAGCCTGCTTGAGGGAATTCAAGAACTCGTCGAAGGATTCGTCGCTCAGACTGCCCATTCTATGTCTCCGATGTCGGCGGTTGACCGCCATGCTGACCTACAACGCTTGCGGCGCCGGGAAGTTGACCGGATCGAGGCTAGCCTTGCGGCCCCGATCGTCGGCGGCTTAGACTGCGCCCCTCGATTTCCTCGATTCTGACGACGCGCCGCATTTTATGAAGATCATCCTCGCCGTTCTGGTTCTCATCATCGCAATCATCGCCGTACCTCGATTCCTGTCGCCCTCGACCGACAATCCGTCGGGGAAAGCGGTCACGGGCCTGCCCTGGCAGGTCGAACCGCTTGCCAACGGAGATTCCAGGGTCTTCGGCCTCACCATGGGCACCAGCACCCTTGCCGACGCCCGTAACCGCTTCGGCAGCGACCTGATACTTGCCATCGTTGCGGCCCCGGGCGAGACGGGAGCCGTGGAGATCTACTTTCAGGACGTCACCCTGGGCGCCGTGACGGGAAAGATGATCGTCGCCGCCGATATCGCCGGCGAAGACCTCGAACGAATGCGGCAGCGGGCGACAAAGGTCGCGTACATGGAAGGCAGCACCAAGAAGTGGACCCTCGACCCCAACGACCAGCCGGCAGTTTACGCCGCCCCCATCCGCGCCTTGAACTTCATTCCCGCCATCAACCTCGATGAAGAGATAGTTCTCCAACGCTTCGGCAGACCAGCCGAGCGTATCCGCGCTTCCGATCACAGCGAGCATTTCCTCTATCCGGAACGCGGCCTGGATCTCGTCCTCGACACCGAGGGCAAGGAACTTCTGCAATATGTTGCACCGCGTCGATTCGCCGAATTGCGCACCCCCCTGCTCAAGAATACCCAGCTTACGGAAGGGAACACCAAGTGAATACCGCCGCCAAAACCCGTCTGCGCCTGGGCATTCCCAAGGGCAGCCTGCAGGAGACCACCCAGAGCCTTTTTCAGCGTGCCGGCTACAACCTGCGTATCTCCGGGCGCTCCTACTACCCGGACATCGATGACCCGGAAATCGAATGCATCCTGATCCGCCCGCAGGAGATGGCCCGCTATGTTGGCCAGGGCATTCTCGATTGCGCCATCACCGGCCTCGACTGGATACTCGAGACCGGCGCCGATGTCGCGGAACTCGCCGACCTGCGCGCCCCTTGGCCGAATTACGGCATCGTGCGCTGGGTGATGGCTTCCAAGGAAGGCTCGCCCTTCGCCACGGTCAAGGATCTCGAAGGCAAGCGGATCGCCACCGAGGCCGTCGGCATGACCCGTCGCTTCCTTGCCGAGCATGGCGTCAACGCCGAGATCGAGTTCTCCTGGGGTGCCACCGAGGTCAAGCCGCCCATACTCGCCGACGCCATCGTCGATGTTTCCGAGACCGGATCGTCATTGCGCGCCAACCAACTCAAGGTCATGCACGTGGTGCTCGAGAGCACCCCGCGCTTCATCGGCAATCGTGAATCGCTGACCGATGCCTGGAAGCGCACCAAGATCGACCGCCTGCTGATGATGCTGAAAGGGGCCATCGCCGCGGCAACGCGCGTGCTGCTGTCGATGAACGTGCCGCGTGACCGCCTCGACGCGATCCTGAAGATTCTGCCGGCGCTCGCCACACCGACCGTGTCCACACTTGCAGACCAGGACTGGCTGGAGATCTCGACGGTGGTGGACGAGAAACTGGTACGCGAACTGATGCCCAGCCTCTACGCAGCGGGCGCCCGCGGCATCATCGAACTGCCGATCAGCAAGATCGTCGAATAAGGCAGCCCTACTGGCAAACGGCCCAGATACGGCGGTTCAAGCCATCCTCTTCGAGCTTGGAGAAGAAGTAGGGATAAAGCGAGCGCGGCACATTGCGCCGGCGACCGGCCAGCAGTTCGATCTGCTCGTCCACGTAGTCGAGATCAAGGTGCAGCAGCACGGCGGGCGCCCCAACCCGGGCACAGGTTCGTTCCGGTCCGACCTGCTGAAAGCCCAGGATGCGCTGGTAGTACGCCACATGGCGCGGGTTCACCTCGATCACCAGATCGGTCACACCATGATGGCGGCGGCCGAAAATGTAGGCCAGATGGAACATCGAGGCCAGCACTTCCTTCGAACCGCAGCGCGGCGCCACCGCCAGCCCGGTCAATTCGCAAACGTTACCGCCCTGGCGGCGATACAAGTCCACTTCTTCCTCGTACAGGCCGTCGGCAAGAAGCCCACACTCCGAGTCCAGCCGCAGCGTCAGAGTCCCAATCGTGCTATCGCCGCGGCAGGCCTGAAGAATCATCTCGTTCGCGCTCCGCGCAGATGCGCCGGCGGCAAGCTTGTAGCCGCGCCAGGCATACATGCGACTGACCAGCATCTCGCTCTCGCTGCGATGACCGCCCGTGCTGGCCATGCGGACGTGAAAATCGCTGCGCTCGAAGACGATTTCCTTGACATCGCCGGGTTGATCCGGCTCGCGCGACAAGTATTGCAGCAGCGGAAAGATCGGATGCGTCACGGCGCGCGTACGGTCGCCGGCAGCCTCGTTTGCGGCAAAGGGCAATTCGCGGTTCGGATATGCCATTCGACTTTGGCTCCTTCTCAGTTCCGCTTACAATAGCAGCTCGGTCGCCACGCACCGTGCGTCGTGAACGAACGACATCGATGGCAGGCGCGGACAAACGATCTGCACTAGCGGCCATCAAATCAACTTCGATGACTCTAACATATTCGCGCGGGTGTCGGGGGTTTCCAGGCTGATTCGCCCCAGCGCGCCACTGCGGTAGTCCGTCAGAAGCACGATCGCTGCCTTGTCCAGGTCCGGCAAGCCGCCCCGCCCTTTGATCAGGCAGCCGCGTTTCCTGGCCACGGCTTCGAGCACGCCAGCCGCATCGAGCCCATCGACGGCAAACCCGTAGCGTGCTGCAAGCGCAGCCGGATAGCGTTCGAGCAGTATCGCCGCCAGGAAGGTCGCCACCTCCTCTTCGATCACGGCGTTGGTGCCGATGGCATGGCTTGCCGCCAGCATATAGCCGTCGGAGTCGTGCTCGATCTTCGGCCACATCAGGCCCGGTGTATCGACCAGCGTCATGCGCGGTCCGAGATCGAGGCGCTGCTGGCTCTTGGTCACGGCCGGTTCGTCGCCGACGGCCGCCACGCGCTTTCGGATCAGTGCATTCATCAGCGTGGACTTGCCGACGTTCGGAATGCCCATGATCATCATGCGCAAGGGCTTGGTGCCGTCGTTGCGATGCGGCGCCAGTGCCTGGCACAGCGCCGGCACCTTCGTCGCATCACCCGCCTTCTTGCACGAGATCGCGACGGCCTTGACGCCGGCCTGGCGGTTGTAGAACTCGATCCAGGCCTTGGTCGCCGCCGGATCTGCCAGATCGGCCTTGTTGAGCAGGCGCAGGCAGGGGCGCTGACGGTGCAATCGCAGTTCGCGGATCATCGGGTTGCTGCTGGCCTCGGGCAATCGGGCGTCGAGCACTTCGATGACCACATCGGTCTGCGCCATGGTCTCGGCCGCCTGCTTGCGCGCCGAAGCCATGTGACCGGGAAACCACTGTATCGGCATTCGGCGGTCAGGACTGCAGCGCGCTGGTGAGGGATTTCACCTCTTCGGCAGCATCTTCGAGGATCCCGCTCAGGGTCTCGTCATCGAGCGCCAGGTCGATCTTGACGCCGACACCCTCCCGGCTCATGCCGGCCAGCTTGGAGAGCGGCGATTCGACCGGAGCGAGCTGATCGGCCAGCAGAAGCGTATCGCCCAGTGTTTCCGGAGGCATGGCAAGCAACCCTTCCCACAGCGCCTCGATGGCCTTGACGACGGGCTCCGGCACGCCCAGCACCTTCAGTACCGCGCGGCCGACATTGGCCTCCTCGTCGCCGTCCCAGTCCGGCAACTGGCTTTCGAACAGGCCCGGGTAGTCGGCGGCACGCGAGATCAGGTAGAACCCACCGACCTCATGCACGATGCCGGCGAAGAAGGCGGTATCGGGATCCTGGTGCGTGACCCGCTTTGCGATCACATAGGCCAGCGACGCGACATGGGCCGTGTGCTCCCAAAGCCGGATGGCGAGCTGCTTGTGCGCCGGCGTCTTGGGCATTTCCTCCATCTGGCGTACCACCACTGCCGTCGCCAGAGCCCTCAGGGTCTTGAAGCCGATGCGGGTGATCGAATTTCGGACGTCGACGATCGCACGCCCGGAAGGGTTGTAGGTGACCGAGTTGGCCATCCCGACCACACGCGCGGCCAGCAGGGGCTCGGCCTGGATCAGCTTCGCCAGTTGATCGACGGACGAATCCGGATCGTCCAACGCGCGCCGAACGCGTAGCGCCATCTCGGCATGGGTCGGAAATACCATGTCGCCGCGCGCCGCGCTGGCGGCGATTTCTTCGAGTGCCTTCCGCTCATCCATGGTCACGGCTTCCTTTCCGAGGGCACGCTTTGCTCCGCCTGCATCCACGGTTCGATTATAGCCCCCGCCACGCGCCCGCCCCGGCGATCCCGGCAAGGCTGTCGGCCGCGATCTCGCGCACTTCCGCGCTCTCGTCGACAAGCCTGGGTTCGAGGTACTTGCGAGCGTCGACGCTTCCCGAGAGCCCGAGGTAATGACAGGCATCGGCACGAACGCGGGCGTCGGCGTGTGCTGCAAGTTCCCCCAAGGGCGCCACCAGTGCGCCGAGGGCCGGCGTACCGGCAAAGCGCTCAAACGCAGCGCTGGCGCCAAAGCGCACGTTCATGCTCGCTTCGGGATTGGCGATAATGGGCAGCAACTGCGCCAACAGATCCGGTCGGTTCTGCACGATCTCCAGCACCGTCTTCAGGGAACCCTCCATCAGCAGGATGTGGAAGTATTCCGCCACTCCGCCGGAGCCGGCGGCGGCCCTGACCCGCAGCTTGAGTTCGTCGAGAATCTTCATGTCGTCGCTGGAAGAAGACGCAATCGCGCCTGATTATGCCTGCGAAACCGCTAGGGCTCAGCCTGCCGGTCTGCGATAATACGCAGCTCGCTTATCCGTCCGCGCCGCCCATCTTTTCTTCCGGTGGCCAAACCATGACCGACACCATCGACTCCTTTGCGGCGCTGCAATTGCCCGCCCCACTCCTATCCGCGCTCGCCGACGTCGGCTACGAGACGCCGTCGCCCATCCAGGCCGCCTGCATTCCGCACCTTCTGGCCGGCCGCGACCTTCTGGGCGAGGCGCAGACCGGCACCGGCAAGACGGCGGCTTTCGCCTTGCCCGTTCTGGCGCGGCTCGATCTGGCGCTCAAGAAGCCGCAGGCTCTGGTGCTGACGCCGACGCGCGAACTGGCGATCCAGGTCGCCGAGGCCTTTCAGAAGTATGCCCATCACCTGCCCGGCTTCCATGTCCTGCCGGTCTACGGCGGCCAGAGCATGGTGGTGCAGTTGCGCGCGCTGTCGCGCGGCGCCCATGTCATCGTCGGCACGCCGGGCCGCATCATGGATCACCTCGAACGCAAGAGCCTGGCCCTGGATGCGCTGCAAACCCTGGTGCTCGACGAGGCCGACGAAATGCTGCGCATGGGCTTCATCGACGATGTCGAG
>JBGOZF010000056.1:0-30185 GCA_041480065.1 Rhodocyclaceae bacterium
ATGCCCAAGCGACCCTGGCCTTTGCTTGATCTTGGACAGCACACGGAGGCACCATCTTGAAAACCCGCCATCTCCCGTTCGAAACCCGCATCAATTCAGAGTACCACCCGACCAGCTTCCGCTATCTTGGACAGCAGTGATCCGCAATGAACCTGCGCAAACTGTTGCTCAACAAGTATTCGCTGCTCGGCGCCCTGCTGCTGATCGTCGGCGCCGGCGGTTATCTCTACTGGACCAGGAACGGCGCGCCGGATGCCGAGAAGCGCTACCGGACCCAGGCCGTCGCTCGTGGCGAACTCACGCAGATGGCCTCGGCCAACGGCACGCTCAACCCGGTCGTGCTGGTCAACGTCGGCACCCAGGTCTCGGGCACGGTGAAGAAGTGGTACGCCGATTTCAACGACCACGTCAGCGCTGGCCAGATACTGCTGGAACTCGATCCCGCCATCTACCAGGCCCAGGTGAATCAGAGCTCGGCGAACCTGCTCAATGCCCGCTCGCAGTTGAAGCTGGCCGAAGCCAACGCTGCGCGCGCCAGGGAGTTGTTCAAGCAGGAGTACATCTCGCGCCAGGACCTCGACACCTCCGTGCAGGCTCTCGAAGCGGCGCGAGCCCAGGTGGCGCTGGTGCAGGCGCAACTGGCGAAGGACAGCACCAACCTCGGCTATTCGGTGATCCGTTCGCCGGTGAAAGGCGTCGTCGTTTCGCGCGAGGTCGACATCGGTCAGACGGTGGCGGCCAGCCTGCAAACGCCGACGCTGTTCAAGATCGCCCAGGATCTTTCGAAGATGCAGATCGACTCGGCCTACGCCGAAGCCGATGTCGGCAACCTGAAGGTCGGCCAGCAGGCCACGTTCCGCGTCGATGCCTTTCCCAACCGCGTTTTCAGCGGCGCCGTGCGGCAGGTGCGGCTCAACCCGACGACGCAGCAGAATGTCGTCACCTACGATGTGGTGGTTGCCGTCGACAACCCCGAGCAGATCCTCATGCCGGGCATGACGGCCTACGTCAATATCCTGGTCGCCCAACGCAAGGACGTGCTGCTGGTACCCAACGCCGCCTTGCGGTTCCGTCCCGCCGATGCCGGGCCGCGCGGCGCCAAGCCCCAGGACAGCGGCAGCAAGGGCAGGCCGGAGGGGCCGAGCGGCACCGTGTATGTGCTCGACGGCGGCCAGCCGAAGCCCGTCCGCATCGGCGTCGGCATCACCGACAACCGCATGACCGAGGTGGTCGGCGGCGAACTCAAGGAAGGCGACGCGGTGATCGTCGAAGACCGCCAGCCGCCCGCCAAGACGGCGGCGCCCGGGATGAGGCTGTTCTGATGAATGCCCCCGATGCGATCGTCCGCATCGAGCAACTCTACAAGGAGTACGAAACCGAGGCCGGGCCGGTGCCGGTGCTCAAGGACGTCTCGCTGACGGTGAACTCCGGCGAGTTCGTCGCCGTCATGGGGCCGTCCGGCTCGGGCAAGTCCACCTTCATGAACATCCTCGGCTGCCTCGACATTGCCACCAGCGGTCGCTGCATGCTCAACGGCCGCGACGTCGGCATGCTCGACAAGGATGAACTCGCCCACCTGCGCAACCAGGTCATCGGCTTCGTCTTCCAGGGCTTCAACCTGCTGCCGCGCGCCACCCTCGAAGACAACGTGGCCTTGCCCCTGATCTACCGCGGAGTCTCGCGCAGCGAGCGTCTCGCCCGCGCCCGCGAAATGCTCGCCAAGGTGGGATTGGGCGCTTTCAACCGTTCGCATCCCAACCAGGTTTCCGGCGGCCAGCAGCAGCGCGTCGCCATCGCCCGCGCGCTGGTCAGCCAGCCGAAGCTGATCCTTGCCGACGAACCGACCGGCAACCTCGACACCGCGACCAGCAAGGAGATCATGGCGCTGTTCGCCGAACTCAACGAGCGTGACGGCATCACCGTCGTCCTGGTCACGCACGAGCCCGACATCGCGGCCTATGCGCACCGCCTGGTACGCCTGGCCGACGGGAGAATCATCTACGACGGTCCGATCGACCACGCGCCGGCCGCCCACCTGGAAAGGACGACATGATCACTGCCATGCTTGCCGAAGCCTGGCAGGCGATGGGCGCCAACCGGCTGCGCACCTTCCTCACCATGCTGGGCATGGTCATCGGCGTCGGCGCCGTCATCCTCATGCTCGCCGTCGGCCAGGGCGCGCAACAGCAGGTGCAGGAATCCATCGCCTCGATGGGCAGCAACCTGTTCATCGTGCTGTCCGGCTCCACCACGTCGGGCGGCTTGCGCATGGGGGGCGGCGCGGCACCGACGCTGACATTGGCCGATGCCCAGGCCATCGGCGAGCTGCCGTCCGTTGCGGCCGCGGCGCCGTCGTCGCCGGGAACCGCCCAACTGGTCTACGGCCCCAACAACTGGAGCACCCAGGTGATGGGTACCACCCCGAATTTTCTCGCCGTACGGGACTGGAAGCTCGCGGCCGGCTTCCCGTTCACCGATTCCGACATCCGCTCCGCGACGCGCGTTGCACTGCTGGGCAAGACCGTGGTCGACAACCTGTTCGGCGACGAAGACCCGGTCGGCAAGACGCTGCGCATCAAGAACAGCCCCTACATGGTGCTCGGCGTGCTGGCATCGAAAGGCCAGAGCCTCGACGGCCGCGACCAGGACGACACCGTCATCATTCCCGTCACCACCGCGCAGCGCAAGCTGTTCGGCACGCGCTTCGTCGGCACCGTGCGCTTCATCATGGTCCAGGCGGAGTCTGCCGAGGCCATGGCGTCGGTGGAAAACTCGCTCAACCAATTGCTGCGCCAACGCCACCGCATTCGGGAAGGTGCCGACGACGACTTCACCGTGCGCAACCTGACGGCGCTGGCCAATACCGCCGCCGAGACGGCGAAAGTCATGTCGCTGATGCTCGGCGCCATCGCCTCGGTGTCGCTGCTGGTCGGCGGCATCGGCATCATGAACATCATGCTGGTGTCGGTGACCGAGCGCACGCGCGAAATCGGCATCCGCATGGCCATCGGCGCCCGCGGCCGCGACATCCTGCTGCAGTTCCTGCTCGAGGCCATCATCATCTCCGTCATCGGCTGCCTGATCGGCGTCGCGCTCGGCGTCGGCGGCGCGCTGGCGGTGAGCAAGTTGAGCGGCATGGCGATCGTCGTCACGGCGTCGTCCATCGTCATGGCCTTCGCGGTGGCCGCCGCCGTCGGCATCTTCTTCGGCTGGTACCCGGCCAGGAAGGCGGCCGCCATGAAACCCATCGACGCGCTGCGCTACCAGTAAGATGCCATCCAGGTTTCGACGACGGCCCCGACGCCGGACGCTCAGCATGTGAATTCGCGCACCGATCGTCGGCGGAAGAAGTAGGATGCGCGTACAAGAAGCCGAGTTGGTCCTGCCGCATTTGCCAATAATCGTGGCGGGTCAGCGGCAGCAAGGGCGGCATTGGCTGCCCGGGCGGTTGCACATTCGGTGGGAATAGCCAGCACCATCGACTGGCCGATAAGAGCGGTAGCGTGATTAGTACAAATAATGATTCGCTCATGGACTACAGAGAGAAATGGAAAGCAAGTGCTTCCTCATCAGCACCCGGCCCGCGAAGCGCCGGCAGCGGCAAATCGTTTGCTTGATTGCAGTCATCGTCGCGATGTCGGCGGCAGTGGCGGTTGTGGCCTTGCTCGAAGCCCGCCATTCGCGTCTGCAGGCGCATTTCTTCTCCGAAATCGCGCGCGGCATCACCTGGGAAACACAGCCCGGAGCCAGCGCCGAGTTCTGGCTGCCGCAATCCGGCCCCTACAGTAGCCGTCTCGGTTACAGCCGGATGCAGGACATGCTGCCGCGTCTGCTGGCGGCAGGCTATGAGGTTTCCGCCCAGGCCCGGCAGTCCGACGGATTTCGCAGCATCGCCGGCCGTGGCTACTACCCGATCTACCGCGAGAAATCACAGGCCGGGCTGACGCTGCTCGACCGCAACGGAACGCCGGTCTATGCCAGTCGTTATCCGGAGCGCCAGTACACCTCGTTCGAAGCCATTCCCGCCGTGCTGGTCGCCGCCTTGCTCTACGTCGAGAACCACGATCTGCTCGACCCGGAGCATCCGAGGCGCAATCCGGCCGTGGACTGGGGGCGCTTTGCGCGCGTGGCGCTGGGCCATGCCTTGCGCGTACTCGATCTCGAAGGCGAACGCGCCGGCGGCAGCACGCTGGCCACGCAGATAGAGAAATTCCGCCATTCCCCGGGGGGGCGCACCCGCGACGCCGACGACAAGCTGAGGCAGATGGTCTCTGCCTCCCTGCGCGCCTATCAGGAGGGCGAAGAGACGCTGCCTGCGCGGCGGCGTATCGTGCTCGACTATCTGAACTCCGTGCCGCTGGCCGGGCTTGCCGGCTACGGCGAGGTCAATGGTCTGGGCGATGGTTTGTGGTTCTGGTACGGCCGCGACTTCGCCGCTGCCAACCGCTTGCTGGCCGACCCCGGCGCCGACCCGGCAGCCCGGGCCCGGGTGTTCAAGGAGGCCTTGTCGCTGGTCGTCGCGCAGCGCCGCCCCTCCGATCTCCTGCTCGACTCGACCGAGCGTCTCAACAGCCTGACCGACAGTTATCTGCGCCTGCTGTCCAGCGACGGCGGCATTCCGGACGCCTTGCGTGACGACGCTTTGCGGGTTCGGCTGGCGCCGGGGCGCAAGGCACGCGAGAACGAAGCCGTCTCCTTCATCGAGCGCAAAGCGGTCAACGATATCCGCGGCACGCTCGGCGACCTGCTCGGGTTCGAGGATCTCTATGCCCTCGATCGCTTCGATCTGGAGGCGCGAACCACGCTGGACGCTGCTGCCCAGGCCAAGGTCACGGCCTATTTCGGCCGTCTCGTCAAAGCGGACTACCTTGCCTGTGCCGGCTTCAGGGAACATCGCCTGCTGGACCGCGGCGATCCGTCTGGCGTCAACTACAGCTTCACGCTTTACGAGAAGACGCCGCTCGGCAATCTATTGCGCGTGCAGGCCGACAACCTCAACCAGCCGCTCGACATCAACGCCGGCACCAAGCTCGATCTGGGTTCAAGCGCCAAGTTCCGAACCCTGATCTCCTACCTCAATGTCATCGCCGAGCTGCACCGGCGCTACGCCGGTCTCGACGCCGAGGCCCTGGCCGCCGTCACCACGCTACCCGGCGACCACTTGAGCAGGTGGGCCATCGACTATCTGCGCGCCAGCGAGGATCGCAGCCTCACGCCCATGCTCGAAGCGGCCATGGAGCGGCGCTATTCGGCCAATCCGCATGAGACCTTCTTCACCGGCGGTGGCATCCACCGGTTTTCCAATTTCAAGCATGAAGACGACAGCCAGACACCGAGCGTTGCCGAAGCGATCGAGCAATCGGTGAATCTGGCCTTCGTCCGCATCATGCGCGACGTAGTGCATTACCACGCCTACGAGGCGGCCGATGCGCCGGCGCGCTCGCTGCGCGACGGCGACGAGACGGCGCGGCAGGATTTTCTCAACCGATTCGCAGAGCGCGAAGGCATCGGTTTCCTGCGCACCTTCTGGCACAAGTACCACGATGTCCCGCCGCAGGAGCGTCTCGACGTGCTGGCCGACTCGGTGCCGGCGCGGCAATCGCCGCTGGCGGCGGCGTATCTGTCCGTGCATCCGGAATGCGACTTCGCCGCCTTTCTGGTCTTCATGCGCGAGCGCCGCGGCGACCAGGCCGGTACCGACGCCGGCCTGCGCCATGTCTACGACAACCACGCGACGCGACACTACAACCTGTCGGACCAGGGCTACCTGGCGCACGTGCACCCGCTCGAACTGTGGCTGGTCCGCTATCTGCGCACGCATCCCGACGCCGGGCTGCAAGAGGTCGTTGCGGCCAGCGTCGCCGCGCGCCGCGAGGCCTCGCACTGGTTGTTCGCCAGCCGTTTCCGGCATGCTCAGGAGGTACGCATCGATATCGTCGTCGAAGTCGCGGCATTCGAACGTATTGCCGCCGAATGGCGCCGCCTCGGTTATCCCTTCGAGCATCTGGTGCCCTCGCTGGCGACCGCGATCGGCAGTTCGGCCGACCGCCCGACGGCACTCGCCGAACTCATGGGCATCGTCGTCAGCGATGGCGTGCGGCATTCGACGGTACGCATCGATCGCCTGCGCTTCGCCGCCGCAACACCTTTCGAGACCGTGCTCGATCGTCATGCCGACCCGGGGGAACGCGTGCTGGCGGCCGAAATCGCGCAGGTGGCGCGGCGCACCTTGTTGCGCGTGGTCGAAAGCGGCACTGCCCGGCGCGTCAAGGGAGCCTACCGCGATGGCAACGACGAGCCGATCCCGCTCGGCGGCAAGACGGGAACCGGCGACCACCGCTTCCAGATCGTCGGCTCGGACGGAACGGTCAAGAGCTCGCGCGTGATGAACCGCGCGGCGACCTTCGCCTTCTACATCGGCGACCGCTACTACGGCGTCGTGACCGCTTTCGTTCCCGGCGGGAAAGCCGCCCGCTACGACTTCACCTCGGCGCTGCCGGTACAGATTCTCAAGGAACTCCAGCCTGCGCTGCTACCCTTGATCGGTGGCAGGGAAGCCGCTCCGGGACGTTGCGCCGAAGGGCGCGGCCAGGGCTCAGGGGCCGGCAAGGCGGCGCCTGGCGAAAATCGCGATCCGGCGATCGTCAAAACGGGCGCTTGAGGTAAGCCTGGGTTTGGCGTCGGCCGCGGCTTCGGTGAAATCGATTCAGGACTTGGGCGGCAGCACGGCCGCGGAGATCGTTGGCGTCAGGTTGCACTTGAAGCAGCGCGCCGCCTCGGCGCGGGCGTCGTCGTCGCTGTAGCCGCGCTCGACTTCATCCCAGCCTTTGCGCGCGGCCGGTGCCAGCGTGAGCGGATGCACCTTGCGGCGGCGGTTGAAGTTCGGGTCGGCGCCCAGGTGCGGCGAAGTCTGCCAGTCGTCGGGCAGCAGCTTCTCCTCGATGTTGCCGTCGCCGCCCAGTTGCCGGTCGATGGCCGAGGCGGCAAGGCGGCCGTGGGCCACGGATTCGATGAGCGTTGAGGGCCCAAGCACGCAGTCGCCGCCGGCGTAGACCCCGGGGCGGCTGGTCAGGTGCGTATCCTCGCGCACGATGACGCGGCCCTTGGCGTCGGTCTGGACGCCGAAGCCGGCGAAGCGCTGGGTGTGCTGGCCGACGGCGGCGATGACGAGGTCGACGCCTTCGGTGATTTCCTCCCCGGTGTCGATCGGCTGGCGCCGGCCGGAGGCATCGGGCGCGCCCAGTTCCATGCGGGCATAGGTGATCACCAGGCGTGAGCCATATTGCCCCCCACGCTCGCAACTGCGGCTCGCTGCCCCCCCGGGGGGGGCGTCGTCGGCTCGGGGCGGCCCTTCGCCGCCGCTGCCCGGCGCGATCCTCTTCGGCGCCAGCAGGTAGCGGATGTTCACGCCTTCCTCGATGCAGTCGTCGAGTTCCGCCTTGTGAAGGGGTATTTCGGCCTGCGTACGTCGGTAGATGATGTCCACCGCGGCGCCGAAACGGAGCGAGGAGCGGGCGTTGTCGGCGGCGACGTTGCCGCCGCCGATCACGGCCACCTTCTTGCCGGTGCTGAGGCCGCTGCCGCGCGCATTGACGAGGCCCATGGCAATCGCGCGCAGATAAGTGGGGCTGTCGAGCACGCCGGGCAGGTCGTCGCCGGGCACGCGCAACGGATCGCCGCCCTGGCAGCCGATGCCGATGAAGGCCGCATCAAAGCCCTGGGCGAAGAGCGCGTCGAGATCCTCGATCTTCTTGCCGTATTCGAACTTGACGCCGAGTCTTTCGACCTCGGCGACCTCGCGGTCCACTACATCCGTGGGAACGCGGTAGGAGGGAATGCCGTAGCGGGCCGTGCCGCCGCCGGATGGGTGGGCATCGAAGACCGTGACGGCATGGCCTTTCTTCGCCAGGTACCAGGCGGCGGTGAGTCCGGCCGGCCCGGCGCCGATGACGGCGGCGCGCTTGCCCGTCGGCGGCAGCACCTTCGAGTATTGCCGCCACAGGCCCGTGTCGTTGTCGTCGGCCATGCGCTTGAGGCCGCGGATCGACAGCGGGTCGTCGAGCTGGCCGCGCAGGCAGGCCGATTCGCACATGGCGAAACAGGCGCGGCCGAGGATGCCGGGGAAGGGCAGCTTTTCGCGCACGACGGCGACGGCCTCGCCATACTTGCCCTCGGCGGCGAGTTGGACGTAGCGTGGCACGTCGATGCCGGCCGGGCAGGCGGACTTGCAGGGCACCATCGATTCCTCGCGGCGCGCCGGATCGAGGGTGCGGTCGGTAAGCGCGCCGGTCGGGCAGACGGCGACGCAACTGCGGCAGAACCTGCAGCCGGACTCGATCAGCGTCGGTGCAATGGTACCGACATATGTGCGTGTGCCCTGCGGCGTCTCGACGGTCTTCAGTTCCAGGCAGGCCGCGCCGCGGATGTCGTTGCAGACGGTGATGCAGCGACGGCAGTCGATGCAGAGGTTGTAGTCGCGGTCGAAGAACGGATCGTGCCGCACCACCGGCAGGTCGGCTGACTGGTAGGCCGGTGTGTTGTCGCGGATGCCGACGAAGTCCGCCACCTTGCGCAGTTCGCAGTGTGGGAAGTTCTCACAGCAACGGACGACCAAAGGGTGATCGTAGGCGCACTCCGTGCGGTCGCATTCTTCGCGCTCGGGACAGGTCAGGCAGACATGGGGGTGATTGGCGAGGATCTTGGCCAGCGCTGATTGCCGGGCGATGCGGATGAGCGGCGAGGTGGTCCGGACCGCCAGGCCTTCCGTGACCTCCAGCTTGCAGGCATGGCTGACCTTCCCTGGGCGCTCGGAGGTTTCCACCGCGCAGAGATTGCAGCCGCCGCCTTCGCCGCGCCGGCAGGCCGGAGGCAGATCCGGATGGGTGCACAGGTGCGGGACGTAGACGCCGGCGGCAATAAGGGCATTGAGCAGCGAGGCGCCGGCAGGTGCCTCGACTTCCTTGCCGTCGACGGTGTACTTCAGCGGCGCGCCGAAAGCCTCCAGTCCCGGCGTCCGGCTGGCGTTCCACCAGGTCGCGGCGCGGTCTTCCGTCGCGGATGTCGAAGTGGAATTACAACTGCTGGTCAAAGCAAATCTCCTCAGTCTTGGCTATTGTGATGAGTATATGGTGGTCTGGCGCTAGGCTTCGGCCTCCGCGTTTACCCGGGCGATGTCGTTGGCCAGCCGGTCGAGGGCGGCGAAATTCTCCTCTTTCGGTACGCCGCCCGTGACCACGGGCTCGAACCATTCGACGGCGAGGTTGGGCAACATCTTCGCCAGGCTGTTCTGCATGGCGTCGTTGCCCCAGCCGTAGGAGCCGATGATGCCGCCGTAGCGGGTCTTCGGTTTCAGGGCGTTGACCAGATAGGCGGCGGAGGCCATTGCCGGATGCGGTCCGTCGAGCACCGTTGGCGAACCGAAGACCAGGGTCGAGGCTTCCACCAGGGCGGCGGCGAAGCGCCCGCTGTCGAGGTCGACCACGTTGAAGGGCTGCACCGACAGGCCCTTTTCCATCAGCCGGTCCACCAGGTAGGACACCATCTTCGCCGTGCTCTCGTACATCGAGAGATAGGGCAGAACCACTTGCGGCCGCGTGGCGTCGCCGGCCCAGGCGCGGTAGCGCGACAGGATGAACTCGGGCCGCCGGTACACCGGGCCGTGACTGGGGCCGATGATGTCGATGGCCATGGCCGACAACTGGTCCACGTACTTCTTCACGTGGGGCCGGTAGGGCATCATGATCTCGGCATAGTACATGCGCGCCGCCCGGTCGACGCGCGCCTCGTCGTCGGCGTAGAGATCGGAAGTGGCGAGGTGGGCACCGAGGAAATCGCAGGTGAAAATGATGCGATCTTCCTCGACGTAGGTGAAGGTCGTGTCCGGCCAGTGCACCCAGGGCACCCACATGAAGCGCAGCGTCTTGTCGCCCAGGGAGACCGTTTGCTGGTCCTTGATGAGCGTGAATACCTCGGGCTTCAGGCCGTGGCTGGAGGTCAGCAGACTTCGGCACTTCACGTTGGCGAGCACCTTGGCCTCGGGGTACTCGGCCAGCACCGCCGGGATCGAGCCCGAATGATCCGGCTCGGCGTGATTGGAGACGATGTAGTCCAGGCGGTCGATGCCCAGGCTCTTCAGGACCTTGATGAAACCGGCCGTCATCGAGGGATGCACCGAGTCGATGAGTGCCGTCTTCTCGCTGCCGACCACCACGTAGGCGTTGTAGCTGGTGCCCTCGGGCAGCGGCACCAGTTCGTCGAAGAGCTTGCGGTCCCAGTCGATGGCGACCAGCGCATGCACGCCGGGCGCAAGTGTCCTGACTATCAAGATGTTGCCTCCTTGGACTGCATGGACTCCGTCAGCCGCCGCCGATGGCGGGAAAGACCGCTACATCGTCGCCTTCGCGCAACTGGCGCGTGGGCATGTCCGGGCGCAGCACATGGCGATTGTTGATGAGCACGATGTGGGCCTGCGCCACAGGTACCCCGAGGACGGCCAGCGCATCCGGAATGGTCGCGGTTGCCGGCAATTCGAGGACCGCATGGGTGCCGTTGCCGTCCTTCGGCAGGTAGTCGCGCAGGGTGGCGTAGAGTTTGATCGTCACCTTCATGGCGTTCCGCCTTCCGGATAGGAAAAGAAACTCCCCGGTACGGGCTCGACGAGCCTGCACCGGGGTGCAAACGGTGCCTTGGCGGCACCGGAGGAGGAGAGCATTAGAAGTTCCAGTAGGCGTCCAGCTCCTCGGGCGTGAAGTCCCACACCACGTTGTGCGGCGGCAGCTTCTCGAGGGAGAAGAATTCGGGCAGCCGGTCGTGCTCCTTCGACAGGCCCGCCGCCAGGTTGAACTGGTGCTCGATCTTCAGCACCGACTTGCCCAGGGCCGTGACGTCGTCACCCGTGAGGTTGATGCCGAAGCGGGCGTTGATCATGTCGATCAGCGAGGTCAGGCAGGCCGGGATGTCCAGCGCCGGGAAGGCGATGAACAGGCACATGCCGGTGGAATCGATGGCCGCCGTGGCGATGTTGAGGTTGCGCGCCAGATCGACCTGGCCAACCTTCGACAGCGGGTCCACGTGGCCGCCGACGCTGAGGATGTTGGTCGCGACCGCATAGCCGGAGGTGTGGTCGGCGCCCATGGTGGACATGGCGTAGGTGACGCCGATGCCCTTGACGGCGCGCGGATCGTAAGCCGGAATGCCCTGGTTCTTGACCACCGGCACGCGGGTGAC
This sequence comes from Rhodocyclaceae bacterium, assembly GCA_041480065.1. Taxonomy (GTDB): domain Bacteria; phylum Pseudomonadota; class Gammaproteobacteria; order Burkholderiales; family Rhodocyclaceae; genus Fen-999. The sequence continues at coordinate 11,227 of JBGOZF010000056.1, forward strand.
GCCATAGACGCGGCCGACGTTGGCGGCGCCGCCGCCGAGGATGCGGCCCAGGGGCGTGCCCTTGCCGATTTCCTGGCGCAGCATGCGCAGCATTTCCTTGCCGTCGCCGAACTTCAGCACGCCCGCTTCCATGGCGACGCCGAACATCACCGCGGTCTCGATGCTGTCGCAGCCGATGTCGTCCATGATGTGGTCGGCGGTGGCGATATCGTCCAGGTCGCTGATGCAGCAGTCGGCGCCCAGGCCCCAGATGGTTTCGTACTCGAAGCCGGACGTGAGGTACTTGCCGTCCTTGTCGTTGTAGATCTGGGAACACTGGATCTGGCAACCCGGATGGCAGGGGTGGGTGGGCATGCCGCCGCGGGCGACGATGGTGGCGTGCATGGTCTCGCCGGAGATCTTGTCGTGGTCGACGTATTGGCCGGAAGTGAAGTTGCGGGTCGGCAGGCCGCCGGCCTCGTGCAGGATGTTCACCAGCACGTCGGTGCCGTAGGTGGGCAGGCCCTGGCCGCTGACCGGATGGTCGAGCAGCGTCTGGGCGAAGATCTTCGCCGCGTCCTTGAACTTGACCGCGTCCTTCGGCATCACCGGCGGCGTGCCTGTGTCGTCGATGGAAATGAACTTCACCCTCTTGGCGCCCATCACGGCGCCAAGACCGCCGCGGCCGATGCTGCGGATGTGGCTTTCCGGGTCGGCAACCGAGATGTTGGCGGTCAGCATCTTCATTTCGCCGACGGGACCGATGCTCATCACGCCCACCGGGATGCCGTAGCGCGCCTGTACCTGCTTCACCAGGTCATAGTTGCCGGCGCCGACCAGTTCGGATTCTTCCTTGACGGTGACGGCATTCTTGGTGACATGGACGCTGTACCACTTGCTGCCATCCTTGGGCTGACCTTCGATGATCAGCGCTTTGATGCCGAGCTTGGCCAGCATCCGGGCGGCGGTGCCGCCGGCGTTGGATTCCTTGATGCCGCCGGTGAGCGGGCTCTTGGCGCCGCAGGAGATGCGACCGGAATTGGCCGCCGCCGTGCCCGAGAGCAGGCCCGGGGCGAATACCAGCTTGTTGCTGGGGCCAAGCGCGTGGCAGGTCGGCGGCACTTCGGCCGCGACGACGGTTGAAGTCAGTGCCCGTCCGCCGAGTCCGCCCCAGGCTGCAGGGACGGGTTCGACCGAGGTGGTGAGGTCAGTCATGTTGATGCGAACGATACGATCCATTGCGATCTCCCAATGACGATTCAGAATGCCGGCGGAACGGCCTCAGGCCGGGACGCAGGCGTCGGTGTTGCAAAGCTGGGCGCACATGGCGCTGTCGTAGACGCCCTGGCATTCCTTGCACTTGCTGGCGTCGATAGTGTAAAGCTTCTCGACGTGGCTGATGGCGCGATTCGGGCATTCGGACTCGCAAGCGCCGCAGCCGTTACACAGTTCGGGAATGATCTTGTAGGCCATACTGGACTCCTTTGGGATTGACGAAACACTGCGGAAACTCGCACCGGGCACCACTGACGAATCGGGTTCGGCGTTTCCTGAATGCAGTATAGGACGCCCCTTGCCGGCCACAATTCAAACTCAGTCCACGGGCGTGCATCTGTGTCAGTTCGGGACAGATTTGTGCCCCTTTTCGCGCCGTGGTTTTCCCCGGGGAGGTTCATTCCCGTGCTGTCACAGATTGATACAGCGGGCCTTAAAGGGCGCGAGAAGCTTGCTTCCTGCTGCCGCGAAGCCAATACTTTCGCGGAACGGCGAACCTGACCGATTGCTCCATTACTGGATGAGGAAAACCACCATGGGCTTGATGTCTTTCTTCGGCGCAGAGACAGCAGCGCCGACTGCCGTTCCTGTTCCGTCGCGCGGCCGGCCGGCCAGCGGCGTCTTCGACTGCGCCGCCGTGCCGGCGGGCATGCAGGGCCTCGGGCTTGCGGACGAGGCCGGCCTGCTCCTGGCCTTCGTTCCGCCCGAGGCGGACTTCCCGCGCGTCAGCAACGCCTGGCAGCGGCTGTCCGGGCCGGCTCGCAGCGTGGTCGTCCTGTCGTCCACGGGCGCCCTGTGCGGCCAGGTGGGGGCATCGACCTATTGCGACGCCGCGGGCCGGCAAGGCAGTTGGCTGTGGCTGCCGCAATCCCTGGTCGCGCGCCACGAACTGCACGTGGTGGACCTCCATCTCAAGGACGCCGTCATGGCGACCCAGCGCGTGGCCGCGATCCGCGGCGAACTCGATCGCCTCCGGGTCGAGATGCCTTTGTCGGCGGAGAGGACTTTTGCCCTGGTGTTCTGCGACGGCCTGTCGGCCTCCGAAGGCTTCCTGATGCAGGCCTGGTATCAGAGCGGCGCTTTCCCCTGCCTCGCCATCGGCGGCTCGGCCGGCGGCAAGCTCGACTTCAGCGGCACCTACATCGGCGCCGGCGGGTCCGTGCTCCAGGGCAAGGCGGCGATCATCTTCTGCCAGGTCGCGCCCGGCAAATCCTTCGCTCCTTTCAAGAGCCAGAACTTCGATCCGACCTCCGTCAGCTGGCTGGTGGCAGAAGCCGACCCGGTCTCCCGCACGGTCACCTCCCTGTTCGGCGCCGACGGCCGTCCGCAGCCGATCCTCGACGTCCTGGCGGCCCATCTGCGCTGCCGGCGCGAAGACATCGGCAAGCAGCTCGAGGGCAAGACCTTCGCGGTCAAGGTCGGCAACGAATACTTCATCCGCTCGGTGGCGGCGGTGCAGGCCGACCGCGTGGCCTTCTTCTGTGACCTGGAATTCGGCGATCGGCTGCATCTGCTCCAGGCCACCGACTTCCTGGCGACGACGCGCCGGGAGTGGGAGCAGTTCGTCGCCACGCACGGCAGCCCGCTGGCGGTGCTGCTCAACGACTGCGTCCTGCGCCGGGTCGGCAACGCCGCCCGCCTCGGCGAGGCGCGCTTTTTCGACCAGGTGCCGGCGGCCGGCTTCTCCACCTTCGGCGAAATCCTCGGCGTGCCGATCAACCAGACCCTTTCGGCCTTGGCCTTTTTCGAAGGCGGCAACGAGGCCATGGCCCGATTCCCGGTCGACTACGCCGGCTACGCGGGCCATTACGCCCAGCGGGCCCTGAACCGCTGGGAGGCGCTGCACGGCCTGCAAGCCACCGTGGTCGGGCGCGTGGTCGACTATCAGCAGGCGGTAAGCCCGCTGCTGACCGCCCTGCCGCAGCTCGAAGCGGCGGCGAAGCAGCAGTCGAAAACCCTTGGCTTGGCCCAGGACAGCATCCGCTCGATCAGCGAAGCCGCCAACTTGACGCGCACCTCCCAGATCCGCCTCGGCAGCGGCCTGGACGACCTGGAGCGGATTTCCCAGGGCATCAGGCAGATCACCGGCGGCATCAGCGCCATTGCCGACCAGACCAACCTGCTGGCCCTCAACGCCGCCATCGAGGCTGCCCGCGCCGGCGAGGCCGGGCGCGGCTTCGCCGTCGTCGCCGACGAAGTGCGCAAGCTGGCCCAGTCGGCCAAGAGCCAGGCCGATGCGACGGCGAAGAACATCCGCGATGCGGTGGATACCATCGCCAAGATCCGCGACGTCGCCACGGAAACCGTCGGCGCGACCAAGGAGATGGCGGACAAGAGCACCATGGCGGCCGACCAGATCGCGCGCATGAGCGCCGATGCGGAACGGGATCGGGGCGACCTGTCGACGAGCCTGGCGAAGCTCGACGAGCTTGCCGAAGGATTGACCGCCATGCAGCACGCGGTGGACCAGCTGACCCAGTTGCAGCGGCTGGCGGGCATGTGAGGCGCTCGGAAGCCATGTGCCGTCTGAGCGATGCGGAGATCCATAGCCATGGCCGATGAGGCCCCTGAAGCCAGCGTGCGCAAGGCAGTCGAGCGCTGCAGCAACTGCGACTGGTGTCGCGACTACCTGAAGGAATCGTCCTGCCTGTTCTTCCGCCGCCTCTTCCGGCTCCGTGACCGCGAGCGGCTGGGCGGCCGCGCAGCCAGCGACGAGGAACTGCAGCGCCTGGTGGACCTGTGCAACCTGTGCGGCATTTGTCCTTGCGTCGAGATCCGCACCTGGATCCGCCAGGCCAAGGACGGCTTCGTGGACCGCGGCGGCCTGCCGCCGGCGATCCGCGTTCTCGAGGACCTGCGCCTGCTGTCGAAGCTCGGCGGCGCCCTGCCGCGGCTGACGAACTTCCTGCTCAAGGACGGCCCCGTCGGGCGCGGCCTGAAGCGGCTGGCCGGTATCCACCCGGAGCGTAGACTGCCTGCCTTCCCGCGCCAGGCCTTCGACGTCTGGGTGCGCAGCCGCGGTCTGGATCGGCCGCCGGCGGCGGGCGGGCGCAAGGTTGCCTATTTCGCCGGCTGCACGGCGCGCTACCTGTTTCCCGAGGTGGCACGGGCGACGGTGCAGGTGCTGGAACGCAACGGCGTTTCCGTCTATGTGCCACCCCAGAAGTGCTGCGGCATGCCGACCATGCTCGAAGGCGATCGCGCTTTCACCCACGCCACTGCCGGCTTCAACCTGGGCCAACTCACCGCCGTCGTCGATGCCGGCTACGACATCGTCTGCTCCTGCCCTACCTGCGGCTATTTCCTCAAGTCGGTGCTGCCTGCGGATGCTCTCCACTCACCCGAGTTCCGGGCCCGTATCGAGGCGCTGGCGGGCGAGGAAGGCGGCGATCTGGTCCGGATCGGCGAGCGCCTGAGCCGCGATGAGCGGGCCTTCCAGGGCCGGGCGGACCCCATGTTCGCCCGCGCGACGCAGCCGTCGACGCTCAAGTTCGTGCTCGCCCGGCTGGTGCGCGACCGCGGCTATTTCGGCGCCTTCGACGGCATGGCGCGGCTGCGCATCGCCAGCCGCGCCTACGACCTGGGCGAGTATCTGCGCCGACTCGACGAGGCCGGCGAACTCGACCGCAACTTCGGCCCGCTGCCAACCGGGATGGCCTACTACCCGCCCTGCCACCAGCGCGAGCAGGGCATCGGCCAGCCCTGGACCGACCTGCTGGCGCGGATTCCCGGCGTCCAGGTCGGGCGCGTCGGCGGCGCCCTCGACTGTTGCGGACTGGGCGGCATCATGGGCTTCAAGAGGAAGTTCCATTCGACGTCGGTGGCCATCGGCCGGCGCCTGAAGCGCAAGGTCGAGGCGGCGGCGCCGGAGACCCTGCTCACCGACTGCCTGAGCTGCCGCATGCAGTTCAACCAGATGCTGCCGCTGCCGGTGGCCCATCCGGTCGAAATCCTGTGGGCCGCCTATTGCGCCGCCGAAAGCGGCGCGCCCGTGTGATCATCCGCCGATTGCATCGAAAACCTCAAGGAATGGTGATGGCCGAAGACATCGAACTGCACGCCTACATGGGCCTGTCGGATTTATTCCGCGAGCGGGCCTGGAGCAATCCGTACGCCTTCCCATTGGAAAACCAAGTATCGGGGCCGGAGCTGCTGCAGGCCCTGGACATCGGGGCCGAGCGTGTCGAGGTGATATTCGTGAACCGCAAGGCCTATGCCGCCGACGTGGCCGTCGTGCGGCCCGGCGACCGCGTCGCCCTGGTGCCTCCCGGCGTGCCGGGGCCCCATCGCTTCCTGCTCGGCTTCAAGAACCGCTGAGACAGGCGCTGGCGGCCGCGAGATCGGCCGGCGTGCCGTTGGCGAGCCGGACCCAGGGGCGGCCGCCGTTGCGCTCGACGACGTTGATGCAGCCGTAGTCCTGGTCGATGCGGAACATCTCTGTGATCGGCAGGCGGAGCATGGCCGAGTCTCCAGCGACGTGTTCGTGCGCCGGCAACAGATCAATGGGCATGCTGGAAGGTCTTCACGGCCGAGATGAGCAGGATGACGCCGAGGCCGCTGATCAGCAGCTGAGCCGGAACCAATCCCAGCAGCAGGCCGCCGACACCGGCGCCGAGGATCGATCCGGCTACCATCCAGCGGAATAGGGGGCGTTCCTGGCGCAACACGGCGAACGCATCTGAGCCGCTATAGCGAGCGAAACCCACGATCATTGTCGGCAGGCTGACCACCAGGGACAAACTGCCGGCGAGCTTGATATCGAGACCGTAGAGCAGAACGATGGTCGGAATCAGCAGTTCCCCACCGGCGACGCCCAGCAGCGCAGCGACCATGCCGATGCCGAACCCGGCCACCAGTCCGGCGGCGAGGCGCACCGGTCCGGCGGAAAGAAGCGGAGCGGCGCCATCGTGCAAGCGGAACCAGGATTCAGAGAGCATCAGTAGGGCCAGGCCCACGAGCAGCACCATGATGATCCGGTTGAGTAACCGGTACGGCATGGTCAGCGCGTGTCCCGCAGCCCACCACGCGCCGATGAGGCTGCCTGCGAGCAGGTTCAAAGCGACATCCACGTGCTGGGCCAGTTGCTCGAACGGGATTGCCCTGGCCCGGAAAACCAGCGCAGCGGCGACTACCACCAGGCTCATCGCTTTGTTGAGAATGACCGCTTCCAGGGTGGCAAGGTGGAACACCCCAACCAGTACCGGCAGCCGGAATTCGGCGCCGCCAAGACCGATCAACCCGCCCAGCGTGCCGATCAAGGAGCCGGCGACGAAGCCCTGGCTCGCTCGTCTTCGTGTGCCCACCACATTCTCCTCGCCCTGCGTCACAAGTCTCCACAAGGCACGACAATCGGTCAATGTCGCGTTTCGTACATCGTTGGGTCAAGAATGACATAACGGATGGCATAACGCAATCGGTGTGCCAGCACCGGCATCAACCCGGTGGAGCTATTTGGCCAGTTCGCGGAGTGCTTCGAGTTCCCTGGTGGCTGCCGCGCCAATGCGGCGTTCCAGGGCTATGTAGCGGTTCAGCAGATCCTGGCCCAGCGGGGTCAAGATGGTGCCTCCACCCCCCTTGCCGCCCGTCGCAGTCTCGACAACGGGACGACCAAAGCCTTGGTTGAGAGAATCGACCAAGAGCCAGGCGCGTTTATACGGAATTCCAAGCGCTCGTGCGGCGGCAGCAATTGAGCGCGTTTCACCCACAAGGCGGAGCATGTCGATCTTGCCGGGGCCGATGGCAATAGCGTCACCCAGATAGACGCGGGGGCGAACCAGGGCAGCGGGAGGGTTGGCAGCTTTCATACCCGCACAGCCTATCGCAAAACAGGTTACCGATCAGCAGGCAAGCGTCGCGACAAGTCTTCACTGTCGCCTTGGGAGAATTTCCGCAGTTCGGGGCGCGTCTGCCGGACGAACAGCCACCGTCCTCAGCGCTTGGCGTTGGGGAAGAACAATTGCTGCCCGTCGATCTTGTAGCCGGCAATGGCCTGCTGGCCTTCGGCCGACAGTACCCAGTCGATGAACTGCTGGCCGAGGTCCTTCTTGACATGGGGATGTTTGGCCGGGTTGACCAGCATGACGCCGTACTGGTTGAACAGGCGCTGGTCGCCTTCGACGGCAATCGCCAGTTCGCCCCGGTTCTTGAACGACAGCCAGGTGCCGCGGTCGGCGAGGATGTAGGCGTTCATCGATGCCGCGGTGTTGAGCGCCGGTCCCATGCCCGAGCCGGTGTCGCGGTACCAGGGACCCTTGGCCTGGTCGAGGTCGATGCCGGCCGCTTTCCAGTAGCGCAATTCGGCGGCGTGGGTGCCGCTCTTGTCGCCGCGCGAGACGAAGGGCGCCTTCGCCGCCTCGATCTTCTTCAGGCCTTCGAGGATGTCCTTGCCACCGGCGATCCTGGCCGGGTCGGCCTTCGGGCCGATCAGCACGAAGTCGTTGTACATCACTTCCTTGCGTTCGACGCCGAAGCCTTCGGCGACGAATTTCTCCTCGGCGGCCTTGTCATGCACAAAGACGACGTCGGCATCGCCGCGGCGGGCCATGTCGAGCGCCTGGCCGGTACCGAGGGCGACGACGCGGACCTTGATTCCCGTCTTCTTCTCGAAGATCGGCAGCAGGTAGCCGAAGAGACCGGATTGCTCGGTCGAGGTGGTCGACGAGACGACGATGAACTTGTCCTCCGCCAAGGCCGGCGCGGTAGCGAGAGAGAGCGCGGCGATGCCGGCGAGGAGGGTTCGGCGCAATGGACTCATGGTAGTTCTCCTTTCATGAATGAGACCGCCTCGGGAGAGCGCGGTCCGGCAAAAAAGACACTCGCCGGCGAATATTCGGCGACACGGCCGCGATGCAGAAAAATGATTTCGTCGGCAAGGCGGCGGGCCTGGCCGAGGTTGTGCGTGGTCATGACGATCTTGCAGCCGCCGGCGGCGATCTTGCCGATTATGCGCTCGACCTTTTGCGCCCCACCCGGGTCGATGCTGGCCGTCGGTTCGTCGAGGAAGAGGACCAGCGGTTCGAGCGCCCAGGCACGGGCGAGCGCGACGCGCTGCTGTTCCCCCCCGGAGAGCACTCGCGCCGGCCGTTTGGCGATGTGCGCCAGGCCGACCCTGTCCAGCGCGGCGGCGGCGCGCGCCAGCCGCTCCTCCTTGCCGACGCCAGCCAGCTTGAGGCCGTAGGCCACGTTCCCGATCACCGTTGTCCGTAGCATGATGGGGCGCTGGAACACCATCGCCTGCGCCGCCGCCCGCTCGGAGCGGCCGCACCAGCGGATCTCGCCCGAGGTCGGCGTCAGCAGGCCGTGCATCAGGCGCATCAGCACGCTCTTGCCGGCGCCGTTGGCACCGAGGATGACGGTACGCACGCCGCCGTCGATGGCCAGCGATACGTTCTCGATGATGCGCTGCCCGCCGCTGGCGAAACAGACGTCGGCGAGTTCGAGCGGGAAGACCTTGCGTTCGCCGTTCATCATCCGTAGCGACGTATCGCCCAGTGGCGCGTCAGGTGGGCGGCGATGTTGACCGCCATGATCAGTGCGATCAACACGAGGCCGAGCGCCAGCGCCAGCGGCAGGTCGCCCTTGCTGGTCTCCAGCGCGATCGTCGTGGTCATCACGCGGGTCACGCCGTCGATGTTGCCGCCGACGATCATCACCGCGCCGACCTCCGCCGCGGCGCGGCCGAAGCCGGCGAGCAGCGCCGTGAACAGTGAGAAGCGGGTATCCCACAGCAGCGTTAGCGACGCCCGCCATGGACCGGCACCCAGGGAGCGCAACTGCTCGTGGTACTCGGCCCAGGCGTCGGCGACGATCTGGCGGGCCAGGGCGGCGATCAGCGGCGTGATCAGGATCGTCTGGGCGACGATCATCGCTGCCGGCGTGAACAGGATGCCGAGCGGCCCGAGTGGGCCGGCGCGCGACAGCAGGAGGTAGACGAGCAGGCCGACGACCACGGATGGCAGGCCCATGAAGCCGTCGATGACGACGAGCAGCACTTGGCGGCCGGGGAAGCGTCCAACCGCCAGCAGCGCACCCAGCGGCAGGCCGAACAAGGCGGCTATTCCGACCGCCGACAGGCTGACGCGCAGGCTGAGCAGGACAATCCCGGCGAGCCTGCTTTCGCCGGCAGCGATCAGCCCGACGGCAGCGTAGAAACTGTCGATAAGCGTGTTCAAAAGGCCAGGCCGATCACTCGTCGACGCCGACCATTACGCTGTCGGCTTTCACGACGGCGTAGGCTGTGCCGCCTTCCTTGAGGCCGAGGCTATGCACCGAACTGGTGGTCACCTGGGCGGTGAGATTGACGCCGGGGGCGATCTCGATCACCACTTCCGAATTGATCGCGCCGTGGGTGATCGACAGCACTTTGCCTTTGATCTGGTTGCGGGCGCTGAGCCTCATGGTGAAACCTCTGTCATGGATGGTGCGGCGAGAAGGTGTGTTGCAATGCGCGAGCGTGAGAGAGAAAGCCAAGCTCGGAAGTGCTCCCGAAGGAGGCTTCCCGTATTCTTCTGTCTCGCGTCGCGAGTGTAGCCTACGGGAGGGACGATGCAGGAAGTTCCCGGAACCAGGAAGAAGACGCCGGCGGAGGCCGATGAGGCTCCGCCGGACGCGAAGCGGTGCCGTTGGGGCACCAGAGGAGGAGAGTGCTTCAACGCTCGGTACAGGAGATGCAGGGGTCGATGCTGTTGACGATGATGGCGATGTCGGCGATCTTGGCCTTGTGCAACATGATGCCGAGCGCATCCCAATTGAGGAAGCTGGGCACCCGCCATTTCACCCGCTCCGGCTTGGGCGAGTCCATCATGCGCACGTAGTAGATCAGCTCGCCGCGGGGCGCCTCGCACTTGGCGATGGCCTCGCCGGCGGGGATGGGCGGGCGCTCCGCCGTCGCCACCGTCGGCCCCTCGGGCAGGGCGGCCAGGCACTGGCGCAGGAGGTCGATGGAATGGCGCGCTTCGGTCAGCCGGATCATGGCGCGGGACCAGACGTCGCCGTCGTTGAGCGTCGGCACCTGCACTTCCAGCCGGTCGTAGGCGGCGTAGGGCGCCTTGACGCGGACGTCGTAATTGACGCCGGCAGCGCGCGCCACCGGCCCGACGACGCCGCAATCCAGCGCCTCGGCGTGGGAAATCACGCCGACGCCGCGGGTCCGGCGCAGGATGGAGCTGTCGGTCTTGTAGATGCCGATGATCTCGTCGACCTCGGGCGCGAGGGCGTCGAGCTGCTGCTTGAGGTAGCCGATGCGCTCGGCGTCGATGTCGTAGCGGACGCCGCCGATGGCGTTGGCGCCGATGTCCATGCGATTGCCGAAAATGCTTTCCTTGACGTCCTGCATGCGCTCGCGCACTTCCATGACCTGCATGAACAGGGTCTCGAAGCCGACCAGGTGGGCCAGGATGCCGACGTTGAACAGGTGCGAGGCGATGCGCTTGATCTCGTCGGCGACGGCGCGCAGGTACTCGGCGCGGGGCGGCACGGTGATGCCGGCGATCTGCTCGATGGCCATGGAGTAGGCCTGGGGATGGCTGTTGGAGCACAGGGAGCAGATGCGCTCGGTGAGCACCACGTTCTGGAAGACATTGCGCTTGGTGATCAGGTACTCGATGCCGCGATGGACGTGGCCGGCGGTGATGTTGACCTTGTCGACGGTCTCGCCCTGCACGTCGATGCGAAAGTACATCGGCTCTTCCAGGGCCACGTGCAGCGGCCCGACGGGGATGGTGAAGTCGCTCATGATTTCGGTCCTGTCTGGGCCATGATCTTTTCCCACAAAGCCTTGGAGGCGGCGCTGTTGACCAGGGTCGAGTAGGGGATCAGGCGTTCGAACACGGCGCCGTCGATGCTCGGATCGATGAACAGGCGCTGGGGGTTGGGGTGGTTGCGCACGACGATGGAATAGAGCTCCATGGCCTCGCGTTCGGGCCAGTCGGCGGCACGGTAGAGGGGCGTCAGGGAATCGATCTGGCCGCCGCCGGGTACGTGGGCGACGACGGTCAGGGTGTCGCCGTCGATGTCGAAGTGGTAGTCGATCTCGTAGGTCCTGCCGTCCTTGGCCTCGCCGCCCAGGAAGGCCGGCGCGGCCGGCGGCGTCTCGCCCTCCTTGGCCGCCGGCGCTTCCACCGCCTTGGGCTGGAAGACGGTGATGGTGGATAGGCGGGCGCCCAGGGTCTTGAGCAGCCGGGCGACCGGCAGCAGGTCGTCGGCGGCGACCAGGGTGCACCAGGCGGTGGCGACGCCCTTGGGGTCGGTGGATTGGGCGTAGCGGATGCCGGCCGGGGCGGCGGCTTTGATGCGCGATTCGATGTCGTCGGGGATGAGGGTCATGATGGGGCTCCTCGTTCGGCCAGGGCCTTTTTGCGGCAGGCCGGGCACAGGTTGCGTTGCTGTTCGATTTCTTCGGGCGTGAAGGGCGGCACGACGCCGACCGGGTTCGGGGCGCTGGCGAGCGTCTTCATGCCACAGCCGGTGCATTTGGTGTAGGGGATCACCTCGCGGATCGCCATGTCGAACTTCTCGCCTACCGCGTGCGCCATGTGCCAGTCGGTGCTCTGGCGGATGGCGTCGGTGGGGCAATAGAACTCGCACAGGCCGCAGAAGACGCAGGTGTTGTGCCACATCATGAAGCGCAGGCCCTCGGGTGTCTTGTCGAAACGGATGGCGCCCGGCGCGCAGACCTGCTCGCAGGCGCGGCAGCCGGTGCAGCTCGAGAGCTTGAATACGATGCGTCCGCGCATGCGCGCCGGTGTCCAGGCCGGACCGAAGGGGAAGGGCACGGTGGACGGCCCCCGGATCAGGTTGCGGAGGAGGATTCTCAGGTAACTCATGGCTGCTCCTTAGCGACGCGACCGACTTGATGAGGGCGCTTGCCCGCTATCGAGCGAAGCGAGCCGACTAGTCGCCTCCCCCGGGAGGGGGAGGGTGGGAGGGGGCGGGCGATTATGCATTTTGCGCGTCCTTCGTTGTCTGCTGGTGAGTGGTCCGTGGCCGCGAGCGCTAGATTCTTTCCCGCCAGAGGGCGATGGCCTGGGCGATGCCTTCGATGATCGCCTGGGGCCGCGGTGGGCAGCCGGGCACGTTGATGTCCACCGGCAGGTATTGGTCCACCGGCGCATGGACGGCGTAGCTCTCGCGGAAGATGCCGCCCGAGATCGGGCAGACGCCGACGGCGACGGTGACCTTGGGATCGGGCACTTCGGCGAAGACGCGCAGCACGTCTTCCTTGACGCGCGTGGTGAGCGGGCCGGTGATGAGCACGATGTCGGCGTGGCGCGGGCTGCCGCAGTACTGGCAGCCGAGGCGCTCGACGTCGTAGCGCGGGATCAGCGCCGTGGTGGCGCACTCGACGTCGCAGCCGTTGCAGGAGCCGGCGTTGATGCGGTAGATCCAGGGCGAGCGCACCGCCAGATCCTTGGCTTTTTCGGTAAGGGTTTGCAGCAGTGTCATGGCAATGTCCTCAGGCAACTGCGACGATGGCCAGCGAAAGCGCCGACAGCGCCAGGGGCCACTTGAGGAAGAAGGTGAAGGCCTGGTCGATGCGCATGCGGCCCATGGAGACCCGCAGAACCGTCACGCCGAGCAGCATGAGCACCACCAGCTTGGCGAGGTAGACCAGCAAGCCGACGGCGCCTTCGGGAGCCGCCGGGAAGAACAGGGCGACGCCGAGCCCGAGCACCACCACCGCCTTCAGGGCCGACATGACCTTGAACAAACCCAGGGCCGGACCCGAGTACTCCAGCAGCGGGCCTTCGAGCACTTCGGTTTCGGCTTCGGGGATGTCGAAGGGCACGATGCCCAGGTTGGCCGGGTAGAAGGCCAGGAAGGCGAGCAGAGCCGGCCACATCACCGGGTCGAAGAGGAAATCGCCGTGGACCTTCTGGTAGGCGACGATGTCGGGCAGGGAGAAACCACCGGTGCGCAGGGCGACGGCGGCGACCACCAGGACCAGGGGTCCCTCGTAGGCGATCATCAGGGCCATCTCGCGGGAGAAGCCGATGGCCCCAAAAGGGGAGCCGGAGGCGGAGCCGGCGATCATCAGCACCACCGCCGGCACTGCCAGCAGATACAGCAGCACCAGCAGGTCGCCCAGCAGGGGGTTGGGGGCATAGACGCCGGCGATGGGCACCAGGGCGGCGGCCAGCAGCATGGAGACGGTGCCGATCAGCGGCGCGCCGAGGAACACGGGCTCGGCGGCGATGTCGGGCACCATGGTGCGCTTGCGTCCCAGCTTGACCAGGTCGTAGAAGGGCTGGGCCAGGGGCGGTCCGACGCGGGCCTGCAGGCGGGCGGCGAGGCGGCGGTCGAGGCCCTTCAGGGCGAGGCCCAGGCCTAAGGCGAACAGGCCGCCGGGGAAGACCAGCACGGCGAGCGAAGTAGTGGCGGTTTCGAACATGTGGGTTCTCCGTTAGGCCGAGTGGGCTTCGGCGTCAGCGTCGTCGCTGTAGCCGGTGTCGTGTTTCGCATGCAGCAGTCCGCGGATGGCGGCGTCCGGCGCCTCGAACAGATTGGAGGCGCCCATATGGCTCACCGCCGGCTGCAGGTCCTTGACGCCGCAAAGGTGGATCGGCGAGCGGATCACCGCCCCACCGGCGCGGCCAAGGCGCAGGTAGAAGAAGGCGATGCCGCCCAGCACCAAGAGCAGGATCGACAGCAGGGCCGGATGCCAGCCGCCGGCGCCCGGCAGCGGGCCGGTCCAGGTGGCGGCGATCGGCACCAGGCCGAGGGACTGCTGGATGGCGGCGATCGGCACCAGCAGGAGGCCCGGCATCAGGCCGACGAGGAAGCAGCCCGTGGTCAGGACGATCATCGGCACCAGCATCATGGGCGGCGCCTCCTCGGCATGCTCGGCCGCCGCGCCCGGCGCGCCCATGAAGGCGGCGTGGGCGAACTTCAGGATGGCGGCGAGGGTGAACAGGCTGCCGATGAGGGCGAAGACGCCGAGGACGTAGTGGCCCGACTGGAAGGCGGCGACGTAGATCAGCCACTTGGAGCTGAAGCCGTTGAGGGGCGGGATGCCCGCCAGGGACAGGCCGGCGAAGAGGAAGATGCCGAAGGTGACGGGCATCTTGCGTCCGAGGCCGCCCAACTGGTCCAGGGTGCGGGCGCCGCCGGCGACCATGACGGCGCCGGCGCAGAGGAACAGCAGGTCCTTCACCATCATGTGGTTGACGAAGTGCATCAGGCCGCCGGCGATGCCCAGGGTGGTGCCCAGGGCCAGGGCCATGGTGATGTAGCCGAGCTGGCAGACGGTGCTGTAGATCAGCAGGCGCTTGATGCCGGTCTGGATGACCGCCATGGCGCCGGCATACATGATGGTGACGCCGCCGATGATGGCGGTGCCGACCATCAGCCAGGACTCGCCGTGCCCGTTACCAATTAGGCCGAGGCGGTCGAGCAGGGTGGCGCCGCCGAAGAGGACGAAGAACTTCAGCACGCCGTAGGGGCCGCTCTTCAGCAGCACGGCCGAGATGTAGCCGGACACCGGCGTCGGCGCCGTCGCCGGGTGCATCTGGTAGTCGATGCGGATGGGCAGCATGGCCGCCTTCATCAGCATGCCGAGGAAGACCAGCACCAGGGCGCCGCCGGCCCAGTCGGCCGACATGGCCGGGGCGGCCTTGGCGATGGCGGTGAACTCGAAGCTGCCGGCCTTGCCGCCCAGCATGGCGATGCCCAGGAACATGAAGCTGGCCCCGACGGTGTTGAAGATGAAGTACTTGAAGGCTTCGCGGCGGGCGTCGGGAGTCTCCTCATGGATCAGGGCGACGTAGAGGGCCCAGCTGCTCATCAACTCCCAGAAAGCGAAGAAGTTGAAGAAGTCGTGGCTGCCGGCCATGCCCATGAGGCCCGCCATCATCAGCGCGAAGGCGGCGTAGAAGCGGTGCTGGGCGTGGGGGTGGTGGGCCAGGTAGCCGGTGGCGTAGGCCATGTTGAGCGTGCCGACGCCCGAGACCAGGAGCGCGAAGGCGAAGGACAAGCTGTCGTAGCGCTCGGGCTGCAGCAGCACGGCAATGAACGCAAGAGCAGGCACGGCGATGGCCATGGTCTTGGCCGCCTCGGGCGCTCTCTTGCCCAGCAGCCAGACGACGACGGCACCGATGGTGGCGACGAGGGCTGCGGCCGGCCAGTTGATGACCAGGTCGGGCAGCACCACCGGCGGCAATCCGGCGCGGGCGGCCACCAGGTCGCCGACGGCGCGCACGGCGTCGATCTGCACGTTGGGGGCGACGCCGCCGAAGACGATGGCGGCACCCAGGATGCCCATTGCCGCCAGCATCGAACCGGGCGCCTCCTTGACGGCCGGGCCTGTGTAGGGATGGAAGAACAGCAGGCGGACGACGCGCAGGTAGTAGAAGGCGGCGATGACGCTGCCGAGCAGGATGAGGGCCGCCACGTCGATGCGGCCGGCGCTCGCCGCCGCGGTGATCATGAGGAACTTGCTGATGAAGCCCGAGAAAGGCGGTAGGCCCATGATGGCGACCGTGGCGAGCGCGTAGCAGCCGGCGGTGAAGGGCATGACGCGGCCGAGGCCGGCCAGGTCGGAGATCACGCGGCGGCCAGATTGCATGATGAAGGCGCCGGCGGCGAAGAACAGCAGGGTCTTCATCACCGCATGGTTGGTGACGTGCAGCAGGGCAGCGGTGGTGCCGAGCGTGGTGGCCAGGCCAAGGACGGCCGCGATCTCGCCGATCTGGGCCAGGGTCGAGTAGGCCAGCATGCGCTTGAGTTCCTTCTCGAACAGGGCGCGGATCTCGCCGTAGATCAGGGTCAGGCAGCCGAGCCCGATGGTGAGGGTCGTGACGTCGATGCCGACAAGGCTGAAGCGGGCCAGGGCGGCGGCGCCGAAGGTGACGGCGAGGATCTTCACCAGGCCGAAGATGCCGGCCTTGGTCAGGATGCCGGACAGGGGGCCGGAGATCGAGGAGGGTGCCTCCGGGTGGGCCAGGGGCAGCCAGGCGTGCATCGGCACGAAGCCGGCCTTGACGGCGAAGCCGATGAACAGGCAGAGGGCAATGAGGCCGCCGGCGGTGGCGTCCACGCTGCCGATGCGCTCGGCGATGGCGGAAAATTCGAAGCTGCCGACCTGGGCGTGCAGCAGCAGGATGCCGAAGTTCATGACGTAGGCACCGCCGGCGCACATCATGAAGTAGATGAAGCCGGCGCGCAGGGCCTTGGGCGTCTGTTCATGGATGACCAGGAAGTAGGAGGTCCAGGTCATCAGTTCCCAGAAGATGTAGAAGTTGCCGAACTCGTGGGCGCTGGCGACGCCCAGCATCGAGCCGGTCATCAGGAAGACGAAGAAGTAGTACCGGTTGCTGTTCTCGCCATGCTGCATGTAGCCGTAGGAATAGAGCACGACCACGAAGGCGATGGCGGCGACGAGGACCGCGAAGAGGTGGGAGGTGGCGTCGAGGCTCGGGTCGAGCACAACGAGCACGAGGGTGGCCAAGGCCAGCAGCACCGCCTGCACGTCGCGCATGGACCGGGGGGTGGTGCGGCCAACGACGTAGAGGATGAAGCCGCCGATGTAGGGGACCAGCACCAGCAGCGACCAGGGCGATTCGAACTCGGGCACCCGGGCCAGGTCGGCCACGCCAGCCAGGGTGGCGGCCTGATGCAGGAAGGGCTCGGGCCACAGGCTCATGACGACGGTGAGGGCCGTCAACAGGACGATCGGCACCGTCGTCCAGGCGGGCGGATCGAGCAGCTCGCGTTCGCACGTTGGTGCCTCGAAGCAGACGCGCTGGATGACGCGGGTGTAGTAATAGGCGGCGATGATGCTGGCCAGGGTGCCGACAGCGGCGAGCAACCATTGTCCCTGCTCGATGGCGGCATAGAGGACGATGAACTTGCTGAAGGAACCCTTGAAGGGCGAAAGGCCCATCACCGAGAACATGCCGAACCCGAACAGGGTGGCTATCACCGGCATGCGCCGGGTGCTGCCGGCCAGGTCGTCCAGCGAGCCTGCGCCCGTGCGGCGGATGAGCCACCAGGCGGTGAAGATGACCAGGCCGCGCATGGCCGCCTGGTATCCCAGGTGCATGACGGCGCCGGTGTCGCCGGCCGCGCCGCCCACACCGAAGCCGAGCAGCACGTAGCCGACTTCGGCGATGGTGGAGAGGAGGATCAGCCGCGGCAGATTGGACAGGGAGAGCAGGGCGGCGATTTCGCCCAAAAGGAGAAGCATCGCGCCGGTCCAGGCAAGCAGGCTGGGATCCAGGATTGCTGAGGCGAGCATGGTATTGGTCCTCGTCAGGTCGGTTGTTGACGCCAGTATCGAGATCGACGTCGATCACCGCAATGCAAATCCGGAATCGCCAAATCCGACTGTGTCAGTTCGTGACAGAGCCCTCTGGCAGAAGGCGTGGGGGGGTGGCGAGGATAGCCGCTTGCGAGTACAAAGCAATCGACTGTCCTTGATGGGGAAACATAGTGCACGAAACGGCAATCGTCCAGGGTTTGATGCGCATCATCGAGCAGCAGGCCGTGCGGCACGGCGTCTCGCGCGTGAGCAAAGTGAACGTCAAGGTCGGACGGCTGCGCGCCGTCGAACCGCAACAGTTGGTCGCTTGCTTCGAGATGTTCGCCGAGGGTACAGTGGCCGACGGCGCGGTCCTGGCCATCGAGTCAATGCCGGTGCGGGCGCGCTGCAAGGGCTGCGGCACTGAATTCGAGGTGCCCGACTATCGGTTCGAATGTCCCGCCTGCGATGGTGGTGATGTGGATGTGATTCAGGGCCAGGAGCTCTACATCGAGAGCTTCGAGGCCGGCGGCGCCGGGCCGCCGGCCGGCGACGAATCGGCGCCTGTCACGAAATGACACAGGACGGTGGACCGCGGCGGCCTTTTCCTTTCTTCGCCCGGACACCACGACGATACTGGGGCCAGGAGAAAAGAGGTGCCACCATGGATTGCCTGCTGCCTTCAGCCAGAATCGCCCGCGAGCCTGCTTCGCCGCTGACCGACGCCTTCGACCGCAAGATCACCTACCTGCGCATGTCGGTCACCGACCGCTGCAACCTGCGTTGCGTGTACTGCATGCGCAACGACGTGAAGTTCCTGCCCAAGGCCGAGGTGCTGAGCCTGGAGGAGATGGAGCGTCTTGCAGCCGCCTTCATTCGTCTTGGCGTGCGCAAACTGCGGCTCACCGGTGGCGAGCCGCTGGTCCGTCCGGGCGTCATGGGGCTCATCGATCGTCTCGGCGCCTGGGTTGCGGCCGGCGACCTGGATGAACTGACCCTGACCACCAACGGCACGCTGCTGGGCCGGCATGCGGCGGCGCTGGCGGCTGCCGGCGTGCGCCGGGTCAATGTCTCGCTCGACACGCTCGACGAACCGAGCTTCCGCCGCATCGCCGGCCATGATGGACTCGGCGATGTCCTGGACGGCATCGATGCCGCCCGTGCGGCCGGTCTTGCGGTGCGCATCAACACGGTCGCCATGGGCGGCATCAACGATGCCGAGTTCGACAAGCTGATCAGGTGGTGCGGCGAGCGCGACTGCGACATGGCGCTGATCGAGGTGATGCCCCTCGGTCTCGGCGCCGAACATTATCTGCCGCTGGACATGGTTCGCTGGCATCTGGCGAACCGCTGGACCCTGGATCCGATTGCGGACGACACCGGCGGGCCGGGCCGCTACTGGCGCGTTGGCGAGACCAGTTGCCGGCTCGCCTTCATCACGCCGATGAGCCACGGTTTCTGCGCCACCTGC
>JBGOZF010000057.1:0-29116 GCA_041480065.1 Rhodocyclaceae bacterium
GTCGCCGGCCTTGGCGTCGGCCGGCAGGCCGACCGTCACGCCTTCGGCGGGAGAGCCGCCTTGTTCGGCACGGCTGATGTAGCCGTCGTTGTTGGTGTCGGTGGTGATGGTCACCGTCGGCGCTGCCGCCGTGGTGTCGACACCCAGCGCATGGGTGGCTTCCGGCGCCGGGTTGCCAGCCTGGTCGCTGACGTCGGCGGTGACGGTGTAGCTCTTGCCGTCGCTCAGCGCGGCCACGTCGGCCGCGGGCACCGTGGTGCTGTAGCTGCCGTCGGCCGCCACGGCGACGGTGTAGCTCTTGCCGTTGAGCCCGAGGGTGACCAACTGGCCCGCTTCGACACCGGTGGTGGTGCCGTTGAGAGTCAGCGGCTGGTTGTGTTCGACGGCATTGATGACGTCGTCACCGGATAGGTGCGCGGCAATGGCAATGGTCGGCGCCATGGTGTCGACCGTGTAGGCGTGTGTCGCCGTGCCGGTGGCGGCATTGCCGGCGGCATCGTGCGCGGTCACGCTGGCGCCGACGCTGGCATTGGCCGCCAGGACGCCGCCCGGGACGCTGATGCTGTAGCTGTTGCCGGCACCGACGGCGCCGGTGTAGGTGTTGCCACCGATGGTCAGGGTCACCGTGTCGCCGACCTTGGCGTCACCGCCGACGGTGCCGGTCACCGCGACGTTGCCGCTCGCTTCGCCGGCATTGACGATGTTGTCCGCGGTGATGGGATCGACGGTAATCGTTGCCGTAGGAGCACTCACCGTGATGGTCAAAGTCGAACTGGCGGTATCGCCATTGCCGTTCGCCTCTGTATAGGTGGCGACCGGCACCGAACCGGTGTAACCGGTAACCGGGGCAAAGGTGTAGACACCGTTGGCACCGATCGTCAGGGTGCCGACACCGGCAATGATCGCGGTCTGGCCGGGGGCAAAGGTTTCCAGAGTACCATCGCCATTGGTATCGACGCTGAATCCGGTGACGCTGAGTGGATTGCCTCTGGGATCGCTGTCGTTGGCAAGCACATTGCCGCTGACCGGGGTGTTCTCCGGCGTCGTCGCCGAATCCCTGGCCGCGCTTGGCGCGGTGTTCTGGACGTCGGGAACGCCGCCGTGAAGCAGTTCCGGCGCAACGTGGCCGCGCCCGGTGCCGTACTCATAAGATGCCGACGGTACTGCCTCAACGATCCGCAGAAGCTGGACGAAGCTGTGGCCACTATTCTCTCCGCCACCGGTGAGGCCGGCAGCAGTCTCGTCGAGTAACTGGTCGAGGCTATTGCCTTCCGCGATCGCCCTGGTGATCTGGGTCGTATCCTCGACGCCACCGAGCAGGGCCGCATCGCGCCCCTCCGGCAAGTCGCCACCGAACACCGTCGAATCGAGCGTGACGGTTTCCTTTTCATGTACCAGGTAGGTCCGCCCGTTGTCGAATGCCAGTTCAACGTGGCTGCCGGGACCGGAGACGATGACTTCGCCTTCATACACCGGGTCTCCGACTTTCAGCGGCCGCTGACTGCCATCCTTCGCCAACGCGACTGCCTTGCCTTCAAGGACCGCGATCTTGCCGATGATATTTGCCATGACGTGAGCTCCGAACGGATTACGAATGCCCGCACTCTAGGTCATTCGCCCACAGGCATCTATTGGACTGAAGTACAGGTGCGCGGCCGACGCTATCGGGCCTGGCGGCCGTGCACAAGGATGGAGAGTTGCAGCCGGTCGCGGACATCCAGCTTGCTGAAGATGGCCCCGGTATGCGCTTTGACGGTGCGCTCGGTGATGCCGAGCTGACGGGCGATTTCCTTGTTGCTGGCACCTCCGGCAACCGCCGTCGCCACCTGACGTTCGCGCTCCGTCAGCAACGCCGTCCAGTCGGCCGGTGCGCCGGCCGGCGGTGGCAGGGGAATTCGGGCGGTGCCCTGGAGCAGCCGCTGCATCAGCGATTCGCCGATCCACAGCCCCCCCTGCAGCACTACCTGCGCCACGCGCTGAAGCAGTTCCGGCACGGCATGGGTATTGCAATAGCCCTTGGCGGCCGCCGCAAAGCAGGCGAGTGCTTCCTCATCGTTCGGCTGGTCGCTCAGTGCAATGATGGCTACGCCATCCAAAACCGCCCGGGCCTGTCCGATCACCTCGGCAACCGGCGCACCGGGTGGCAGACGAACCCAGAACAGCAGATCCGCGCGATCCGTCTTCGCGACGGAAGAATCGAATTTGCCAGCCAACGCCGAGGGGAAGGCCTCTCGCCAACGGGGCAACGGTTCCCCCGTTTCGGAAAAGAAGTAATGAGTGCCCATGTACGGCGTTCTTCAGCGCTCGGTCAGCGCCGCCTGTTTTGCTCTCAACACCGGCTTCAGCAGATAGGCAAGGATGCTCTTTTGTCCGGTCACGATATCGACCTCCGCCACCATCCCGGGGATGATCGGCAGGTTCTCGCCCAAGTTGGGCTTGTCGGTCCGGACCCGGACCATGTAATAGGTGTTGCCCTTGTCGTCGGTGAGCGAATCGGCCCCGATCTGTTCCAGCTTTGCCTCGAGGCCGCCGTAAATCGAGAAGTCGTAGGCGGTGAACTTTACGATCGCCCGCTGGCCCGGCCGCAGGAAGGCGATGTCCTTGGGCAGCACCTTGGCCTCCAGCAACAGCTTGTCATCGAGCGGCACGACCTCGACGATGTCCTTGCCCGGTTGCACGACGCCGCCGACGGTATTGACCAGTAGCCGCTTCACGGTTCCCTTGACCGGCGAACGAATGGCCGAGTGCTTGACCTTGTCGGCCAGGCCGACATTGGTTTCCGACAAGGCGTTGAGTTTGCCCATCGTTTCCGCAAGATCCTTTCCGGCCTCATTGCGGAAGTTGAGTTCGACCTCCTGGATCTTGCGGCTGGCTTCGCCGATCGCGGCTTGGCTGCGGGAGATCTGCGCCGAAGCCATGTCGCGCTCGCCGCGGAAACGCGAGACGTCACGCTCCAGCCGCAGCAGGTCCACTTCGGAAACGGCGCCCGAGGTGATCAGCGGCTTGGTCACCGTCAACTCCCTCGCCGACAGGTCATAGGCCTGGGCGGCCTGTTCGCGCTTCGCCCGCGCTTCGGTCAACTCCTGCTGGCGCTGTGCCAGCTGTTGTCGGGAGATCGACACCTGGGCATCGAGTTCCGAGACTCTCGATTCGTAGAGACGTCGTTCCTGTTCGACGGTCTCGGGGTCCGCCTTCACTGCTTCCGGCGGCGGCTCGAAGGGTTTACCTTCCGTCAGCGCCCGCAAACGAGCCGCCTTGGCGAGCAGCGAGTAATACTGCGCACGGCCCTCGCGAACGGACGACTCGAACCGGGTGGAGTCGATCTGCAGCAGCAGTTGTTCGGCATTGACGACCTGCCCCTCGCGCACAGCGATCTCGGAAACGATGCCGCCGTCGAGACTCTGCAGGACCTGAAGTTGCCGGGAAGGAATTACCTTGCCTTCACCCTTGGTGATTTCATCCACCTGCGCGACGGCGGCGTACATGATGAACACCACCACCACGACACCCAGCGTCCGCACCAGTATGCGTGCCCGTAGCGGCTCCTGGTGCACCATGTAGTAGTCGGCATCGGCAACGAAGTCGGCCTCGGGCCGATCGGGATCCTCGTGCCAGTCGCGCAGCAGGCGGTCGACGCTCGGCTGCAGGCGCAACCGGATTGCCTCCAGCCAATGCTGGATGCGTCGCCCCCTGGAAAGCCAGCGTTCGCGATCCACAGCCATCACGAAGCCCGTCCTATGCGTCCGCTTTGCAATGCCTCGACCACCTGGTTCTTCGGACCATCGGCAACAATGCGGCCGCCATCGATCACGATGATGCGGTCCGCGAGGTCCAGCAGGCTCGTGCGATGGGTCACGATCACCATGGTCTTATGCTCGGCGTACCGGCCAAGGCGCTCCTTGAGCTGCGCTTCTGAAGTGAAGTCCATCGAACTCGTCGGTTCGTCGAACAGCAGAATCGGTGGATCGAGCAGCACTGCCCGCGCGATCGCCACGCCCTGGCGCTGCCCGCCTGAAATCGAGCCGCCTCGCTCGCCGATAACCATGTCGAAGCCTTCGGGATGCCGGTTGATGAACTCGGTCAAGCCGCCGACTTCGGCCGCCTCGATGACGGTCCGGTCATCCGCATAGGGCGCACCCATGGTGATGTTCTCGCGCAGCGAACCGTAGAACAGCATCGCATCCTGTTCGACATAGCCGATATTGCGGCGCAGATCGGCCGGATCAAGTTGCCGCAGGTCGACGCCGTCGACGAGCACCGCTCCTTCGGCTGGCGTATACAGGCCCAGCATGAGCTTCTGAAGCGTGGTCTTGCCCGACCCCACTCTGCCGATCACGACGACGTGCTCGCCGGGCTTGATACGGAAGGAAACGCCTTGCAGTGCCGGTTCGCCCTGCTTGCCGTAGGCAAACGTGACATCGCGGAATTCGATCTCGCCGCGAATCTCGGGGCGATGGACGAATGCCGTTTCGCCGCTGCGCTCGGTCGGCCGCGACATGGTTTGCTCGAGGGACGTCAGCGCCAGGCGCGCGTTCTGGTATTGCATCAGCAGGGCGACGATCTGCGCCAGCGGCGCCATGGCCCGGGAAACCAGCATGGTCGAGGCAATCAGGCCGCCCATGGTCAGCATGTTGGCGTGGATCAGATAGACGCCGGCAATGACGGTCGCCAGATTGACGAACTGCAGTAGCGTTGTCGTCCCGTTGATCGCCGACGACGACAGCAGGCGCAATTGGCCGGTCACCCGCGCCAGGAAGGCCGCGGTCTTCTCCCACTTCTCCTGCATCTGGCCCTCGGCACCCTGGGCCTTGATGGTTTCCAACGCCGTCAGGCTCTCCACCAGCGTGGCGTTGCGTAATGCAGTCGCCCGAAACGTGCTTTCGGACAACTGGTGCATCTTGTGCTGAACCACATAGCTGTAGATGAGCAGCGCCAAGGCGCCGACGATCGGGAAGAACACCAACGGCCACGAGATCCAAAGCATCACCAGCATGAACAGCAATGCAAACGGCAGGTCGATCAGCGCAGTCACCGTCGCCGAGGCGATGAAATCGCGGATGGATTCGAAAGAGCGCAAGGTCGCCGCAAATGAACCGACGGACGCGGGACGGTCGACCAGGCGCATGCCCAGCACGCGCTCCATGATCATGGTCGACAGCTTGATGTCGATGCGGGCGCTGGCCAGATCGATGAAATGCCCCCGCAGCAGGCGCAAGACATAGTCGAGGCCGAGCACCAGCAGAACCCCGGCTGCAAGCATCCAGAGCGTTTCGACCCCGAAGTTGGGAACGACGCGGTCGTACACGTTCATCGTGAACAGCGGCACGGCCAGGGCGAACAGGTTGATCAGCAATGCCGCGGCAAGGATGTCGCGATAAACGGGCCACTGCTCGATCAGGGCGCCCCAGAACCAATGCCGCTGGGCCACGTCTTCCAGTTCCGGCGTGCGCTGGTCGAAGCGGAAATGGGGACGGGCGAATATCGCAATGCCGACGTAGCGGCTGGCGAGGTCTTCGCGGCTCAAGGTCACGCCGCCTTGTCCGGTCTCGGGAAACAGCAGTTGCGCCGTCTGCCCCGCGTCATCCCAGCCGAGCAAGAGACACGCTTCATTGCCGTTCAAAAGGAGGATGACGGGCAGCAGCGCGTTATCGATCTTGTCGAGCGCCCGGCGCACAACCTTGCTGGAGAAGCCAGCGCGCGATGCGGCGCGAGGAAACAACGAAGGCGTAAGCCCCTGCTTGGGTATGGGCAATCCGGCGGAAAGCGCCGCCCGGGTACTGGCCCGCCCGTGAATGCGCGTCAGCTCCACCAGGCAGTCCAGCAGCGGATCGTGGTGGAGCAGGTCTTCTCGCAGGCCATCACCGAGGTGAAGGGTCGCAGCTGCGGATGCCGGGCTCGCAGTATCGTTACTCACAGACGGGGATTATGCATCACGCGACGCCGCCATTGAGCCTGG
The DNA here is from genome assembly GCA_041480065.1 of Rhodocyclaceae bacterium. Taxonomy (GTDB): domain Bacteria; phylum Pseudomonadota; class Gammaproteobacteria; order Burkholderiales; family Rhodocyclaceae; genus Fen-999. Next base: position 5,957 of record JBGOZF010000057.1, read on the forward strand.
CAAGCTGCGAAATTCGGTGACAGATCAACTTTTGGAATAGTTGGCGCGCTCATACATTAGCAGAAGCTTTATTAGCGTTCGCTAATTTGCAACTTGTTGTTTTATTGCTACTTTCTGTTCTCGTGACTACCTGCGACCCCGTCAATCCGGGGTATCGACATCGCCACATTGCACCCTTCTTTTCCGCTGTTATTCGTCTCAGGCCAACAAATTCACTTACTTTGGTAACAATTCTCCTTATAGGGGCTTGCGTACGGTTCAGATGCCCTGCAAAATCGCCATCGACAGTACAGAAAAAGACCCCGGGGCAGCACCGCCGACAAGGCGGGCGAGGGTAGGAGACAACCGCAACACCATTCGCCTGCGACGCCGTCTAGCGTCGCAGGCGACATGGATTGTCCGCCTTTCGCCACCAGCGCGACGTTGATTGCTTCGACAACGAAAGGAGGAAACATATGCCAGATGGCACGCAACCGCCCGCGACCGAAGCCCAGTCGGGCAAGGCCGATCTGCTTTCGCGCCTGCGCCAGCCTCCCAGGTGTTCCATGCTCCGGATGCTGGTCATCGGTGTTCTGTTCGGCGTCGTCGTCTGGGGCGGATTGAACACCGGCATGGAGTGGACCAACCGCTCGGAGTTCTGCATCTCCTGCCACGAGATGACCATCCCGTACGAAGATCTCAAGAAGACGGTGCATTTCACCAACCGTTCCGGCACCAGCGTCGCGTGCGCCGATTGCCACGTCGCCAGCAGCAAGAATCCGATCGACTACGGTCGCAAGTTCACCATGAAGGTGCTCGCCGCACGCGACGTCATAGGTCACCTCTCGGGAATCGTCGATACACCGGAAAAGTTCGACGCTCATCGGCTGGAGATGGCAAAGCGGGTCTGGAAGAAGATGAAGGACGCCGACTCGAAGGAGTGTCGCAACTGCCACAACTTCGACACCATGGACCTGAGCAAACAGAAGAAGCGCTCCCAGGTGAAACATGAGGAGGCGCGCGAGGACCACAAGACCTGCATCGATTGCCACAAGGGCATCGCCCACAAGCCGGTGCACCAGAATCTCGAGGAAGAAGGCGATTCGGCGCCGTCAGGCGAACCGAAGAAGGAAGGCTGATCTGTTGGCTTGCCGTTCGGCAGAACTTATTGAGGAGACATACCAGATGAAGAAAGCGCTTGTCGTCTTTACTGTTCTCGGCGTAGCTATGGCCGGCCCCGCCTTCGCGGCTCCCGACTGGAGCAAGGCACCGATAAAGAAAGTACCCGTGTTCTTCCCCGGACCGGCCGGCTACGAATGGGTGATGACCAAGGCCGATCACTCCGCCGCCAACCAGTTGATCGAGAAAGGTCGCACCTGCGCCTACTGTCACGATGAGGATGCGATCGAGATCGGCGGCAAGATGGTGGCCGGCAAGCCGGTCGGCAACGCCAAGGCACCGTTGGAGACCGCTCCGCCCAAGGGCAAGATTGGCGCATTCCCGGTATCGATTCAGGGCAGCCATGACGGCAAGAAGATGACGCTGCGTTTCGAGTTCGATGCGCCCAAGCCCTCCGGCGACAAGAAGATGGATGCCAAGAACGACCTCAAGCTGACCGTGATGTTCGATGACAGCAAGGTCGACGGCGCCCGCCAGAACGGCTGCTGGTCGACCTGCCACCAGGATCTGCGCACCATGCCGGATGCCAACGACGCGGCCAAGACCAATCCGAAGGCCAAGGCGCTCGGCTGGTCCGATGGCGTCACCAAGTACCTGAAGGAATCCCGCACCGCGCTCGAGATGAAGGGCAAGCCGCGCGGCGGCTGGGACAAGCTCAAGTCCGACGCCGAAATCGACGCTCTGCTGAAGGAAGGCAAGTTCATGGACCTGATGCAATGGCGGAGCGGCAAGGGCGAGAAGCCGGTCGATGGCTACGTCCTCGATGCGCGCCACATGGAAGGCGGCAAGAGCCTCATCAAGGCCGAAGGCAAGAAGGAAGGCGACAAGTGGGTCGTGACCTTTGAGCGCAATCTCACCGCCGATGGCAAGGGCGACCACGCGATCACCGAAGGCAAGCTCTACAACTTCGGCTTCGCCATCCATACCGACGGCGCCGCGGCTCGCTTCCACTACGTCTCGCTGGGTTACACCTTCGGCCTCGATAACGCCAAGGCCGATGTAAACATCGTCAAGCAATGATCAGCCACCGTCTGAACGTCGCATCAACCAAAGGAGGAATGAAGATGGCAGAGAGATGGAGCAAGTTGGCCCTCGCCGCCGGCGCGGTCGCCATTTCGGCAGCGGCAGTCGCGGTGCCCCCTAGCCCGGCCATGCTGTCCAATGCCTGTGCCGGTTGCCATGGCACCCAAGGTGCCAGCGCCGGCCCCAGCATGCCCACGCTTGCCGGCCAGGACAAGGATGTCATCGTCGAATCGATGAAGGAGTTCAAGAGCGGCAAGCGTCCGTCGACCATCATGGGCCGCCTCGCCAAGGGCTACAGCGACGCCGACTTCGTGGCCATGGGCGACTTCTTCTCGAAACAGAAGGCCCACCGCCCCGATCAGGCGCTCGACGCCGCCAAGATAGCGAAGGGCAAGGAGCTCCACGACAAGCAGTGCAAGCGCTGCCACCTGGAAAACGGCAAGGAAGGCGAGGACGGTTCGGCTGTGCTGGCCGGTCAATGGCTGAAGTATCTCCAGATCCAGACCGACGAGTACCTGTCCGGCAAACGCAAGATGTCCGACAAGATGGCCGACAAGGTCAAGCCCCTGTCCAAAGAGGACATGGAAGCCCTGGCCCACTTCTACGCCAGCGTGAAATAGGGAGAAACCGATATGACTCTGGATCGCAGAAGTTTCATCAAGCTGCTCGGCAGCGCCTCGGGCGTCGCCCTTACCGGCTGTGCCGGCGGGCCGTCGGTATCGTCAGGTTCCGCCGGCGAAATCATGGCCAAGAGCGGCCGCCGAGTGGTCGTGGTCGGCGGCGGCTATGGCGGCACCATCGCCGCCAAGTACGTGCGCATGCTCGATTCCTCGATCGAGGTCGTGCTGATCGAGCGCAACAGGGAATACGTGTCCTGCCCGTTCAGCAACTACTACATCGGTGGCCTCATGAAGGACTTGTCGCCGCTGACCATCAGCTACGACAAGCTGGCCGCCAATCACGGTATCAAGATGGTCTACGCCGATGTCACCGCCATCGACCCGGCCGCCAGGACCGTTGTCACCTCGGCCGGCACGCTCCAGTACGACCGCCTGATCATGTCGCCGGGCGTCGATTTCCGCACCGAGGAGATCGAAGGCTACGACGCGCAAACGCCGCAAGTCATTCCGCACGCCTGGAAGGCCGGCGAGCAGACCATCCTGTTGCGCAAGCAGCTCGAGGCCATGCCCGATGGCGGCAAGGTCATTATCAGCATGCCGCTGACGCCCTACCGCTGCCCACCCGGGCCTTACGAGCGTTCGTGCCTGATTGCCAATTACCTGAAGCAGTACAAGCCGAAGTCGAAGCTGTTCCTGCTCGACGCCAATCCGGATGTCGTCTCCAAGAAGCCGCTGTTCACCAAGGCCTGGAACGATTTCTACAAGGACATCTTCACCTACGTGCCGGGCAAGAAAGTCACCAAGGTGGACGCGGCCGCGAAGAACCTGATCGTCGAGGGCCTCGAGGACCACAAGGGCGACGTCGTCAACTTCATCCCGCCGCAGCGCGCCGGTGCCATTGCGGTCAAGGCTGGCCTGGTCGGGCCGGACAAGAACTGGTGCCCGGTCGACGCGACGACGTTCGAGTCCACCATCCACAAGGGAATCCACGTCATTGGCGATGCTTCCATGGCCGGCGCCATGCCCAAGTCGGGCTACTCGGCCAACTCGGAGGCGAAGGTCTGCGCCACCAACGTCGTTGCATTGATGAACGGCAAGGAAACAATGGAACTCTCCGGCATCAACGTTTGCTACAGCGCCCTCAGCAGCGACCGGTCGGTGAGCATCGCCGGGGTGTACAAGGTTGCCGAGGGCAAGATCGTCGGCGTACCCAACTCGGGCGGCATTTCTCCGGCTGACTTCTCGACCACCAAGCTCGAGCACATCTATGCCGAGAGCTGGCTGAAGAACATCCTGACCGAGATGTCCGCCTGACGACACATCTGGCAATCAATACCCGCGCGCCCCCGCCCGGGGGGTGCGCGGCCTCGCTTTCGGCGGCTGCCGCCGGGAAAGGAAAGGGCAAGCAAGGCGTTTAACCCGCAGTAGGTAGACTCAATGCAGTTCCGGCATCTCGTAATTACTACATAAGGAGGAAGCAAGATGAGCGGTAACGGTAATGATCTCTCGCGTCGCAATTTCATCAAACTCGGCGGTGCAGCAGCGGCGTCAGTCGCGGTTGCAGCAACCGCGGTCACCGGGCCTGCGCAGGCGGCAGGGGTAAGTGCGGGGACAAAGGCCAACCTGCCCAAGGCCACGGGGCCGCGCCTCGTTGTCGTTGGTGGCGGCTCTTCCGGTCTGACCATCGCGAAATATGCCAAGAAGGAGTACCCGAAGTTCGACGTCGTTCTGGTCGAGAAACGCGACATGTACTCGTCGTGCTTCGCCAGCAACATGTGGTACGCCGGTGTCGTCGACCTTGAGTTCCTGGCCGGCCACAGCTTCCTGGATGCCGCCGTCAACAACAAGTACACCTATTTCCAGGCAACCTGTACCGGGCTCGACCGCGCCGGCAAGAAGCTCCACACGGATCAGGGCGACATCGATTACGACTTCCTGGTCATCGCGCCCGGCATCAGCTACGACTACTCGCGCATCGGCGTCAAGGATGCGGAAACCGAGACCGCGCTGCGGCTTCGGTACCCCGGGGGCTTCATCAACCCGACCGAGCACGTCAGCATCCGCGACAAGGTCCAGGGCTTCGAGGGCGGCACTTTCGTCGTCACCGTGCCCGGCGGCAACTATCGCTGCCTGCCCGGCCCCTACGAGCGTGCCTGCATGATCGCCTCGGCCTTCAAGAAGAACAAGGTCAAGGGCAAGGTGCTGGTGCTGGACCACAACGCCAAGCCCACCATCAAGGCCGAAGGTTTCCTCACCGCCTTCTCGGACCTGTACAAGGACATCATCGAGTACAAGCCATCTTCCGAGATCAAGGGCGTCGATGTCGGCAGTCGCACGATCAAGACCGAGTTCGACTCGATCAAGTTCGACGACGCCACCATCTACCCGGGCGTACGCGGTTCCACGCTGCTCGAAGTCATGGGCATCGTCGATCCGAAGAGCCCGCAGAAGGAAGCGCATGTCGATCCCCTGAAGTACAACGTCGTCGGCGACAAGTACGTCTATGTGACCGGCGATTCGCGGCCGCAGCCCTTCTCCAAGAGTGCCAACACCGCCAACACCGAAGGCAAGTACGTAGCCAAGGTTCTGGCGGCGCGCGCCCAGGGCAAGGACATCGACTGGTACAGCCCGGAAACGATCTGCTTCTCCATGGTCAATGCCAGCCCGCTGGAGGCGATCTCGGTCGATGCCGGCTATGTCTACGACCCGGTCAAGGGTTTCGGTTTCAACATGGCCACCATCAAGATGGACGAGAAGCGTGATCCCGCCAAGGGCCGCGCCTGCATCGAGTGGGCCAAGGGCATGTACCGCGACCTGTTTGCCTGATTCAGCTGCAGCAACTCCTGAAGGGGGGCTGCGGCCCCCCGTTTCTTGCCAATTCGGGGAATCGAACATGGATAGAAGGCGTTTCATCAAACTGTGCGGCACCACCGCCGCCCTCGCCGGGCTGCAGGGCGCCCGGGTCGATCCGGTCTGCGCCGCCGAACTGAAGACCTATGCCCGCGTCAAGCTGGTCGATGACAAAGGCGTTCCGCTCAAGGCGGCAACGCTGTCGACCGCCGAAGCCTACGTCTTTCACTACCCATTCAAGGGCACGCCCTGCTTTCTGATCAACCTCGGCGCCAAGCCCGCCGGGAACGTGGCGCTGACCTGCGACGACGGCGACTACATGTGGAAGGGCGGCGTCGGCGCCAACGGTACGGTGGTCGCCTATTCTGCGATCTGCGCCCATCAGCTCTCTTATCCGAACAAGGACCACACCCCGATCAGCTACTACGCCGGCGCCAGCAAGATCAACGAGAAGCGCGGCGTCATCGTCTGCTGCGAACACAACCGCGTCTACGATCCCAGCGAGGGCGGCAAGATGATTGCCACCGACAAGAAGGCGACGCAACCGCTGCTGACCGTCGCGCTCGAACATGATGCCAAGACGGACGAGATCTATGCGCTCGGCGTCATCGGCGGCACGACCTTCGACGAATTCTTCAAGTCGTACAAGAAGGAACTGATGGCCGAATATGGCCCCGGCATCGCCAAGGAGGACGTTGGCGATACCGCCACCACAGTCCTGCTGTCGAAGTACACCACCAACTGCGATCAGTGCTGAGTGTCGTGGCGCGGGCCGGGCACGGCCCGCGCTAGAGCAGCGCGGCAACGCGGTAGTGCCGGTCGGCTGCGGTCGGCTTGTCCAGGCTGTCGAGCAGACCGCCGAGTTCGAGGTGCGCGATACGGGACGCCTCGATGGCAAGCGAAGCTTCGAGGTAGCTTTGCGCCTTGCCCCATAACTGCTTGCGCCGGCACAGCCGGCCGAGCGTGAGCAGCAGCTTGGCATCGCGCGGGTGTGCTGCCAGCCACTTCTCGGCGTGGGCGATGCGGGCGAGCACGTCGCCGCCTTCGCATTCGCCATAGGCTTCGACCAGGGACGAGTCCCACTGCTCGTCGAGGAAGTCCTCGACCAGCTGGGCAGCCTCGCCGCAATCGTCGGCGGCCGCCAAGGCGCGCGCCGCGGCAAGTGCCAGCCGCACTTGGCGCCGATCTTCGTCCGGCATCTTGCGCCAGTACCGCATCAATTGTTCGGCATCTCCCGACAGGGCGGCGATGTTCTCGCGATGGGCGCGCGCCCGCAGCGGAGCGGCCTGATCGGCCGTGAGCGCCTTGTGCTTTTCCAATTGCCGGGTCAGCCGCAGCACCTCGTCCCAATTGCCCTGGCCCTGCTCGGTACGCAAGGCCAGCCGAAGCGCAGCAATGTGCCGGCCACCCTGGCGCGCCAGGCGGTTGAGGGCTTCCCGGGCATCCAGGTAGCGGCGCGATTCCACCGCCAACTCGGCTTCGGTCATCAAGCGTGCGATGCGGGTCTTGTCGTCATGCTCGCCGGCCCGGCTGAGCCAAACATCCTCGCGGTCGGTATCGTGCAGCGCGTGGGCGGCGCGCTGCGCCAGCAGTGCGGCAAGTCCCTGTGCGTGGCCGGCATCGAAGGCATACTCCGCGCTCTTGATCGCCTGGCTGTAGCGTCCTTCCAGCGACAGGCGCATGGCATCGCGCAGGGCCCCGTCGGCCTTGGCCTGGACCTGGCGCGTGCGGAAGGCGCGCACGGTGCGCGGCAGGCGCACGACGGTAAAGAAGAACTGCAGCAGCAGATAGCCGAGCGCAAACACGACGATCAGCAGCACACCCAGCAGGTTGAGCGACAGCTCGACGCGCCAGGGCGGCATGACCAGCAGTGCGTAACCGTCGTTGTAGCGCGCTGCCAGAGACAGGCCCACCGCCAACGTCGCGAGAATCAGCAACCAGAGCAGCGTGCGCATTATTTGCGTTCTCGTGCCAACCCGGCCTTGCGCACGGTGTCGAGCGTCTCATTCAGCGTCGGCAGATCGACGCCGACGTCCACCGCGGCCAGCGCCTTCAGCGTCGCCAGCGACGCCTGCACCGGCTTCGCGCGGCTGTCGAAGTAACGCTCGAGCCAGTCGGCCCCCTGGCGGACGTCTTCGCGAAAACTGCGGCCGTCGTGCGACAGCAGCGCCAAGCGGGCATTGACCAGACGCAGCTTGAGGTTCTCACGCAGGAAGATGCTCTGGCTGGGCGACAGCAGGGCCGGATCGGCGTGACCCGGGGCATCGATACGCTCGATGCGCACCATCTGTTTCGTTTCGGTCCAGATGTCGGCGGCCAGCGATTGCCAGAAGCTCAGTTCCGCCGGCGAGCGCGGCGTCTTGGCTGGCTCGATCTTCGGTCGCTGCTCGTAGGCAAGCGGCATGGTGTCGACCACGGCGATGACGCCTTCGAGCTTCAGGGCAAGACCGGGCACATCCGCGGTCGGCAGCGCCTTCAGGCGCTCGATGTCGCGGGCGATGAGCTTGCGGATGCCGAGGAACTGGGGCTGCGGCGCCCGCGCCAGGCGCGCCTCGGCACCGGAAAGCGCAATCAGCGCCACTTGCACGTTGCCGGCGAGTTGCAGTTGCTGGGCGGCCATCGCCACCGCCTGCTCGACCTCAGCCAGCAGGCGCTCGTCGCGACTCTTCGACAACTCCTGGTACATCGATTCCAGCGCCAGTTGCTGGCCCTGGGCCTCGGCCAGGCGCGCTTCCAGCGCGCCCACCTTGGCCTGCAGCGACTGCACATTCTCACCGTTCTGGCGTGCCACGATGCGGCTTTCCCTGGCCACGGCGTCGACCTCGCTCAATCGCTTGGCCAGTTCCTCCTGCATCTGGCCCAGTCGGCTGCGGGTTTCGAGCCACTGCCAGCCGAACAGCCCGAGGGCCACGGCGGCAATCAGCATGGCCGGATGGCGCCAGATCGGCCTGCCGCGAGCGGGGTGCGCGGACAGGATCGCAGGTGTCTCGGTTTCAGGCGGCACGGACGTGTTCACGGAAGTACTCCATCAGCCCGGCAATCAGGCCATCGTCGGCCGGGCCGGTAAGGACGACATTCTGGCAGCCCAGATTCTGCGCCTGTTCGGCGATGCGTTGATGCGGCACGAATAGCGGCGTCTTCCTCAGCCAGGCCTGGCCGAGCTTGCCCACCATGTCGAACAAGTTGCGCAGCCCCTCGCTGCTGGTCACGGTAAGGGCATCGAGCTGGCCATCGTTCCAGAGCTTGAGCAGCGGCGCCGGATCGAGCTCGGGCTTGCCGCGCCGATAGCAGGTCACGTACTCAACCTCTGCGCCGCGCTCCTTGAGCGTGTCGCCGAGCAGATCGCGCCCGCCGTCGCCGCGGAATATGACGACGCGCTTGCCCGCCATATCCTGCAATTCCGGCAACTCGAGCAGCGCCTCCGAATCGAAGCGCTCGCGCGGCGCGACGACGTCAGTGACGCCAAAAGCCGCCAGTGCCTGTTCGCTGCTTGTGCCCACAGTGGCAGCGCGCAGCCGGGCCGGCCATGGACGCTTTGCCAGGACAACGGAAAGCGCCTTGTCGACTGCGTTCGGGCTGACGAAAGCCGCCCAGTCAAAGCTGTCGAGACGAATGGCCGCATCCAGCAGCGGCCTCGAATCCTCGACATCCAGGATCGCCAACACCGGAAACAGCACCGGCCTGGCACCCAGCGCCACCAGCGCCGAGGCCAGATGCGCCGCCTGCCCTGCCGGCCGGGTGACGACGACATGCCGCCCGTCGAGAGGATAGGCCGTCGCCATGTCCATCAGGAAAGCGAGGCGAGAATCTCGTCTGCGCCCTGCGCGCGCAGTTCGGCGGCCAAGGCCAGGCCCAGCGCTTCAGGATCCTTGGTATCGCCGCTGAGCTCGGCCCGCGCCATGCGCGTGCCGTCGGGCGTGGCGACGAAGCCGCGCAGCCATAGCCGGCCGGAAGTCTCTTCCGCGTAGGCGCCGAGCGGCACTTCGCAACTGCCGGCCAGCGCCCGCGACACGGCGCGCTCGGCGCGCACGCAGGCGGCCGTCACCGGGTCGTTCAGCGGCGCCAGCCAGGCGGCGACATCGGTACGGGAAGCCACGGCCTCGATGCCCAGGGCACCCTGCCCCGCCGCCGGCAACGACACTTCCGCCGCCAGCATGGCGCGGATGCGCGCCGACAGGCCGAGCCGGGTAAGCCCCGCCGCGGCAAGAATGATTGCGTCGTACTGGCCCTCGTCGAGCTTGCGCAGGCGCGTATCGAGGTTGCCGCGCAGCGAGGTGACGCCGAGATAGGGGTAGCGGGCATGCAGTTGCGCCTCGCGCCGCAGGCTCGAGGTGCCGACCACGGCCCCCGGCGGCAGGTCGTCGAGGCCGGCGTACTTGGAGGAGACGAAGGCGTCGAGCGGCACTTCGCGCGGACCGATGGCGGCCAGCGCGAACTCGGCCGGCAGCTCCATCGGCACATCCTTCATCGAATGGACGGCGATGTCGGCGCGGCCATCGAGCAGCGCCGTCTCGAGTTCCTTGACGAACAGGCCCTTGCCGCCGACCTTGGCCAGCGGTCGATCTAGGATCTGGTCGCCGCGGGTGGTCATGCCGAGCAGTTCGACGCGGCAGGCCGGGTATAATTTCTGCAACAGGTCACGCACATGTTCGGCCTGCCAGAGGGCAAGGCGCGATTCGCGCGTGGCAATCACAATTCGCTCGGGAGTTGGATTCACTGGGCGACCAAGTTTAGCAAGTCATTCAAGGAGTCGAACATGGGGCGACCGTCCGTCCTCGGGCGCCTGTTTACCGCATGGATTCTAGCATGGCTGGCCGTAGCCGCCGATGCCGCAGCGCCTTTGCCCGAGGCCCGCGACCTCACTGCCGATGCCACGATCATGCGCACGCAACACCTGCCGCTGATGGTGTTGTTCAGCCGAAGCAACTGCAGCTGGTGCGAGAAAGTCCGCGCCGAGTACCTGGCATCGATTGCCGCCGAACCATCGGCGAGGACGCTGCTGCGTCAGGTGGATATCGACCGTGATACGGCACTGATCGATTTCGATGGCCACACCACCAGCCACCGCGCCTTTGCCCAGGCGCATCACGCCAAACTGGCGCCGACCCTGATGTTCTTCGGTCCCAACGGCGAGCAGATCGCCGATCCCCTGGTCGGCTATCACTCGACCGACTACTACGGCGCGCTGATCGACCGCGCGATCGAGAACGGCAGGGAGCGCATGCGGAGCCAGGAGCAATGAGCGCCGACGACGACAAGGACCAGCCGCTGAGGGAAGATATCCGCCTGCTCGGCCGCGTGCTCGGCGATACGCTGCGGGCGATGGAAGGCGATACCGCCTTCGATCTCATCGAACGCATCCGCAGCCTGTCGATCCGCTTTCACCGCGACGAGGACCAGGCGGCACGCGCCGAACTGCAGAAGCTGCTCGACGGCCTGCCCGCCGCCCAGGCCAACCAGGTCGTGCGCGCCTTCAGCTACTTCTCGCACCTGGCCAACATCGCCGAGGATCAGCACCACATCCGCCGTACCCGCGCGCACGCCATCGCCGGCTCGCGGCCGCGCGAGGGCAGCATGGTCCATGCCGTCGCGCGCGCGCTGGAACTCGGCATCGATGCCGGTCGGCTGGGCGACTTCTTCGCCCGCGCCCAGATCAGCCCGGTGCTGACCGCGCATCCCACCGAGGTGCAGCGCAAGAGCATCCTCGACTGCCAATGGAAGATTGCCGCGCTGCTGAACGAGCGCGACCGCAGCACGCTGACACCCGAGGAGCACGCCGAGGGCGAGGAAGCGATCCGTCGCGCCATCATGACCCTCTGGCAGACGCGCATGCTGCGCCGGGTGAAGCTGTCGGTGATGGACGAGGTCAACAATGCGCTAACCTACTACGACACCACCTTCCTGCGCGGCCTGCCAGGGCTTTACAACAGCATCGAAGACCAGTTGGCGCAGCAGGTGCCCGGCTGGCAAGCGGAAGGCACTTTGCCGCCGTTTCTGCGTCCCGGCTCCTGGATAGGCGGCGACCGCGACGGCAACCCCTACGTCACCGCCGACGTGCTGGTCGCCTCCCTGCGTACCCAGAGCCGGCGTGCGCTTGCCTTCTACCTCGAGCAGTTGCACAAGCTTGGCGCCGACTTGTCGCCGACCCTGCTCCTGATCAAGGTCTCCGACCAACTCCAGGCACTGGCCACTGCCTCGCCGGATCGCAATCCGCATCGCGACGACGAGCCTTATCGCCGCGCCATCGCCGGCATCTATGCCCGCCTCGCCGCCACCGCGCGCCAGCTCGACGACATGGAAGCGCTGCGCCACGCCGTCGGCGAGGCGCCGCCTTACGAGACCGCGGCGGAGTTGTCCGCCGACCTCGACATCCTTCACCGATCGCTGGTCGAAAACGGCTCCGCCCTGATGGCGCGCGGCCGCCTGCGTCGGCTGCGCCGCGCCGTCTCGGTGTTCGGCTTCCATCTGGCACCGATCGATTTGCGCCAGAACTCCGACGTGCATCTGCGCACGGTGCACGAATTGTTCGAGGCCGCGCGCCCCGGCACCGATTACGCCGGCCGCGCCGAGGACGGCCGCATCGCGCTGCTGCTCAACGAACTGGCGACGCCGCGACTCCTCTCCACGCCCTTCCTCGCCTACTCGGCAGAGACCATGGGCGAGCTGGCCATCTTCCACGCCGCCCGCGATGCGCAGCGCCGCTATGGCAAGGCGGCGATCGAGAACGTCATCATTTCCAAGGCCGACGGCGTTTCCGACACGCTCGAAGTCGCTGTCCTGCTCAAGGAAGCCGGTCTGCTGCGGCCGCGCGATGGCGAACTCGACGTGAACATCGTGCCGCTGTTCGAGACCATCGGCGACCTCGCCGCCTGCGGCGCCACCATGGATCGACTGCTGGCGCTGCCCGCCTACCGTCGCCTGCTGGAAAGCCGAAGCCTCTGCCAGGAAGTGATGCTCGGCTATTCGGACAGCAACAAGGACGGTGGCTTCCTCACTTCCGGCTGGTCGCTCTATCGCGCCGAGATCGCGCTGGCGGAAGTCTTCGCCCGCCATGGCATCACGCTGCGCCTGTTCCATGGCCGCGGCGGCACCGTCGGCCGCGGCGGCGGCCCCAGCTACCAGGCGATCCTCGCGCAGCCGGCCGGCGCGGTGCAGGGCAGCATCCGCATCACCGAGCAGGGCGAGGTCATCGCCTCGAAATACGCCAACCCGGAACTGGGTCGGCGCAACCTGGAAATTCTCGCCGCGGCGACGCTCGAAGCAACCCTGCTGCCGCACGAGTACGACGACCCGCGCCCCGAATGCCTGGCAGCGATGGCCGAACTCTCCGAGTACGCCTACCGTGCCTACCGCGAACTGGTGTACGAAACTCCCGGCTTCGAGCAGTATTTCTGGGAATCGACCGTGATCTCGGAGATCGCGGAACTCAACATCGGCAGCCGGCCCGCCTCGCGCAAGCAGACGCGCGCGATCGAGGACCTGCGCGCGATTCCCTGGGTCTTCTCCTGGTCGCAATGCCGACTGATGCTGCCAGGCTGGTACGGCTTCGGTTCCGCCGTCGCCGCTTTCCGCGAAAAACACGGAGACTCGGCGCTGACCCTGCTGCGGCAGATGGTGCGCGAATGGAGCTTCTTCGCCTCGCTGCTCTCGAACATGGACATGGTGCTGGGCAAGAGCGACCTCACCATCGCCGAACGCTATGCGCAACTGGTGAAGGACGAAGACGTACGCAGCTCAATCTTCGAGCGGCTGAAGGCGGAGTGGCTGGCCTCGGTGGCGGCGCTTCTCGACATCACCGATCAGAACGAACTGCTCGACGGCAACCCGCTGCTCAAGCGCTCGATCCGCAACCGCTTCCCCTACCTCGATCCGCTGAACCACCTGCAGGTCGAACTGCTCAAGCGCCACCGCGCCGGCCTGCCCACCGATGGCGACGAGCGCGTGGTACGCGGCCTGCACCTGACCATCAACGGCATCGCGGCCGGGCTGAGGAACAGCGGCTGACCATGGAAACGCGGCTCACAGAACTCGAAGTCAAGCTCGCCTTCGCCGAAGACCTGTTGGAGGCCCTGAACGCCACCGTCTATCGACAGCAGCAACAGATCGATCGCCTGGAACTGGAACTGCGCGAACTGCGCAAGCAACTGATGGCCGCCGCACCGCAGGAAGCGCACAGCCTGCGCGACGAAATACCGCCGCACTATTGATCGGGTGACTCCCATCAGAGTCTCGAAAACCTCAGCCTGCCAGCTTCACCCGCAGATTGCACAACGTCAAATGAGGTTCTTAGGATCACTGTTCGGTTAGCCCCCGACCGGATGGGCTCACTCGTAACGCAAGGCCACGATAGGATCGAGACTTGCCGCGCGGCGGGCCGGCATGTAGCCGAAGACGACGCCGATCAGCGCCGAGAAGCCGAAGGCGAGCAGGTTTATGCCGGGGTTGAACAGGAAGGGCATGTTCATCAGCGCGGTGAGGCCCAGGCAGGTGACAAATGCCAGGGCGATGCCGATCAGACCACCGAGCGCGGACAGCACCACGGCTTCGATCAGGAATTGCAGCAGCACCTCGTGTTCCAGCGCGCCGATGGCGAGGCGGATGCCGATCTCGCGCGTGCGTTCGGTGACGGACACCAGCATGATATTCATGATGCCGATGCCGCCGACCAGCAGGCTCACTGCGGCGACGGCACCGAGCAGGCCGGTCATCGTGCGGATGGTGCCGGAGAGCGTCTGGGCGATCTGCTTGGTGTCCATGACGTTGAAGTTATCGTCCTCGTTGTCCGACAGCTTGCGGCGCTCGCGCATCAGGCGGCGAATCTGCTCCATCACCGGGTCGGCGGCCGCGCCGTCCCGCAGCGAGAGCATCAGCGTCGACACGTCCTGGTTGCCGGTCAGCCGCCGCTGCGCCGTGCGTACCGGCATCAGCACCACGTCGTCCTGGTCCTGGCCCATGGCGCCTTGTCCCTTGGCGGCGAGCAGGCCGATCACTTCGCATGAGAAGTTCTTCACCCGCAGTTCGGCACCGATCGGCGACTCGCGCGGGAAGAGCTGCTTTTTCACCGTGGCGCCGATGACGCATACGGCCTTGCCGACCGTTTCCTCGTCGGACTCGAACTTGCGGCCGGAGGCAATGTTCCAGTTGCCCGCCGTGAAATAGTCGTTGGTGGTGCCACTGACCTGCGACGACCAGTTCTGATTGCCGGCCACCAGCGTCACTCTGCTGCCGACCACGGGTGCCACCGCCTTCAGCGCCGGCACCTGGTTCTGGATGGCCTCGACGTCGGCCAGCTTGAAGTTGGGCGCGCCGGCGCTGTCGCGCCCCGGCCCGAGCTGCTGGCCCGGCCGCAGGATCAGCAGGTTGCTGCCCAAACTGGATATCTGGTTCGAGACCATGCGCGTGGCGCCGTTGCCCAGCGTCACCATGGTGATGACGGCCCCGACGCCGATGACGATGCCGAGCACTGTCAGGAACGAGCGCATCAGGTTGCGCCGGATCGCGCGCCAGGCAAGCAGCAGCGCATTGAGAAGCATCTGGCTCATAGGACCATCCCCCCATCCCCCTTCCCCAGGTCGCTGTCGACGTTGCCGTCGACGAAGCGCACCGTGCGGCTGGCGTACGCGGCCATGTCCGACTCGTGCGTGACCATGATGATGGTGATGCCGTGCTCGCGGTTGAGCGAGACCAGCAGTTCCATGATCTCGTGGCCACGCTTGCTGTCGAGGTTGCCGGTCGGCTCGTCGGCGAGCAGCACCAGCGGCTGGGTGACGATGGCGCGGGCAATGGCGACGCGCTGCTGCTGGCCGCCGGAGAGCTCACCGGGCGTGTGGTGTTCCCAGCCGTCGAGCCCCACTTGCGCCAGCGCCCGCCGCGACGCCTCGTGCCGATGCGCAGTATCCTCGCCGCGATAGAGCAACGGCAGTTCGACGTTCTCCTGCGCCGAGGTACGCGCCAGCAGGTTGAAGCCCTGGAAGACGAAGCCGAGGAACTGGCGCCGCAACAACGCGCGCTGGTTGCGCGTCAGTTCGTCGACGCGGATGTCGCGAAAATAGTAGGCGCCGCTGGTCGGCGCGTCGAGGCAGCCGAGGATGTTGAGCGCGGTGGACTTGCCCGATCCGCTTGCCCCCATGATGGCGACGAACTCGCCCTCGGCGATGTCGAGGTCGACACCGTCGAGCGCCTGGAAGGCCGCCGTGCCCGTGCCGTAGGTCTTGACGACCTGGCGCAGCGAGATCAGCGGCGCGCCGGCGGAATCGCTCACTTCTTCGCTTCCTGGTAATCCGTGATCACGGCCATGCCGGCCTTGAGATCGCCACCGACGATTTCCGTCTGGCGGCCGTTGCTGGCGCCGGTCTGCACGGCAATCGCCACCGGCTGGCCGTCGCTCAGCACCCACACCTGCGGCGAAGCATTCTGGCCGTTCGGGCGTTGCTGGGCTTTCTGCGTCGGCGGGCGCGGCACCAGCCGCGAGACGATGCTGCCCGACGGCGCTGGCGCCGCCGCGTTGGTCGGTGAGAAGCGCAGGGCTGCGTTCGGTACCAGCAGCACGTTGTCGCGGTTGGCGGTGGTAATGCGGGCGGTGGCCGTCATGCCCGGCCGCAGCGCCAGGTCGTCGTTGGCAACGCCGAGCACGGTCTTGTAGGTGACGACATTGTCGGTGATGGTCGAGCCCAGCCCGACCCGCTGGATGGTCGCCGGGAAGGTGCGCCCGGGCCAGGCCGAGACGGTGAAGCTGGCCGACTGGCCGAGCTTGACCGTGCCGACGTCGGCCTCGTCCACCTTCACCTGCAACTCCATCTTGGTCAGGTCTTCGGCGATGGTGAACAGCACCGGCGTCGACATCGCCGCCACTACCGTCTGGCCCGGTTCCACCTTGCGCGCCAGCACCACGCCGTTGATCGGCGAGCGGATCACGGCCTTGGCGATGTTGGTCTCGTCCGACTTCAGCGTCGCGCGGGCGCTGGTCGCGTTGGCCTCGGCGCGCAGCAGCGTGGCTTCCGCCGTTTCCAGTTCGCTCTGCGACGGCACCTTGCCGCCCGAGAGTTCGGCGACATGGCGCTGACGCTTGAGGTTGGCGCGCGCCTCCACCACGGTCGCCTCCATCTGGGCCAGTGCCGCGCGCGACTTGGCCACGGTGTCTTCGAGCTTCGAGGTGTCCAGCCGCGCGATCACCTGCCCTTTGCTTACCCGATCGTTGTCATTGACCAGCACGGCTTCGAGCGTTCCGGAAAGTTCGCTGCCGACATCCACCGAGCGGGTCGGCTGCAAGGTGCCGCTGGCCGAAATGCTGACCACCAGCTTGCCCGTCGCCGCTTCCTCGGTGACGTAATTGCCTTGCTTCTCGCCGCCGCCCGGCAGCAGCGCGATCACCCCGGCGACGACGACGATGCCAATGGCCAGCGCGATCCAGCGACGCTTGCCCGACAAGGGGCCGGCCTTGCCGGCTTGCAGGAAATCGGGGAGGGAAGTCTTGGTCTGGTTCATGTGGGTGCGTCCGTGGTTTCGCTGCCGGCTTGCCAGCCGCCGCCGAGTGCCTTGTAGAGCTTGATGACTGCCACCAGCAGGTCGCCCTCTGCCGAGGCGAGGCCGTCCTCGGCGGTCAGGCGCGTACGTTCGGTGTCCAGCACCTTCTGAAAGTCGGCCGAGCCGGCCTCGTAGAGCGTGCGCGCCAACTGCGCCGCGTTGCGCGCCGATTCGGCCGCGCGGCGGCGCGTCTCCAGCCGCTCGCGCCCGGCGGCGTAGGAGACCAGCGCATTTTCGACGTCCTCCAGCGCGGTGAGGATGCTCGCCTCGTAGGCGACCAGCGCCTGTTCCTCGACCGCGTTCTGCACGGCGATGCGCGCCCGGATGCGCCCGCCATCGAACAAGTTTGCGGCCAAGCTGCCGACCAGCGAACGCACCAGCGTATCGCTGCCGCCGAGCGCGGCGGTACTGAAGGCCTGCCAGCCCCACGATCCGCTCAGCGTGAAGCTCGGATAGCGCGCCGCCCGCTGTTCGGCGCTGCGCGCAATCTCGCCGCGCAGGGTCCACTCCGCCGCGCGCACGTCGGGCCGCTGGCGGATGGTGTCGGCAGGAATGCCCACCGCCACTTCGTCCGGCGGCGCCGGCAGCAGCGTGGCCTTTTGCAGTAACTCATGCAGACTGCCCGGCGCCTGTCCGGTCAACACGGCAAGCCGATGCTCCGCTTCCGCCCGTCCGATTTCCAGGCCGGGGATCGAAGCCCGGCTTTGTTCGAGGTTGGTTCGCGCCTGCTCCACATCGAGACTGGTCACCAGACCCGCCTGCTGTTTCCAATCGGTGATCTGCAAGGTCTCCGCCTGGCTGGCCGCGTTGGCGCGGGCAATCGCCAGGCGCTGCTGGTAGGTGCGCAACGTCACGTACTCAAGCGCCACTTCCGCCGCCAGCGAAACGCGCGTCGACTCCAGCGTCGCCGCGCTAGCCGCCAAGTCGGCTTCGGCGCCCGAGGCGGCATCGCGCTGGCCACCGAAGATCGATGGCTCCCAACTGGCGTCGAAGCCCGCCGTGTAGAACGTCTGCGACGAACCGCTGCCCCCCGCCGCCGTGCCTGCCTTGGAGCGTTTGGCCGACGCCGAAGCCCCCAGGCTGGGAAACAGGCCCGCCACGGCCAGGTCGCGACTGGCACGCGCCTGGTTCAATCGCGCCTGCGCGGTGCGCATGTCCGGCGCCGCTGTCAGCGCGCGCTCGATCAGCCCGTCCAGCACCGGATCGCCCATCTGCCGCCACCAACTCGACAGATCCCGCACCGCCACCGGCTTGATCGCCGTATCGGCGGTCGTCCATGTCCCCGGCAGCGTCATATCCCGTGCGGAATTGGGCAACGGCGGAATCTGCGAACAGCCGCCGAGCATTGCCAGCAGCGCGACGAACAGGAGGGGGCGGAACGGCGTCATGACGTTACTCTACCGGCTTGAACGCGCGGCCGAGCACATTCATCTGCTTGTGCGTATCCGGCCCCACCAGTTCCGCCAGCGTCTGCTGATCCGAACTCGCCTGCACGCCGGCCTTCGCCAGACGCTCACACAACTGGACCGGCGTCACCTGCGCCACCTGGGCCAGCGTCGTCATGTTGGACTCGCCCAGCGCCCGCACCGGCGCCATGAAGGGCGGCTCGCTCTTGCCGCCGCCAAGGGGAATGAAGCTCAACGCCAGCGCAACGACGAAAATGCCGACCAGCGCCTGACCGCGCCGGGAACTCAGGTGGGCCTTGAAGCCGGCAAAGTTCGCCGTGGTATGCAACAGCGCACCACCCAGCAATACCCAGCTCAGCCACTCGTGCACGAACTTGTTGGCGCCGGAATCGACGTGGAAGAAGATCAGCACGCCCGTGACCGCGGAAAGCAGAAAGGCGCCCGCGGTTACCGGGGTGACCCAGTTGCGTTGGAGGTTCATGAAAGGCTCTCATCGTTGATGACGGTTGCTATGATAGGAGCAGAATATCTGTCCAGAAAGATAATTTACAGGTGCTTACAAAATGGTGACGGAGAGGATGAAACGGTGCTGGTCCGGGCCGATGGAGATGCACCGGATGTTCTGGTCGGAGTCGCTCGACATGGACGTTCTGGCGCTGGTGGTGGCGCTGCATCGTGCGTACGAATCGACGGCGGCGCCGGCGCGGGAGATCTGGGCGCGGCACGGCCTGACCTCAGCGGAGTTCGACGTGCTGGCCACGCTTCGCCGTTCGCCGCCACCGCGCGAGTTGACGCCATCGGAAATCCAGGAAGCGCTGCTGATCACCTCGGGTGGGTTGACCAAGGTCATGCAGAAACTGGAATTGCGCGGCCTTGTACGGCGTTCGCGCGACGAGGGCGATCAGCGCATCCGGCCGGTCCGGCTTACCCCGGTGGGTCGGCGTCTTGTCGAAAAGGCGATGGCGGAAGTGATGGCCGCGTCGACGATGGGCATTCGGCAGACGATGTCCGAGCGGAGTATGCGGACGCTGGTGCGACAACTCGAACGGATCGCCGCGATCGATTTCGCTGCTCGCGACGGCGGCAAGGGAAAGCGCTGACGGGAAGCGTTACCCAAAAAACCTCAGTTCATTCACCACCAAGGACACCAAGGGCACCAAGAAAGGCGATTCCGAGGCGAAGCGCAGATCACGATCACCTGCAGGGTGGATGCCTCCTGAAATTGCCCCAGTCGATCTTCTTGGTGTTCAGGTTGATCCGAATCCACCGGCCAACCGATCACTGCTGGCCGCCTGCCCGCCTGGCGTTCTCCTCGACCTGCCGCTTCAGGGACTCGACGTCGCCTTTGACGATCTGGCTGCCGTATTTCTCCAGGGTATTGGCCTTCTCCTCCATGATGCGTCTTCTTTCCGCCTGGAGTTCTTCGCGCAGCTCATCTTTCGGCCGGTCGCCTTCGGCGGCCACAGGAATCTTTGCCGCCTCGGCGCGCAGTTTCTGCTTCGTCTGTTCCATGTAGTCACCGCTGACCAGGGCCTTGCTGTCGGTTACCACACGATCCGGCGTCAGGCCGAACAGGCGCGCTACCAACAAGAGGACCAGCACGAGTGCGCCGGCTTTCACCGCTCTCCACATGATTGCAGCCCACCTTCGCAGTAATGACCAGGACATCATAACAGATGACCGTCGCATCTTCTGCAGCGCCGACGGGATCCGCCGGCGCGAGGGCGGTCGAGAGGGCGTCACATGGCTGACGACCGCGGGTAGCGGATCAGCCGATCAGCGCCTTCACCTGCGGCCACTGCCGGCGGCTGACCGGCAGACGTTCGTCGATGCCGCGCAACAGCACCGCCCAGTGTCCCTCGCCATCGCCGGCGGGATCGTCGTACTCGCGCTCGAAGCCGGATATGGCTGTGCGCGCGACCAGACAGTTGCGGTGGATGCGCAGGAATCGTTCGCCGAATTCCGTCTCCAGTTGCGACAGCGATTCCTCGAGCAGGTATTCGCGCTCCCTGGTGCGCGCCGTGACGTACTTCAGTTCGGCCTTGAAATAGATCACGTCGGTCACGGCCACCAGCAGCACCTTGCCGCGCTCCGAGCAGCGCAACTGACGGCGACCGCCGGGCGCGATTTCTTCGCTCGCCTGGTGCAAGGCCGCCGCTGTGGACGGCGAGCGCGCCGCCTTGGTCAGCGCCTCGGCCAGCCGCGCCGCGCGGACGGGCTTGAGCAGGTAGTCGACGGCTGACAGTTCAAAGGCCTTGACCGCATACTGGTCGAAGGCGGTGGTGAAAATCACCGCCGGCGGTGTCGGCAGACGGGCCAGGTGGCGCGCCAGTTCGATGCCGTCCAGACGCGGCATGCGGATGTCCACCAGCGCAATGTCGGCGGTTACCGACTCCAGGCGTTCCAGGGCATCGACCCCGTCGACCGCCTCGCCGACGACGCACGTCGGCACCTCGGCGGCAAGATCGGCAAGAAGGTTGCGCAAGCGCGCCCGGGCCGGCGCCTCGTCGTCAACGATCAGTATTCTCAGACCGGCGCTCATGTCGCCTCTCCATCCGATACGGCAATTCGATGCGCACCAGGTAGTGATCCGCCGTCGCCTGCGTTTCCAAGGTCGCCTCCAGGTCGAAGAACAACAGCAACCGCTCGCGGATGTTGGCCAGGGCCATCTGGTTGCCTCCGGAATGGCCGTTGCCGCCGCGCGGATTGGTCAACTCGATCTCGACGCGATCCTGGCTGCGGGCAAGCCGAATGCCGATCTCGCCGGCACCGCCGAGCGGTTCGATACCGTGATATACGGCATTTTCGATCAAAGGTTGAAGCATCAGCGGCGGCACCAGCGCGTCCGCCGGGCAGGAGTCGATTTCCCAACGAACATGCAGACGGTCGCCCAGGCGCAGGCGTTCGAGTTCCAGGTATTGCCGGGCGAGGGCGATTTCGTCGGATAGCGGCACCAACTCGCGGTTGTCCTGCATCAGGGCGCGAAAGAGATCGGCGAGTTCTTCCAGGGCCGCCTCGGCACGCCGCGGATCGGAGCGAATGACGCCCAACACCGCGTTCAGGCTGTTGAACAGAAAATGCGGGCGAATCCTCGCCGTCAGCGCCATCAGGCGCGCCTCGGTGACCGCCGGTGTGCGCGCGCGCGTTGCCAGATCGAACCAGGCCAGCAGCACCGCCGCAGTCAATGCCGACCAGAACCAGATGCGCCAGTACGATTGCTGCACCGTCTCGATCGGCGCCACCAGCGTAGCGAACAGGGTGGCCATGGCCATCGCGATCAACACCGGCGCGGCGGCCGCGGCCAATGGCGACAGCCGCAACAGCCAGCGCTGACCGCCGCACAAGGCGATCAGGCTGCCGAGCGTGATGGGCTCGACGTAAGCGGCCAACTCGACGAAATCGCCGGGCAGGCCGGCAAGCTGACGATTGCCCGCCAGGACCACGGCCAGCGCCATGGCGTTCACCGCCAGCAGCACGCGCAGCCAGGTTCCCAGATTGCAGAAGTCGGGCAACCGGAGCGGGTGGAAGTTTTGCCGCAGGCGTCCACCGGCGTCCTGCCCCATTTCCCGTATACTCACCATGTTACGGAACATCCTCGTTGCAACGCTTTCATTATGTCAGACAATACTTGGTCAGGTCGTTTCTCGGAGCCGGTTTCCGAACTCGTCAAACGTTACACCGGTTCAGTGTTCTTCGACCGCCGCATGGCCTTGCAGGACATACGCGGCTCGCTGGCGCATGCCAGGATGCTGGCCAGGCAGGGCATCATCGCGGCGGCCGACCTCGCCGCCATCGAGGCCGGCATGGAGCAGATCCGCGGCGAGATCGAGCGCGGCGAGTTCAATTGGAACATCGACGATGAGGACGTGCATCTCAACATCGAGAGGCGTCTCACGACACTGGTCGGCGACGCCGGCAAACGCCTGCACACGGGCCGTTCGCGCAACGACCAGGTGGCCACCGACATCCGCCTCTGGCTGCGCGACGCCGTCGACGAGATCAGCCACCTGCTGCGCAATCTGCAGACCGCGCTGCTCGACCTCGCCGAAGGCCACAGCAACACCCCGATGCCCGGATTCACGCACCTGCAGGTCGCCCAGCCGGTGACCTTCGGCCACCACCTGCTGGCCTACGTCGAGATGCTGGAACGCGACCACTCCCGCCTCGCCGGCTGCCGCCGGCGCATGAACCATCTGCCCCTCGGCGCGGCCGCGCTTGCCGGCACCACCTTCCCGATCGACCGCGAGTTCGTCGCCCGCGAACTGGGTTTCGACCGCGTCTGCGAGAACTCGCTGGATGCGGTTTCCGATCGCGACTTCGCAATCGAATTCTGCGCCGATGCCTCGCTCATCATGACGCACATCTCGCGCTTTTCCGAAGAACTCGTGCTCTGGATGAGCCCGCGCGTCGGTTTCATCGACCTAGCCGACCGTTTCTGCACCGGCTCGTCGATCATGCCGCAGAAGAAGAACCCGGACGTTCCCGAGCTGGCGCGCGGCAAGACCGGCCGCGTCTATGGTCACCTCATGGGCCTGCTCACGCTGATGAAGGGCCAGCCGCTTGCCTACAACAAGGACAAC
>JBGOZF010000058.1:0-29085 GCA_041480065.1 Rhodocyclaceae bacterium
CCGGTCGATAGCCAGGGATGCGTGAGCCGGTCGAAGGCCTTGAGCGTGACGCCCAGGGTCGCAAGCGACCACACCAGCCCGAACAGCGTCCAGCCCCAGGGGCCGCCGAGCGCGCCCAGCGCGAACGGCGTGTAGCTGCCGGCGATGAAGACGTAGATGGCTCCGTGATCGAGTTTCAGGAAGACGCGCTTGGTGCGGCCCTGCGGCAGGGCGTGGTAGAGCGTCGAGGTCAGGTACAGCAACACCATGGTGCCGGCGAACACGCTGGAACCGACCACGTTGGCAGCGCCGAACTCGCTTGCTGCGGCGATCAGGAACGGCACCGCGACAATGGCTGCCACCAGGGCCACACCATGGCTCACGCTATTGGCGATTTCCTCGCCGAGGGTCTGGGCACGTTCGATCATGACGGGCATTGTCGCACGTCGGCGAACGCGGGCCGGTTCGCTGCGGAAATCAGCGCCCGGACCCGGCACCAGTTGTGAGCTTCTTCGAGCCCTTTCGCGGCTGCGTCACTTGAACTGTCCAACCGCCTTGTTGTAGGCGCGCTGCATGTCCTTGTAGGCATCGGCGAAACCCTGCTTGGCGTCGTTCCAGGCGCTGCCGCCCGCCTTCTCCATCTTGTCGAGCTTGGCCGCGGTATCGGCGCGCGCCACTTTCAAGTCGGCCACTTCCTTCTCGTACTGGACCTTCGCCTCACCGGAAACCTTGGCCGCCTTGGCTTCGAGCTCCGCGATTTTGGCGTCGGTATCCTTCATGAGCTGCTTGCCATAGGCGACTGCCTCGCTCTTCTTGTCGAGGGAATAGGCCTTGATGGCGTTCCATGTCTCGACGGTTTGCCTGGAGACATCCGCGCCGGTCGTCTGCTCCGCGGCCGGTATGGGCTGCGCGAGCCAAAGTGCGCTCACGCCGGCAACGACAATAATCGATCTGTTCATCTGGTGGTCTCCTTGGTGAATTGGTCATTGGACCCGAATCAACCGCCTGGGTTTCGTCACTGTGAGGACTTCCGTCAGCCGACCTTCATCCCTGCCGGTCCGCCAGCCATTTCAAAATGGACGCGTACAGGGCGTCGGGATGGACAGGCTTGGCGATGAAGTCGTTCATTCCGGCGGCGAGGCATCTCGCTTTGTCCTCCGCGAAAGCATTGGCGGTCATCGCCAGGATCGGCACCTTGGCGCCGCTTGGGGTATTGCGTATCTGGCGCGTTGCCTCGAGGCCGTCCATATTGGGCATCTGCATGTCCATCAGGATCAGGTCGTAGGTATAGCGCCTGGCCAACTCGACCGCCACCATCCCGTCCTCGGCGACGTCGACGACCAAACCTGCGGATCGGAGGATCTCCACCGTGATTTCCCGATTGACCGGCTCGTCCTCGGCCAGCAGCAGCCGTCGGCCGGAATACTGATCCAGCAGGGCCTTCTCGGCCGATTCGTTGCTGGGCGGCGGTATTGCCTCCATCATCGATGCACCTTTCCTCAGGCGAGCGGTAAACCAGAACGTACTGCCGACGCCGGGAGTGCTGTCCGCCCCGACATCGCCACCCATCATGATGGCGAGCTTCCTGGTGACGGCAAGACCGAGGCCCGTGCCGCCGTACTTTCGCGTCGTCGAGCTGTCGGCCTGTTCGAATGCCGAGAACAACCTGGGCAACTTCTCCGCGGCGATGCCGATCCCCGTGTCCTGCACCTCGAAGCGCACCATGACATGATGCTCCGATTCCCCGACCAGTCGGGTGCGCAGGGTAACGCTGCCGCTGTCGGTGAACTTGATGGCGTTGGATGCATAGTTCAGGAGCGCCTGCTGCAACCGGGTGGGATCACCCAGGAGGTTGGCCGGCAGGGATTCCGTCTCGAAGGCCAGCCTGAGGTTCTTGGCCTGGGCACGCTCGGAAAGCATCGAGCCGATATTGGCGAAAATGCCGTTGACCTTGATGCGGGTCTCCTCGAGGACAAATCTCTCGGCCTCGATCTTGGACAGGTCAAGAACGGCGTTGATGATGTCCAGCAGATGCTGCCCCGCAGCCTCGATCTTGTCCAGCCGATCGGCCTGCCGGGGCGGAATGCCGGAACGGCGGATCAAGTGGGCCATGCCGGTGATGGCGCTGAGCGGGGTTCTGATCTCGTGGCTCATGTTGGCCAGGAATGCGCTCTTGGCCACATTGGCGGCTTCCGCTGCTTCCTTGGCGGCCGCGAGTTGTGCCGTTCGCTCGGCCACGAGTTCCTCCAGATGAAGGCGGTTCCTTTCCAGCTCGGCCTGAGCCGACTTGGCTGCCGTGATGTCGCGGCCGAACACGGAGATGCCGAAGACGTTTCCGTCCCGTTTCAGCGGGTTGAAGCTGAGTTGCAGGAACCTGCTCCCGGCATGGACCCGATACTCCGTTGCAAATGAGCCTTCAGCGAGCGCCCGTCGATAATAGCCACGCCACTTCAGAGCGACCTCGCCGGTCGGGAAGAGATCCTCCGGTCGCATGCCTCGTTCGATCCGGATCCCCTGATTGTTCAGGAAGTAGTCCGCGAGGCCGGCATTGAAGGTGAGCAGACCGAAGGAATCCGCATCCACCGACCAGATCATGTCGCTGGTGCTGTCGACCACCGAAGCCAGATAGGCCTGGGATTCCGCAAGCGTCCTTTCTATCTGCCGGCGCTCGGTGATGTCATGCACCATGCCATGCAACTTCACGATCTTCCCCTCGGCATTTCTGACCGCCTGCCCGTAGGCGGTGATCCAGCGATGAGTACCATCGGGACGCACCACTTCGGCATCGCACGCATAAGAAAGCCCTTCGGACAGACACTTCTCGGTCGCAGCGGCCAGCCGTGGCCAGCTTTCCGGGGTGAAGTAGGCCTGAACCGCCGGATAGACCGCCGGCGACAATGACAAATCGCGGCCGTAAATGGCGTAGATCTCATCCGACCATCGGTGGGCATTGGTCGGAACGTCCCATTCCCAGGCGCCGATTCCGACCAGATGCTGCAACTGCTTCAGGGAACTTTCCGCTTCCTTTCGCTTCTGCTGCAGCTTATTGACCTGCTCTGCCAGCTGCAGGATCTCTCCGGGCGCCTCGGTCGGCACCGCGCTATCCACGTGGCCCTCTGCCGCCGAGTCGATCGCCGAGGACAACGCGCGCAGGGACGCCCGTATCTGGCCGGCGAAACGCCACATCAGCAGCAGACTCGCCAACAGAATCGCCGCCAGGGTCGAGACCTCCCAGGCCAGCTTTCGATGCAATGCGGCAGTCAGTGTTTCCGTCGTGATCCCCACGCCGACCGTGTATCCCGTATTCTCCGAACGGCTGTAGGCGATGACGTAAGGCGTTCCCTCCAGGCTCTTGCCTTCGGTCATGCCGTCGGCCGGCCCGGAAAGGCTTTTCAGCATGAGGTCCGCCGCTTTCTGGCCGATGTAGGTCTCCGGACGTGGAAGCCGGGCGGCGATGATGCCATCGCGATCGATGACGACGACTCCCCATCCCGCCGGCAGATGCTGGCCTGACAGAATCTGATTGAGGTGTTGCGGCAGCATGGCGATGGCGAGGTCATACATGACCTTGCCGCCGCGCACCACCGGCACATCCGCGGAAATCAGGGGGCGCCTGCCGGTCGCTCCGGAAAACACGTTCGAGATGTAAGGGCGCCCAGTACCGAATACCTGGCGTATCCGTTCCATGTTCGCCGTGTGCGGAAGCTGGGCACCGAAGGGCAGCAGCGTGTTGACGAGTTGCTGACCCGACTCTTCCGTCAGGACGATGGCGTCCGAATATTGGGTGGCTTCAAGGAGATTCCGGGCCTTCCGGTCAAAAGCCCGGAAGTCCTTGCGGTCGAGATCGTCTGCCGTGGCCGCCAAACCCTGAAGGGTTCGTTGGGCACCGAGCAACTCGCGATCCACCGCCTGGCTGAGCGCTCGTGCCGTCTGCAAGGTGCGATTGTTCAAGTCATCGCGTTCGCGCTGATATGACACGACGACGGAGACGACGAGGCCGAGCAGCCCGGGAATAATGGCAGCAAGGAAAAGCCAGTGAATTCTGATGTTGCGCATCCCCCCTCCGGAGACAACGCCGCTTCCGGGCTACCTGCCTCGTTCCGGGCGAGCCTCACTGGCCTCGGAAAGGGCGATTGGAAGATCATTATGACGCATCCTTTGCGATCCGATGCTATCGGCAAGAACCGTCGTGCTCATGACGCTGGTCGGCGGCCTTGGCACGGTCCTGGGGCCGGTAGCCGGCGTCGGCGTCATTGTCACCCTGGAGGATCGGCTCGCGGACAAGGTGGGTTCGCCGGTTACGGTTATCATGGGCGCGATCTTCGTCGTCTGCGCATTGCCGTTCCACCGCGGCATCGTCGGCGAACTCGTGGCCCGGCGGGGGCGCTCTTAGGGACTCTTGGGAGAATGGACAAATGCCACTGAAGAACATGATTGTGCATCTCGACCAGGGCCTGCGTGCGCCGGTTCGGCTCGACATGGCGATTGCCATTGCCCGACGTCACGGCGCGCGACTGGTCGGCCTGTTCGGACAGCGCGCGCAACCCGAGCAGGTCGGCATCGTTCCTTCCTGGCCGCCCGAGAGCTACGTCCACGCCGCCGCCGCGAGCAAGTCGATGTTCGACACCGCCACCGCCAACCTGGCGCAAGCCGAATGGCAGGACGTCAACCGCGGCGGCGATGCCGCGCTGCTGGGACGCATCACCGACTTTGCGCGTTATGCCGATCTCACCGTGCTGGGTCAGCAGGACGAGCGCGGACACGGCCAGGTGCCGTTCGAACTGGTCGAAGAGGTGGTGGTCAATTCCGGCCGGCCGGTGCTGGTGGTGCCTTATGTCGGCGACTACGCGCCGGTGTTCCGGCGCCCGCTGATCGCCTGGAACGACTCGCGCGAAGCGGCCCACGCGCTCAACGACGCGCTGCCGCTGATCGAAGGCTGCGAAGAGGCCGTCGTCCTCTCGCTCGATACCCGCTACGAGCAGGCGGAGGCCGCGTGCCGGGCGGTGGCCCTCCAGCTCGCCTGCCACGGCATCGCGGCAAGCACCGAGGTTCTCGTCGTCGAGGAGGTCGGCATCATGGACATGCTGCTCAACCGCGTCGCCGACCACGGCGCCGACCTGCTCGTGATGGGCGCCCACGGCCAGATCGCCTTTCCGTTCGTCAGCCGCGGCACCGGAACGCGGCACATCCTGCGCAGCATGACCGTGCCGGTGCTGATGTCGAACTGACTCGGCCGACAAGCGTCCGGCGCTGACCACAGGGGTCAAGGGAAGACCGTGAATATCGACCGCTTCACGCAGTGGAGGTTCATGCGATTGCCCTGACGCCTGAGCCCCGCTTGGTTGAGCAACATGAAACCGGGATATACTTCTCGACGTCATATCAATGGAGCAAGATCCGACTGCGAACGTCGCCTGGCTTGCGTGGCGTTAGGTGTGCATGCCGTGTATTTCGACCACATAGTTGAAGCCTCGCTCAGACTTTCTCCGGAACTTTCCAAGCCCATATTTCAATTCTGACGCCAGGGAGCGGTTATGCATGCTGAAAACATCATTGCCGAGTGGAAAGAGTGCAGGGACACGATAGGTCGCTTCGATAGCTACCTGTTGAAGATAAGGTTGGTGGGGGTCTCCGTGTTTACCCTGCTGTTTACCGCGATAACCGGAATCATGGGAAGTGGCAGCGGGGCCGCAGCATTCTCACATCGGGCGTTCGTCTATTCGCTGATTGCGCTGCTCCTGTTCATTGCCACGATCTACATCCTCGATCGCTACTACGAAAGAATGCTTCTCGTGGCCGTATTGCGAGCATCGCGTCTGGAAGCCCATCAACTTGGCGGCTTCAGGATAGGCCTAACGACGGAAATCGAGTTCCAGAAGGATCAACTCGACAAGCCTCACTGGTCCGCAAAGTTCACCAAGGCTTCGCTGATGGTGAATTTGGCGTATGGCCTCATGTTGGCCATCGTTATGGTGGAGTACCTGGGCATATTGGGTCAGTTGCCATCGGGAAACCCGCTGGACTCTGTCCTGTTCGCGGTATTTGTAACGACCGTGGTGGTGATCTTTACGATTTCCAATTCACTGCTGACGGAGCCGAGCAGGCTCATTGCAAGCAGGGCGAAAGTCGTAACCTCGCCGGTCGTGGTTTCCAGGGCCGAGATTGACGCCTCAATTGAGCATGTCGCTCGCCTCGTCTGCTCCTGGCTGGATGCGCACAACATTGACAAGGTGAATGTCGTTTCGATATTGACGGGTGGCCGTCAATTCACTGAAAGTCTCTTGAAGCGCCTGAAGGACCTTAAGCCAGCTCTTTCTGTTGGCCTCTTCCCCATCCGCGTAGCCGCCACGGCAGGCAATGTTGCGACCGGTGACGCGCGTATCAGTTATGGACGCCTGTCCCAGAAGCTGCTTGGCCAGAGGCCGACGTTGATCGTTGATGATCTTGTCGATTCAGGCGCCACCATCGCCTTGGTCAAGCGGCTGGTCGCCAACGCGGGAGTCGGCGACATTCGAGCCGCCGTGTTGATCAACAAGTACGCCTGCACGGAACATCAGGCAGACTTCGTTGGACTGGACCTCGCGCTGAAAAAGGACAAATTGAGGGAAAATGAGATTTCGGACTACTGGCTGTTTGGCTTTGGCATGGACATCGACGGCGCATATCGGGAAATCGACTACATCGGCTGGGTCGCCCAGAAGTGAGTCGCGCTGTCGTCAGCGAGCATGTCCGTTGAACGAGCTTCGGCTGGCATGACGCCGGGACAAACGCAAATGCGGACTCTGTTACGGTTTCCGAGCGGCCGGCGCCCGAACGGATACTCCGCCGCCGCTCAGGACACCATCGCCCAGACTTTGCCCCAGGGGATATTTCGCAACTCATTCGCCGAGAACGACGCGTGGCTGCGGATGCCGTATGCGGGTCGGCCGGTGAGGCGCAGCTTCGGGTTGGCGTCGACTTCGCCGGAGGGGGTCAATACGCTGACGACGAACTTGGGCGCGGACGCGCCTTTCGTCCAGGCGGTGACCAATGCGGTCTCGCGGTTGGCCAAGCGGACCAGGCTGCCCGGCGGGTAGGCGCCGAACTGCTTCCTGAGTTCGAACAGGACGCGGTCGTCGAGCCGTCGCCGCTCCTTCTGGAACAGCTCGCCGAGAATCGCCTTCGGTGATGCGCCGATGCGGTCGGCGCCGGGGTTGGCCAGTGCGCACCAGACATCCGCCACCCTGAGAATGCGCGCCTCCAAAGGAATCGCGTCGCGGGTGTGGCCGAAGGGGTAGCCGCTGCCGTCGGTGTTTTCGTGGTGCTGCTCGACGGTGTCGATCCAGCGCAAGTCGATGCCGGGCGTCTTCGTGAGCACGCTGGCGGCCAGCAGGGGATGACTGCCGATGTCGCTTCGGTATTGCGGCTCGAGCGGGCCGCGCACCGTCGCGCAGTCGTCGTGCAGGGCGAGGCTGGAGACATTCTTGGTCAGCGCCGCCCTGGCCTGGGTGGCGAGCGTCCGGTCGTCCAGGCCCAGCCAGACGCCGAGCGTCACTGCGGTGGCGGCGACCGCGAAGCTGTGGCCGACGGCGTGGCTTTGAATCGGCATGTGCATCGCCATGCCGCTGCACAGGGCCGAGTTGGATCGGGCGAGCAGGATCAGGTTCTGCGCAATGGTGTCGATCCGGCGGGCGTCCTTCGATTCGCAGCCCCAGACGCCCGCGATTCGCGCGTATTCGCTTGCCCGGGCGAACAACGCGTCGAGCGCTTCGCAATCGCCGGCGTCTTCGTCCTCGGCTGTCCGGAAAAGCTGCTGGCTTTCGAGAAGCCGACGCTCGTCGGATAGCACCGATCCCATCCTGGAGACGAGCACGCCGCGATCGGTGTAGAGATCGAAGGGCAACGGCTGCCGAAGTGCGGCGGGGTCGGGCGTGTAGGGCTGCAGGCGGGGGAGGGCGTTCATGGCGTGGTCGCTCCTTCGGACTATGGTGGTCCGGTGTGCAGCCTTTTGCAAGGGACATGCCACGAGCCGCGGTCGACGGAAACGGGGGAATTCGGCGCGCCGTGCGGCAAGAATGGCGATCCGGACGGCAATGTTTGCCGCTGGCCGCGGCCGATTCAGGCCGGGCTATCGATGACGAAGACTTCGCAATAGTCGAAGCTCATCGACAGCCAGTTGTCGATGGGCAGGTCCAGCAACTCGGCGGCAAAGAGCTTCATCACGCCGGCGTGGGTGACGACGGCGAGCTCGCTGCGGTTTCGATGCTCACCGAGAAAGGCCCGCACGCGGGCGCGCAGCGCCGCGACCGGTTCGCCGCCCGGCGGGACGTAGTCGAGCGGCGCGGCGCTCCATGCCTCGACTTCTCTTCTCGGGAGGCTGTTCCAGGCGCGCATTTCCCAGGCGCCGAAGTTCATTTCGACGAGGCGCTCGTCGACGATCGGCCGCGCATGCAGCGCCTGCGCCAGCGCCAGGCAACGCTGCAAGGGGCTGGTGAACAGCGGCGCGTCGGGCGGCAGTTGCGGCTTCAGCGTCTCGGCCCACACTGCCGGGTCCTCCGCCAATGCGAGGTCGCTGCGGCCGTAGCAAGTGCCCGGCGCGACCGCCGGACGCGGATGGCGGATCAGGTGAAGTCGCACAGCAGACCGACGTAGAAGGCCAGCTCGGTCGCCTGCTGCACGGCGCCGAGACAGTCGCCGGTGTAGCCGCCGATGCGGCGCTTGAAATAGCGGGCGGCCAGCAGGGTGACGAGTGCGACCAGGGCAAGCGCGATGAGTATCTGGAGGTCGGGCAGCAGCACGCAGGGCGCCAGGCCGGAGATGCCCGTGACCAGCAGTTCGCCACCGGACAGCCGGCGTGCCAAGGGCTTCGACTTTGCGGTCTCGTCTTCTCTGGCGTAGTCGAGGGCGAAGATGAGCGTGGTGGATGCGAAGCGCGACACGGCATGGCCGGCCAGCAGCGCGAAGGCCAGCACCGGCGGGTCGCCGGCGGCATCGATTTCCGACAGCGCGGTGTACTTCGCCAGCAGCATGAGCCCGATGCCGATGGCGCCGTAGCTGCCGATGCGCGAGTCCTTCATGATCTCGAGGATGCGCGTGCGTTCCCAGCCGCCGCCGAAGCCGTCGACCGCGTCGGCGAAGCCGTCTTCGTGGAAGGCGCCCGTCGCCAGCAGCGTCGCCGCCATGCCGAGCAGTATTGCCAGCGAGGCCGGCAACACGATCGCGGCGGTTTCGGTCACCGCCGCGCCGATCAGCCCGACGATGATGCCGATCAGCGGAAAGTAGCGCGCGGCATGGTCGAGCTGTTCCTGCGAATGGCCGACCCAGGCCGGCACCGGCAGCCGCGTGAAGAAACGCAGCGCGGCGAAGAAGCAGGCCAGCTCGCGGACGACAGGGTTCACAACTTGCCCGACACCGCGGCCGACTCGAAGCTCGCCATCTCGGCGAGGAAGGCGCAGGCCGAAACCAGCAGCGGATACGCGAGCGCCGCGCCGGTGCCTTCGCCCAGCCGCAGGCCGAGGTTGAGCAGCGGCTCGGCGTCGAGATGGTCGAGTTGGCGGATGTGGCCGGCTTCGTCGGATCGGTGCGCGAAGACGCAGTAGTCGCGGATCGTGGGTTCGATGCGCGCCGCGACCAGCAGTGCGCTGGTGACGATGAAGCCGTCGATCAGCAGCACCATGCCGGTTTCGGCCGCCGCCAGCATGGCGCCCGCGAGCATGGCAATTTCAAAGCCACCGAAACGTGCAAGGATGGCGAGCGCGTCGTCGCTGCGCTCCTTCCACTTGGCAAGTGCGCGCCCCAGCAATTCGTGCTTCCGGGCAAGGCCCGCATCGTCCAGGCCGGTGCCGCGGCCGATGCAGTCGGCGAGCGGAATGCCGGTCAGGCAATGGGTGATGAGCGAGGCGGAAGCCGTGTTGCCGATGCCCATCTCGCCGAAACCGAGGACATTGCAGCCGCGCCCGGCGATCTCGCGCGCGATGTCGGCGCCGCGTGCGATTGCGGCGCGGGCCTGGGTCGGGGTCATCGCCGCACCGTCGAGATAACTCTCGGTGCCGGGCGCGACCTTGGCGTCGATCAGCCCCGCCCTTACGCCGAAATCGCGATTGACGCCGGCATCGGCGATGGTCAGCGCCATGCCGGCCTGCTTCGCCAGCGTATTGATGGCGGCGCCGCCGGCGAGGAAGTTCTCCACCATCTGCCAGGTCACGTCCTGCGGGTAAGCCGAGACGCCGGCCTTCGCGGCGCCGTGGTCGCCGGCGCACAGGAGCACGTGCGGCTTGGCGAGTTGCGGCGTCAGTGTGTTCAGGATCAGCCCGAGCCGGAGCGCGAGGCTCTCCAGGCGGCCGAGTGCGCCGAGGGGTTTGGTCTTGCCGTCGATCTTCTGCCGCAGGGCCAGCTCGATGGCACGGTCCACGGCGGCGATGCGGAACGTGAGGTCCGAATGCATCCGATTCTTCCTTTCGAATGGGGCATCGTCACATCCGCGCGCTGCCACGCGCACGGCCGAACGGCGCCCCGGTTTCTCGAATTCGGCTCGGCAGGTCTTCTGGCTTTCGGATCGTTCGGACTGCTGCGCCTTCCCATGGAGGTTTGCCTCCACAGTGGCCGTCTTGCGACTTGCAGCATCCGTCCCCGATTACAGCGGCGGGCCCGCCACGGATTGACACCGTGTTCCCTAGACCGAGCAGCCCGGATTATCGCACGCTGTGCTAGTCTCCGCGCCCATGGCAGAGTTGATTATCGGTGGTGCGCGGTCGGGCAAGAGCCTGCTCGCGGAGCAGAGGGCATTGCAAAGCGGCCTCGGGGTGGTGTACGTCGCCACGGCGCGCGCCGAGGATGCCGAGATGGCGCGCCGCGTCGCCCATCACCGTGGCCGGCGGCCGGACGACTGGACCAATATCGAAGAGCCGATCCGGCTGGCAAAGACCTTGCAGCAACATGCGGCTGCGGTCCACTGCCTGCTCGTCGATTGCCTGACCCTGTGGCTGTCGAATATCTTCCTGGCCGGCCGCGCCGCGGCCCAGGCCGAAGCCGGCGAAGCGATCGATTGCCCGCTGCTGGCGGACGAAACGCGGCAACTGTTCGAAGTCCTGCCGACCCTGCCCGGCCGCATCATCCTGGTCAGCAACGAGGTCGGCTCCGGCATCGTGCCCATGCATCCGGTGTCGCGCCTGTTTGCCGACGAGCAGGGGCGGCTCAACCAGCGCATCGCGGCCTTGTCCTCGCGCGTGACGCTGACCGTCGCCGGCCTGCCGCTGGAATTGAAATAGCGGGTTTGCTCTTGCCGCCGCTCGCTCTCCTTGCCGCCTCCGGCTTGCTGGCCGATCGCCTTCTCGGCGAGCCGCGCCGCTTTCATCCCCTGGTGGGTTTCGGCTGGCTCGCGGACCGGCTGGAAAACGCGCTTCGGCGCGGTGCGCCCGGCCATCCCCTGGGCAACCGTTTGCGCGGCCTGATCGCCTGGTGCCTGCTGGTGTTGCCGGTGGCGGCCTTGGCGTGGTCGATTGCCCAGTTGCCTTTCGGCTGGGTGCTCGACGTGCTGCTGCTCT
The DNA here is from genome assembly GCA_041480065.1 of Rhodocyclaceae bacterium. Lineage (GTDB taxonomy): Bacteria > Pseudomonadota > Gammaproteobacteria > Burkholderiales > Rhodocyclaceae > Fen-999. The sequence continues at coordinate 11,502 of JBGOZF010000058.1, forward strand.
GGTTTGCGCTGGGCGGGCAGAGCCTCGCCGAGCACGCGCAGGCCATCGCCCAGCCGCTTGCAGAGGGCAATCTGGAACAGGCGCGCCTTGCGGTCGGCCGCATCGTCTCGCGCGATACCACGGCGCTCGACGAGGCGGGCGTGGCCAAAGCCGCCGTCGAATCCGTGCTCGAGAACGGCGCCGACGCCGTGTTCGCCGCGCTGTTGTGGTTCGCGCTGCTCGGCGGTCCGGGCGCGCTCGCCTATCGGCTGGCCAACACGCTCGACGGCATGTGGGGTTACCGCGACGAGCGGCGCCGCTACTTCGGCTGGGCGGCAGCGCGCATCGACGACCTGCTGAATCTCGTACCGGCGCGCTTGACCGCGCTGACCTATGCCGCGCTCGGTCGCACCGGCCGCGCGCTTGCCTGCTGGCGCGCGCAGGCGCCGGCGTGGTCGAGCCCGAACGCCGGGCCGGTCATGGCCGCGGGTGCCGGCAGCCTGGGCCTGCGTCTCGGCGGGGCGGCGATCTATCATGGACTGGTCGAGGAGCGCCCGGTACTCGGTGAAGACCGTTGCCCCGGGGCCATCGACATCGGTCGCGCGCTCGACCTCGTGCGCCGTGGCGCCTGGCTCTGGCTGGCCGCCTTCCTTGTCGGGAGTCTTGTTCATGCTTGAGCATGGTGGACGCTTGGTAGCGGCTGCAGCCAGCTACGGCATCCCGGTGTCGGAATGGCTCGACTTGTCCACGGGCATCGCGCCGCAGGGCTATCCCCTGCCGGCAATGCCGGAGGATGTCTGGCGCCGGCTGCCCGAGGACGACAACCTCGAGGCGATCGCCGGTGCCTATTGCGGCAATCCTGCGCTGCTCGCCGTCGCCGGCAGCCAGGCGGCGATCCAGGCGCTGCCGCTGCTGTTTCGCAGCGGGCGCGCGGCCTTGCCGGCGCCGACCTACGGCGAGCATCCTGCCGCGTGGGAGCGGGCCGGCCACCAGGTTACCCGCTTTGCTGCCGACGATCTCGAAACCGCCTGCGCGGCGGCCGACGCCGTCATCGTCTGCAACCCGAACAACCCGACGGCGCACCGCTATGCGCCGGCCCGCCTGCTCGATGCCGCGGCAACGCTGGCATCGCGCGGTGGTTGGCTGGTTGTCGATGAGGCCTTCATGGATGCGACGCCCGAGCACTCGGTGGCCGCTGCGGCCGGCGGCGCGGCGCCGAATCTGGTGGTGCTGCGTTCGCTGGGCAAGTTCTTCGGTCTTGCCGGCGCCCGTGTCGGCTTCGTGATCGGCGAACCGTCGCTGCTCGCCCGCCTGCGCGAGACGCTCGGCCCTTGGGCCGTCGCCGGACCGGCGCGCTGGGCGGCGAAGCTGGCGCTGGCCGACAGCGGCTGGCAGGCGAGGCAGCGCCAACGATTGGACCAGACCTCGCAATGGCTGGGCAGTATGCTCCAGGCGCATGGGCTCGAAGGGGCGTCGACGGCGCTGTATCACTACGTCGTCACGCAACGCGCTGCGGACATTCACGAAGCCTTGGCACGACGCGGTATTCTGCTGCGTCGATTCGACGATTCCCCCGCCTTGCGCTTCGGCCTGCCCGGTGACGAAACCGACTGGCAGCGTCTGGCCGCCGCCCTGAAAGAGATCGCATGAGCCGGGGAAAAGCATTTTCACCGCAAAGGACGCAAAGGACGCCAAGGAAGGCAATTCTGAGGCGAAGCGCTGACGCTCCAGACCGTGAAGACCTCCAAGAATATGACCTTCTGTTTTCCTTCGCGTCCTTTGCGGTGAACGAATTGAGGTCTTTCGGGTGAAAAGAATCCTGTTGCTGCTCGCGCTCTGCGCCGGCATCGCCCACGCCGAAGTGGTTGTGCGCGACGATGCCGGCAACGAGATGCGCCTGCCGGCGCCGGCGAAGCGCATCGTCAGCCTGGCGCCGCACATTACCGAGGACCTGTTCGCCGTCGGCGCCGGCGATCGCGTGGTCGGCACCGTCGAGTACAGCGACTATCCGCCGGCGGCGAAGAAGATCGCCCGCGTCGGCGGCTTCTCGCGCTTCGATCTGGAAGCGGTGGTCGCCCTGCGTCCGGACCTGGTGATCGCCTGGCAGAGCGGCAACCCGGCGGCCCAGGTCGAGCGGCTCAAGGCGGTTGGCCTGCCGGTCTTCGTGACGCAACCGAATCACATCGAGGACGTGGCAGCGGTCCTCGAACGTCTCGGTGCGCTGGCCGGAACGCAACCGGCCGCGGACGCGGCTGCGAGCGCTTTCCGCGCGCGCCTGGCGGCGCTGAAACAGCGCTACTCCAGCCGGCCGGCGGTACGCACCTTCTACCAGGTCTGGAACCACCCGATCATGACCGTCGGCGGCCAGCAGATCATCTCGGATGCCATCCGCATCTGCGGCGGCGACAACGTGTTCGGTCAGCTCACGACGATGGCGCCGACGGTGGGCGAAGAGGCGGTGATCGTCGCCAACCCCGAAGCCATCGTCGCCAGCGGCATGGGCGAGGCGAGGCCCGAGTGGGTCGACTATTGGCGGCGCTGGCCGCAACTGACCGCGGCCATGCGCAACAACCTCTTCTTCATTCCGCCCGATCTGATCCAGCGCCACACGCCGCGCCTGCTGGAAGGCACCGAGCGGCTGTGCGCGTTCCTGGAGACGGCGCGGGAACGGCGCGGACACTGAGGACTACAGGTCGGCAAATCCGGAGTTTGGCGACTTGCCGGAGTCAGCGGGCCGTTGCGCCGTTCACCAGTGACTTGAGCCGCCGCAGGTCTTCCGGCAAGGGCGGTACGTCGTCGCGGATGATGCTCCAGAGCGTGTCGTTGTCGATGCCGAGGTAGCCGTGGATCAGGCGATTGCGCGTTGCCACGACCTGGCGCCACGGCACGTTCGGAGCGAACTTCCGCATTTCCTCGGGAACGTGGCTGGCTGCTTCGCCGATCAACTCCAGATTGCGTAGCGTGGCATCGTAATTGAGGCGGTTTGCCACGAATCCCGTCTAGTCGAGGCCGTCGGTATAGGTCACTACCGCCTCGGCAAAGCCGATCATGTCGTCGATATAGAACCGCCATTCGCGCTCGAAGGTACCGTCAGACACGAACGGCCTCCTTCTCGACATACGGGCGCAGTTCGGCGCGCAGCGCCTTGTCCGTCACCAGGTCCACCGGGCAGCCGAAGACGTCTTCCAGGTAGAACTGCGCGCCGAAGTAGCGCTGCGAGGTGGCGGGGCCGTCGAAGCTTACCAGCAGGTCCACATCGCTGCCTTCGCGCGCCTCGTTGCGCGCGCTGGAGCCGAATAATGCCAACTGCACGACGCCGAAGCGGCGCGTGAGTTCGGGTTTGTGCTGCGACAACAGTTGCAGGGCCTGGGTGCGGTTCATAGGCGCAGCCTACCTCATCCGGAGGCTGTAGGGAATCTGGCAACCTGCTGAAACGATGTTCAGCCGCCTACGCCAGCACTGCATCCGTCGGCCGTCGCGGCTATAGATGACCGAACGTCATTGTTCAGGCAGCCACACTTCCGGCATTGCGCTTGCCATCGAGCCCAGTTCGATTTTGGTCGGGTCGACGATCACGATGCAGTATCTGGGGTCGTCGATGCCGGTGAAGTGGGCTTTGAGCTCGTCGAACCAGAAGGCTCGACGATCGGCTTCCGTCGTCGAAATGGTGGCGGTTCCTTCGATCTGGAGCCAAGTCTCCGAGCGCGGGATTGTTGCCCCCATCGTGACGGAGACGTTGGGGTTGTTCTTCAATTGGCGGACCTTGGCCGAATCAAGGTGGGTGCTGAAGCGCAGCGCGAGCGTTGGATCAGCCTTGCCGACGACGTAGCGCACGCGCGGTTTCCCGTCCCCGGAAACCGTTGCCAGGTTCATCAATTGAAGGTTCTTGGCGAGATCGAAAATCCTCTGCTTGAGATTGTTCATCCGAGTCTCCTTTTCGTGAGGTGTCGAAAGCGGCGCCGTAGCGCGGGTCTGCGAACCAGCGGTCCCTCATCCGCACGCTTGCGCCCATGCGTTCGAAGATCTTGCAAAGGCCATAAAGCGTGCGGTTGAAGAAGATGAATTCGGCGGCCAGGCGATCAAGGTCCGAGAGGCGGCTGAGCCGGTGGATCAGCGGCTGGCCGCGGGCGGTGTAGTCGGGATGTTTGGCGAAATCGAAATGCTCGTGCCGTAGCGGCTCGGTCAGCCAGCGGCCGAAGGGCCTCAGGATCTCCTCGTACAGCCGTCCGCTGTTGGCACGATGCGGCATGCCCAGCTCCCGGTAGACCGCGAATAGCGCCTCGGGATCATCGTCGTGATATGCCTTGAGCACGCGCGGCAGGGGCTCGGCGAAACGCAGCGAAATCTCTTTGACGCAGCCGAAGTCGATGACGGTGACCGAGCCATCGGGCCGGAACAGGTAGTTGCCGGGATTAGGATCGGCATGCAGCCAGCGCAGATTCCGCGACGAATGGACGAACAGGTCGTACAACTGCTGCCCTGCCTGATCGCGGGCGGCCTGCGGGGGATTCGTCTGTAGCCAGGCATCGAGGTGCAGTCCCTCGGCAAAGCCGGTGGTGAGCACGCGCCCGCTGCATCGGTCGGCAATCAGTTGCGGTACTTGAATCCGATCGTGCGCCAGTTGCTCCCTGAACCAGAGCGTGTTGGCGGCTTCCTGCCGGTAATCGACTTCCTCGTGCAGGCGGGCGTTGATTTCGTCCAGCGAATGCAGCAGGAGCCGCGAGTTCGGCATGCCTCGCGCAAGCTGGCGCATCAGGGCCATGTCGCTGTCGATGGCCACGTGTATGCCGGGGTACTGGATCTTGACGGCGACTTCGGTGCCATCGTGCAAGGCGGCAGCATGGACCTGACCCAGGCTGGCGGCGGCAAACGCTTCGGCATCGAAGCGGGCGAACAATGCCTCGGGCGGTTTGCCGAATTCCTCCATCAGCACCTTGCGCACCAGTACCCGATTGAGCGGCGGCACCTTGTGGCAGGACTTCTCCAATTCGCGCCGATAGGCCTCCGGCAGCAGTTCGATCTCCATGCTGAGCATCTGCGCGGCCTTGAGCGCGGTGCCGCGTAGTTGGGAGAGGGCGTCGAACAGCAGGCGGGCGTTCTTGTCGTCGAGCGCTTCGCGCGCTTCCTGGCGGTCGGGTTCGGAGAGGAATGGGCGTTTGACCTTGTGGCCGAGGTGCCCGATGCCGAGCTTCAATGCCGTCGCGCCGGCGATGCCGGCACGGACCAGCTTGCCTTCAGGAACGCTCTGTTTCATTGCCATCCGCCATGAAACGGCGCTTGCTTACGGACATGTGTTTGTGGAGTTCGCTGAACGTGTCCAGGCGGCTCATCACGTGAGTGCGGAACAGGAAGGACAGCAGGTCGAGCGTCTTGCCCACCAAGCCGTGGTGCAGGATGCTGGCGACGATTTCCATGCTCCGGTCGACCAGTTGAGTAGTGTTGGCAAACCCCTCGGAATCATCCTTGAGCCAGTAAGCGAGGATGCCTGTCTGATAGTCCCAGAACAGCCGCGGCAGCAGTTCGTGGTAGGGCTGGCTGGGGATTTCGCCGGCCTCGATGGCCGCAAACAACATGTCCACCACCATGTCGTTGTATAGGCGGCGGGCTTCGGCCAAGTGCTCATAGGCGGCAACCGGGGAGTAGAAGGTCAGCTTGAAGACTTCCTGCAGGAACTCGCGGGCTGGCAGCCAGGTCTGCAACTCGATTTCCACCAACTGCTGCAGTTGTTCCGCCAGCGAGTATTCGTGGAAATTCTCGACGGCTTTCAATGCGGCCATCACCTGCTGCTGGACGTGCTCGCAATAGCCGTACAGCAGCTTCTCCTTGGAGGGGAAGTAGTTGTAGATGGTGGCGTCGCCTACCTGTGCGCGCTGGGCGATCTCGCGCATCGAGGCCGACTTGAAGCCCTTGGCGCTGATGACATCGACCGCGGCCTCGAGGATTCTCGTTCTGGTTAGCGCCTTTTCCTGTTCGGTGACCTTCACGGCTAGTCCTTAATGTGAAAACGCTATACATAGGATACCAACAAATAGCCAATCGTCAACAGTAATTGCGCATTAAGAGGGAGGGCGGTCGGGCTCGACCGAATGGCTCAGGCCCGCGCCGGGTTTCTGCGGGATCGGTTCGGAGAATAAGGCGTCAGTAATGTCAGGCGTGATTGACGCTGCGGCGAATTGCCGTTATGACATATGCTGGATTGACGATTTGCCATTGCAGGCCCGACCGCGGAAGACCATGCCCTGCATCTATTTGAATGAGGGCAAGGACAGGAAGGGCAACTTCATCGACCCCAGCAACAACGCCGATGCGTATTCGGTGATCGAGTGAGAGATGACTATGAGTGCGACTATGAGACTTGCCGCTAGCCTGCTTCTGATAGTGTCCATTGGTGCGGGTATCGTGCCGCTTAGTCGCGCCGACGAAACGATTACCTGCCCGAAGCGCGCCGAGGTGTCGGGTGGCACTATCGCGGGCAAGAGCGCGCCTGAAGGATTCGAATCCTTCGTCGTGCCGACCTCGGTACTACTCTCCGGCGTGACCGTGTTCGACGGGCCGCCGAAGGATGGCGCTTCGCTCAAGCCGACCACCGTCTCTGCGCACGGAGCCAGCATCAAGTGGGATCTGCAGGGCGCCACCGACCGGGGGACATGGGTCTCGTGCGACTACGCCAATGGATTGGTGCGGCTGGTCAGGAAGCTGGACCAGCCGGCTTCCGTCTGCGCAGCGACCATCAAGAAGTCCGGATCACCTCGCATGATGGAAGCGAGCTTCCGCTGCAAGTGATCTGAGACCTTCCGATCGTTGCGTTGTCCGTCTACCAGCCGTCCACCCCGAGCACTTCATCCATGGGCCGCCGCTCGCCCCAGCCTTCGATTTCCAGCATCGGACGGGGCAGGAACTCGCGGGCGTGGCCGATGCAGAGCACGGCGACGGGGCGGGCGCCTTCGGGCATGTGGAGCAGCTTGGCCAGTTCCACCGGATCGTAGAGCGACACCCAGCCGAGGCCGATGCCTTCGGCGCGCGCCAGCAGCCACATGTTCTGGATGGCGCAGGCCACCGAGGCGAGGTCCATGTCGGGCATGGTGCGGCGGCCGAAGATGTGCCGCTCGCGGCCGTCGCGCAGCGCGACGACCAGCACCTCGGCGCAGTCGAGGATGCCCTCGACCTTGAGCTTGAGAAAGTCCTCGCCGCGCTCGCCGAGCGCCTGCGCGGTGATCTGCCGCTCGGCGTCGACCAGGGCGTGGATGCGTTGCCGCAGATCCCGATTCCTGATGTGCAGGAAGCGCCAGGGCTGCATGTAACCGACCGAGGGCGCCAGGCGGGCGGCCTCGATCAGGCGCTCCAGCAGCCCATCGGGCAGCGGATCGGAGCGGAAGTGGCGGACGTCGCGCCGTTCCTCGATGGCGCGGCGGACGGCGGCGATTTCCTCGTCGCGGTAGCGGTAGTCGGTCATGGCATGAACAGCCGCGCGGCGGCCTCCGGGTTGGACGGGAAATAGAAGTGCATGTAGGAGGCCGTGAGCCGGTTGCGTCGGTAGATCGGCTCGGTGCCGGCGCCGTGCGTTTTGTGCGCTTTGGCGATGGGTGTGAGCGATGTGGTGCAGGCCGAGTAGTGGAAGGTGTGGCCGGTGAGCTTTCCCTCGGGCAGGTCGGCCGCGAGCAGGCCGAGGCCGGCGAGCTTCTTCTGCATGCGCGTCTCGCCGGGTATGAGGCCAAAGGCCGCGTGCCGGCCGCCGTCGACAGCGTAGAGGTGTTCGAAGCAGGCCATCATGCCGCCGCATTCGGCGACCAGCGGCTTCCCGGCCGCGACATGTTCCCGCAACGCGCTTGCCATGAGATGGTTGCTGGCAATGACGTCGGCGTGCAATTCCGGATAGCCGCCGGGCAACCACACCGCATCGCAAGTCGGCAGCGTGGCGTCGGCGAGTGGAGAGAAGTAGGCCAGTTCGGCGCCGAGCTGGCGCAGGCATTCCTCGTTGGCCGGGTAGCGGAAGCAGAAGGCGGCGTCGCTGGCCACGGCAATGCGTTTGCCGGCCAGCAGTGGTGGCAACGTCGGCTCGGGCGCATCCTCGAATTCGACCGCCGGCGGCAGGGCGGCGGCGTCGGTCTGCGCCAGCGCATCGGCGGCGCAGTCCAGGCGCGCCGCGAGGTCAGCGATCTCGCCCGCCGGCAGCAGGCCCAGGTGGCGCTCGGGCAGGGCAGCCAGGGCGTCGCGCGGCAGCGCGCCCATCCAGGCGATGTCCTCGGGCAGGCTGTCGCGGCAGAGTTTCGCGTGGTAGTCGCTGCCGACGCGGTTGGCGAGCGCGGCGGCGATGGGCGCGCCGTCGCGGTAGTGCTTGAGCCCCCAGGCGATGGCGCCGAAGCTGCCGGCCATCGCCTGGGCGTCCTGCACCAGCAGGATGGGCAGTCCGAGTCGGCGTGCCAGTTCGGCGCCGGGCGGGTTGCTGTCGTAGAGACCCATGACGCCCTCGACGAGGATCAGGTCGGCCTCGCGCGCGGCGCGCGCCAGACGCCAGCGGGCATCCGCCTCGCCGCACATGGCGAGGTCGATGTTCTCGCAGGGCGCGCCCGACGCGATGGCGTGAATCTGCGGGTCAAGAAAATCGGGCCCGCACTTGAACACGCGCACGCGCCGGCCCAGCCGGCTGTGCAGGCGCGCGAGCGCCGCGACGATCGTGGTCTTGCCGCTGCCCGAGGCGGGCGCGGCGACCATGAGCGCCGGACAGCGCAGCGCGCTCACCACTCGATCCCCGGCATTGCCTTCACGCCGGCCTGGTAGGCGTGCTTGACCATGCGCATCTCGGTCACGGTATCGGCGGCCGCGATCAGTTCCGGCGGCGCCGCGCGGCCGGTGATGATCACATGCTGCATGGCCGGCCGGGCTTGCAGCGAGACGAGAACTTCATTGAATGCCAGCCAGCCGTACTTGAAGGCGTAGGTCATTTCGTCGAGGATGACGAGGCCGATGTCCGGGTCGGCCAGGAAGCGTTTTGCCATTGCCCATGCCGCCTGGGCCGCGGCGGCATCGCGCTGCTGGTCCTGCGTCTCCCAGGTGAAGCCCTCGCCCATGACATGCCATTGCACGCCGGGGTGATTGCGGAAGAAAGCTTCCTCGCCGGTGTCGCTGCGGTTCTTGACGAACTGGACGACGGCAGCGCGCATCCCGTGGCCGAGGGCGCGCCCGAGCAGGCCGAAGGCGGCGGAGGACTTGCCCTTGCCGTTGCCGGTGTGCACCAGCAGCAGTCCTCGTTCTTCGGGCGCGCGGGCGATGGCGGCGTCGATCACCGTCTTCTTGCGTGCCATGCGCTCGCTGTGCGATTGATCACTCATGGATTGCCTGCCGCAGTTGGTTGAGGGCTTCGATCAGGCCGGGGCCGGGATGAACGAAGTGGTCGTCGTCGACGGCGATGATGGGCACGCCGGCCTCGGCCAGTTGCGCGTTGCAGCCTTCCGAGCGGTGATTGATGAAGGCGACGATGGCCTCGGGCCGCGTGGCGGCAACCAGTTGGGCGATGGTTTCGTAGGGTTCGCCGGGGCGCATATGGCGCAGGGTATCGTGAGTTTCGACCACTGTGAAGCCGGCGTGACTGAGCAGATCGTAAGGCGTGGTGCGGCGGCCATAGGAATAGGGTACGGCACTGCAAGCGGCGATGATCAGCACCCGGCGACCGTGACCATCCACCCGCTTTGCCGCCGCGCGCCAGTCGGCGGCAAAGCGGTCGACGCGGGCGTCGACATCGGCCACATTGGCGGCATGACCGATGTCGCGCAGCATCGCCTCCACGTCGGCCATCGAACGGAAGCCGCCCACGCGCAGCGCCCGGGCACCGGGCGCTGCGGCGGCTTGCCAGACCTCGGGCTTTGTCCAGTCCGAGGTGATCATCAGCTGCGGTTCGAGCAGGGCGATGGTGTCCACATCCGGGTCCATGACGCCGCCAGTGCGTGGCAGATCGCGTTCGTCATAGCGGCTGACGCCGACGATGCAAGGACTCAGCCCGAGCCAGTCCAGCGCACGGGTGATGTAGGGCGATTGGCTGACGATGCGCGGGCAGTCGGCAGCAATGGCCGGGCCAGCCAGTGCCAGCAACGCTGCGAAGAGAAGAATGCGCAGGGACATGATGGGCTTACTTCGGAGCATAGCGCAGGCCGACGAACAGATTGGCGCCCGGCGTTGCGTAGCCCCAGGCGGTTTCGTACTTCACGTTGCCGATGTTGTTGGCGCGCGTCTCGACGCTCCACGCCGGGTTGATGCGATAGCGCGCGAACAGGTTCACGACCGAGTAGCCGGCCATGAGCTTTGCCGTCGTATTGGCGGTATCGTCGTAGCGCTGGCCGACGTCGGCCAGTTCGGCGCCGAGCGTCCACTCGACGAGATCGCGCGTCGCGGAGGCCCGCAACTGGTTGTTGGCCCGGCGTATCAGGCGCTTGCCGGTGGCTTCGTCGCGTGCATTCAGCGCGTCGAGGCTGGCGCTGAAGTGCCAGCCGGCCCAAGTGCCGGCGTAGGCGAGCGTGGCGCCTTCGAGCTTGGCGCGGCCGACATTGATCGGGCCTCTGGCGGGGCCGGAGAATATCCAAACGAGCATGTCCTGGACGCGATTGCGGAACAGGGTCAGGCTCACGTTCTGTCCGTCGCGTGTGTAGGCGATGCCCGTTTCGACGTTGCGAGCCGACTCGGGTCGCAACGACGGGTTGCCGGGGCCGTAGCCAGTATCGGGTGCGTAGAGTTGGTTGAAGGTCGGCGCATTGAATGCGGTGGCGGCGGCGACATGGGCGCGCCAGGTGTCGGTGAGCCGGTAGCCGTAGGCCGCCTGCCAGGTGGTCTTGGCGCCGAACTGCGAGTTGTCGTCGCGGCGCAGGTTGGCCTGGATATCGTGCCCGTCCAGGCGGGCGCTCCAGCCCAGCAGGGCCGAATCGACGCTGCGGTGGTCAAGCGCGTAGTGCGTGGTGCTGCTGACGCGGTCTTCGCTGCGTTCCAGAGCAAACAGGGCGCGTCCGAGCGGCAGGCGGATGTCGTTCTGCCACTGGTACAGGCGCTGGTTGGTGCGGAAGCGCGAATTGCCGCTGGCACCGATGGTCAGGCTGTCGTCGCGGCTGCCGCCGATGCGCAACTGGCTGGTCCAGTCGGGCAGCAAGCGCTGGAGCAGGTAGGCCTGATAGCTGGTCAGCGTTTTGTCGAGCCGGTCGTCGAAGCTGCCGGTGCCTTTGTCGTACTGGTTCGTGCCGTCGGCGTACAGGAAGGTGGCGCCGAGTTCGTCGCCTTCGTTCGGGCGGTAGGAGATGTTGCCGGTGAAGTGGTTCTGGCGGAAGCCGTCCTTGTCCGGGTTATAGCTGGATCCGACCTTGGCGTTGGTGGCGTTGAAACCGTCGCTGTCGTAGCGGCCAGCGTGCAGGCCGAAGGAAAGTGCGTCCTGCGATCCGCCGATGCCTGCCTCGGCCTGGCGCGTGTTGTAGCTGCCATAGCCGAGGTAGACGTTGGGGCGCGTCGGGCCTTCATTGCGGCGGGTGAAGATCTGGATCACGCCGCCGATAGCCTCGGAGCCGTAGAGCGCCGAAGCCGGGCCGCGCAGGATCTCGACGCGGTCGATGTCGGCGAGCGGAATGTCTTCCAGGGCCGGCTGGCCGGTGGTTGCCGAGCGAATGCGCATGCCGTCGATCAGTACCAGCGTATGGCGCGCTTCGGCGCCACGCATGAAGATCGCTGTCGTTGCGCCCGGCCCGCCATTGGTGCTCATCTGCAAACCGGGCTGCCGGGCCAGGAGTTCAGTCAGCGTGCTCTGACCGGATTGTTCAATCGTCTCGCGGTCGATGACCGTGACGTCGGCCAGGGTTTCGCTGACGCGCATCGGTTGGCGTGTGGCGGTGACGACGATGACCGCCGAGTCGGCGTCGATGGTGTCGGCGGCAAGAACGGAAAAGGAAACGACGCTGGTCGCGAGCAGCGCCAAGGGCTTGGAACGGATGATCAAGTGATTCTCCCCATCGCCGGCTGGCGTCCCCGCAGGCCGGCAAGTTGCAATTGAAGCGCGACGGGGAAAGAGGAAAGGCCTATGCCATTGGCAGCCAATGGGCACCTGCCACCGCATCCCCGCGGCGTTTCGGTTCTTTGATTGCGCGTGGCCGGTATCCGGGCTCGCGAGTCTTGACGCATCGCCTTCCCACGCTTGACGCGCAGTGGCATTTCGATACGTCCGCACTCGCTTACCGTTGCGGGGGCAGCACAGGCATCGCATCCTGAAGGATGCTCACCTGTTTCCCGTTTAACTTCGCCGACGCAATATCGGCGATGCACCGCGAGCAAGCGGGGCAATTGTACCGCGATCCTCAGACGGTGTTCGGTGGCGGCGAGGCCTGCGGTCTATGCGGCTCCGGGCTCATCGATGCCGTTGCCGTACTACTGGACGCCGGCATTCTCAAGGCTTCGGGACGTTTCGCAGTCACCTGCGCTGCCGCGGGCTACCTGCTCGACCCCGCTGATACCCGTACCGCCGTTACCGGCACCGCCGCCGAGGCCTTCCAGCGCGCCAAGGCGGCGGCCGCTGCGGCCGTCGAAGTGTATGCCGGCGCCACGCTGGCCGGCTGCGAGATGGCCTTGCTTTCCCCTGAGGCGAAGAATAGGCTTATCCAGATTGCAAGAAACTTGAGCCTGGTCAATGGATCGTTAGTAATAGGGTACGAAGATCTCCATATAGAAGAACTCAGGCTGCGACCGATTGCTGTAGCCCGATAAGAGAGGGGGCGTTCATGCTCGACGCCGTCATCAAGGCCTATGACGAGGCCGTTTTCGATACCGACAAGGCGGCGTTTCGCGTCGTGAACGAGGCCCTCGCTCGCGGCATCAGTCCCGAAGACATCGTTTCCCAGGTCGTCATTCCAGCGATCGAGGAAATGACGTCCCGCATCGGCCTCGATCCGGACACCAACCTGGCCCAGCATTTCATGACCGCGCAGATCGCGTCGGAAGTGACGGAAGAAATGCTGGAGAAGTTCCGGCAGCCGTCGGAAATCGTCGGCAAGACAGTGATCGGCAACGCCTACGGTGACTTGCATTCGCGGGGCAAGCGTATCGTCATCGGTTGCCTGAAGTCCCTGATGGTCGATGTCGTCGATCTCGGCGTCAACGTCGCGGCTGAACGCTTCGTCGACTTGCCGCTGGAACGGCTGGACGTGAATCTCGATCATCTCGAATCGGTGCTGGCCGACGCCATCGACAGGAAGCAGCACCAACTCGGGTGCTGACGCCATGCCTGCGCGTCTTCCGGTGACCGGGGTCGATTCGCTCGCGGAGGTCGAGAGACTCCGGGACCGGCTCGAAGAACTGGCCGAGGAGAAGGCCAACCTTCAATTGGTGGTCCGGTTGATGGAGCGGCTCCATCCCCTGGCCGGCGTCGACGAGATGGTGCGCGGCATGCTTACGGGCATCATCGATACCCTTGGCGGCACCAACATCAAGCTCTACTACCTGATCGGCGAGAAACTGCATTATGCCGATTTCCTGGGCCATACCGGTGTTCTCGATGTGATCGACGACCCCCTGGTGGCCCGCGTGGCCGAACAGCGCGAGTTCGTCGAACAGTCCAATGAGGCGGCCGATGCACTGAGGAACCACGGCTCGATCCCGGGCGCCTGGACCTGGGGCTTCCCGCTCCTGGTGGGTGCGGAACTGCTCGGCGTCGTCAAGATCGAGAACCTGCATATCAGCGCTGCCTCGCTGCGCGGCCACTTGCCGGTCTTTTTCAGCCACGCGGCGCTGCTGCTCAGCAACGAGATTCGCAACGACAAGCGCCGGCGCGCCGAGTCGGCGCTGAAAGAAAGCGAGTCGCGCTATCGCCAGGTGTTCGACCATGTTCTCGACGGCCTTTATCTGATAGAGGTGACCGAAGACGGCCGCTTCCGGACGCTCGAGGAGAATGTGGCCCTCGAGACGTCTCTTGGATTGCAGAGGGGCGAACAGATCGGCAAGTACCTTGAAGAGACGGCGCTTCCGCCGGCAGTGCTGGAGGCACTTCTGTCCCGGCTCCGCCAGTGCGTCGCAGCCGGTCATCCGATCACCGAGGAAGTCGAATACCCGATGCTGGCGGGACGGCGCTGCTACCGATCGACGCGAGTGCCGATGCGAGACGAGACCGGGCGCATCCACCGCATCGTCGGCATTCTGCACGACATCACCAAGCAGAAAGAAGTCGAGCGGGAACGGCTTGCCCACCTGCGCTACTTCGAGAACATGGATCGCATCAATCGCGCCATGCAGGGCACCAGCGACGTCGAGGAGATGACCCGGGACGTACTCGACGCGGTGCTGGAGATCTTCGCTTGCGACCGCGCCTTTCTGGCTTATCCCTGCGATCCCGAGTCGCCGTCCTGGCAGGTGCCGATGGAGCGCACCCGCCCCGAGTACCCCGGCATCGAGTTGGCCGGGGAGTTGCCGATGGAGGAAGCTATTGCCGAGTCCTACCGCGCGTTGCTGGCCTCGGACAAGCCGACGCAGTTGGGTCTGCCGGGCAGCACTTTGCGGTTGAGCGAGGCGGCGCGCCGCGCCGGCGTGCGTTCGCTGATGGCGATGGCGATCCGTCCGAAGGCCGACCGGCCGTGGGAATTCGGTATCCAGCAATGTTCGTCCGAACGCGTGTGGACGTCGGAAGAGGAACAGCTTTTCGAGATGATAGGCAGGCGCCTGGCCGACACTCTTACGATACTGCTGGCGCACCGCAACCTGCGCGACAGCGAAGAGCGGTTCCGCATGGTCTTCGAGAACTCGCCGGTGCCGATCTGGGAGGAGGACTTCTCCGAGGTCAAGCGCGTTCTCGACAGCCTGAGAACGCAGAATACCGGCGACATCCAGGCTTATCTGTTGCGGCATCCCGAAACGGTCCAGTTGTGCGCCGAGCTTGTCCGCATCGTCGATGTCAATTGCGCGACCCTGGAATTGCACGGCGCAGCGACCAAGCAGCGACTGCTCGACGGCTTGCCGAATACCTTCACCGCTGAATCGTATTCCGCGTTCCGGCAGGAACTGGTCGCGCTCTGGAACGGCGAGACGGAGACGGTCGTGGATAGCGTCATCAAGACTCTGGAGGGCGAGCCGCGCCAGGTGACCGTGTATCTTTCCGTCTGTCCAGGCTACGAACAGAGCCTGGCCAAGGTCCTGGTCTCGATAGTCGACGTGACCGAGCGCAAGCGGGCCGAGGACAGTCTGCGCCTTGCGGCCAGCGTCTACGCCAGCAGCCAGGAGGGCATCCTGATCAGCGATGCCGAAAACAGGATCATCGACGTCAATCCCGCCTTCGCGCGGCTGACCGGCTACCCGCCCGAGGAAGCGCGCGGCCGGGATCCGCACTTCCTCAGCGCTGGGCGCCAAAGCCGGCAGTTCTACGACCAGATGTGGCGCGAGATACAGGCCACGGGCGCCTGGCAGGGGGAGGTCTGGAACCGGCGCAAGTCCGGCGAGGACTATATCGAGGCCTTGTCGATCTCCGTGGTCAAGGACGAACGCGGCAGGGTGCAGCACTACGTCGGTGTGTTCTCCGATATCAGCGTGTTCAAGGCGCATGAAGTGGAGCTCGATCACATCGCGCATTACGACCAATTGACCGGCGTACCCAACCGGCGGTTGCTCGCCGATCGTCTCGAGCAGGCCATCGCCCGCGCGCGCCGTGTCGGCAAGATGCTCGCCGTGTGCTACCTGGACCTCGATGGCTTCAAGCCGATCAACGACGAGTTCGGCCACGAGGTCGGCGACCGCTTGCTGGTCGAGATCACCCATCGCCTGCAGAACTGCTCGCGCGCCGACGATACGCTGGCCCGCCTGGGCGGCGACGAGTTCGTGCTGCTATGGAACGACATCGAGTTGGAAGCCGAGTGTTTCCAGGCGCTGGACCGGATTCTGAAAGGCATCTCGGTGCCGGTCGTGATCGATGGTGCGATCGTGTCGGTATCGGCCAGCATCGGCGTGACCCTCTTCCCCGACGACAACGTCGATGCCGACAGCCTGTTGCGGCACGCCGACCACGCCATGTATTCGGCCAAGCAGATGGGCAAGAACCGCTATCAGTTGTTCGATTCGCGGCTGGAACGGCAGATCACCTCGCGTAACGAGTCGATTGCGCGAATCGCCCACGCTCTCGAGGCGGGGCAGTTCGAGTTGGAGTACCAGCCGAAGGTCGATTGGGTCGCCGAGCGCGTCGTCGGCGTCGAGGCGCTGATCCGCTGGCGCGATCCGACGCTGGGCCTGTTGGGGCCGCGGGAGTTCCTGCCCCTGATCGAAAACGACAACCTCGCCTACAAGGTGGGTCAATGGGTGATGGCCGAGGCCTTGCGGCAAGGCAGGCGCTGGCACGAAGGCGATGTCGCGCTTCCGATCAGCATCAACGTCTTTCCGCGCCACCTCAAACACCCTGCCTTCGTCGACGATTTGCGCCACGCGATCGCAGTCGAATGGCCTCAGTTGCCCGCTGGCCGCCTGGCCATCGAGATCGTCGAAACGGCCGATCTCGAAGACCTCGACGTCATAGAGGCTGTCATCAAGGAGTGCGCCGGCCTGGGTGTTGCATTCTCGCTCGACGATTTCGGTACCGGCTACTCGTCCCTGGTTCATCTCCGGCGCCTGAGCGTCAAGGAATTGAAGATCGACCAGTCGTTCGTGCGCGACATGATGACCAACCCGGCGGACCTGGCGATCGTCGTCGGCGTTATCGGACTGGGCCGGGCGTTCGGGCTGAGGGTGGTGGCGGAAGGCGTCGAATCGGACGAGCAGGCGCACCAACTGGTCGCGCTGGGTTGCAAGGTTGCCCAGGGCTACGGCATCGGTAGGCCGATGCCGGTGGACCGTCTGCGGGAGTGGCTGCTGGGCCGTTCGATCGAATAATGGAGATTCCGATGAACGTTGAATTCGAACCGATCACGTGGTCCGAGGACATGGCCACAGGCATGCCGGAGATCGACAAGCAGCATCACTACCTGGTCGAGATGCTCTCCGAGGCCAATGCCAAGCTGGTCGACGATCATGACGAAAGCCTGTTGGCCCAGATCGCCAAGGATCTGCTCGGCTACGCGCTGCTGCATTTTGAGACCGAAGAGAACCTGATGAAGCGCTACCGCTATGGTGTCGAATGTCCCGAAGAGGCGAGGGCGCACATCGCGCAGCATCGCAGCTTCTCCCGGCAGGTCGTGGCCGTCTGCGACGCGCTGCGCGAGGGGCGGCACGTATCGCACCAGGAAGTGCTGGCCTTTCTCAACAACTGGCTGCGCGACCATGTGCTGGGAATCGATCGGCGACTGGCCGCGTTCGTCGCCAAAGCCGCGGCAGCCGAGCGCGACGCCGCCGGACGGTGAGCGTCAACGCGACGGGACAGAGCTAAGGCGCTGCCTCCAACCCGCCCAGAGGCTGACCGGCACCGCCTTCGCCGGCGCCGACCATGCGGCGACATGACGGATGATGGCCCGCACGTGTCCCGGAAGTTGTGCTCTTTAGAGAAGAACCGACGCCCCTTGCGGCCATCAAACGCCGTTTGATCTGGAATCGCAGCCGGTGGCGTATTGCCTCGGCATATGGACAATGACGAACAAATGCCCTATGGTTACGCGGTTTTGATTTTCCATATCGCCGTCCA
>JBGOZF010000059.1:0-28974 GCA_041480065.1 Rhodocyclaceae bacterium
ATGGCGATACGATCTGGCAGTGGGACGAGCGGCAATGAACAAGAACCACCCACCCGCCCAAGGCGTCCGGCTCATGGTCGCACCCGGTGTCCGATGCTCCGGCTACACGGACGCCTATGGCGACGTTCACGCCGATCTACCTCTCGTTCGCGCGTTCGGCATTCGCGATCTTGCTCAGGTGGTCGAACACCGCATCAGCCACGTATACGATTCCGTCGGTCATTACGTCCGTTTCAACAACGGCGGCTATCTCAGTTACATGCGCGACACGCAGGGCAAGGTCATCGAGTTCTACATCAATGGCCTCGATGCCGTGCTGTCGGCCGAAGGCGACATCACCGTCTGGCCGCCGGAAACCTGAATTGCTCTCCACTTACCCTACGCGTCGTCATCTGCCATGAAGAAACTGCTCAACCCCGCCCAGGTGCGCCGCCTGCGCAACCAATGCAAGCTCAACCAAAGCGATTTCTGGTCTCGCTTCGGCGTCACTCAAAGCGGCGGCTCGCGCTACGAGTCCGGCCGCGCGGTTCCCAAGCCCTTGGCGCTGCTGATCCATTTCTGGCACTCGGGCAAGATCACCGACGAAGACCTCGCCCAGGCCGCCAAGGCGCTCGGCTGGCCCAGGCGCTAGGCTCCAGCCAAGCAGCCCGCGCGCCCATGTCGCCTCCCGGCGTCACCATTGCGGTGCCTGCCCGCGCCACGCAAGTTCGTCCACGGACAACCTGATCGATCTCGCCACCGATGGCTCGCCGATTCCGCAGCGGGCAAGGAAGACGATCCGCGAAGCCTGCTGCTCGCCGAACAGGCGATCGAACCGTCGCGCCGACGATTGCGCCATGGTCATGGTGCGAACGGATGCGCTGAAGCGACGCCGTTCGCGAACATATCGAGAGAAGATGATCGGCGTCATCTCGGGTTGCAGTTGCAGACCCGACAGACCCGCCGCCAGCCAGACGCGCTGCATGGCCCTGCCTGCGGCCAGTGCGTTGTCCACCGTCACCGGCGGCGCGGGCGCGACAATGACGAAATGCGCCGCGCAACGCCAGCCAGGCAGCAAGTCCAACTGAAGTCGCGGCAGCCAGGTGCCCATGAGATAGCGATTGAGGAATTCGACCCTGCGCCAATCTTTCATGGCCCACCGCATCAATCGCGCGGTAACCGGACCGACGCCCAACGCCCGTTCAGGAATACGCTGTTTGGAGAAACTCGCGGTCCAATCGATGACGGACTTGTGCACTTCAAAGGCTTCGCGACAGGTCAGCCGAGTTTTCGCATTGGCGAACATGAGCCGCGCAACCCGCCAGCGATCGGCCGGCGAGGCAAACCACCGGAGCGAATAGCCGGATGGAAGCGCGTGTTCGAGCCGGTTTCGCTGCTCGGGCTCCAGCGGCCTCGTCGACAAGGCGCGCCGATGCACGCAGCGTGTTTCGATCGCGGCGGCGAGCGGGTCCGGCACAATGGCGGGGTCGTCGGTCAGATCGAGGACGAAGCGCAGATGCGATTCGTCGCCGTCATCGGGCCAACGTCGGCCGTCCGCCCGGATCCCGAACAGCGTGGCAGCCAGCCGCAGTGTCTCCAGCAGGGCACCGACAGCCATCTGGCTGGCACGCCCGTCGAGATCATAGACGCACCAGTCTCTGGTATCGAAACCGTGAACGACAACCCGCCCATCGGAAACGATTTCGAACCGCCAGGGTTGCGTGTTGTCGCCGCTGGGCGCCCAGCGGGCGAGATCGAGAATCCTGACCAGGGTCTCCCGATTCAACTCAAAAACCTCAGTTCATTCACCGCAAAGGACGCCAAGGACGCAAAGGAAGGCGATCTTGAGACGATGCATGTGTCACCGGGAAGGCGAAGACCCCCAGATATCAAAAGCCTTGTTTTCCTTGGCGTCCTTTGCGTCCTTGGCGGTGCAACTGCTGTTTCTAGGTTCATCCGTTTCTCCGTCAGCCGGCAGCCGCCCTGAGCTGGCCCTTGACGAGCGTTCTCATCAAACGCTGCAGCGGATTCCGGTGGCCCCAAGGGCGCCAGGTGCGGACATAGCGCAAGCGATAGGCATCGAACTGGCTGCCCCACGGGGCCAGGCGCACGCCGCGGCGATCGAGCAGCAGCCTCAAGGTTTCAACCGCCGCCACGCCGGCACAGAGCTGGCAGGCGGCGACATTGGAAGGTGCGCGCTGCTCGCCGAGGCTGACGCGGCTCATATCGGCGACATAGCCGCGCTGAAGCATGGCCGGAGACAATCCGACCAGAAGGCGGATCGCCATTTCGGTCTCGTCGCATCCCTCGAAGCCGAAATAGTCCTCGAACGGCATACCACCGCGAGCGAAGACCAGCACCGACGCGCCGAGTCCCATAGGCGCGGCGGTGACGACCGGGATGCCGCACTTCTCGCAGGCGGCGAAGGTCAGCCGCCTGGCGCCAAAAGCAAAGAAGTCGAGGCCGTCGACGTAGACATCGACGTCATCCAGAAATGCGCCCACCGTATCCGGTGTTATGCCTTCGGCAAACACGCGCAGGTCGATTTCCGGATTGATGTCGCGCACCAGCTCGGCCATGACATCGACTTTCGGGCGAGCCAAGGCACTCATGGTCGCCCCGACTTGCCGATTGAAGTTGACGATGCCGAATTCGTCGAAATCGGCGATCGAGAACTTGCCGATGCCCAGACGCGCCAGCGTCAGAAGATGCGCGCCGCCGACGCCGCCAAGGCCGCCGATCGCGACACGCGCATGGCGTAACCGCTCCTGTTCGGCCTGGGTGACCCAGCCGATGTTGCGGCAAAACGCGTCTGCATACTTGAATGCATTCATGGCGGGTTGACGTTATGATTTTAGCATTGTCGGCATCGATAAGCAAGCGCTGCTGACGCGGGTGCGCTTCACGACCGCGTGTTTGCCGCGCTGGGCAATACGGGTGTTGACGACCGCAGTCCAGGGCAAGGGGCGCGCGCCATGCCGAGTCCGGCCGCGCAGTCGCCGACGAAGTCGTGCAAGGGCACGCTGACACCAGCCGAGATTCCATGACTACCGGCTTCTTGGTACATGGCGTCGGCGCCGGCATCCCGGAACAGGCGATTGGTCCACACCAGGGGCACCGTGTGGTCATCCATGCAGTAGCGGCAGGCCAGGTCGATGGCACCGTAACCGGCGCCGGTGTAGCGCTCCAGCCAGGCCTCCGGGTAGGTGCCGATGACGCGGCGGCGGAGGTCTGTCTGGTCGCTGGCGTCGAGCAGGGACTTGTACTCCACGCAAGCGTTCATCGCCGCCGTCTTGGCATCCTGAAGATCACGCGCTCGGCATAACCAAATATATAGCTGTACGCCCGCGGCTGCCCCCATGCCGCCAAGACGGCGGCGTGCCCTTCTCCAGGAAGTTTCAGCCCGATCCCGCCGCCGCCCGTTGCAGGCGGTCGGCGATGCCGCGCCAGGCTTCCGAAGCCGGCGGCCGTTGGATCACGATGCGCGCGCAGCCGAGGCCGTCGAGTTCGCGCAACGCCGCATAGAGTTCGTGCGCAAACGCCATCGGTTCCGAAGGCGCGTGACGCCAGACGATGCGGTCGTCACCGATCGGACAGGCCATCGGCGCCAGCACCGCCAGCCGCTCGTTCTTCGCCAGCGCCTCTCGCACCGCGAAGATGATCGCGTCCGGCGGCAGCAACGCGAGCGGCGTGCGCGGCGCGTAATGGGCTTCGAGCGAGCCGGACACGCGCGGCGCATCGGCACGACCGGCGGCGGGCATGCGGCCGAGCACGCGGCCGATATCGGCGGCGGCAATCATTCCCGGGCGCAGGATGGTCGGCTCGTCGCCGGTGAGATCGAGAATGGTCGATTCGATGCCGACCGGGCAGGCGCCACCGTCCAGCACCATGGCCACGGCGTCGCCCAGGTCGTCGCGCACATGCTGGGCCGTGGTCGGGCTGATGCGGCCGAAACGGTTGGCCGACGGTGCCGCGACGCCACCGTCGAAGGCGCGCAGCAGCTCCAGCGCCAGCGGATGGCCCGGCACGCGCAAGCCAACCGTGTCCTGGCCGCCAGTGATGGCATCGATCACGTTCGGCTGTCGCTTCAGGATCAGCGTCAGCGGACCCGGCCAGAAGGCCTCGGCCAGTTCGTAGGCAGTATCGGGAATATCGCGCGCCCAGCGGTCGAGATGATCGTCGCCGGGCAGATGCACGATCAACGGGTGATCGGCCGGCCGGCCCTTGGCGGCGAAGATCCTGGCCACGGCCTTGGCATTCGCGGCATCGGCGCCGAGGCCGTAGACGGTCTCTGTCGGGAAGGCGACCAATTCGCCCTGCCTGAGCAGGGCCACCGCCTTCTCGATCTCGGCGGACATCACACGTCGGGCAGCGTCTTGGCCAGCACCTTGGCCGTCTGCTTGGCGCGGAATTCCGAGAGCTTCTTCGCCAGCGCGGCATCTTCGAGCGCCAGTATCGACACCGCGAACAGCGCGGCGTTGGTGGCACCGGCTTCGCCGATGGCAAAGGTGGCAACCGGAATGCCGGCCGGCATCTGCACCATGGCCAGCAGCGAATCGAGGCCGTGCAGATGCGTGGAAGGCATCGGCACGGCGAGCACCGGCAGTTCGGTTTTTGCCGCCAGGACGCCGGCGAGGTGTGCCGCACCTCCCGCAGCGCCGATCAGCAACTTGAGGCCGCGCCCGGCGGCGCCGCTGGCATAGTCGAGCGCCGCGTCGGGCGTGCGGTGCGCCGACAACACCTTGGCCTCGCAAGGCACGCCAAAATCCTTCAAGGTCTCGGCGCTGGCCTTCATGATCGGCCAGTCGGAATCGGAACCCATGACGATACCGACCAACGGCTTCTTCTTCATAGCGCCTCCGCAGGGCCGCCCCAAGGAGGCGCAGCCAGCACATGGAGCGGGCACAGCCCGCGAACAATCGTCACCCCCTTCCTTGGGAAGGGGGCCGGGGGAAAGGTCGTCATTTCACAGTCCTTTCGGCGGATTCAAGGGTGTTCGTGAGCAGCATGGTGATGGTCATCGGGCCGACGCCGCCGGGTACCGGCGTGATCAGTCCGGCGACATCTTTCGCCGTTTCGAAGTCGACATCGCCGCACAGTTTGCCCTCGTTCGGCCCGCTGCTGTAGCGGTTCATGCCGACGTCGATCACCGTCGCGCCGGGCTTGATCATGTCGCCGGTGATCATCCGCTCGCGGCCGACTGCAGCGACCAGGATGTCGGCACGTCGGGTGTGAAAGGCAAGGTCCTTCGAGCGCGAATGGCAGATCGTGACCGTGGCACTCTGCGCCAGCAGCAGCATGGCCATCGGCTTGCCGACGATGTTGCTGCGGCCCACCACCACCGCTTCGGCGCCGGCGATCCTGACGCCTTCGGACTCCAGCATCTTCATGACGCCGTAGGGCGTGCAGGGAATGAAGCGCGGGTTGCCCTGCATCAGCGCACCGACGTTCTCGGCATGGAAGCCGTCCACGTCCTTCTCGGGCGAGATCGCTTCGAGCACGGCCTCGGAATCGAAGTGCTTCGGCAGCGGCAGTTGCACCAGGATGCCATGGACCGTCGGGTCGGCGTTGAGCTCGGCGATGCGCGCAAAGACGACCGCCGGATCGACATCCGCCGGGTAGACGTCCTTCAAGGAACGGATGCCGGCCTTCTCGCAGCCGTTCACCTTGTTACGGACATAGACCTGCGACGCCAGGTCCTCACCAACCAGGATCACGGCCAGGCAGGGCGTCACACCCTTGGTCTTGAGCGCCGCGGCCCGCTCGGCCAGTTGGCCGCGAATGCTTGCCGACAGGGTGTTGCCATCGATGATGCGAGCGGTCATGCTGCTTCCTTCTCCTTGTGTCCTGCCGCCGCATCGGCGGCACGGCCGGCCTCAAAGGCGCGGCGGTTGAGTTCGACGAGTTGCGGTTTCCTGGCCGCGAAGCGCTTGACGATGGCGTCCAGCAGCACTTCCGCCGGGAACGGCAGGTGTTCGCTCGCCGCGCCCAGCATCACCGTGTTGCCCAGGCGGACATCGCCCAGCGCCATGGCAGTGTCCATCGCATCGAAGGCGTGCACCTCAAATCCGCGGGCGCGGATCTCGGCGACGGGATCCGCCGGGTAATCGTAGAGGCCGATGTTCACCACCGGCGGCACCAGCCTGGCAGCGTTCATCAGTACCAGCCCGCCCGGCTTGAGATAGTGGCACCAGCGCAGCGCCTCGGCCGCCTCGAAGGCGAGCAGCAGGTCGGCGGTGCCGGCGGTGATCTGCGGCGACAGCACCTTGGTGCCGAAGCGCAGATGCGAGGACACGACGCCGCCACGCTGGGCCATGCCGGCCACTTCGGTCTTCTTGGCATCAAAGCCGAGCGCGATCGCCGCCTCGGCAAGAATCTCGGTCGCCGTCATGACGCCCTGGCCGCCGATGCCGACGACGAGAATATTGGTTGTATCGGTCATAAGTTCATTTCACCGCAAAGGACGCCAAGGACGCAAAGTACTTCGAGAACGAATTTGCTTTCCTTGGCGCCCTTTGCGTCCTTTGCGGTCAATGTCTTTTCAGAATGCTTACGGGCTCGCCGGCTTCGACCATGACGATCGCGTCGGGCGCGCAGGGTTGCACGCACAGGCCGCAGCCGGTGCAGGCCGCCGTTTCGATCTGCACGAATTGCAGTTCGACTTCCTTGCCCGAGGGCTTGATCGCCTTGGCGCGGCGCATGACGTGGATCGCGGGGCAGCCGACTTCGACGCAGTTGCCGCAGCCGGTGCATTTGTCGTCGATGACCTTGAACGGCGGCTGCTTCTTGTAGTCATCCACCAGCACGCAGGGCTGGTTGGTGATGATCACCGACACCTCGGGCACCTTGATCTCCTCGCGCAGCGTCTTGAACAGTACCGGCAGGAGGTAGGGATCGACGACGTGAATGCGTTCGGGCTTCACGCCGAGCGATTCCACCAGCCTGGCGAAATCGACGCGCGGCGCTTCATTGCCGTGGATGTCGCGGCCGTTACCCGGATTGTTCTGGCCGCCGGTCATGCCCACCGCACGGTTATCGAGCAGAAGCACCGTAACGTTGCCCTTGTTGTACACGATGTCGAGCAGGCCCTGCATGCCCATGTGCATGAAGGTCGAATCGCCGATCACGGCCAGGATGCGCTTGTCCTTGTCCGCCTCGCCGCGGCCCTTGTCGAGGCCCATGGCGATCCCCATCGAGGCACCCATGGAGATCGTGGTGTCGAGCGCGTTCCAGGGATGTCCTGCCCCCAGCGTGTAGCAACCGATGTCGCCGGAGATGGTGATATTCTTCAACTGCGACAGCGTGTAATAGACGCCCAGATGCGGGCAGGCGACGCACATGGTCGGCGGCCGCGGAAACACCTGTGTCGGCGGCGCCAGGTTCTGCGGCACCGGCTCGCCCAACAGTTTGGCGATCGCCGGTTTCAAGACGTGCGGCGCCAGTTCGCCCTGGCGCGGCAGGATGTCCTTGCCCAGGCAAGCGATGCCATTGGCCTTGAGTTCCATTTCGACCAGCGGCTCGACCTCCTCCGCCACCACCAGCTTGTCGACCGTGGCGGCGAAGCTGCGAATCCGCTCCAGCGGAACGGGGCACGACAAACCGAGTTTCAGTACCGGCGCATCGGGAAACGACTCGCGCACATGCATGTAGGCCGGACCCGAGGTGACGAAGCCGACGCGCCTGTCGGTACCGCTCTCGACGATGTTGAAAGCGGAACCCTCGGCCTCGGCGCGCAGCGCAGCCTCGCGCTCGAACATCAGCGGAATGCGGCGCACGGCGCCGGCCGGCGTCATCACCCAGCGCGCCACGTCCTTCTTGAACCCGGCAGCAGCATGGCCGCTGCGCTCGCCGACGGTGACCAGCGCCTTGACGTGGCAGATGCGCGTCGTCAGCCGTAGGATCACCGGGCACTGGAAGCGCTCCGAGAGATCGAAAGCGGCCTTGGTCGTCTCGTAGGCTTCCTGCGAATCTGCCGGTTCGAACACCGGCAGATGCGCGAAGCGGCCCCAGAAGCGCGAGTCCTGCTCGTTCTGCGAAGACGACAGGCCGACGTCGTCGGCGATGGCGATCACCAGCCCGCCGATGACGCCGGTCAGGGTCAGCGTCATCAGCGCGTCGGAAGCGACGTTCATGCCGACATGCTTCATGGCGCAGAAGGCGCGCGAGCCGGCGTAGGCGGCGCCGATGGCCACTTCGAGCGAGACCTTCTCGTTCACCGACCACTCGGCGTAGATGTCGGGATAGCCGGAGATCTCCTCCAGCATCTCGGTCGACGGCGTGCCGGGATAGGCCGCCGCCACGCGGCAGCCGGCCTCCCATACCGCCCGGGCAACGGCTTCATTGCCGGAAAGGAAATGCCGGCTCTGCGCTGGCACGGGCATCACTGCTGCCATGGATTTCTCACACTCTAATTGTTGAAAACAAAAAAGCTAACCCGCTCCGGGGGTTAGCTGTTTGTCGGAAGTCAAGAGATTGAAATTATCCGGGTTCCGCGGCCCAGCGTCCAGCCCTGGAGTTCCGCCTGCCGCGAAGCGCGTTGTCACCGCTTCATCCGGATCGCGGCTAGTGACGCTCTCAGGTCGTCACGAAACGGAACTGGTCGCCCTGGTGGCCGCCGAAGGAGATCGTATCGCCCGGGTGCAACGCGATTTCGCTGACCGGCGAATGGATCTGCGCATTCATGAAGGTACCGTTGGTCGACTTGAGGTCGCGCAGGACGGTCACGCCATCGACCAGGCCGATCCAGGCGTGACGGGACGAGACGCGGGGATCGACGAGTACGATATCGCAACGCGGGCTGCGTCCGACCGTCATGCCGGCCGCAATGACGGGGAAGCTGCGGCCCTTGTGAGTGCCGCTCATGCAAACCAGGCGCGCGGCGACCGGCGCGATGGGTGCCGGCTCGTCGACTCTTCTTTTCGGCGCGGTGGGCGCGGAAGCCTGGGACGATCGATGGATCATGGTTCCGGCGGGGTCGAAGTCTCCTGCGCGGGAAGCAGGGTCGCCGAATTCCGCCAGAGTATCCACCCGCACCACCGTGGCCGGCCCGGCCACACCGGCTTCAAGACGGCTACTGGCCTGCTCGGCGCTGCGCAAGCGAGTCCATAACACAGCGATGGCGATCACAGCGATGGCGAGCAGCGCCAACAGAACATAGTAAATAAGCATATTTCGTGAGTCCAATACGTGCCGACCGAGGGACTCGCGAAAAGATACTCCATTCGCGCCGGAATCGGTACTCCGCAGCAGCGTCACCCGGTTGACGTCCGCGACCTGGAAGCTGACCGCCGTGTGATCGGCCCGGGTGCCGCCCGCTTTCGAAAAAGGGGCGATGAATCCCAGGCTATGAGCAACACCCGGGGGAGCGAAATACCGCGCACCCCATTCTCGGTACCGGAAACACCTGATCCGCATTCGCCCGCGCCGGAGCTTGCTGTTATGCTGCGTCTTCCGCCCAAAAGGAGTACGAAATCATTAAAACGCTGTTGGCGATCTGCGTGTTGTTTGCTGCCACATCCACCTGGGCCGGGGACGCACCCGCCCCCCTGATTCCCGCCGGCAATTCCGTCAAGGGTACGGTCCTGGAGGTGAAGGAGGTCGACAGCTACACCTACCTCCGCCTCAAGACCAAGGACGGCGAAACCTGGGCCGCGGTGAGCAAGGCGCCGGTCAAGGAGGGCGCCGAGGTCACGATCCAGGGCGTCTCGGTCATGACCAATTTCGAGAGCAAGTCATTGAAGCGGACCTTCCCGACGATACTCTTCGGCACCCTGGCCGGTACCGGACATGGGATGCCGGCCGCCGGCAGTGAAGCGGCCGCGGCTCACGCGGGTCTCGGGAACCCGGCAGACACCGGCGACATTCGGGTGCCGAAGGCCAGCGGCGCGAACGCCCATACCGTCGGTGAAATCGTGACCAAGGGGGGGCAACTGAAGGACAAGCCGGTCCTGGTCCGCGGCAAGGTCGTCAAGTACAACCCGGGCATCATGGGCAAGAACTGGATACACCTGCGCGACGGCTCCGGCTCCGCCGCCGACAACAGCAACGACATCCTCGTGACGACCATGGATCAGGCCAAGGTCGGCGACGTGCTGACCGTGAAGGGCATCGTCCGCACCGACAAGGATTTCGGTTCCGGCTACGCCTACAAGGTGCTCATCGAGGAAGCCACGCTGCAGCAGTAGTGGGGCGCGCCGGCGGCGAAGTCACAGCCGAGGAACTGGCCGGCCTCTACGTCATACTGGCCACCGGCGAGCTACGCATCGAGGTCTGCGAATACTGGCCCTCCGACCTCGCCCGCCTGTTCCGCCAGGCCGGCCTGCCGCGGCGCACCCGGCACCGCGCTCGACGGCAACCGCCCGGGGCCGGGCAGTGCACACTGAGAGTCGTCGATGATCGCGGTCGTAGTACAAGCCGACAGGTGATGGCGGCGGCGCCTTAGTAACCTGTCGACGATCGAGTATCCATATTTCGTACTGAAATCCTTGCGTATCTCAGCGCCCGCCGCGGCTCCTGCATTCCGCCTGACCCCAAATTGCCAACCGTTGTAATTCCTTGACAGCCTGCCAACTCGGCGTCCATTGGTTCATCACTGCATCACTCGAATCGTAATGCCCGTGGCGCTGTTGTTGCTTTCGTTGAGTTCAGACTGACGTTTCGTGTAGTCGGCAATAGCTCCAAGATAGTAGGTGCCCGGTCGCAGCGTACGCGGCACGGTGACAGTTCGATTCGTCTTCAGTGATGCGCCTGCCCCCAGACGAGCAACGCTCACGGTGCCAACCAGCACATCACCGGCAGTGACTGTGGCGTCGGTGGATAGGTAGAGCCCCGTCGTAGTCGACGTGCTCGTTGCGCGGTCTCCTGAATTCTTGGTGGTCGAAGTCATGGAGAACGACGAGCCCCGTCTGACGGTCGTGACGGAAGCGCCCACCGCGGTAACCGCGAGATCCACCCCACTGACGTTCAACACGTTGACGTTGGTCGTCGCGCTGCCGGTTCCACCACTATTGTCCGTTACTGTGAGTCGGAACGTGAGCACGGTATTGGCGGTCACCTGGGGCGCGGTAAACGTGGGCTTGGCGCTATTGGCGGTAGACAACGTAACCGCCGGGCCGGCAATCTGGACCCAAGCGTAAGAGACTATCGTCCCGTCACTGTCGGTACCGCTCCCTGAGAGCATCACCGGGCTACCTTCCTTCACAGTCTGGTTTGTACCGGCGTTCGCAACGGGCAATACGTTGGCACCTACGCAGCTTGCCGGTCGCTGGATGCTGGTATTGGGCAAGGCCACTGCCAGATTGTCGAGATCGACGCAGGCTATTCGGGTGTCACCGACAAGATTGAGCTTGGTCAGGTTGTGCAAGGCCCAAAGCGGACTGACATCGACGAACGCATTATTGGAGAGGTCAAGTTCCGCAAGCTTGGCAAAGTTCTGGTTCCCCATCCCCAACACAAGGATGTTCCTGATGCCATTGCCCGCAACGTTGAGACGTACCAGGTTGCTGTAGGGCTGCAGGAAATCAAGACCACCGTTGCCTGAGGGGTCGGTGAGGCCGGTGTTGCCGAGATCGAGTTCGACCAGGTCGTAGGGACGGCCGGTCATCGGGTTGAACAATGCACCAAGATTGCTGAATGCACCGACGCGAATGCCGTTGAGACCCAGACTCGTGAGCCCATAGTTCGTGTCCAGAACGAGCCGCACTTGCATGATGTCGATACCGCCGTTGCCCGACAGGTTGAGCTTGGTCAGGTTGTGCAACACCGAGAGGGGAAGAGCGTCTTGGATCTCGTTCTTACTCAGATCCAAGGCCGCGAGAGCGGAAAGACCCTCAATACCCTCCAATCTGACTACGCCACGCCCGGAACAATCGAGTTGGGTAACCTCCTCGGCATATTGCCAGCCGCTGCGATTGGCTTGTTCCGTCAGGCAGGTCTGCAGGTTGAGGTCCGCCATGGTAGGCAAAGGCGCCGCGCCCTGAGCAGAGAAGCTTGCAAAGAATGCGACGAATGCCAAGGTAACAGCGTAAGTGCCTGGAAAGAATCTGGAAATCTTCATGTCCGTCCCCTATGTGGTAGTCGCGTATCCCTGCGCCGTTGCTCGTTGGCGGCTATGCGGAACGACTATGGCAGAATACCGAATGAAACATGAGCACATTCGCATACCCACCCAGCATTGCACGTGCCCACAACTCGAGGCCCGGCCACCTTGCGATGGCGCACAGCACGCAGCCTCACGCCAAACGTAATAGGAGTCAAAGCGATAGAAGGCACACTTCAATTGACTTCTACCCGCTGGCCGAAGAGGCGTACACTGGCCGGGCAGGACGCTTGAACGCTGCCGACCGGCCGGAATGCGGGAGGCCATACGGCAATCAGGGCGTTTCGGCATCAGAATGAAAGCCGGTTTTTCTTGGAGATCAGATGCACATGGAAAAGATTCGCATTGTCGTGATTGGTGCCGGCGAAACCGGCACGCCCTTGCTGCGGCAACTGCTGGCAGCCGCTTTTGTGGAAGTCGTCGGCGTCGCCGACCTGGACGACAAGATGCCCGGCATCCAGTTGGCGCGCCAGCACGGCATCCAGACCACCAACGACTTCATGACGCTGGCCCGTCTCGGTGCCGGCGTCGATATCATCATCGACGTTACCGGCGTCGCCAAGGTGCGCGACCAGTTGCGCAGCTACATGCAGGAGTCCGGCAATCATCACACCATCATCATGCATGAGCTGATCGCCGTGCTGTTGATGTCGCTGTCGCAAGGCAAGCTGGTGTCGATGAAACACAACACGGTCCATTACGACTGATCGTCGGGCCGACGCTCATCGGCGCTTGGCGCCGATGGGCCGGCATCGCCGACACCTCGGTGTTTCACCGACACGAGACGATCTTCCTGGCCGTCGCAGGCGGCGGAGAACCCGCCCGCGATCGCGGTGCGACGCACCCTCCCAACGCATTGACGAACATGGACGCTGAACTGGAACAGGCACGCAACAATTTCTTCCAAGGCATCGAGCATTTTGAAGCTGGGCGTTTCGCGCAGGCACGCCTATCCTTCGAGGCTTCGCTCGCCTTGGCGCCGGGCCGCGCGTCGGTGCTGCTCAATCTGGGCATCACGCATTTTCGTTTGGGCCAATGGCACGAGGCGATTCCGCTGCTGCAACAGGCCGCGGCTGCCGATCCCGCGCAGGCGGATGCCTGGGCTTTTCTCGGGCTGACTCATCAAGCGCTGGCGCAGTGGCAGGCGGCCGTCGATTTCCTGGCGCGGGCGCTGAAGATTGCGCCCGACGATGCCGGCCTGTGGCTGACCTATGGGCGCTGCCAGTTGGGCGTCGGTTCCGTCGAGTTGGCCTTGCAGGCCTTCGATCGCGCGGTGGCGGCCAATCCGGATCTGGCCGAGGCATGGAGCGAGCGCGGCAGCCTGCTGCGCGAATTGCATCGCCTGGAAGATGCGGCCCTGTGTTTCGAGAAGGCGCTGGCGCTCGGCGCCGATCCCGATTTGCATGCCTACTACCTGGCTTCAGTGCGAGGCACGGGAGCCCCCGCCGCGCCGCCGCGCCGGTATGTGGAAGCCCTGTTCGACGAATACGCTGCCGATTTCCGGGAGCACCTTGTCGAGCGCTTGCGCTACCAGGCCCACGAGTCGCTGGTCCGGCCTCTGATCCGGGCCGCGCGGCGTTGTCGCGCGGTGCTGGACCTGGGCTGCGGCTCCGGTCTATGCGGGCCGCTCATCCGGCCGCTCGCCGACGCGATCGATGGCGTCGATGTCTCCAGGGCGATGCTGGAACAAGCCAGGCAGCTCGGCGTGTACCGCGATCTGATCCATGCCGATCTGGTGCCCTTCCTGGCCGAAACCACGTGCAGCGCCGACTTGGTGTTGGCCGCGGATGTGTTCATCTACGTCGGCGAACTGTCGGCGGTCTTTCAATCGGTTCGCCGCATTCTTGAGCCGACGGGCTGCTTCGCCTTCACCGTCGAGTTGTCACCGGAAGGGCAGGATGTCCGGTTGCTCCCGAGTCTGCGTTATGCGCATTCGGAGTCCTATGTTCGTCGGCTGGCGCAGTCGCACGGCTTCAAGCTGCGCGACCTCTTCAAGGCTCCTTTGCGCCACGACCAGTCGCAGCCGGTCATGGGACTCTATGTCTTCCTCGAATAGCGGCAATCGATAGGAACCACAGCGCAACGGGGGTCTGTTTCCTATCGCTCGCGATGACGCGAGCCGCTACCTCATCAACTCTCGCATCCGAAGAAATGCAGGAGACGCTGCGGCAGCCAGTCCAGACGTCCCGGCAGGCTGCCGGTGACGAAGCCGACGTGACCGCCTTCGCGTGGAAACTCCGCCTTCACGGTGGCCGACACCTCGTCCGCCCGCGGCAGTGCGCGCGCCGGCAGGAAGGGATCGTTCTGCGCGTTGAGCAGCAGGGTTGGGATGCGGATGCCGCCCAGCAGCGGCTTTGCGGAAGCGCGCTGCCAGTAGTCGTCGGCGCCGAGGAACCCGTGCAACGGTGCGGTGACGGCGTCGTCGAACTCGTAGAGGCTCTGCGCGTGCGCCATGCGGTGGCCGTCGAAGATGCCGGGAAAGCGGGCCAGCTTCTCGGCGGCGTTCTTCTTCAGCGTGTTGAGAAAGTGCTGCGTATAGACCCTGTTGAATCCGCGGCCGAGGTGGTGACCGCAGATGGCGAGATCGAACGGCGCGGAAACCGCAGCGGCGGCGTGGATCACGTCGCCGGCCGACTGACCGCGCTCGCCCAGCCACTTGAGCAGCGCGTTGCCGCCGAGCGAGACGCCGGCGGCAAAGATCGTCCGCTGCGGAAACCGCTGACGCAAGCGCCTCAGCACCCAATCCACCTCGTCGGAATCGCCCGAATGATAGGCGCGCGGCAGGCGGTTCGGCTCGCCGGAACAGCCGCGAAAGTGGGAGACCACGCCGGTCCAGGCACGCTCCCCGATGGCGCTCATGAGTGTCGAGGCGTAGTGGCTGGCGGAACTGCCCTCGAGACCGTGAAACAGCAGCAGCAGCGGCGCATCGTCCGGGCCGTCGATCCAGTCGAGATCGATGAAGTCGCCGTCCGGCGTCTCCCAGCGCTCGCGCCGGTAGGCCGGAGCCGACGGCTTGATCAGCATCGGGTAGATGGTCTGTGCGTGACCGCCGGGCAACCACTTGGGCGCGCGGTAGGCCACGGCCGACTGCGTCATTGCATCACTCCTGCCGGAACATCCACTCAGGGTACTTGCGATGCCGCTCTGGCGGAACAGATGAATTGGCCCAGACGCTTGTCGATGGTTAGGATGTGATTGGTCAGCCAATCCTTCAGGAACGTGAGCAGAGCATCGGGCGTATCCCGGCTGCCCTCCTGCGCCCCCGCGCGCAAGGCGACCACGCGTTGCGAGAAGCGGCGATGTTCCACAAGGTGCATCTTCGCTTCCTCGGGAGCCGCGTCGGCATAGCCGTATTCGCGCATCAACTGTTCCTCGGTATTGAAGTGATAGATCGCATACGCCAGCAGATCGCGGGTGATCCGGTCGAACAGCGGGCCGGACGCTCCGCCGGTCAGCTCGGCCGTCGCTTCGATCAGCGTGTCCACCAGGATGCGATGCTGCTGGTCAATCTCGGCGATACCGTTCAGCATGGCGTTACCCCATTGGATCGGGTCGGCGTCAGGCATGCGATCTCTCCTCCTGGCGAGCCATGGTGGTCATGCCCCGTCGCTGCCGCCTGTCGTCTGCTGCCATGCCGGGTCCGGCCGGAACTCGCGCAACCAGCGCGAAATGTCGTCAGCCGGCATCGGATGCGCCAGGGCGTAGCCCTGCATCACGTCGCAACCAAGTGCCAGCAGGCGGTTGATCTGAGCCGGGGTCTCGACCCCCTCGGCAACCACGGAACGATTGAAAGCCCTGCTCATGCCGATGATCGCTTCGACGATCGCGAGGTCCTCCGCCTGGGCCAGCATGCGGCCGACCAAGGATTGATCGATCTTGATCTCCGTTGCCGGAAGAAGTCGAAGTTCGGCGAGCGTTGTACAGCCGGTGCCGAAATCGTGCAGCGAAAACTGGATGCCGAGTGCCTGGCAGTCTTCGATGACCTGGCGCACACAATCCAGTTCCTTGAGCGCACCGCCCCCGAATATCTCCAGTCGCAGGCAGCCCGGCGGCGGCGCCGGGTGTTGCGCGAGAAGTGCAGCCAGTGCGCCGGCGAAACCCGGCTGCAGCAATTGATGAACGAAGGCATTGACGCTGATTCGAAGATCGATGCCCTCGCGGTGCCACGCAACGGTCTGGGACAAGACCTCGCGAATCACCCACTCGCCGACGGATGGGGCGAGATCCGCGTCCTCGATCAGCGGTACGAATTCGGACGGCAACAGCAGGCCCAGGGTCGGATGCTGCCAGCGGATCAAGGCCTCCGCCCCGACCACCCGGCCTTGCCGGCAGTCGACCTGGGGCTGGTAATGAAGCCGGAACTGGCCCAGCGCCAGTGCCTCTCCAAGGCAGCGCAACGTGGAATGGCGCGTCTCGAACCGTTGGTCCAGGCGGGCATCGAACATCTGGAAACGATTCTTGCCCGCCTGCTTGGCGGCGTACATGGCATGGTCGGCATGACGCAGCAGGGTGTCGGGATCCGCCGGGTCGCTCGGGAACATGGTGACGCCCATGCTGCCCGAAATACCGCCCGGCTCGCCGCCGTCGCTGCTGTAAGGCATCGAGACCGTCCGCAGCAGCCGCACCAGGGTCATGCGGCACTCCTCGTCGGCCGCCAGCCCCGAGAGCAGGATGACGAATTCATCGCCGCCGAGCCGGGCCACGGTGTCGCCGCCGCGGACACAGGCGACGAGACGGTTGGCAACTTCGACCAGCACCTGGTCGCCGGCCTCGTGACCGAGGCTGTCGT
Source organism: Rhodocyclaceae bacterium (assembly GCA_041480065.1). Taxonomy (GTDB): domain Bacteria; phylum Pseudomonadota; class Gammaproteobacteria; order Burkholderiales; family Rhodocyclaceae; genus Fen-999. Next base: position 16,866 of record JBGOZF010000059.1, read on the forward strand.
TGACGGCCTTGAAGCCGTCGAGGTCGAGGCAGCAAACCGCCACCCGGGTACCGGCCCGCTGGCTCTGGGCAATGGTCTGGCGCAGGCGGTCGCCCAACAACAGGCGGTTGGGCAGCCCGGTGAGCGGGTCGTGATGGGCGAGCTGCTCCAGATGCTCGGCGTGCTGCTTCTGCTCCGTGATGTCATGAGCAGCGGCGATCACGCACTGCTCGCCGCCCATCGCGACCACCTTGCCGGAAACCAGCGCGGTTACGATCGAACCGTCCTTGCGCCGCATGGACGTTTCGAATCCGTGGACCTCGCCGTACCGTTCCAGCGCATCCTTCCATTTGCGGCGATGCTCGCCGTCGACCCATATACCGAGATCGCCCGGCAAGGTGCTGCGACCGATTGCTTCGTCGCGCGCATAGCCGAAGAACTCGGCAAAGCAGCGACTGCCGTCAAGCACTTTGCCGTCGGCGAGGCGCGTCAGCGCCGTCGGATCGGGCGTCAGGCTGAACAAGGCGGCGAATTTCGCCTCCGATTTGCGCAATGCCTCTTCCGCCGCCAGCCGCACGCTCATGTCGTGAATGTTCGAGATTACGCACGGTTCGCCGTCCATATCCATGATCCTGCTGTGCATCAGGACGGTCGCGGTCGTGCCGCCCTTGCGCCGAACCTGCATCTCGAAGCCGAGGACTTCGCCGTCGCGCCTGAGCAGTTCCATCCATCCGCTTCGTTGCTTGGCGTCGGTCCAGAAGCCGATATCGTCGGGAAGCGAGGTTCGGCCGACGAGCTGCTCGCGCGGGCAGCCCCAATACTCCGCGGTACTGCGACTGACGTCGAGCACGAGGCCATCCGCGAGGCGGGTCAGGGTCATCGGCTCGGGCGTCAGGCTGAAGATCGCCGCGAACTTCGCCTGGGATTTCTGCAAAGCCTCTTCCGCTGCCAGCCAGTCACTGATATCGCGGCCTAGAGTCAACTTTGAACTCCAACGATAACCACTTGCCATTGAAGACCTCCCCGGGTGTTTTGAAGCCCAGGCGCTCCCTCGGAGGGGTATTCAACTTGTAGGCAATGACATCGCATTTCTGCCGACTGAGCCTTGCCATGCTCTGCCGCTTCGTCAGGTACTGCCAGCAAGGCCTGGACAAAGCCCTGGTCTCGGCCGATTTCACCAACGGTCGCGTACGGCTGCGCCCGGCGAATCCGCAGCCGCTTACCCATATCGTTCGTTTGGTCGCGCATGCTGGCCAGTCACCCCCCCCCGCCAAAGAGGCTATATCTTTAATAATAGCTTCTCATTGACGCGGATCAATTGCGGTTGCGCCGATTCAGGCGTCGTAAAATGCAGCGACCAAGTCGTCAGCGCAGCCCAACTCGAGGACTCCGTAAACTGCCATGCCCTGGCATCTCTACCTGATCGAATGCACCGACGGCTCGGTCTACGCGGGGATCACTACCGATGTCGATCGGCGCTTTCGCGAGCACATTTCCGGCAAGGCCGCGCGCTACACCCGTTCGCATGCGCCGCTCCGGCTGCTGGGGTCGCGGCCGGTCGGCTCGCGATCGCAGGCACTGAAGGCCGAGTTCGCCATCAAGCGCCTGCCGAAGGGACAGAAACTCGCCGCACTGCTCGACGCTGCGCCGCTGCGGCGGGAACCCGCCGACTGAAGTAGCCGTCAAACGACACTTGGTATTCATCCGATGAACAGAAATCTGCTGGTTCTGGTCGCCGTCCTCTGGTTCACTCCTGCGTTCGCCAAGACGCCGCACCCGCCTGCCCGCAGCAAAGCCGCGGCGCCCGCCAACAGCGTCGTGCCCGACAGCCAGGAGATGGAGAAGGACTTGCAGCAATTGTCATGGCCGCAGTTCCGGTCCGTCATCGAGTCGGTTCCGAAAATGAGGGCGGACGTCGAGGCCTACGGTGCATTCGGATGGAAATACGTCGAGGCCAGATACGCGAGCTATCCGTGGAAGAAGAACATCGACAGGCTCGACGATGCGCAGAAGAAGCTTCTGGCCGACCTGATACGGAGCGCCAAGACCAACAAGTAGTGCGTTCGCCGGTCAGCAAGTATCGCGCCGAACCGCCTGCGCCACTCTCGCCACGCGATCCCCGCCGGTGTCGGATCGCTACGCCGCCTTCAGCGATTCCAGGGCACGGTTCATGGCGCGGTCGAAGATCGGTTCCACCGACACCACGGCGGCGTCGCCCCGCCTGATCTGCAGAGCCAGGGCGGCCGGCGCTATGGACAATGCGCGCGGGGACAGGGGATTGGTGAACAGCAGGATGCCCCGCTGCGGGCTGATCCAGGCCAGCCGATAGCGCACGAATCCGTTCTCGGCGTCCAGGAACTCGACCCAATCTCCGCGCTTGAGGTCGGCCACTTCGTCCACCACGTCAAAGACACCCCGCGTCTCCGGGAGCACCGCGACATCCACCAGGGAGATGTTCTTGACTTGCGTATCACCCTGCTCGATGACCTCGCTGGCAATTTCGGGCTCGGCCGCCGGCGTCGACGGCACCGCCGTCGCGACCTGCGGCGAGCCGCCACGCAGGACGGCCGCGTGAAGGCTGAACAGGCCGTCGATCAGCGCCAGCCGCCGGGCATCCGGAACCTGCGCGCGGTCCAGGCTGTCGTGGACGCGCTTGACCAACATGGGCAGCTTGGCCGCGAACAGCCTGCGCTCACGCACGTCGGGTCGCGGCTGCACGCTGGCCACCAGCTCGGCGACGGTGCCGACCGCCGCCGTCCAGGCCTCGTTGTCCGCGTCGAGGTAATGGCGCACCAGTTGGCTACGCCACTCTTTGGACAGAAGATCGGTCACGGCGGCGGGCAGCGGCATGGCCAGCCATCCGGCCAGGGCCTGGTCGGCGGCTTGGGCAGCCATCTCCCGTTGCTCCTGGGCCGCCACCAGCGGCGCGGCCTTGGCGGCGTGCTCGTCGGCGGTCGCTTCCTGGCTGTCCAGGAAGGTGTCGAGTTCCGCGCAGAGAACGTCGAACAGGCTGGTGTCCTGCTTGAACTCGTTTTGCAGGTGCTCGATGATCTGGGCGACGCGCGCGTAAAGCGGATCGTCGTGGCCGGCCCCGGGGCCGCAGCGCACCGCCGCCCGTGAGATGCCGTCCAGAAGTCGCCGCGCCGGATGCGCCTTGCTGGAGAAGAAGCTCTTGTCGAGCATCGCCACCTTGAGCACCGGGATCTGCATGCGGCCGATCAGTGCCTTGATCGGATCGGCGATGGCCGGGTCGTCGAAGATGAAATCGAACAGGGTGGCGACGATATCCGCGGTCACCGCGTCGAGATGGCCCAGGCTTTGCCCGGCATCGCTGTTGCGGAACTCGCGCAGCAGGTTGGTAGTCGGCGTGGCATTGACGGCGACCGGCATCGAACGCTGCAGCGCATCCAGGGACGTCATGACCTGCTCCATGGCGAGTGCCATGGTGGCCATCGATACGCCATGCTCCTGGGCGCCAAAGGGCTCACCTGTCATGAGGCCGGCCCGACCTGGCGCGCCCGCGGCAGCCGACGCGCCGGTGCTCACCAGGCGCTGAAGGAGGGCGAAGACGTCGCCGGCATCCACGGCGCCAAGCGCGTCGGCGGTCTTCGTCTTGCCGGTCGGGAGACGGGTGTAACTGCGACGCAGTTTGGGCAGCACATTGCGTCCGACCAGAAATGCGTTCGCCTCGTGAATCGCAGGGGCCAGGCATCGGACCGCATGGCGGCCGACGGCGCGCAGCACTTCGAGGCGGGCCGGTGCCGAGAATCCGATGTCCGCCACGGCGGCATGGAGTGCGTCGGCGAGAATCTCCGCGACCGGGATCGATCCCTCGTCGCGGCCCGCCAGGTAAGCCAGGCGCCGGCCGGCGGCAAACAGGCCGTCCTCGCATCCGTCCAGCAACTGGCTGGCGATGGCCTTGACGGCCAGATCCTCATCGACATCGCCGAACTCGACGAGTTGCAATTCGTCCGCATCAGTCGGCCGGCTGGCGGCTTTCTGCCTGTCGCCGCCGCGCACGGCCTCGTCGACGAGACGCAGCCAGTTGGCCGCCAACAGGCTCTCGATGCGGGTGCCGTTCTGCTGCAGGGTCTCGTGAGCGCCGTAATACAAGCTGCGCAGCTCCCGTTCGTCGGCCAGGTCGCCCCGAGTCAGCATCTCCTCGTCGATTTCGGGCAAGAGAGCGCGCAAGGCCTCACGCAGCTTCTGGGCCATGAAGTCCCGTGAGGCCCTCAAGGTGCGCGCGCGATCAGATCCGCCCGCCGGGTCGCGCATTGCGTCGGGAAACTGGATCACATTGTCGTGTGCCATCGCCGTTATTGCCGCCATCGCCGTCCTCCTTGGCCAAGCCTGACTTCGCCGGTCGCGCCAGGCCGGCAAGCCGACCGTGGCGCCTTCAAGGGATCTGCTGCTATCGACAGGTCTATGACGTTGTTACGGTTGCAGTGCATCTGCCTGCCGCGGATCACGCAGCTCATTGCCGTGCCCGCCCTCCGCTCCGATCTAGATCTTTAGTCGAGCGGCGCAGATTTGCGCAAATGCGCCCGCAAAGCGAGTGTCGCCATTCGACGACGCAACGGCTGCAACACCCCACCCGACCGTGTCCCGATCACGAAGCAGGTCGTTACCCTCTGCCCACCACCTGATCGGGAATGATGCATATGCATCATTCCTGCTGCGTGGCAGTGCCACGCTTGGCGAAACGCGCGACCCGCAGATTGCTCGCCGGGTGGTGCCTGCTTCGCGAGATCCGCACGGTGTCTGGGGGGTCTGCGGGCGGGTAGCCGAGAGTGCGGAGCCGGTCACCGCGCCGCCGGGGGTCATCGGCGAAATCGGCGCACCGGGATCCTGAATTCGTCAGGCTGGGCCGCCACCTCAACAACCTGGTGCAGGCGATGCGCTATCAGTCATGCCCCATGGACGGCTTCGATTTCGGCGAGGTCGGCCGGCTCGTCAACCTGCCGGCCGATCATGCCGTAGCCATGTTCGTGGTCATAGGCAAGGATATTCGGGCTAGTGTCCAGGTAAGTCCATCATGCTCAGCACGTCGAGCAGGACGCTGCGCGCGATACGTATGCCATGCTCGGCGGCGAGGCGGCGGGCGATCGCGTCGGACGAGGCGGGCCTCGGTTTCATGGTGCTGATGAAACCCTCCAGATCCTCGGCCACCGCCCACGGATAGATCACCCATCGCCACTTGACGATCCGGCATGCGTAGTAGTCGGGCACATAGGGGCAGACCGTCTTGTCGTGCAGTACCGCAGTCCTCACGGCAGCCGGTGCCCCACGGCTGCGCAGATGTTCGAGGGCCACCGCGAACGTATCCCCGCTAGCAGCACTCTGCGTCCGCCGACGTCCGCCGCGAGCGGATAGCGGACGCTGGCCGCGACCTGCTTCTGCGCACCACGGTAGTGTTCGATCTTGAAGCCGGTCAGGTCCATCTGGCCCAGGAAGTCAGAGAGGATGCGCGCCGGCATATAGCCGCCGCGGCCGATCGCCACGATCACCTCCGGGCGGTATCCCGAGTCGCGCACGCGGTGCGCCAGCCGGCGCGCCAAGGCGTAGAAGCGGTGCCAACTGATGACTTCGCAGCGTTGATTCGTCACTGGCGTCGCAGGCGGCGAACGAACTGCGATCTTCCTGTTCAGTTCTCCTCCGGCACCATCCGGATCGCACCGCACGGACACTCGGCGGCGCAAACGCCGCAGCCCTTGCAGTAATCGTAGTTGAACTTGAAGCGCTTGCCGGGGCCGAGCTTGATCACGGCATTGTCGGGGCAGACGCCGTAGCAGTTGTCGCACTCGAAGCAGTTGCCGCAACTGAGGCAGCGCCGCGCCTCGAACAGGGCGTTGGACTCGTCGAGTCCGCCGAGCACTTCTTCGAAGGTGGACTGGCGGCGGATGATGTCGAGCACCGGCCGCACTTTGTGCGGCGCCTCGGAGTAGTACCAGGTGTTGAGGCGCTCGAAGGTGGCGAGTTCATTCTTCGGCGGCGGCGCGTACTCCTCGCCCTTGAGCCAGGCATTGATCGCGCGCGCGGCCTTCTTGCCGTGGCCGATGGCGACCGTCACGGTGCGTTCGTTGCCGGCCATGTCGCCGCCGGCGAAGATGCCGGGATGTCCGGTCATCATGGCGGCGTTCACCTGCACGATGCCGCCTTCGATGGCCAGGCCGGGCACCTTCTCGAGGAGCGACAAGTCGGCATCCTGGCCCAGCGCCAGGACAACGGAGTCGGCCTCGATCTTTTCGTATTCGCCCGTCGGTTGGGGGAAACCGTTCTCGTCGAGCTTCATCTTCTCGACCATGATGTCGGATTCGCCGGCCTCCTTGATGGTGGTCAGCCACTTGATCATGACGCCTTCCTGCAAGGCCTCCTCGACCTCGAAGTCATGGGCCGGCATCTTCTCGCGCGTGCGGCGGTAGACGATGATCGCTTCTTCGGCGCCGAGGCGCTTGGCGGTGCGGGCGACGTCGATGGCGGTGTTGCCGCCGCCATAGACGACGACGCGGCGGCCCAGCAGCGGCGTCGCTTCGCCTTCCATGCCGCGCAGCACGGACACCGCGTCGAGCACCTTGTTGGCATCGCCGGCCGGGATGTAGGCGCGCTTGGCGATATGGGCGCCGACGCCGAGGAAGCAGGCGTCGAAGCGGCCGTCAGCCATCACCTGGTTGAGCTCGGTAATCTTGGTGTTGAGCTTGAGTTCGACGCCGAGATCGAGGATGCGCTGCACTTCGGCATCGAGTACGTCGCGCGGCAGCCGGTACTTGGGAATGCCGAAGCGCATCATGCCGCCGGCCATCGGCCCGGCCTCGAAGATCGCCACCGCATGGCCCATGCGCGCCAACTGATAGGCGGCGGAGAGTCCCGCCGGGCCAGCACCCACGACCAGTACGCGCTTACCGGTGGCTGGCGCCGGCGCGTCGAACTTCCAGCCGTTCTTGATCGCTTCGTCGCCGAGGAAACGTTCGACCGAGTTGATGCCGACGGCCGCATCCACGCGGCCGCGATTGCAGGCGCCCTCGCAGGGGTGGTAGCAGACGCGCCCCATGATCGCAGGCAGTGGATTGTTCTCGGTCAGCGCGCGCCAGGCCTTCTCGTAGTTGCCCGACTCGGCGTGGAACAGCCAGCCCTGGGTATTTTCACCCGCCGGGCAGGCGGCATTGCAGGGCGGCAGACGGTCGACGTAGACGGGCCTGAACGTGCGCCAGGAACCGGTACGGTTGGCGAGCGAGGAGCCGGGGTCGAGGGTGATGGCGAAGGGCTTGTTCATGACAGTTCCTTCTCAACCAATCCGTACTTGCGGATATTGCGATCCGCCAGTGCTTGCAGCTTGGCGATGACCTCCACCCGCGGCGTCTTGCCGAACAGGTGGGCGTAGCGTTTCTGCGGCTTGAGGTATTCCTCCACCGGCTGCTTGTGGCGGATCTTCAGCACCGAGGTGATCTCGCCGTGCTCGGCCTCGAAGACGGGGAAGACGCCCGTTTCCTTGGCCAGGCGGGCGATCTTGATGGTCTCGTTCGAGGCCGTGCCCCAGCCGAGCGGACAAGGCACCAGGATGTGGATGTAGCGCGCGCCCTGGAATTCCATGGCGCGGCGCACCTTCGCTTCGAGGTCGCGCAAGTCGGCAACCGTCGCGGTGGCGACGTAGGGAATATCGTGCGCCATGGCGATGGCCGGCACGAACTTGCCCTGGCCGAAGGCGTTGCCGGGCTCTGGGCCGACGGCCATGGTGGTCGCCGTGCGCGCCGCCGGCGGCGTGGCCGACGAGCGCTGGATGCCGGTGTTCATGTAGCCCTGGTTGTCGTAGCAAATGTAGAGGACGTCGTCATTGCGCTCAAACATCCCCGACAGGCAGCCGAAGCCGATGTCGGTGGTACCGCCGTCGCCGCCCTGCGCGACGACGCGAATGTTGCGGCGCTCGCCCTGCTGGCGCTTCACCTTCAGCGCCGCAGCGATGCCGGTCGCCACCGCGGCGGCGTTGCCGAACAGCGAATGAATCCACGCCACCTGCCACGATGTTTCCGGGTAGGGCGTCGAGAACACCTCGAGACAGCCGGTGGCGTTGGCGCAGATCAGCCGGCCGTTGGTCGCTTCCATGGCGGCGTCGATGGCATAGCGCGCGCCGAGCGCCTCGCCGCAGCCCTGGCAGGCGCGGTGGCCGGAGTTGATCGAGTTGTAGCGCTTGACCTGCGACTGCACGCTGCGCTCCTCGGGCGGCAGCAGGCGGTTGCCGACAGTGAAGGTGCCGGTCTGGTAGAACTTGACGGGTTGGAAGGTCATAACCATGCCTCCGCAGGGCCGCCCCAAGGGGGCATGCGCCCCCCCGTGGGGGGCAGCGATCCGAATTGACAAATGAGGTGAGCGTGGGGGGCCATCTAATTCTCCTGGGCTACGTTCGCGGCGACGACACCGATGTCGCGCAGGATCGCTTCCGCCGCGGGTCCGGAACGACGCGTGACGCGCTCGCGCTCGAGCTGCTTGTCCACCAAGGCGCGATTGAGGTCGAGGAAGGTCACCGGATCGAGGTCGTTCTTCTCGGCCTTGCGGAGCAGCGCGTGCAGCGAACGCTTGGTGATCGGCCGGCCACCGAGTCCCGCGACCACCGTGTAGACATCGACCGGATTAGCCGAGAGCGCCATGCCGACGTTGGTGGACACGATGCCGCCGAGGCCGACGGCCATGCTCTTCTCCAGCACCACCACGCGCTTCGCGCCGCGCAGCGCCTCGCGCACCTGCGCGATCGGGAAGGGCCGGAACAGCGTGATGCCGAGGACACCGATCTTGTGGCCGGCGTCGCGCATTTCGTCGATCACGTCCTTGATGGTGCCGAGCACCGATCCCATGGCGACGACGATGGTGTCGGCGCCGTCCGTCTTGTAGCCATGCACCAGGCCGCCCGAGTCGCGGCCGAACACCGCCTTGAACTCGGCGGCATATTCGGGGATCAGCTTCAGCGCCTCCATCTGCTTGGCATGGGCGAGGTAGCGCACTTCCATGAAGGCCTCGGGACCGACCATGGCGCCGATCGAAACCGGGGCAGCCGGGTCGAGTACCTGGCGCGGGGAGTATGCAGGCAGGTAGGCATCGACCTGCGCCTGCGTCGGCATGTCGACGCGCTCATAGGCATGGGTGAGGATGAATCCGTCCATACACACCATGATCGGCAGGCTGAGTTCCTCGGCGAGCCGGAAGGCCTGGATGTGCAGGTCGAGCGCCTCCTGGTTTGTCTCAGCGAAGATCTGCAACCAGCCGGAGTCGCGCTGCGACAAGGCGTCGGTGTGGTCGTTCCAGATGTTGATCGGCGCACCGATGGAGCGATTGGCCACGGTCATGACGATGGGCAGTCCGAGACCGGAGGCGTTGTAGACCGCCTCGGCCATGAACAGCAGGCCCTGCGATGCGGTGGCGGTATAGGTGCGCGCGCCGGCGGCAGAAGAGCCGATGGCCACCGACATGGCGGCAAACTCGCTCTCGACGTTGATGAACTCGCAGGGCGACAGCGCGCCTTCCTTGACCAGTTCGCCGAGCGCCTCGACGATGTGGGTCTGCGGCGAGATCGGGTAGGCGCAGATCACTTCCGGCCGGCACAGGGCGACAGCCTCGGCAACCGCACGCGAACCTTCTGTTTGCTTAAGCATGTGCAACTCCCTCCTTCGCCTGCTCCATCTCGCGACGCACGATGTTGAACGCCTCGGTCGCAGCCGCGATGTTGCCGGCCGCCACCTTGCCGGAGAACCTGTCGTTGATGGCCTTTATGACCGATTCGAGTTTGATCAGCCCCGATATCGCCGCAAAGCCGCCAAGGAGTGGGACGTTGGGCACCGGCCGGCCAACGTGCTTGAGCGCCAGTTCGGTGGCGGCCACGGTACATAGTCGCGCCGACTGTCGGTCGCGCACGAAGTCGCCGAGGCCGAGTTCCTCGAAGCTGCGGTTGGTGTTGATGAGGATGTAGCCGTCGGGCTTGAGACCGGCGAAGACATCGACCTGATGGAGAAGCGTGGGATCCTGGATGATCAGCGCATCCGGTTCCATGATCGGCTCGCGTAACCGTATCTCCTTGTCGGCGATGCGGCAGAAAGCCACGACCGGTGCCCCGGTGCGCTCGGAACCGAAGCTGGGAAAGGCCTGCGCGTGGCGGCCTTCTTCAAAAGCGGCGATGGACAGCATCTCCGCGGCGGTGACCACCCCCTGCCCGCCACGGCCGTGAATACGGACCTGGAACATTTCGGTGTCTCCTCTGTTGGCCTTTGCTACTCCTGCTGGTACGCACCTTAGCACCGACTCCAGGACGCTGTCTTTGCGCTGGCTCAATATTGCGCATTGCGGGTTGGCGTTTTGCTATACGAAACGCCGCGGCTCGGCGCCTCTACTGCTTAGCGCGTGATGCGCCGGGCGAATAGGGGACAAAGCTCATCCAAACGCCGCTTTGGATGGTATTCCGCGCCACCTTGTGGCCTTGATAGAACATGTCAACGTCTTGACCTGCCGCGACCCGAAGTATCTCGTTCTCGGCGATCGCAATTCTCTTCCTCGAATCTTGAGCGACATCGATGCGCGTACCTTCGGCAGGATCCTGGCGCTTCTTCTTCATCAGGACACTCGGCTCGTTGGCGATCACAAAGACAAAGTTCGCCGACTTGCGCGGATCGTCCCCTTGCACCGTTTCGACCTGTTCCGAATTGATTTCCGGAGCATCGGTCGGAGATGCCTGGACAACTTTCTTGATGTCCGGCTTCGGGCCCGGCACAACAGGAGGCACATCTTCAGTAACAGGCTTCGGAGTGTCCCGCGGAACAGCGTTTCCCACGGGCGCGGCGCTCCTCGCCGGGTTCTCCGCCGCAGAGAAATTGGCCTTGACCGTATCGTCAGCCGCCGGGGCCGTAACGGCCGTCGGATTCCGGTTCACCAACACGACGGCAGCCACGACGACAAGCAGGGCGAAGGCTACGCCAAACTTGCGCCGCTTCCCGGTGCGTTCCGCGATACCGCTTGCGTGCGGCGCCGCGTCGGCGAGCGGCATCTCGTATTCCTCGACTGCCGGCGAGTCCAAATCGGGACTCGAATGTTCCTGCCCTGATCGATCCCCTGCCGTTGGAACCCTTGGAGTCAGTGCTCCCTCGATAACTCCACCCGCATGGATGCCAATGTTTTTGTAAGAAACATCGCCAACGACGCATGCGCCCTGTTGGACTTCAATCGACTCCGATGCATTTACATTTCCCTGAACACGGCCGCTTACGAGGACGTGTGCGGCTCTGATCGTGCCGGTAACATTTCCCGACTTGGCCACGACGATGGTTCCGTTGGGATCGGCCTCGCATGAGACGTCGCCGACGATGTCCCCTTGAGTTCGCAGAACACCGGCAAAGCTTATATTGCCGTCAATGCGCACACCCGCACCGAGAAGGGTATCGGTGCGGCTCTCCGAATATCTTGCGCTCTTGCTCTTTCCAGACAAGGGATCCGCCCTTTCTTGCCAATCGGCACTTCGAGACTGGATCAGGTGCGGCCCAGTCACCATAACCATAAAGCAATACCGAATATGCAGTCTCCATCGGTTCGGCGAAGGCAGGTCAGGAACCCCGTGACCTGACTCCTCAGCCGACCGAAGAGCCCGCGCCGCTTCCCTGAACTGCCCTGTTCTCTGCTGCTGGCCTCTGTACGTTGCGTGGCACAATGCCGACTGTTGGAATATACCGTTTCACTTGGCCACCGGACAGCCTGAACTGCCGTATCCCCACAAGAACGGATTCACCAAGCGAAGCGGCCGCTCGCCCCTCACGATACAAAGTGCAGCCAGATGATAGAAGAAGGCCTCATGGTTCATTGGCACGACCTGAGACTTTCTCAAATGCCTCTTTGGCTGCCTTCTCAATGGTGTCGTAGAAGTCTCGACATGGCATGGCGGTGTTGTCACTTATCATTCGCCAAATGGCTCTATCAACACCCTTTGCAATTGCTTCATAGACCTTGTCCGGGTCGAGTTTGACGTTGTTGACGGTGTCCGATTTCCGTAGAAATTTGGCGGCGGCATTTATTCCGGCACATGTTTTGCTGGTGACGTGTCCGCCGGCTTGGTCCCGTAGCCGGGTCAATGGCAGGCTGCGGCCTTATGCAGCCTGGCGAAGCG
>JBGOZF010000060.1:0-28811 GCA_041480065.1 Rhodocyclaceae bacterium
AGACCGACGCCATGACCCGCAATGCCTACTGCGGCCTGTTCTTCGCCGATACGCTGAAACTCGATCCACGCTGGACGCTGACCGCAGCCGGTCGCTACAACCGGGCCACGATCAAGATCGAAGACCAGTCCGGCACGGCGCCTGAGCTGAACGGCGATCACACCTTCTCCCGCTTCAATCCGGCCGTCGGCATCAACTTCAACCCGAGCGAACAGCTAACTGCATACGCCAGCTACAACGAAGGCACCCGGGCGCCCTCGCCTATCGAACTCACCTGTGCCGATCCCACCGCGCCGTGCAAACTGCCCAACAACTTCGTCTCGGACCCGCCCCTCAGGATGGTGGTGTCGAAAACACTGGAAGGCGGACTGCGCGGTTCCCTGAGCAAGGAGATATCGTGGAGCGCCGCGGTCTATCGCACCGAACTGACCGACGACATTCAGTTCATATCCTCGAATGGGGCGAACAATGCGGGCTTCTTTCAGAACGTCGGCAAGACGCGGCGCCAGGGGCTTGAACTGTCGCTGAGCAACAAGCTGGGCGCGCTGACCGCGATGCTGAACTACAGCTACGTCGATGCAGCCTTCCAGTCACCGTTCACGGTCAATTCGCCCAGCAACTCCGCCGCCGACGTCAACGGCGACATTCAGGTGCAGGCCGGCAACCATATTCCCGGCATCCCTCGGCAGAGCGTGAAACTGCGCCTCCAATACGATTTCGGCGATCAGGCGAGCCTGGGCATGAACATCAACTACAGCGGCAGCGTCTACGCTCGCGGCGACGAGAGCAACCAGGACATCAATGGTCAGGTGCCGGGTTACACGGTCGTCAACCTGGATGGCCGTTACCGGGTTGCCAAGGGCACCGAAGTGTTCATGCGGGTAGCGAACCTCTTCGACCGCAGGTACGCCAATTTCGGCAACCTCGGCGAGAACTTCTTTACCGGCCCGGGTCGTACCTTCGACGGCAGCAATCCCGTCAACGAGCAGTTCCGCGGGCCGGGCGTGCCACGCGGGGCGTGGATCGGGTTACGTTATCAGTGGCAGTAATAGCAATCCACGCCACGTCGCGGATCTTGTTCGCCCCCAATCCGGCTTTGGCTGCGGGACGGCATCCTTGCTAGGAGTCCGACGGAATCTCCTCTGCCGATGGTCATCGGCAGTTTGGCTGTAGCTCGGGCTACAGCCATTTTCCTTCGCCGGACTGCCGACGCTAGTTCGTCGGCGCCGGTGCGGTCAGCCCCGGTGCCGCGCCCAAGCCGCAGGACAAAGCCAGTCGCAGCAATTGCATCGGATTGTCGACGCTCAATTTCTGCCGAATGTTCGTTTGATAGTTGGCGACCGTCTTGCCGCTGACACAGAGCAGCGCGGCGATCTCCGTCAGCGAGCGCCCATCCGTCAATAGGCGCAGCACCTCAAATTCCCTCTCGGTCAGAACCTCGAGGCGACGATGCTCTTCGCCTGGCCGGTTTTCGTCCATTTGTCGTACCAGGTCGCGCGGCAGGAAACGCCGCCCCATCGCAACGGCCCGCACCGCCTCCACCAGCGTGTCGGGTGCGCTTGCCTTTGTCACATAGCCCAGGGCGCCGCCATCGAGCGCGCGTTCGACGAACACCGAATCGGCGTGCATGCTGAACATCAGCACTCGGGCTACCGGCTCCCGGGCGCAAATGCGGCGCAGCGCTTCCAGCCCGCCGATACCCGGCAGGGAGATATCCATCACCACCACGTCCGGAGCGCAGGCGACGAAGCGGGCGTAGGCGGTTTCGCCACTGTCTGCCTCGGCTACCACGGCAATTCCCCCGGTCGCTTCCAGCAGCCGCCGGTAGCCCTCGCGAACCACCGCATGATCGTCGACCAGCAACACCCTGAACTTTGCGATCATGGGTGCGCTCCTGCGGCTTGGTGCCGACTAAGGGGCACAGTGACGTCGATCATGAAACCAGCGCCGGGTTGGCTGACGAGGGCGAAAGCGCCACCCAAGCCTTCGATACGCTCCCTCATGCCGAGAAGACCGAGGCCGCGCCTGATGTCGCCAAGGTCCGCTCCGTGGCCGTTGTCCCGTATGAATAAATGAAGGCTCGGCGACGGCGATCCCGATGCCAGCACAATCGCCACCTGTGTCGCCCCGGAATGGCGCAGGATGTTGGTCACGCTTTCCTGGACTACGCGATAGAGCGCCATGGCGATCGCCTCATCCATATCCTCCGGCACATCGCGGAACGCGGCCACAAACTCAATGGCCGGCGCCAGTTTTCTCCAGCCCGTCAGCCCGTGTTCGAGGGCGCCTACCAGGCCCAGTTCATCGAGCGCCACCGGACGCAGGCGGCTCGTCATGTCGCGCACCACTTCATAGACGTGGTCGGTCAGTTGAATCACGGCCAAGGCGGCACGGTGAACTTCCGGCTGAGCGCCGCGGCTCTGGTTGCGGACCACTACCGCTTCGATCTTGATGGCATTCAGGCTTTGCCCGAGTTCGTCGTGCAATTCGTGGGCGAGCACGCGCCGCTCGCTCTCCTGGGCATCCGTGACGCGGCGCGACAAGTCGCGCAGCTCGGCCTGTTTGACCTCAAGGGCATGCTCGATCACGAGCCGATGCTGCAATTCGATTCCCGCTTCCCGCCAGCGGCGCCAGGCGAACCAGGCAAGACCAAGACTGAAAGTCAGCAGCGCCAGCGGCACTTCGTCCAACTGCAGGCGTTCGTAGGCCCGCGATATGAAGGTGACACGCTCGCTCAATTCGGTGAAGACAGCGACAGCAAAGACGGCGATCGACGTCAGGACGATCAATAACAGATCGGAAGCCGGCCTGGAGGCGCGCGGCGAGACTATTGCGTTCGCCGTCTCGAGGCATCCACCTTCGAACGATTGTCCTCGCTGAGTGATCTCCATATCGTTCTTCGTGGGGATATCGAGAAGCGATGATCCGGACGAATCACATCGCGTAAGCCAGACTCACACCGATCAGATGACTGCGGCCGGGTGCCGGCTCGAAGAAGCGGCTGTTGCCTTCATTGACGATGACCGAGCCGGCGTACTTGGTATCGCTCAGGTTGTCCACGCGATAGAACTCCTTGGTCTTCCAGCCGCCGAACCGCTGTTCGAAGCCGAGGTGCAGGTTCGCCACCGTATAGGCCGGCGCCGCATCGGAGTTGATGTCGTTGACGTACACCCGGGCGACATGCCGCAGCTCCAGACCGCTGGAGAAGCCGCTTGGCGCATGTTTCCAGGTCAGTTCGCCGTAAATCATCGAACGCGGGATGCCCGGGATGAAGTTGCCGGCAGCGACAGGCACGACCGGCGTGCTGCACGTCGAGGCCGTGCAGGTCAGGAAGTTGTCCGAATACTGAGCCTTCAGGTAGGTGTAGGCCGCGTAGGCGCCGAGGCCTGCTGAAAGCCGCGCATCGAGCGTCAGTTCGACGCCGTCGCGCTTGGTGCCGCCGACGTTCTGGAACACGGAGCGACCGTTGCTGTTTCTCAGGACAGCAATTTCGTCCTTGGTCTTGACGTGGAAGACGGCGGCAGTCAACAACGTATCGGGCGTCAGAAATGCCTTGACGCCGATCTCGAAGTGGTCGCTCCTGGCCGGCTTGAGGTCGAAGTTGAGGCCAGTGCCGGACGGCCGGTAGGACAGTTCGTTCACGGTAGGTGTCTCGAAGCCGCGGCCAAACGAGGCGTAAAGGTTGAGGCGTTCGGTCGCCTTGTAGGTGAGACCCGCCACCGGATTGGTGGCTGAATAGCGGGTGCTGCCGCTGTCGTTGCCGTTGCCGGTGGCAATGTAATGGTCCTGCGAATCGACCTTGACCGCGCTGTGGCGCAGCCCCGCCAATACCAGCCACTGGGCGCCCGGTTGCCACTCGCCTTGCAGGTACTGGTCGAAGGTGAAAACGCGGTTGTCCTCGTCGCGGCGCAGTCTGCCGAGCACTCCCCTTGCCGTCGGCGTAGCGCTCGGGCCGGTGAAGTTCTCGAAGCCGCGGCGGTGCTCGTCGAGGTTCTCGTAGGCGAGGCCGGCAGTCAGGCGCAGCGGCGCGGCAGCCACGGTGGCGCGGTGGGTCCAGCGCAGATCGATGCCGCCGTAGTTGCGGGCCAGGTCGATGACGCCGCCGGCGCTCGTCAACGCGTTCTGCGCCCCGGTGGAGATCGACTGAAACTGTGTGGTGCTGCGCCGACCGTAGTACATGGTCGCGGCAATGGCGTCGGCGGCCGTCAGAGTACGCTCGTAGGTCAAGCCGCCCTGGGTCTGGGATACACGCTTGCGCGTGTTGAACTGAAGCGCCACGGGATCGGCCTGGCGCGGATCGGCATCGAACTGGGTGCGACTGAGCCCGAGCGGATCCTGCGCCTCGGGCATGTCGAGGGAATTGACGACGAAGGTGAGTTTCGAGGCGCTGTCCGGGTTGACGCGCAGCTTGGCGTTGTAGATGTCGCGCTTCACGGCACTGTGCTCGCGCGAGCCGTCGCTGCGAAAGTCAGAACCGGAAAGCACGTAGTTGAGGCGACCGGCGTCGCCGGAGGCCTTTAGCCCGACACGCTGGGTGTCGAAAGTACCCGCGGCGGCATCGCCTTCAATGGTCGCGCCCGGCTTGCCGTCCTCGGTGAACAGGGAAATGACGCCGCCCGACGAATTGCCATAGAGGGCCGAAAAGGGTCCGCGCATGACTTCGATGCGGCCGGCCGAGCCGAGATCGAAATTGGAGACCTGGCCCTGACCGTCAGGCATGGTCCCGGGGATGCCGTCCGCGTAGATGCGGATGCCGCGCACGCCGAAGGTCGAACGGGCGCCGAAGCCGCGCGACGATATCTGCAGGTCCTGGGCATAGTTCTGCCTGTTCTGCGCGACGATCCCCGGTACTCGGGCCAGCGATTCGGAAAGGTTGACCTGGAGTTGCTGTTCCTGGATCTGCGCCGCGTCAACGCGGTCGATGGAGACCGGCAGATCGAAGCTCGATTGTTCGTTGCGGGTGGCGCTGACCACTACCGGCGCCGTTGTGCTGACGGACGGTTCTGCGGCTCCCACGGGGCCAGCAAGGGACGAACCGACGGCCAAGCTCGCGCCGGCGATGGTGAATTTGCTGAGTTTCATCCTTATCGACTCCCCCTGGATGAGTTCTTATGATTTCGTCAATCTGCGATACGGAAAATCACCGGGATATCGACCGAGAGGCTCACGCCTGCCAGTTGCGCAGGCATTGCCGGCAGCGGCATCGCCTCCCGGAGCATATCGAGCGCCTGCTGATCAAGCGCCTCGTAGCCGCTCGATCGGGCGAGGTGGTGCTCCTGTATCCGGCCGTCGACGCCGATGTTCAACTGGAGCACCACCGTGCCCTGCCACTGTCGTATCAGCGCAATACGGGGATAGCGCTTGTGGCGGTCGACCGCCGCCGCCAGCGCACGGTTGTAGCCGGCCAGTGCGGCCGGATCGGCTGCCTGAGCTTGGCGAGAAGGGGGCGACGGCAAGGTCGCAATTGGCGTAGCTGGCAGTTGAGGCGGCACAGTATCGGTCGGCGTCGGCACGTCCGAAGCGAGGGGTGCGGCGAAGGTCGAGTCGGCCGGCGCCCGCAGCATCTCAGGCGATGCCATTGGCGTGCGATCGGCAGACTGCCGGTGATCGGGAATCGCGTCGCGCCGCGGTGCTTCCTCAATTGCGGGCGGGGCGAGAGCGGCCGCCGGTGCCTGGACCGCCTTCTGCAGCAGCACTGACAGCGGCGGCAACGATGCCCGGGCATCGTCGGGCGGCAACAACAGGTGTCGCTGTATCACGGCTCCCAGCACCAATGCATGCAGTGCAACCGAAAACGTCAGCGCCCGATGCCAGCGCCGTGCATCGGCAGCCACGACTTCGCGCGGATGTATCGAGAAGGACAGATCGGCGGCCAGTTCCATGAAGCGGTTCTCGGACCAATTTCCTAACACTCAATCGTCAGGCGATGCGGCGAGCCTAGTTCATGCCGATCCCGTCGTAAATGCATCGGGCCTACGTTCATGAATTTCATGAGCTCACTGCTTCGCCTGCAGATAGGCCGCAACCGCCTCCATGTCTTCCTGCGTCATGGGCTTGACGACGCGGTTGGCCATGATGACGCCATGGGGTCTCAGTTTGGTGCGGAATTCATTGAGTTGCTTGACGATGTATTCGGCATGCTGACTGGCGATGCGCGGAAATACCGATTCGCCCTCGCCCTCCTCACCATGGCATTTGGCACAGGCCCGGACGTTGCTGGCCGGAATGCCCTCGTCGAAGATGCGCCGGCCCCTTTCCATCAAGGCCGGCTTGCCGGGCTTGCCGGCGGTCGGAGTCTGCATCTCGTAATACTCCGCAAGCCCTTCGATGGTGGGCTCGTCGAGCAGGGCGGAGATGCCCCACATGTAGGCCTGGGCGGTCGAATCCGAGCGCTTCTGGGCACGGAAGGCACGCAACTGGTCGGCCAGGTAGATGGCCGGCTGGCCGGCCAGTTTCGGGTTGACCGGTGCCTTGCTGTCGCCGCCTTCACCGTGACAGGCATTGCAGACGTGAACCGCCCGGTCCACCACCTCTTCCGGCGTCATCGGACCATGGGCCGCCGCCGTCCCGGCCGCCGAGGCCAGGAATGCCAAGCCGAACACCATACCCACGAGCCTCCTGGTCGATCTGTTCACCATCGTTCATCCCCTTGTCGTCAAAGAATCTCCCGGTTACCACGGGCCGTACTTCCGGTTCGACGCAAATTGAATGCCATGATCGAAGCGGCATAGGTCTTGCACGCTTCCATGCCCTAGTAGCCCGGCTGATGCGGCACCGGGCGTCAGCGCAAAAGGAGCGGGGAATTGCCGGGAATCAGGCACTGTCCGGGGCGAATCGTTTTCGGAACACTCTGTCACCTGGCCGTGACAGTGTCCTGCGTCGCCACATTGGCCTGGGCCGAGGACGGCCCCCTGCCGATGCGCGAAGTGGCGCCGGGCATCCACGTTCATTCGGGGCGCCAGGAGACCGCCGATGCCGGCAATCGCGGGGACATCGCCAATATCGGCTTCATCGTCGGGGAGCACTGCGTCGCGGTCGTCGACACCGGCGGCTCGATCCTGATCGGCGAACGCCTGCGGCTGGCGGTCCAGGCCGCGACGCCGCGGCCGATCTGTTACGTGATCAATACCCACATGCATCCTGACCATGTCTTCGGCAATGCCGCGTTCCGGCAGGGATCTGCGGCGCCGGTCTTCGTCGGCCATGCCCGGCTTGGCGCCGCCCTGGCCGCGCGCGGCGGCAACTACAGGCGCGCCCTGCTGCGCGATGCCGGCGAGGCCGCGGCCGGAAGCGAAATCATTCCGCCGACCCTTGAAGTGACGACTACGCTGGAACTCGACCTGGGCGGTCGCAAGTTGCAGTTGCGCGCCTGGCCGACCGCCCATACCGACAACGACCTGACTGTCTTCGACGAAACCACCGGCACCCTCTGGGTGTCAGACCTGTTGTTCGCGGGACATACGCCGGTGGTGGACGGCAGCCTGCGGGGATGGCTCGGCGTCATGGCCGAGATGGCCCGCCTCGAGCCCCGCCGATTCGTCTGCGGCCATGGCGATGCAAAGGATTGGCACGCTGCGCTCGCCGGCCAGGAGCGCTATTTGCGGGTACTGCTGACCGAAACTCGCGCCGCAATCAAGGCCGGCAAGACACTGGCGCAGGCGGTGGATTCGGTCGGCCACTCCGAGAAGGACCGCTGGCTGCTGTTCGACGAGTTTCACCGGCGCAACGTGACTGCGGTCTACGCCGAACTCGAATGGGAAGACTAGGGTTGGGAGAGATGGCGATGAACCGAGAACCAGTACTGCCCGCGGGGCCGACGACCACGTTCCGGTCGTGGTGCCAATGGCTATGCGCCCTGCTCGTCCTGGCCTTTGCGGCCCCAGCGTGCGCCGCCGATGACGAGATATGGACTCGCATCCGCACGGGCCTCTTCGCCGACCGCCCGATCGCCGAACAGGCCGACCAGATCATCCAACTCAGCGTGCCGGTCCGCGCCGAGGACGCCGCCACCGTACCCATCGGCATCCGCACACTGCTGCGACCGGATGCGAACGTCTTTGTCGAAAAGATCTACCTGGTCATCGACAAGAACCCGTCGCCTCTGGGTGCGGTGTTCACCTTCACGCCGGAAAGTGGCCGCGCCGACCTGGAGACACGGGTGCGTATCGAGGACTACACAATGGTTCGGGCCATCGCCGAACTCTCGGATGGCCGCCTCTACATGGCCAGCCGCTTCGTCAAGGCCTCGGGCGGATGTTCGGCCCCCGCCGGCAAGGATCAGGAAGCGGCGCGCGCCCGCCTCGGCCGCATGAAGCTGAGGGTCGACGGTCCTGTCGTGTATGGACAGCCGAACCTGGCACAATTGATGATCAGCCACCCGAACAACTCGGGCCTCGCCATGGACCAACTGACTCGCCTCTACGTTCCCGCCCGCTTCGTCCGCCGTATCGACGTCACCTACGGCGGCAAGCGCGTCATGGCCGCCGAAGTGGATTTCACCATCAGCGAGAACCCGAATTTCCGCTTCCACTTCGTCCCGCGCGCGGACGGCGAACTCAAGGCCGAAGTACTGGACAGCAACGATGTTCGCTTCGAAAGCTCGGTGGCCGTGCGCGAAGGCACCGTCCCCAACTGAGACCACCGTGGCAGGCAGGCTTGCGCGCTCCGCTTGGATGGTTTTGAGCGGCCTGGCGCTGGCCGCGCCGGTGTTCGCGTCCGATGCTTCTTCGACGCTCCCGGCTCCCAGGCCGCTTGCCAGGGACGTCTACGTCTTCCCGGGCAAGCTTGCCGCGCCGGGACCGGACAACCTCGGTCGCGTCGCCAATGTTGGCGTCATTATCGGTGCCGAGGGCGTGATCGTCGTCGGTACCGGTACCAGCGATGCCGACGGCGAACGTCTGCTGGCGGCCATCGGCCGCCTCAGCAAACGCCCGGTGGTGCTCGCCATCAACACCCATGCCGGGCCGGAGCACGTGCTCGGCAACAGCGCCTTCGCACGCCGCGGCATCGCCATCCTGGCCCACCGGGCGACGGACGACTACATGGCGGCCAACTGCGACCGCTGTCTGCGCGACCTGCAGGCACTCATCGGCGAGCCGGCCATGGCCGGCTCGTACCCGGAACGACCGCAGCAGTTGATCGATGGCCCCGCCTGCATCACCGCCGGCGGCCGCCGCCTCGACATTCTCCACTACGGACCGACCCAGCAGCCCGGCAGCATTGCGGTGTTCGATCCCGCCAGCGGCGTGCTCTTCGCCGGCGGCCTGGCCAGCTTCGATGTCGTGCCCGATGCCCACGACGCCGACCTGGCGATCTGGATCAAGGCCCTGGAGCAAATGCGCCGCCTGCCGCTGAAACGCGTCGTGCCCGGCCGCGGCCCGCCCGGCCGCCCCGATCGGCTCGATGAAGTCGGCGACTACCTGACCCGACTGGCGCAAGGAACCCGGCAAGCCTATGACAACGGGCTTGACCTTGCCGCGGCGACGGCAAGCGTAGACGTTTCACGCTACCGAAGCTGGGCCTCGTACGCGCAGACCCATCGACGCAATGTCCATTTCCAATACCTGCGGCTGGAAGCACAGGAATTCGCGACGCCGGCCGCCGCGAATCAGTAGTCGTACTTTATGTAGCGGAAGCGCTGGTCCTCGTTGGGTGTGCCCTCGAGGGAGCCACCCTCCTTGCCCGGCTGCCAGTGCACCACATCCTCGATCTTCTTCGCTAGCGCGAAGTCCTTGTCGGTGACGCCCTTGGCCGTGTGGGTCATCAGCTTGACGATCACGAAAGCGTAGGAGACCGTCAGGTCCGGGTGGTGCCACGCTGCCTCGGCCAGGTGGCCGACGGCATTGACCACCATCAAGGTGGCTTTCCATCCTTCCGTACGAAACTTGCGCCGGATCCAGCCGCCCTCGAAGTACCACTTGGGCAGTTCGCGGGCGAGCCGCGCCTTCACTTCGTCTTCGCTGTAGGACTGTTCTCTGGTGCGCTCCATTTTTCGCTCCCGCGGCCGATATGTAGTGTGTGACAGGCGGCGCCGGCAAAGGTGCCCATCGGCCCCGTCGCCTTGCCGGGTTGACATAAGGTGTTCCGAGGAGAAACATTGATCGGGATTTCCATGGAAAAGCCTGCCATGAACAGTCTCTCCACCCTGACCGCCGCGCTCGCGCTCCTGCTCGCGGCCATCGCCGCACCGTGCGCGGCCGATACCGACAACGCCGTGCTCATGCGCCTGACGCCGCGCGTGCTCAAAGTCGAGGCGACCAACAACGACGGCAGCGTCTCGATCGGTAGCGGCGTGGTGGTCGGGCGCGGTCTTGTCGCCACCAACTGCCACGTGACACGGCGGGCGAGTTCGATCGTTCTGGTCAAGGGCGGCGCACGCAGCGACGTCCGATCCCAGTTCAGCGACATCGAACACGACTTGTGCCTGCTCTCCTCGCCTGAGTTGGAGAGCGAACCGGTCGCCGTCGCGCCGGATCGTGCCCAGACCGGTCAGACGGTCTTCGCCGTCGGCTATGTTGGCGGCATTGCCGCCCGGGTCAGCAGCGGCCAGATCGATGCGCTCTTCGACTACGATGGCGGCAAGGTCATCCAGACCGACGCCTGGTTCACCTCGGGCGCCAGCGGCGGCGGCTTGTTTGACGAACAGGGGCGCCTGCTGGGCATCATCAGCTTCATGTCGCGCGGCCGGGAGGCCCGGCACTACTGTCTGCCGGCGTCATGGGTGGCGTGGGCGGCGGCGCATTTCGACGGCCAGCCGGTGACGCCCTTGAATGGCCTGCCGTTCTGGCAGCAGCCCGCTGATCGGCAACCCTACTTCCTCAGGGCCGAAACGCTCGAGGCCGCCGAAAACTGGACCGGACTGGCCGATCTCGCTCGCGAATGGTGCTTCGCGGAATCCGGCAACCCATCGCCATGGTTCGCTCTCGCAACTGCCTATGCGCAACTGCATCGCAAGGACGAATCCATCGCCGCCTATGAGACTGCCGTAGCCATGGATGCCGATTTCGCCCGCGCCTGGTATGGCCTTGGTGTCGCCTACGCGGAGGACTGCCATTCGATGGCGGTGGCGCACGTACGCGCCATCCTGGCGGGTCTGGACAGCCACCTGGCCGACGAGCTCGAACGCCGCGAAATCAACAAATGTCGAGGATCAAGCGCAATCCCGCCGGGCGGACGAGCGTCGGGTCTTGCTACTCTCGCGCCAGGCCGTACTGATTGACCTTGCGATAAACGGTGTTGCGGCTGGCACCGAGTTCCCCGGCAACCTTGGTGATGTTCCAGCGATGGAGGCGCAGCAAGCGGAGCAAGGCTTCCCGCTCGGCTCGATCCAGGTAGGACAGGTGAGCGGCTCCTTCCGCCGATGGGTCGGTCTGCTGCGGCGCATGGGGATGCCTGGCATCGTCTTGCTCTTCCGAGGCGGCGTCCAGCGCCCCCTCGGCAGCCAATGCCGCGGAACTGAATTCTCGGATCTCCAACGGCAAGTCGCCGACGCGAACGGTTTCGCCGTCACAAAGAGCACACACAGTCTGCAGCACATTGCGCAACTGGCGCAGGTTGCCGGGCCAGGGGAAAGCCTCGAGGCGTGCCATGGCGGCATCCTCGATCGTCACGTTGGGAGCATTCTCGGCGAGTACGGCACCGATCAGGCGACTGCGCCCGGCGCGCGCCCGAAGTGGCGGCAGGGTAATGGTAAAACCGGCAAGGCGGAAATAGAGATCGCTGCGGAAAGTGCCGGCGGAAACCATTTCGCGCAGGTCCCGGTGCGTGGCGCATATCACGCGGATATCCACTTTGACGGAGGTCTCGCCGCCCAGCGGCGTCACTTCCCGTTCCTCGAGCAACCGCAAGAGCCGCGCCTGTAGCGGCAGCGGCATGTCGCCAATCTCGTCGAGCAACAGCGTGCCCTTGTCTGCCGCCAGGATACGGCCGCGCCGGCCATCGCGGGAAGCGCCCGTGAAGGCGCCGCTGCGGTAGCCGAAGAGTTCGCTCTCGATCAGGTTCTCCGGCACCGCGGCGCAGTTGACGGCGACGAAGGGCCCCTTTGCCCGACTCCCCGCTTCGTGCAGGCCCTTGGCGAAGACCTCCTTGCCGCTGCCGGTTTCGCCCTCGAGCAGCACATAGACGCCGCGTTCATAGACTCGCAGTGCCCGGCCGAAGTCCTGTTCCATGCCTGTATCGCCCCACTCCCGGCCTCCGGCGGAAAGCGGCTCCTGGGATTGTGTCGGCAACGAAACGACATTCCGCTGGGCGGCGTGGGGCGGCATTTCCCTGCCGCTCCAGGGACCGGCGACGAGCACCCGCGCCGACGTCCGGCCCGGCACCCGGACCAACGCGAAAAAGCTTCGTCCGCAAACGCCCTGGATCGGCACCGGCTGGCCGCCATTGGCATCGACGCGGGAAATCAGTTCGTCGAGCTTCGTCTTGAAGATTTCGCGCAGGTCGCGGCCGACGATGCCTTGGCGTTCGCCGAGACCCAACTGAAAGACTGCGCCTTGATTGGCGGCGAGGATATGGCCCTCCTCGTTCATGGCGATCAGGCCCTCATGGAAGGTATGGACCAGTTCGCGCCGGCTGTGCAGATGCAGGATGCAGGCCGACTGCTCGAATTTCGCCTCGAACAGGCGGTTCTCGATGGTCTGGGCCGACATGCCGATCAGCATGCGGAAATGCTGCTGGCAGAGATCCGATTCGGAGGTGACGTCGAGGACACCCACGAGTTCGCCGACATGATCGAATACCGGCGCTCCGGTGCAGGACAATCGGGTCAGGCGCGGATAGAAATGTTCGGAGCGGTCCACCACCACCATTTCCCGCTCGGCCAGGCAGGTACCGATACCGTTGGTGCCGTTGGCTCTTTCGCTCCAGTCGCCGCCTGGCCGCATGCCGACCCGCGCCGCCTGCCGCGCAAAGCTGCCGTCGCCCACCGTGTCGAGCACAATGCCGTCGACATCGGCAATGACCACGACGGTGTCGCGATTGGCGAGTTGCTGGAACAGACTCGACATTTCCGCCTTGGCATTGGAAAGAAGCAATGCACTCGTTTCCCGCCGCCGGTCGAACCCGGGACCGGTCGTCTCGCCGCTGGCCGTGACGTTGGCCGGATCGAGGGCGTAGTCGTTCACGCAACGCATCCACGATCGCGCGATCACGCCTGGGAAATTCGGCCCGGCAACCACGCCGCGCTTG
This sequence comes from Rhodocyclaceae bacterium, assembly GCA_041480065.1. Taxonomy (GTDB): domain Bacteria; phylum Pseudomonadota; class Gammaproteobacteria; order Burkholderiales; family Rhodocyclaceae; genus Fen-999. Next base: position 13,186 of record JBGOZF010000060.1, read on the forward strand.
ACGGTTTCGAGTATCCGTCTGGCGTGCTCCTTCTCCACCACATTCGGCATCTCAGTCTCCTCCGGTTGGGGTGGCGCTTTCTTAGGGCCACTCCTCGTTCTTCATGCGTCTTTCTTCTTGGACTGCCGGAGCAGTCTGCCTACTTGCTCTCCGCAACTGCCTTGAGATTCGTCAGTCCTGTCCTGTAGACCTCGGTTACCGCCGTAATCGCAGCCTCGTCGTTGAGCTCAGGCGGCGGATTATTGTTGGGGAAACCGCGGTAGAAAGCCCCGCGCCATTCGACGCTGCATTTCGCTTCGCCGATGCTTGAGACCTTTATCGTAGAAGAATAGTTGGTTACTGGCAATGCATCGCCGGACTTGATTCTGTATTTCAGCGACATGGTCTCTGGGTCATGGCTTTCGAGTTCCTCGTCGAGAAACTTGCCCCCTTTGATCGTGAGGTGGCGCACGGAACCTACGGTGTTGGCCTTGTCGGCGGCCGATGCCTCGATGGCAGGATGCCACTTCGGCCAGCCAGCCTCGAAATCGGCCACCAGCGCCCAAACCTTGGCGGCCGGGGCATCGATCTCGATCGCCTCCACCACCTTCTGCCGGGTCGGCCCGTGGCCGTAGGCGAGCGGACAAACCAGGACCATGACCGCAATAACCACGGTCCGAAAGCAGAAAGCGCGATGCAAAGTATTCATGTTGCCTTACCTCCACTTTGAATGACTCTATTACCCGATTATTAAGGTCGGATTACGGCTACTCGCCAACAAAATGCCCGAAGCCACGGTTGTTGCGACCGCCGGCAAAGCTGCGCAGCCGGGTTCCGGTCGTCGCATCGTGCTCGACAAGCGCATCGTCCATCCAGCTCACCGCGTAGAAGACGCGGCTGGCCGGATGCAGCGCCAAGCCTTCCGGATAGGCGCCGCTCGCAGCCGTTGCGACCACCACGAGACGGTCGGCGTCGATGACGCTGACGCTCTCGTCGTGCTGGTTCGAAACATAGACCCGGCGCAGCGCCGGATTGACCAGCAGACAGTAAGGGGCTTTGCCGACGGCGATCTCGGCCAACCGACGTCCATTGGCAAGATCGATCACCGATACGGAATTGGCGTAGACGTTGGCGGTATAGAGGCGATCGGCAGCGGCATCCAGTGCCAGGCCGAAGGGATGTTCGCCGACGGCGATGTCGGCCAGGCGATTCAGGCTCCGGGCGTCGATCACAGCGATCGCATTGTCGTCGCGATCTGCCACATAGATGCGCTGCCGGCGGTTGTCCACCACAACACCGCCGGGCCCACGGCCCACGGCCACTTCGCCGACCCGATCGAGCGTCCGGGCATCGAAAACCAGAAGCCGATTTGCACCCATGTCGGTGACGTATATCCGTCCGGCCACCTCATCCGCTTCGACGCCGACGGGCGCCAGTCCCGCCGGCAGCGTAGCAATCACGCGATCTTCTGCCGGAACGCGGCCCCGCTCGATGACGGTCAGCTCGCGCGATTCCGCGTTGGTGACAAACACCCGGCGTGGCCGGGCCATGACCACCACGCCAACCGGCGCCTTGCCGACCTTGTGGGTGGCAACGCGGACGCCACTGGCGAGGTCAATCACGGCAACGTCGTCGCTGCCCTGGTTTGTTACATAGGCGAACGGGGCCGCCAAGACCGGCGCGGCCGCGAGCATGGCCAGTGCGATGATGGCTACGGCCCAGCCATTACCAGGCAAGACCAAACACCTCACCACGGCCGTCGCTGCCGATATCTCCCATCCAGCGTCGCGCCCGCATACCGCCATCTTTCGCCTGTCGGGCGAAAGCGGCGAACGGACTGCCGGCATCGAAACGCGCCAGCCAATCGCGCCAAACCAATTGCAGGTAGGTATCGGACGCCATCGCAGTCTCGGCGAAAGTCACCGGTGGCGTCCATGTCTCACCCAACAGCAGCAAGGTGCCGCGGCGCATGCCGTAACCCGCATGGGAGCCAAGCCGGCCGGCAACGATGATGCTGCCCGCGACCATGCGAGTCGCGCAGAAGGCGCCGGCATTGCCGCCGACGAAGATTTCGCCGCGTCGCATCTTGTCGCCGCAACGCTCGCCGACGCTGCCGGCGACCACGACACGGCCGCCGCGCATTCCGCCCGGAAGCCACGGCAGGGCCGCGCCAAGGCGATCGCCGGCATTGCCGTCGATATGCAGTTCGCCACCTGAAAGTCCCGAGGCGGCGAAGCGGCCGGCCGAACCGTGCACGACAAGTCGGCCGCCGCGCATGTCGCGGCCAAGAAAGTCGCCGGCATCGCCCTGCACCTCGCACTCGCCTGTAGACATGCCGCCGCCCAGATCGCAGAAGCGTTGATCGCAGCCCTCGAAGATCAACCGCCCATCCGCACTACCGGAGGCCTTGAAGAATTCGCCGAGCGCGGGCGTCTCCCGGCCCCAGGCCAGCGGCAGCTTCTCGATCTCCGCGATCGTACGGCCGGCAAGTTGATCCGGCGTAATGCCGAACAGCGATATGCGGCCCGGCGGCGCCTGGCGCAGGCTCAAGCTCAGGCTCAGGCTCATGAGGCATCTCCGAGGATTCGGCGCAGATGGAAATGGAAGGGCCCGAGCTTGCCGCCGTAATTGCCGGCGGTGATCCGGAGCACGCCTGGCACCGTGCAGGCGGCTCGCACACCGACCGCGGTCGCTTCTGCGACCTGCGCCTCGGTGAGTCCGTCGATGACGATTTCCATCACGCAGTCCTCGCCCTCGCCCAGGCCGCTCGCAACGCGGCCGCGCAGCGCCGGGCAGTAGGCATCGTTGGTCGAAGCCGGCAAGGCCTTGTACTTCGAGCCGACCTTGGAGCCCGAGCGCACGACACCGCCGGGGAAAGGCATGATCACGCCCTCGACCTGCCGCATGGCGGCGACCCCGGCTTCGGCGGCGGCCAGGGCTGCATCCTGCGTCTCGGCGACGATCAGGAAGTTGCCGCCACCGACCGCCTTGACCATCGCCGTCGTTTCCTCGCACAGGAACTCTCCGTCCATCACCGGCACGCGCCAGTAGCGGCGGCCGCCGATCAGCTTCGCAATCTGGAAGCCGTCGCCGAAGTAGCGCAGCGTCTTGCCCATCGGCAGCGCCTCTCCCTCGCGCAGACCGGCGTAGGCGGCCGTCGTCGGGCAGGTCAGCACGCATTGGCCGATGCGTCGCTCGAGTTGCCTGGTCAGTTCCTTGGTGGATACGGCGAAGAACAACAGCGACACGCCGGGGCGGCCGTCCGGCGTTTCGTGCGGCGCCAGTTCGCGTTCGATGGCGGCCTCGCAGCCACAGGCGATCACCGAGGTCGCCAGCCCCGTTGCCGCCATGCCGGAATGGCGCGCCCAGGCGGCGTTGCGCGCAGTGACGATGACGCGGGTGGCCTTCATGCCGAAGGCCTCGGCAAAGGTGTCGTCGATCAGGACTCCGTTCAGGCGCATTTCACGACTCCCGAAGGGCCGCCCCGAGGGAGGCGGCGCCCCCTGTGGGGGCAGCGAACAGAGTGAGCGTGGGGGCCATATTCACTGCCCACCACAGGTGTGCACGACCAGCGCGCCGCCATGGTTGCAGGCCTCGCAGAGTTCCGCGTCGCCGATGGCAAAGCCGTCGAAGCGCTGGGTCATGTGGCTGTCGAAGTACGTGGCGAGTTCGCGTTCTATCGCGCTGTCGAAATCCGGCCTTACCACGTGCGTCGCACCGCGCGGCGTGGCGACGATGCGACCGTCGCGCACCACCGGCTCGCCGTGCTTGATCACCCAGGCCGGTGCCGAGAACATCGCCTCCCGATCGGCCTGTTCGCGATAGAGCGCCAGGTCGGCCGTCGCCCCGGCACCGAGATGACCAAGATCCTTGATGCCGAGCAGGCGCGCCGGACCGGCCCGCGTGATGATGGCGATTTCAGCCAGCGTGTATTCGCGCTTGAGCTGCGGCAGGATCGACATCTGCTGCGCGGCAGGATGAAGTTTCGCAAACTGCTCGTCGCGGAAGCTCTTGTCGCAGAGCAGGCGGATCAGGTGCGGATAGCTGGTGAAGGGTGCGCCGTTGGGGTGGTCGGTGGTCAGCACGATGCGCCACGGATCCTCCACCAGCAGGAAGAGCTCGAGGCCGATCGCCCATTGCAGCGCATTGACGTAACTCTGGTCGCGGTAGCGGAAGGGCACGACGCCGCAGCCGGCGTCGCACTCGATGTCCATCATCACCCACTTCTTCGGCTGGCCCATGGGCGCATTGCGATGCTGCACCATCGAATCGCCGGAGCAGGTCACGGTCTGGCCGAACATGATCTGGCCGATGTCGACGCTGATGTTTTGCGAGCGATTCACCGTCTCGGCAATCCGCGTCGCTCCGGAAGAAAACTTGAACTCCCCTTCGGTTCCGTAACTGTGGAACTGGATATGCGTCAGGTGCAACGGCAGGCCCTCGACCGCGGCCATGGTCTTCAATGTCGTCTCGAGGTTGCCCGCGGCGCCGAGGTTGCTGGCATGAACATGCAGCGGATGCGGCACGCCGAGCTCATGGACCGCGCGCGCCAGCACCTGGAGGATGCGCCGCGGCGTAACGCCGTAATGAGGATGGACATCATCAAGATCGAAAGAGCGCGTGTTGAACTTGAAGGCCGATATGCCGCCCGGATTGACCACCTTGATGCCTATGGCCTGGCTGGCATTCAAGGTCCAGGCCACGTAGTCATTGATCATCGACTGGGGTGCATTGCGCGCCAGCAAGCGCAGCAGGAAATCGTCGCTGCCGAGCATGGCATAGGCGCCGTGATCGACGATGGGCGTGTCGCCCATTTCGAGATGGGCCTGACGGGCATTGACCGGCAGCATGGCCGGCTCGAAGCAGGTCGTATAGCCCATCAGGGCGTAGCGGTAGCCGGCGGTCAGCGTCGGCGTCGCGGCGTGGCCGCAGGCACTGCGCAGCACGAGGGTGTCATCGTGGGCGATGGCGACGGGGCTGTGGTCCTCCGGCAGCAGCATGCGGGCAATGTTCACCTTGCCGCCGCCGATGTGGGTATGCATGTCGATGCCGCCGGCCATGGCAACCAGGCCGTTGCCGTCGATTTCCCGATCGGCATGGCCGTCGGCCGGTGCATCGGCGATGCGGCCGTCGCGCCACCAGAGGTCGGTGACGGTGTCGACGCCACGGGCAGGATCGATCACATGAGCATTCGAAAGGCGTGTGATGCTCATGGCGCGACTCCCGGCAGGGCTGCGGCAATGGAATCGAGGATGGCCGCGGCGCTCGGCAAGGCCGTCCTTTGCACGGCTGGCGCATAGAGCGTGATGACGCCATCGGTGCGCACCAGGTGCCCGCTGGCCGAGACGCCCGGCGTTGCCACCGGGATGAATACATGTTCGGTCGCCAGGCCCACGGCCCGCGATGGCGCACCGATGACGATCTGCGGCGTGTCCCCGGAAACGCCGGACAGCTCGGCCGATCCCACGCCCGGCAGGGCGCCGACCCAGACCAGCAGATCGGCATCGCCGTAATCCGGGAACGGGTCGTAGCCGACCCGGCCGGCCGCAAACTCGATCGGCAATGGAAACCCGGTCTGCCAGGTGGCAACCGAGTTGGCCGTCAGGTCGCCCTCGTTGCCCGCCAGCGGCAGCGCCGCCCAGCGCGTTTCGCGATTGAGGTCGATGACCAACTGATGCAACTGTTCGATGAGCAGATCCGCGCTGGCCACATCGAGGTCACCCGCAGCCCAGACGATCACGCCGTAGCGGCATTCCGCCATGCGCCGTGCCAATTCCGCCAGCCCTTCGATCTTGTCGGCCATGGCGGGCGATGGCTGCCCGCGCAGGCAAGCCCGCAGCACCGCCACGCTCTCGAAGAGATCGAGACTGCCGCTGTCGACGGTGTCGACCCCAACGCCGGCCGGCAAGCGTTGCGGCACCGGGGCGCCGAGCAGCACAAGGCGACGGACGGCGACGTCGGCGAAGACCGGATCGGGCGTCAATACGCGCTCGAACAGGCGAGGGAAGCCGCGCGTCACGTCGCTGCCGACAACGACAAGCATCTCGGCCCGTTGCCTGACCTCGGCCAATGTGGTGGTCATGCCGCCGCGGCTCTGCTGGGCCAGCAGGTTGCGCTGGGCGGCCGACTGGTTGCGATGCAGGAGCCGCGCACCGATGCGATCGCCGAGCGTCAGCGCTGCGCGCATGGCCTGGACATCGCCGCCCAAGCCGCCGATCACGGGGCGGCGGGCGGCGCCAAGCCGTCGCGCCGCTTCGGCCACGGCTGCGTCGACTGCAACCACACCACCGTCGATGCGCGCGGCATCGCATGCCCCTGCGCCGGACAAGGCATCGATGCCCGATGCAGCCTTTGGGCACAGAGCTTGCAACTTCCGAGTCCAGGCGGATATGTCACCGGATTCGTCGGGACCCGGCAGATCATCGCAAAGAAGACCGCAGAAGGGACAGACAAAGGCTGTCGCAATCCTGGCCGATCCTTCTGTTGCCTGCGGTGTCATCGGGACTCCTGGTTGGGTTTGGGGGCCGCTGGGGGTGGCCAAGCGCTTCGGAGCATGCCCTATGCAAGGGCCGGGCCAGTGGCGGACGCGCCCGTCAGTGGGTGCAGGGGCGAGGGCTGTGCCACAGCCGCGTGACACAGTGTGCCAAAAGCGGAACAGGGAGCCAGGGGGCCGCAACCGCCCCGGGATCGACGAGCGAAGGAGGATATCGAATGGATGCCATCGAGATAGAGAGCCCTGCCCGCCTGCACTTGGGATTCATCGACCCATCGGGCAGCGGCAGGCGCCGCTTCGGCAGTCTCGGCCTGGCACTTGATGGCCTGTCGACTCGGTTGCGCCTGTCCCGCGCCGATTCGGAGGCCAGTGCATACACGGTTGCCAGCGACCTGGCCCGGCCGGAACTGGAGCGGGCCGCGCGCCACCTGGAGCATCTGCGACGCAATTTCGGCTACACAGCTCCCTTATGCACCGAGATCCTCGAGGCCATTCCGCCTCACGCCGGTCTCGGTTCCGGTACTCAACTCGCGCTCGCCATGGGTTTCGCGCTGGCGCGCCTGTCCGGCCGGCAACTGCCGGTGCGCCAGATCGCAGCCCTGACCGAGCGCGGCGCCCGCTCCGGCATCGGCATCGGCGCCTTCGAACAAGGCGGTTTTGTCGTGGACGGTGGCCGCGGGCCGGAGACCGTGGTGCCGCCGGTCATCGCCCGGCAGACTTTCCCGACGGCATGGCGAGCAATCCTGATCTTTGACGCCGGCTTCGTCGGCCTCCACGGCGACGCAGAGGTGGCGGCCTTCCGCAGCCTGCCGGCCATGCCGGCGCAGACTGCCGACCACCTCGCGCGGCTGACCTTGATGCAAGTGCTGCCGGGGCTGGCCGAGGCCGACTTTGCCCAGTTCGGCCCGGCCATCAGCGAAATCCAGGCGACCATCGGCGATCATTTCGCGCCCGCCCAGGGTGGGCGCTTCGCCAGCCCCGCCGTTGCCCGCTGGCTGGCCTGGTTCGCCGGCTGCGGCGCCGTCTGCTACGGGCAAAGTTCCTGGGGGCCGACCGGTTTCGTCATCACCGCCTCGGCGAAAGAGGCACATACCCTGATCGACTCGGCCAAGGCCACCCGCACCCCGGAAGATCCTGTGCGCTTTTGCAGTGTCGCCGGCCGCAACGCCGGTGCCCGCGTCCAGGAATTCGACATCCAGCCGCGCGGCCAGCACCCCTTCAATTCCTAACTTTCATGGCTCCGATGAGTCACCCCGCATCATGAAATACGCAGCCTTCGCAGCGCCTCAAGGGGGCAAGAGGTCCCGCCCCTCCCATCCTCCCCTCGCGGGGATGCTTCTGGTTGGCTCGCTACGCTCGATCATCACCAGGCGCACTGACCCGTGTCTTTCACGCTAACGCAACGGAGAGCAATCTTGGAAAAACCCGCCATCCTGCACATGTTCACCCCAGCCCGGAACATGAGCCCCTTCGACGTCAACATGGCCATTGACGCCGGCTACCAGCATGTCGCCACCTACGGCGAGATGAGCGTGGCCGATGTCGGCTACCTGACCCAGGACGCGATCTTCTCGCGCGGTCCCAAGGGCGTCGCCCGCACCGGCATCTTCATCGGCGGCCGCGACATCGATCAGGCCGACGACATGCTGCGCGCCGCGCGTGCCGCCATGACGCCGCCCTTCGAGGTCTCGGTCTTCGCCGATCCGTCCGGCGCCTTCACCACGGCGGCGGCGGCAGTCGCAACGCTCGAAAGGGCCTTGGCGCCGAACGGCGGGTTTGCCGGCAAGACATTTCTCATTCTCGGCGGCACCGGCCCCGTGGGTGCCGCCGCGGCGGTGCTCGGCGCCGGGCTGGGCGCCAAGGTTCAGATCGCCAGTCACGCCTCGGTCGAGCGCGCCCGTCATGTCACGGACATGATCGCGGCCCGCTACGAGGCCGCGATCGAACCCGTCTGCGCCGATGGGCCGGCCAAGGCGGCCCTGATCGCCGGCGCCGAGATCATCCTCGCGTCCGCCAAGGCGGGAGTCCAGGTCCTGTCTCAGGCCGAACTCGCCAAGGCCGCGAAGCTGCGCGCCGCCGCCGATCTCAATGCCGTGCCACCGGCCGGCATCGAGGGTCTCGGTTTTCTTGACGACCGCAAGCCGCTCACGTCCGGCTCGGGACATGCCGTCGGCATCGGCGCCCTGGCCGTCGGCCAGATCAAGTACCAGACCCAGCGCCGCCTGTTCGAGCGCATGCTCGAAGGCAAGCCGGTCTATCTGGACTTCCGCGACGCCTTCGAGCTGGCCCGAGCCGTCTGCAGGGAATGAGCCGACCATGAACAGGCGCGACACCGCCGGACACGGGGACAGGAAGCCCTGGCTGCTGGTCGGGCTGTCGGTGCGGCCGCTGGCTGTAGCGGCCGCCGCCGGCGGTTACGACATCTGCGCCATCGACGCCTTTGCCGACCGCGAGACCCTGGCTGCCTGCGCCGGCAAGGTGGTCAAATTGCCTGTGAGCCGCGGTTGGCGCATCGGCGCCGGCGGCCTCGGTCACGCCCTTTGCGAGATGCGGCGACGTTACGCGCCGACAGGCTTCACCGGCATCGTCGCTTGTGGCGGTTTCGAGGCGGCACCGGAATTGCTCGACCTGCTGGCAGAAACGGCACCGCTGGTCGGCAACGATGCCGCGACCACGAACCGCGTGCGGGAACCGCGCAGTTGGTTCACCCTGCTGGCCCGTATCGGGGCTCCCTGCCCGGCCGTCAGCTTCAGTCCGCCGACCTTGCGTCGCGACTGGCTCGTCAAGTCGGCCGGCGGCTCGGGGGGCTGGCATGTGAGAGCCTGGCACCCCAACAGCCCACTGGCGGCCGACGCCTACTTCCAGCGCCGCGCGCCGGGCCGGCCGGCCTCGGCCCTGTTCCTCGGCGACGGCCTGGACGCTCGCGTCATCGGCTGGCAATGGCAGACCCTGGCACCGACAGAGGAATTGCCCTGGCGCTATGGCGGCGTGATGACCGCGAACGATATGGCGGCCACGGTGCGCCGACGCATCGGCACCATCGTCGCCGCAATCGTCGCCGAAACCGGGCTGCGCGGGCTTTGCGGACTCGACTTTCTGGTGGACGGAGAAAAGCTCGGCGTTCTGGAACTCAACCCGCGGCCGACCGCCAGCGTCGCCCTCTACCCGGATCGCGATCTCTTCGCACTGCATCGGGACGCCAGTGCCGGCCGCCTGCCAACCATGGCGGCCATGCCACCCGATCGTGCCGAAACCGTAGCCGCCGTCGGCGAGTCGGTGTTCTACGCGCCGGCCCCACTGGCGATTCCGGCGGAGTTTCCGTGGCCAGGCTGGTGCTGCGACGTTCCCGCCGGCGCTGTCAGACTCAAGCGCGACGAACCCGTCTGTTCCATACGCGCGACCGGCACTTCGGCGGCGACTGTTCGCGCCACCCTTGCCCGCCACCTTCACACCCTTTCGACCGAATTGACGGAGAACTGCGCCGATGAATCCCAGCCCCTTGAGCGTCAATGCGCTCGCCGAACCGCTAGTCCGGTCCCTGCTCGCTGACGCCGAGGTCTTGCGGCTTCGGGTGGAACGCGGTAATGATGGCGTCACCTATGTCGACGCGGGCATCGACTGTCCCGGCGGCATCGAGGCCGGCCGGCGCATCGCCGAGATCTGCATGGGCGGGCTGGGCCGCGTCCGCGTCGACAGCGGCGGTCGCGACTGGCCCCTGACGCTCGACGTTGCCAGCTCGCAGCCGGTACTGTCCTGCCTCGCCAGCCAGTATGCCGGCTGGAGTCTGTCGCACGGCGAGGGCAAGGAAGCCTGGTTTGCGTTGGGCTCCGGACCGATCCGCGCCCTCGCGGGGCGGGAAGAGTTGTTCGAGGAACTCGGCTACGCCGACCGCCATGTGAGCGGTGCGCTGGTCCTCGAGGTGGACAGCCGGCCGCCTGCGGCGGTTGTCGAGAAGGTCTTGCGCGACACCGGCGTGCGCCCGGAAGGACTGACCGTGATCCTGACGCCGACCAGGTCGCTGGCCGGCACCACGCAGGTCGTCGCGCGCGTGCTCGAAGTCGCCTTGCACAAGGTGCATGCCCTCGGCTTCGATCCGCATATTGTGGTCGACGGCGCCGCACGCGCGCCGCTGCCTTCGCCCGGCAAGAACTTCATGGCGGCGATGGCGCGCACCAACGATGCCATCCTCTACGGCGGCGTCGTTCAGTTGGTCGTCGATTGCGATGACGAAGCGGCGCAGGACCTCTGCCGGCGCCTGCCCTCGCAGTGTTCGCGCGACTACGGCCGTTCCTTTGGCGACCTGTTCAAGGATGCCGGCTACGACTTCTACAAGCTCGATCCGATGCTGTTCGCACCGGCCCAGGTCTTCGTCAGCAACCTCAAGAGCGGCAAGACCCACAAGGCAGGGGCAGTCAACGACGCCCTGCTGCAAGACCTCTGGCTGGCCAAGGAATAGGAACATGCCCATCGCGCTGTTCACCGACGAGCCCACCGCCTGGCACACCCGGGAATTGCGCCGCGCCTTCTCCGAACGCGGCTGGGCGAGCCGCATCGTCGATCTGCGCCAGTGCCGCATCGATCTCGACTCGCCCTGGGGCCTGGCTCTGCCGGGCTTCGCCAAGACGCTGCCCGAGGCGGCCTTTGTTCGTGGCGTGCCGGGCGGCACCCTGGAACAGGTGGTGCTGCGCCTCGACGTGCTGCACGCACTGCGCGAACTCGGCGTGCCGGTCTACAACGATGCCCGCGCCATCGAGCGCAGTGTCGACAAGGCGATGACGACCTTTCTGCTTCATCGTGACGGTGTGCCGACGCCGCCGACCTGGGCGGTCGAGGATCGCGCCCAACTTGGGCGCATCCTGATGAAGCAGTTGGCCAAAGGCGAGCGCCTCGTGGTCAAGCCCCTGTTCGGTTCTCAGGGCAAGGGCCTGCGCCGCATCGACGAGATGCCGGCCGAACTGCCGCTCGATGCCGGCGTGGCTTATCTTCAGCGCTGGCTGCCGCCGAAGGGCGAAGTCTTCCAGGATTGGCGCGTGCTGGTGGCCGGAAACCGGGCCGTGGCGGCGATGCGGCGCGAGAGCCGGCACTGGGTGACCAACATCGCCCAGGGCGCGAAGCCGCGGCCTGTCGACCTCGATGACGCCGCCAATGCCGATCTCGCCCACTGGGCCGTACTCGCTGCCCGCGCCCTCGGCATGGATTACGCCGGCGTCGACCTGATGCGCGACGCCGACGGCAAAACCTGGGTGATCGAGGTCAATGGCGTGCCGGCATGGCGCGGCTTGCAGCGCGTCACCGCGATCAACATCGCCGATGTCCTGGTGGCAGACCTCGTCGACCGCAAGATGAGCCACGCCGCCGGTACTGGATGCATCGCCCTTGCGAGCGCCTGACAATCGCATTGCCAGCGCCTTCGTCGCTGCCTGCAACGACGAACTGGCGGCCCTGAAGCCGGGCAACGTGCATTGCCATGCCGACGGCCATGGCATGTGCGTCGCCGATTTCACCGCCAGCGCGATGGCTGCCGCACCGGGCCTGACGCGCCGCGGCAGTTCGGTCGGCCAGCGCATTCTCGAGGCAACGACAGCCACACGGGCCCAGGTCGGCTGCAACACCAATCTCGGCATCGTGCTTCTCTGCGCGCCATTGGCACGCGCCGGCGAGGAAATTCTGGCGCAGGGCGAGACCTGCATCGAAGCACGACGACTCGCCGCCGTTGCCAATGAGGTGCTCGATCGACTCGACATTGGCGACGCCGAATCCACCTACCGCGGCATTGCCCTGGCAAACCCCGGCGGCCTCGGAGAAGTGCAAGAAGGCGATGTCCACGGTCCGGCACGGATTGGTTTGCGCCAGGCCATGGCTCTGGCCGCAGCGCGCGACCGCGTCGCGCTTCAGTACGTCAGCGGCTATGCCGACCTGTTCGATGTCGCGCTGCCCTGCCTCCACCGTCTGCTGGCCGAGGGGGACAGCCTGCCATGCGCCACCACCGGGCTTTTCCTGGCTCTGCTGTCGAAGTGGCCAGACACCCATTTGTTGCGCAAATTCGGTGACAGCGTGGCACACAGTGTCACGCGCGAAGCCGGCCGTTTCCATGACGAATTCATTCGTACAAAACTCTCGCCGGGCTTGCGCGATGACCTGCTGCAATGGGATGGCAGCCTGAAGAAGCAGGGCCTGAACCCCGGTACGACGGCCGATCTGACGGTGGCCACCCTGTTCCTTCATCACCTTGTCGAGGCCTGAATGGACCTAGCATGTTTGATGCTTAGGAGTAGCTGGGCTGCGGCCGAGATGGTCCGCAGCACATCGTTACCGACCAAGTCGGTCGGATTGAAATTTACAAACACTCCTGGAGGAAATATTCATGGCGAAGATCGATCGAGTCCTGGTTGGCGAATCCCTGGTGGGCGAAGGCAACGAAGTCGCCCACATCGACCTGATCATGGGACCGCGCGGCTCGGCAGCCGAAGCGGCGTTCTGCAATGCCCTGACGAACAACAAGGACGGCTTCACCTCGCTGCTGGCGGTTGTCGCGCCGAACCTGGCGACCAAGCCGAATACCGTGATGTTCAACAAGGTCACCATCAAGGGCGCCAAGCAGGCGGTACAGATGTTCGGCCCGGCCCAGCGCGCGGTGGCCATGGCCGTCGCCGACAGCGTCGAGGACGGAACCATTCCCGCGGCGGAAGCGGACGATATCTTCGTCTGCGTCGGCGTGTTCATCCACTGGCAAGCGGAGGACGACAAGAAGATCCAGGACTACAACTACCGCGCCACCCGCGAGTCCATTCAGCGCGCGGTCGCCGGCCAGCCCCGAGCCACCGAAGTGGTTGCCAGGAAGGGCACTTCGGCTCACCCGTTCCAGGCCAAGTAACCCGGGCATTCTCTCGCGACGCCGGTGTCGCATCCGGCGTCGCACCGTGGTGCTTACTCGCCGATCGCAAGGTCGGCGTTTTCTTGTCCGCCGTCGGTGAAATCGCTCAGGCTCCGTGCGTCGATCCTACCGTCGTGCAAGGCGCTGGCCAACAGGACACCGTGGGCGCCATGAGCCGCCAGCGTCCGCAGGTCGGCGCCGTCGCGAACTCCGCCGGCGGCATAGAGGGCCATGTCCGGGCGCCCGGCGGCGCGTGCGCGGGCGGCAACACGATCCAGGCGTTCCAGCGCCGGCCCGGCGCCGACGCCGACGCCGGCCAGTTCCAGGACAACGACCCGGCGCGGCCACTCCGCCGGACGCTCGTCGAGGCCGGCCGGCCCGAGGAATTCGCCACGGCGATAATCGAGCGACAGCACGCAGTCGAAACCGGCCAGCGACGCCCTCCTTGCCGCGAGGCCGTTGGTGTCGGCAAGGCTTTCGCTGCCGAGCACCGGAACCAGACGGACGCCGCGCCTCGCTGCCACGGCGCCGAGTTCGCGCAGCCACGGGGCCGCGCCGGCATCCAGCCACAGTTCGGCGACACTCATCTCAGCGAGGCCGTCGCAAAGGCCGGTCAAGAGATCGAAATGGCGGTCGCTTCCGCCTCGCGTGATGGCATCCAGATCGGCGATGTAGAGCCCGGGGAAGCGTGCCAGGCCGAGCAGGCAGCGCAGCACCGCGGCAGGCTCGGCCGAGCCTGCCAGCGCGGAGCGGATCGGCCGGTAGTTCGATCGCTCGCCGGCGACGGCGTGCACAACCTGGCCATTCAGCAAATCCATTACGGGAAGCAGCAGCATTGAACGACATCCTCTCTCGCCCTGCGGTTTCCGCTTTCGGCCTGCCCATGATAACCGTCCTGGTCTATGAGTTCGCCAGCGGCGGCGGCTTCGCTGATGCCCCGGCGCCAAGCTCGATCCTCGCCGAGGGCCGCGCCATGCGCGACGCCGCCTGCGCCGATCTGGCGGCATTGCCTGGTGTTACGGTCATCGCTGCCGCCGGCAACACGGTCGACCACCCTGCGGCAGGACGCGCCCTCTTGCCGGCCCGGGGTGAGTCGGCGTCAGACTTTCTGCGCCGCACGGCCGTCGAAGCCGATGCCGTCTGGCTGATTGCGCCGGAGTCGGATGGCATTGCACTCGCCCTGACCAACGTGCTGGAGCAGACCGACTGCATCAATCTGGGAAGCCGAAGCAAAGCGCTTGCCATCGCTTCAGTCAAGTCGCGCACCCTCGCCCGCCTTGCCTCGGCCGGCCTGACGATTGTGCCGACCTGGCCCCTGGCGCAGGCACCACTGCACCTGCATGACGTCTGGGTGCTCAAGCCGGATGTCGGTTGTGGCTGCGAGGGCATGCATCGCCTGTCGCGGGCGCAGGCTGAGGCAATCCGCAACGCAGGCACGCCCACCGATATCGAGGCCGTCATCGCCCAGCCCTGGCTGGCCGGCGCAGCCATGAGCCTGTCGCTCCTGGTCTCCGCCAACAGCACCGAACTGCTGTCGGTCAATCGCCAGCGCATCGCGATCGCGACCGACGGTGCCCTGTCTCTCAACGGCATCGATCGCAACATCGATGTCGAACCCACCTGTCGGGCTGCGCTGAAGATCCTTGCCGACCGCGCGGTGCAGTCGCTACCTGGCCTCGCCGGCTTCATCGGCATCGACTTCATCTTCGCCCCGGATGGGCAACCGATCGTGATGGAGCTGAATCCGCGCCTCACCAGCGCCTACGTCGGCCTCTCGCAACGCCTGGGCCGCAACCTGGCAGATGACGTGCTGCGCGGCGCTCTGCAGGAATTCGCTGATGTCTAAGTCATTCATCCAACACCCGCCTGCTTGTCGAATTCGCAGTTGCCCCGTCGGCCGGAAGACAACAGAGCCCCGTCGGAACGGCCGCGCCTCGCTCAGTGAATGTCCCTAGCCTGTGCGAAGAGGCATCTTCCATTTTGTCGGCATATCGCCTAGTATTCCCTAACCATAACTTGCCTGTCATGGACTACCATGAACTTAAGCGCTTCCGGTCTGATTTCGCCAGCCCAATTCAACGGCCAAACCCGCCTGCTCCGCATCCGCATCGCCAGCCACGCCGACAACCGGTTCCAGGTGGTCCGCTTCAAAGGCCGCAATGCGCTCTCCACGACCTACGAGTACGTCGTCGACCTCGTCTCCACCGAGGCCGGCATCCCGCTCACCAGTCTGGACGGCCGACAGGCCGCACTCCAGATCACCCTGGCCGACGGCAGCCG
>JBGOZF010000061.1:0-28384 GCA_041480065.1 Rhodocyclaceae bacterium
CTGCCGCCTGCCGTGCTGGCGCGCGTGCTGGCCGTGATGGGCGCGGTGGCCGCAGGACTGACGGCCTTCGTGCTCTTTACGTCAAACCCCTTCGAACGCCTGTTGCCTGCGGCAGCGGACGGCCGCGACCTCAACCCGCTGTTGCAGGATCCGGGGATGGTGATCCACCCGCCGCTGCTGTACCTGGGCTATGTCGGCTTCTCCGTCGTCTTTGCATTCTCGGTCGCCTCCTTGCTCGAAGGCAGGTTCGACGCCGCCTGGGCGCGCTGGACGCGGCCTTGGACCATCGCCGCCTGGTGTTTCCTGACGCTTGGCATCGCCGTCGGCAGCTATTGGGCCTACTACGAACTGGGCTGGGGCGGCTGGTGGTTCTGGGATCCGGTCGAGAACGCCTCCTTCATGCCATGGCTGGTCGGCACGGCGCTGCTGCATTCGCTCGCCGTCAGCGACCGGCGCGGCGAGATGAAGGCGTGGACGCTCTTGCTGGGTATCCTGGCGTTTGCGCTGTCGCTGCTCGGCACCTTCATGGTCCGTTCCGGGGTGCTGACCTCCGTGCACGCCTTCGCCACCGATCCGAAGCGCGGCGTCTTCATCCTGGCACTGCTGGCCATCGTTACCACCACGGCGATGCTGTTGTTCGCTTGGCGCGCACCGCAGCTTGCCGGCAAGACGCGACTGTCGCTGCAGTCGCGCGAAGGGTTCTTGCTCGTCGGCATCGTTCTGCTGCTGGTCGCCGCAGGCAGCGTTTTTCTGGGCACCCTTTATCCGCTGGTGCTCGATGCGCTCGGGCAGGGGAAGATCTCCGTCGGCCCACCCTATTTCGAAGCGGTGTTCGCGCCGCTGATGGCGCCGGTGATCCTGCTTGCCGGCATCGGCACGGCGGCGCGCTGGCAGCGCGCGCCCCTGCCGCAGTTGTGGCGACGCCTGCGCTGGCCGATGCTGGCAGCGATTCCCGCCGCCCTGGTTCTGTCCATGCTGTTGGGCGGCTGGCATGTGCTCACCACATTGGGCCTGCTGATCTGCGGCTGGATCGGTCTGACCTCCTTGGGCCAGTTGATGCAACTGGTTCGCGAACGGCGCCGTCCTTCGCTGTCGACCGTCGGCATGCTGTTGGCGCATTTCGGGCTTGCCGCCTTCATCTTCGGCGTTACCGCGGTCAAGGGCTTCGAGTCCACCGAGGAACTCAGGATGGCAGTCGGCGATACCGCCCGCCTGTCGAGCTACCAGTTCCGGCTCGCGGCGCTCACGGACACCCAGGGTCCCAACTACATCAGCGTACGCGCCGATTTCGAGGTGACGCAAAACGGCAAGACATGGCATCTTTACCCCGAGAAGCGTGTCTACAGGGTGCAACAGATGCCCATGACGGAGAGCGCAATAGACTCGAACCTTGCCCGCGACATCTATGTGGCGCTCGGCGAGCACCTGGCCGACAATGCATGGGGCGTGCGCATCCAGGTCAAGCCCTTCGTGGTCTGGATCTGGCTGGGTTGCCTGTTGATGGCTTTCGGCGGCGCTTTCGCCGCGGCAGACCGTCGCTACCGGAGCCGGACATGAGAGCGTTTATCGCGGCACTTATGATGACGTGGTCATTCGCCGCCGGAGCGGGAGAAGCCCAGGCGCTCTATGCGGATCAGGCCTCCGACGCGCGGCTGAGTACCCTGGCGACAGAGTTGCGCTGCCTGGTCTGCCAGAATCAGACCATTGCCGATTCGCATTCGGAACTCGCTGCGGATCTGCGGCGACAGATCCTGGACCAGATCGCCGCCGGCAAGACGGACCAGGAAATCGTGGACTTCATGGTCGCGCGCTACGGCGACTTCGTGCTCTACCGGCCGCCACTCAAGCCGACTACGGTCCTGCTCTGGCTGGGCCCGTTCCTGTTGTTGGCCCTGGCCGCGATTGCCCTATTTCGATATTTCCGGCGTCCCGGAACGGAGGAGGAAGAATGACCGATATCACCCAAGCCCTGAGAGAGCTTCTATTGGCGCGCGCCGCCGGCCAGATCGATGCCGAGGAGTTTGAGCGCAGGCAGGCGGCGCTGCATGCGGAACTGCTGGCGCCTGAAGTGGCGAAACGCAAGACCGGCGCCTGGCGCTGGGGTCTGGCAGCCGTGATCGTCGCCGGGGCGGCCGGTCTGTATATGTGGCTGGGCAATCCAGCCGGGGTCAACACTTCCGCGCCCATTGCCTCTGCGCCCCCGGAATCGCCTAAGACCGCCATGCCGGGCGGCACGCCCGAGGCCGGCAGGGGCGGCGACCTGAAGGTCATGGCCGGACGATTGGCTGACAAGCTGGCGAAGGATCCGAAGAACGCCGAAGGCTGGGCACTGCTGGCGCAGACCTATATCGAACTGCACCAGTACAAACAGGCCGACGAGGCCTACGCCAAGGCGGCCGCATTGCAACCGCCGGACGCGAAGATGTTGGCCGACTGGGCGGATGCCCGTGTGGTGGGCAACGATCGCAAGTGGGATAAGGAGGCCCGCGATCTGGTCGTCCGCGCGCTGGCCGCCGATCCGAAGCAGTTGAAGGCGCTGGCGCTGGCAGGCAGCGAAGCCTTCGATCGCGCCGACTACAAGAAGGCCATCGACTACTGGACGAAGATGCGCGAGGCGGCACCGGCAGGATCGATGGACGTCAAGCTCGCCGACGCCAACATCGAGGAAGCTACTTCGATCATGTCGGGCAAGAAGTCCGCTGCGCCGTCCTCGCCCGCGCCCGCGGCGGCCGGTGCGACCATCGGTGGCACGGTTGCGCTGGCCCCGGCGCTGCAAGCCAAGGTGGCACCCACCGACACCGTGTTCGTGTTTGCCAAGGCGGTCGAAGGTGGCGGCGCCCCGCTCGCCGTCAAGCGCTTCACCGTGGCCGAACTGCCCGCCAAGTTCGTCCTGAGTGATGGCGACGCGATGGTCCCGGTGCGCTCGCTGTCGCGGTTCGGCGAAGCACAGGTCTCCGCGCGAATTTCGAAGAGTGGCGATGCCGTCCCGCAGTTGGGGGATATCGCGAGCAACGTCGTGCGCGCCAAAGTCGGCGCAGGTGACATCAAGCTCGAACTGGGCAAGTGACGACGGCCACCGGCGGAGCAGCAGGCCGTTTGAGGGCGCGAAAAAAAGCCGCCCGAAGGCGGCTGGCGTGGGGTCGGGAGTAACTCCCTTTTTTATAGTTCCTTGGCGTGATCGGCGAGGTACTTGGCCACGCCGTCGGTCGAGGCCTTCATGCCTGCCTTGCCCTTCTTCCATCCGGCCGGGCAGACTTCGCCGTGTTCTTCGGTGAATTGCAGCGCGTCGACCATGCGCAGCATCTCGTCGATGTCGCGGCCCAGCGGCAGGTTGTTCACCACCTGGTGCTGGACGACGCCGTTCTTGTCGATCAGGAACGAACCGCGGAAAGCGACGCCGCCGGCGGCGAATTCCACGTCGTAGGCCTGGCAGATGGCGTGCTTGACGTCGGCGACCAGCGGGTACTTGACCTGGCCGATGCCGCCCTTGTCGACGGGCGTGTTTTTCCAGGCCAGGTGAGTGAATTGGGAGTCGATCGAACAGCCGATGACTTCGACGTTGCGCTTCTTGAATTCTTCGAGACGGTGATCGAACGCGATCAGTTCCGACGGGCAGACGAAAGTGAAGTCGAGGGGGTAGAAGAACAGGACGACGTGCTTGCCCTTGTAGTCCGAGAGCTTGAGTTCCTTGATTTCGTTGTTGCCATACACCGCGTTGGCGGCGAATTCGGGGGCGGGTTTGCCGACGAGGACAGCCATGTCAGTCTCCTTGTAATGAGTTACCGGGGTTGGAAGGAAGGCCGGGATACAGATACCGGCGGCATGGGAAAATTCTACTGCAACGCTCAGCTATTCCAAGGGTCATGGCGATTGTATTTTTCAATCGCTCCGATAGCCGCAGGCAATCAGCCCGTTTACCGTTGTTCGAAGCTGTCGAAGTCGCCGCTGCCGAGCTCGACCGCGACATGGGCGACCTCGGCGCCGGACGGGCCATGGCGCGCCCAGGCGATCATCGCCGCGACCTGCTCTGCGTCGCCCGCCACCATCGCTTCGACGGCGCCGTCGATACGGTTGCGTACCCAGCCGGTGACGCCCAGCCGCCGCGCCGCCATCACCATGCTGTACCGGTAGCCGACGCCCTGGACGTAGCCGGTGATGACGAGGTGGCGGACTTCGCTCATTTCACCTTCATGCCCGGCGTGGCACCGGAGTCGGGTGACAGCAGGAACAGGCCGGGCGCTTTGCCGTCGGCGTCGGAGGCCGCAAGGACCATTCCTTCCGACATGCCGAACTTCATCTTGCGCGGCGCCAGGTTGGCGACCATGACCGTCAGCCGCCCGACCAGCGTTGCCGGATCGTAGGCCGACTTGATGCCGGCGAAGACCTGACGGGGCTTCGCCTCGCCGATGTCGAGCGAGAGCCGGATCAACTTCTCGGCTCCCTCGACGTGGCCGGCTTCGACGATGCGGGCGATGCGCAGGTCCACCTTGCCGAAGTCGTCGATCGATATGGCGGCGTTGTCTTCTTGCACTTTGTTCTCCGTTTGCTGCTGATGCTGGGCGTGACGCTGTTGGGACTGCTGCTCCGGAACCGGCGCCAGGGTTTCGCGGTTGGCGGCGATGAGGGCGTCGACTTGCTTGGGATCGATGCGCTGCATCAGGTGTTGATAGGGATTGACGCTGGTCGGCGTGGAGCCGAGGTCGTCCCACGAGAAGTTGCGCGCCATGCCGAAGAGCTCGCGCGCGATGCGGCCGGTCAGTGCCGGCAACACGGGGCGCAGCAGGATGGAGAGGACATAGAAGCCGTGCAGCGCGCGCGAGCAGATGTCGTGCAGCTGAGCGCGTTTCGCTTCGTCCTTGGCCAGGTTCCACGGTTCGGCGACGGCGATCTCGCCGTTGATTCGATCGGCGATGGCCATGATGTCGCGCAGTGCGCGGCTGTAGTCGCGGTTCTCGTACGACTCGGCGATCGGGCCGCCGCTCGCGAGCCCCGCGTCGATGAGCGCTCGGGCGTCGCCAAAGAGGAGCTTGCCGCCGAAGAACTTGGCAAGAAAGCCGGCGCAGCGGCTGGCGATGTTGATGTACTTGCCGATGAGGTCGCTGTTCACGCGGGCGACGAAGTCGGTGAGGTTGAGGTCGATGTCCTCCATCGATCCATTCAGCTTGGCGGCGAAGTAGTAGCGCAGCCACTCGGGATTCAGCTTCTCCTTGAGGTAGCTCTCGGCGGTGAGGAAGGTGCCGCGCGACTTGCTCATCTTGGCGCCGTCGACGGTGAGGAAGCCGTGCGGGAACACCTCGGTCGGCGTGCGGTAGCCGGCGTGCTCGAGTTCGGCCGGCCAGAACAGGGCATGGAAGTAGAGGATGTCCTTGCCGATGAAGTGGTAGAGCTCGGCCTTGGAATCCTTGCCCCAGTACTCGTCGAAGTTGAGGTTCAGCTTGCCGCACAGGTTCTTGAACGAGCCCATGTAGCCGATCGGCGCGTCGAGCCAGACATAGAAGTACTTCCCCGGTGCGTCGGGTATCTCGAAGCCGAAGTAGGGTGCATCGCGCGAGATGTCCCAATCCGTGAGCTTGTCTTCTTCCGGCGCACCCAGCCACTCCTGGAGCTTGTTTGCCGCTTCGGGCGGTACGTGGTTGCCCTCCTGGGTCCAGCGGCGCAGGAAGGCCTGGCAGCGCGGGTCCGAGAGCTTGAAGAAGTAGTGATTCGAGGCGCGCAGTTCGGGCACCGCGCCGGAGACCGCCGAGTAGGGGTTCTTCAGTTCGGTCGGCGCGTAGGCGGCGCCGCAGACCTCGCAGGAGTCGCCGTACTGGTCCTTCGCACTGCACTTCGGGCACTCGCCCTTGATGTAGCGGTCGGGCAGGAACATCTGCTTTACCGGATCGTAGTGCTGCTGGATCGAGCGCACCTCAATCAGACCTGCTGCGAGCAATTTCTTGTAGATGTCCTCCGAGTAGAAACGCGTCTCGTCCGAATGCGTCGAATAGTAGTTGTCGAAGGCGACGTGGAAGCCGGCGAAGTCCCGCGTATGTTCGCCATGCACGCGCGCGATCAGCGCCTCCGGCGTGATGCCTTCCTTCTCGGCGCGCAGCATGATCGGCGTGCCGTGAGTGTCGTCGGCGCAGACGTAGTGACATTCGTTGCCGCGCATGTTCTGGAAGCGTACCCAAATATCGGTCTGGATGTATTCGACCAAGTGCCCGAGGTGAATGGCGCCGTTGGCGTAGGGCAGGGCGGAGGTGACGAGAATCTTGCGGGGGGTCATGGCGGCGCGGAATCGCGTAGTGAGCGGGGTCGAACTCGAAATTCTAGCAAACGACCCTATTTGACTCCCATCTGTGCCTTGTCTAGGTTATATTAGACAAAACTAATCTACTATTCCGGAGCCCCCATGTCGCTTTCCGAACTGCAAGTTCAGACCGCACTCAAAGAAGTGATCGATCCCAACACCGGCAAGGATCTTGTTTCCGGCCGCTGCGCCAAGAACATCAAGATTACCGGTGCCGACGTCTCCGTCGATATCGAGATCGGCTACCCAGCCAAGAGCCAGATCGAGATCATCCGCAAACTGGCCATCGACAAGCTGAAGGCGATCCCCGGCATCGGCAACGTCTCGGCCAACGTCTATCAGAAGATCGTTTCCCACACCGTGCAGAAGGGCGTCAAGCTGGTTCACGGCGTCAAGAACATCATCGCCGTCGCTTCCGGCAAGGGCGGCGTCGGCAAGTCCACCACGGCGGTGAACCTTGCGCTGGCGCTGGCCGCCGAGGGCGCCGCCGTCGGCATTCTCGACGCCGACATCTACGGTCCCTCGCAACCGCAGATGCTCGGCATCACCGGCCAACCGGAGTCGGTCGACGGCAAGAAGCTCGAACCCATGACCGCCTACGGCCTGCAGGCGATGTCGGTCGGCTTCCTGATCGACCCCGAAACGCCGATGGTCTGGCGCGGCCCGATGGTCACCCAGGCCCTCACGCAGCTCCTGGGCGATACCAACTGGCAGGACCTCGACTACCTGGTGGTGGACCTGCCGCCGGGCACCGGCGACATCCAATTGACGCTGGCGCAGCAGGTGCCGGTCACCGGCGCGATCATCGTCACCACGCCGCAGGACATCGCCCTGCTCGATGCCCGCAAGGGCCTCAAGATGTTCGAGAAGGTCGGTATCCCCATCCTGGGCATCGTCGAGAACATGAGCATCCATATCTGCTCGAAGTGCGGCCATGAGGAGCACATATTCGGTTCCGGCGGCGCGGAGAGGATGAGCAAGGAGTACGAGGTCGAGATGCTGGGCGCGCTGCCGCTGGACATCAATATCCGTATGCAGGTGGATAGCGGCAAGCCGACCGTGGTTGCCGAGCCCGACAGCCGGGTCGCCGAGATCTACAAGGGCATCGCGCGCCGGGTGGCCATCAAGATCGCCGAGAAGGCGAAGGACATGACCTCGAAGTTCCCCAACATCGTCATCCAGAACACCTGATCCGGCCGCACCGGCCGGCGTGTCTTTTTTGCGTCACAGGGCGTCCCGGCTAGTTCCGGCGATTGTTGATTCCACACGGAAAGAGCGGATAATTCCGCTCTTTCGTTTCGACCCATCCCCCACCCGGCAATGACCATCAAATCGGATAAATGGATACGTCGCATGGCCGCGAGCCACGGCATGATCGAGCCCTTCGAGCCCACGCTTGTCCGCGAGGTGAATGGGCAGAAGATCGTGTCCTACGGTACGTCGAGCTACGGCTACGACATCCGCTGCGCGGACGAATTCCGGGTGTTCACCAACATCAACTCGACCATCGTCGATCCCAAGAATTTCGACCCCAATTCCTTCGTCGAAGTCGCGGGCAAGAACTACTGCGTCATCCCGCCCAACTCGTTCGCCCTGGCGCGTACCGTCGAGTACTTTCGCATTCCCCGCAACGTGCTTACCGTCTGCCTCGGCAAGAGCACTTACGCGCGCTGCGGCATCATCGTCAACGTGACGCCCTTCGAGCCCGAGTGGGAAGGCTACGTGACGCTCGAGTTCTCCAACACCACGCCGCTGCCGGCCAAGATCTACGCTGGCGAAGGTTGTGCGCAGGTGATTTTCTTCGAGGCCGACGAGGTCTGCGAGACCTCCTACCGCGATCGCGGCGGCAAGTACCAAGGGCAGGTCGGCGTGACCCTGCCCAAGATCTAGAGCCTAGCGCCTAACCCTCACCCCATTCCCCCGACCCGCGCCTATCGCGGGTCTTTGCTTTTCAGGAGTACGCCATGCGTTTCCATTTTCCGGTCATCATCATCGACGAGGACTTTCGATCCGAGAACGCCTCCGGTCTCGGCATCCGTGCGCTGGCGAAGGCCATCGAAGAAGAAGGCATGGAAGTGCTGGGCGTTACCAGCTACGGCGACCTCAGTTCCTTCGCGCAGCAGCAGTCGCGCGCCTCGGTCTTCATCCTGTCGGTCGACGACGAGGAACTGGCGAACGAGGAAGAGGAAACCATTGCCCAGCTGCGTGGCTTCGTGAAAGAGATTCGCGTCCGCAACGCCGAGATTCCGATCTTCCTGCACGGTGAGACGCGCACCTCGCGCCACATTCCCAATGATGTGCTGCGCGAACTGCACGGCTTCATCCACATGTTCGAGGACACGCCGGAGTTCATCGCCCGCTACGTCGTACGCGAGGCCAAGGCCTACCTGGAGTCCCTGCCGCCGCCCTTCTTCCGTGCGCTGGTGCACTACGCCGCCGACGGGTCCTATTCCTGGCATTGCCCAGGCCACTCGGGCGGCGTCGCTTTCCTGAAGTCACCGGTCGGGCAGATGTTCCATCAGTTCTTCGGCGAAAACATGCTGCGGGCGGACGTCTGCAACGCCGTCGAGGAACTCGGCCAACTGCTCGACCACACCGGTCCGGTGGCTGCCTCCGAGCGGAATGCCGCGCGCATCTTCAACGCCGACCACCTGTTCTTCGTCACCAACGGCACCTCGACCTCGAACAAGATCGTCTGGCACTCGACGGTCGCGCCAGGCGACATCGTTGTCGTCGACCGCAACTGCCACAAGTCGGTGCTGCACGCCATCATCATGACCGGCGCGATTCCGGTCTTCCTGATGCCGACGCGCAACAACTACGGCATCATCGGCCCGATTCCGAAGAGTGAGTTCGAGTGGGAGAACATCCAGAAGAAGATTGCCGCCCATCCCTTCGCCAGCAAGGCCAAGAACAAGCCGCGCGTCCTGACCATCACCCAGTCCACCTACGACGGCGTTCTCTACAACGTCGAGGAAATCAAGGAGATGCTCGACGGCAAGATCGACACTCTGCATTTCGACGAAGCCTGGCTGCCGCACGCTGCCTTCCACGACTTCTACGGCGACTACCACGCCATCGGCGCTGATCGGCCGCGCTGCCAGGACTCGATGATCTTCTCGACGCAATCGACCCACAAACTGCTGGCCGGGCTTTCGCAGGCTTCGCAGATCCTCGTCCAGGAGTCGGAAACCCGCAAGCTCGACCGCGACATCTTCAATGAAGCCTTCCTGATGCACACGTCGACTTCGCCGCAGTACGCGATCATCGCCTCCTGCGACGTCGCGGCGGCGATGATGGAGGAGCCGGCCGGCAAGGCGCTCGTCGAGGAGTCGATTGCCGAGGCCCTGGATTTCCGCCGCGCCATGCGCAAGGTGGACGAGGAGTGGGGTGCCGATTGGTGGTTCAAGGTCTGGGGCCCGGACGATCTTTCCGAAGAAGGCATCGAGGAGCGCGAGGCCTGGATGCTCAAGGCCGGCGAACGCTGGCACGGCTTCGGCAACCTGGCAGCCGGCTTCAACATGCTCGACCCGATCAAGGCGACGGTCATCACGCCGGGCCTTGATGTCGATGGCGAGTTTGCCGAAAGGGGCATCCCGGCCGCCATCGTCACCAAGTATCTGGCCGAGCATGGCGTCATCGTCGAAAAATGCGGCCTCTATTCGTTCTTCATCATGTTCACCATCGGCATCACCAAGGGCCGCTGGAACACCATGGTGACGGAACTGCAGCAGTTCAAGGACGACTACGACAAGAACCATCCGCTGTGGAAGGTGCTGCCGGAGTTTTGCCAGAAGCACCCGCGCTATGAACGGGTCGGTCTGCGCGATTTGTGCAAGCAGATCCACCAGGTGTACAAGGAAAACGACGTCGCCCGCCTGACCACCGAGATGTACCTGTCCGACATGGTGCCGGCGATGCGCCCGGCCGACGCCTTCGCCAGGATGGCGCACCGCGAGATCGAGCGGGTGCCGATCGACAAGCTCGAAGACCGCATTACCGCGGTGTTGCTGACGCCCTATCCGCCAGGCATCCCGCTGCTGATTCCCGGCGAGCGTTTCAACGCCACCATCGTCCGCTACCTGCAGTTCGCCCGTGAGTTCAACGCCAAGTTCCCCGGCTTCGAGACCGACATCCACGGCCTCGTGAAAGAGAACGGCAACGGCTACTACGTCGATTGCGTGATGCAGGGCTGAGCCGCGGGGCTCAGTGCAGAAACAGCGTCGAAAGCCACATCGCGCCGCCGGCGGCGGCGGCGAGTCCGGCGCCCCAGAATAGCCAGATCTTGCGGGTCAGCACGGTGATCGACGCCAGCGATATGGCGATCTGGACCAGCGTCAGCGCCCGCGCCAGGCGCTCGTGCGGATGCAGCGCGGCATCGCTCTTCTCGTTGGCCTTCTTGACTTCTTCCTCGAGCGCGTCGGCCTTCTCCTTCTTGTAGCGGTCGATCTCGGCCTGGTAGAAGTCCTTCTTGTCGGCCGGGGCCAAGGCCAGCGCGAGTTCCGCGAGGTTCTGCTTGTTGCTCTTGGCCTGGTAGTAGGCCCACTGGTTCGATGCCTCGGTCTTCTTCAAGACCGCCTCGTTCTTGAACATCATGGCTTCGTTCTGCGTGGAGCCGCCCTGGTAGCCGACCACGGCGCCGACGGTGGACAGGATGGCGGTCATCACCGCGACGCGGCTGGCGAGGCTATCCCCGCTGTGAGCGCCGTGCTCGACGGCATGGTCATGGGGGCCGTGGACGTGGAATCCTCCTTCTGACATTTGTGGTTCTGCGTTCAGGTTTTGTCGTAGGTGATGAAAGCGTAGGCGAGCCCGGTGTCACTGACATGACGCTCGTGGGCGGATTGCCGCCACTTGCCGCGATCGAAGGCCGGGAAGCGGGCGTCGCCCTCGAATTCGGCGGCGAGTTCGGTGACTTGCATACGGCTGGCCAGGGCCAGCGCCTGGGCATAAAGGTCGGCGCCGCCGATGATGAAGACTTCGTCGGAATCGCCCGCTGTCTCGATGGCCGCGGCGAGTGAAGTCACCACCGTGGCGCCTTCGGCCCGATAGTCGGGGTTGTGCGTGACGACGATGTGCGGCCGGCCCGGCAGCCGGCCGGGCAGCGACTCCCAGGTCTTGCGCCCCATGATCATCGGATGGCCCATGGTCAGCGCCTTGAAGCGCTTGAGATCCTCGGGCAGATGCCATGGCATCCGGTTGTCCTTGCCGATGACGCCGTTGGCGGCAACGGCGGCGATGATGGTCACCAGCGGTTTCATAGGCTTGCGTAGATCTGCGCGTATTGCTGTGCCGCGGCGGTCCAGCCGAAGTCCCGGCTCATTCCATCGGTCTGCATGCGCTGCCAGCGCTGCTTGTCGCGCCATGCCGCCGCGGCGCCATGGATCGCCGCCAGTAGCGCCTCAGGCGTCGGCTCGCGGAAGCTGAAACCGTCAACGCCGTCCATGACGGTGTCGGCCAGGCCGCCGGTGGCGCGCACGATCGGCGGCGTGCCGTAGCGCAGGCTGTACATCTGGTTGAGGCCGCAAGGCTCGAAGCGCGACGGCATCAGGAACATGTCGGCGCCAGCCTCGATGCGGTGCGCGAGCCCTTCATCGAAGCCCACCTTGACCGCGAACTGGCCTGGATGTTCTGCCGCCAGTCGGGTAAATGCCTCTTCGAGCGTCCGTTGGCCGGTGCCGAGCACCGCCAGTTGCACCGGCAATTCGGCCAGCGCCTGGCCGATCTCGAGAATCAGGTCGACGCCCTTCTGATGGGTCATGCGGCTGACGACGCCGAGCAGCGGCAGATCGTCGCGCTGGACGAGGCCCATCTCCTGCTGGAGCGCTGATCGGTTGCGCGATTTGGCGGCCAGCGTCCTGGCGTCGTAGGGCGCCGCCAGATGGCTATCCCGTGCCGGATCCCAGGCGTCCGTGTCGATGCCGTTGAGGATACCGGTCAGCCGGTCGGCGCGGCGGCACAGCAGCCCGTCCAGCCCCATGCCTTCGGCCTCGGTTTGAATCTCGCGGGCGTAGGTGGGGCTGACGGTGGTGATGGCATCAGCATACTGGAGCCCGCCTTTCAGGAATGACACATGACCGAAATACTCGATGCCGTCCATCGACCAGGCCGAGGCGGGCAGGCCGAGTTCATCGAATGTGTCCGGACCGAAAAGGCCCTGAAACGCCAGGTTATGCACCGTCACCAGCGAACGCGCGCGGCCACCGGGCAGCAGTTGCAGGTAGGCGGGAGCCAACGCGGTCTGCCAGTCGTTGCAGTGGATGACATCGGGCTTCCAATCGAGGAAGTTCTCTTCGGAGCCGAGCCAGGCGGCGACACGGGAGAGCAGGCCGAAGCGCAGATGGTTGTCCAGCCAGTCGTGGCCTTCGGGACCGACGTAAGGGCTGCCCGGTCGATGGAAGTACTCGGGGCAGTCGAGCAGCCAGAGCGGGATTCCGGCGGTGGAGACTGATTCGAGCAGAACGGAATCGGATAAGTACGCGCCGAAGCCGTCAAGCGATGCGGCACGTGTCGCGTCAGGGAATGCGGTTCGCAGGCCCGGGTAGTAGGGCACCAGCACCCGGACATCGATGCCCGCGGCGCGCAAGGCAACCGGCAGGGCCGCGGCAACGTCGCCCAGCCCACCGGTTTTCACCCATGGGGCGATCTCCGGAGTGACGAACAACACTCTCACGATCTGGAGCAGTAGTCGATGAGTCCGGCGGTCGAACTGTCGAGCCCTTCAGCCGGAGAGCGACCTTCGATGATCGGCAGCAGGCGGTTGGCCAGTTGCTTGCCGTATTCGACGCCCCACTGGTCGAAAGAGTTGAGGTCCCAGATGATGCCAAGCGCGAAGACTTTGTGCTCGAACAGGGCAATCAACTGGCCAAGGCTGTAAGGGTCCAGCCGTGGCAGCAACAGAGTGGTCGAGGGCTGGTTGCCGGGAAAAACCTTGTACGGCAGCAGGCGCGCGATCACCGCTTCCGGTACCCGGGCGGCCTCCATCTCCGCACGCACTTCATCCGCAGTCTTGCCGCGCATCAATGCCTCGGATTGAGCGAAGCAGTTGGCCAGCATCTTCTCGTGGTGGCCTGGCAGAGGGAAGTCGGCGGAGCGCAGGGCGATGAAGTCGCAGGGGATCAGGCGCCCGCCCTGGTGGATCAACTGGTAGAAGGCGTGCTGGCCGTTGGTGCCGGGTTCGCCCCAAAGCACGGGCGAAGTCGGGCAGCCGGTGTCGCGACCATCCCGGCCGGCGCGCTTGCCGTTCGACTCCATCTCCAGTTGTTGCAGGTGACGGGGCAGCAGTTCCAGGGACTGGCTGTAGGGAAGGCAGGCGCGCGTTTCAGCGCCGAGGAAGTCGGTGTTCCAGATGTCGATCAGCGCCAGGGTGAATGGCAGGTTCTGGTCGGCTGGCGCTTCGAAGAAATGGGCGTCCATGGCGGCGGCGCCGGCCAGGAAGCGCTCGAACTGTTCGAAGCCGATGGCAAGGGCCAATGGCAGGCCGATCGCCGACCAGACCGAGAAGCGACCGCCGACCCAGTCCCAGAAGGCGAAGGCGTTATCGGGATCGATGCCGAACTTGGTAACCTCGGTCCGGTTGGTGGAGACGGCGACGAAATGCCGTCGCACGGCGGCTTCGCCGAGTGCCTCGACCACCCAACGGCGGGCGGAAGCCGCATTCTGCATCGTCTCCTGCGTGGTGAAGGTCTTGCTGGCGATCACGAACAGCGTCGTGCGCGGCGACAGCCTGGAGAGAACCGTGGCCAGGTGCGCGCCGTCGAGGTTGGAGACGTAATGGACCTTGATGTGCGGAATGTGGTGCGCAGCCAGTGCCTGCGTCGCCATCTTCGGGCCCAGGTCGGAACCGCCGATGCCGATGTTCACGACATCGAGTATGGTTTCGCCGGTGGCGCCGCGCCATTCACCGCTGTGGATGGCGGCGCAGAAGCAGCGCATCTGTTCCAGCACCGCGCGTATCGGCGGCATCACATCGTAGCCCGCGTGGAGGATCGGCCGCGTCCCCTGGTGGCGCAGGGCATGGTGGAGTACCGCGCGGCCCTCGGTATTGTTGATCGCTTCACCTTCGCGCAGCCGGTTGATCCAGCCGGGCAGATCCGCGGCCCACCACAGTCCGTGCAGGGCACCGAGAATCTCGGCGGTGAGCCGTTGTTTGGAGAAGTCGAGCAGCAGGCCATCGTGCTCGATCGAGAAGCGCTTGAAACGCTGCGGGTCGGTAGCGAAGAGATCGCGCAAACGCAGACCACGCGCCTTCTCGGCATGAGTAGCAAGTGTTCGCCAAGTTTGTGAAGCCACTGCCGGGGCGGTCATAGCCACACCATCATGCCCATCTCGAAGGGATGGGTCAGAAGTTCATGATAAGGATAGGCACGGATCCGGTATTCGATTTTGCCGCAGACGTCGGGCGTCATCTCCAGGGCGAACATGCTTTCGCCGTCGCGACCCAGCCCGGTAAACTTCAGGTGATAGCGTCGCGGCTGGCGCGACTGAATGTTGGCATTGGGCCGCGAGAACAGCAATTCGACCGTGACGTCGGAAGGCTTGAGACCGTCGATGAACATCGCCACCTCGAAGCGCACGCTGCCGCCGAAGTCGATGCGGCGCTTGGAGTTGTCGATGCGGCGCATCGTCACCTTCGGCCAGGCCGCCTTCACGCGTGTCTTCCATTCGGCGAGGCCGCGGGCATTGCTAAAGCCATCGGTGCTGTAGCGCTCCCACTGCTTCGATGCCGGCTGATAGAACTTGGTCACGTATTCGCCGACCATGCGCGCCGAGTTGAAGCGGGGTGTGATGGTGCCGATCGATCGCTTGCACATGGCGACCCAGCCCGGCGAGAAGCCCATCGAGCCGTGGTCGTAATAGAGCGGTACCACCTTGTCCTGGAGGATTTCGTAAAGGGTGCGCCCTTCCTCGTAGTCGCGACGGCTCTCGTCGACGCCTTGATCGTAGGCGCTGGAGGTCGGCTTGATGGCCCAGCCGTTCTCCTGCCGCGGAGCGCCGTCGTAGCCTTCGTCCCACCAGCCGTCGAGCACCGACAAGTTGATGACGCCGTTGAGTGCCGCTTTCATGCCCGAAGTGCCCGATGCTTCGAGCGGATAGACAGGGTTGTTCAGCCAGACGTCGACACCCGAGACCAGGCGGCGGGCCAGGCGCAGGTCGTAACCTTCGACGAGCAGGATATGGCCCATGAAGTCGGGCATGGCCGCCACTTCGGCGATGCGCCGGATCATTGCCTGTCCCGGCTCGTCGGCCGGGTGGGCCTTGCCGGCAAAGATGAAGACCACGGGCCGTTGCGGGTCGCTGACGATCTGCTTCAGCCACGACAGGTTCTGGAACAGCAGGGTGGCGCGCTTGTAGGTGGCGAAACGGCGCGCAAAGCCGATGGTCAGGACGTTGGGGTTCTCCGGATCGGCCAGGCGCATCAGGCGATCGACGTGAGCCTCGGAGCCGTGGCTGCGCAGATTCTGATGCATGATGCGGTGGCGCACGAGGTGCAGCATCTGCGACTTCATCAACTGGCGCACGCTCCAGAAGAGCTGGTCGGGAACGCCATGGATGCCTTCCCAGAGCTGGGCATCCGTGAGCCGCTGCGACCAGCCGGGGCCGAGCGAGCGGTCGAAGGTTTCGTGCCACATGTCCGAGAGGAAGGTGGGCACGTGCACGCCGTTGGTGACATGGCCGATGGGATTGTCGCTGGCATCGATCTGCGGCCAGAGCTGGGAGCAGATCTGTGCCGACACTTCGCCGTGAACCTGGGAAACGCCGTTGTGATAGCGGGAGCCGCGTATCGCCAGGGCGGTCATGTTGAAGTCGGAGTGTCCCGGCTGGCGTCCCAGATCGAGCAGGGTATTGATGTCGCAACCCATATCCTTGCAGCAACTCTCGAAGTAGTGCCGGATCATGTCCGCCGCGAAATAGTCGTGGCCTGCCGGTACCGCAGTATGGGTGGTGAACACGGTGTTGCAGGCCACCGCCTCGAGGGCGCCGGCCATGTCGAGACCGTCTTCCACCAACTGGCGCATGCGTTCGAGGATCAGGAACGCGGCGTGGCCCTCGTTGATATGCCAGACCGTCGGTTTGATGCCGGCCGCGGTCAAGGCGCGCACGCCGCCCATGCCGAGAATGATCTCCTGCTCGATGCGCATCGTCTTGTCGCCGCCGTAGAGCTGGTGGGCGATGTCGCGGTCGTGCAGCGAGTTCTCCTCGAGGTCGGTGTCGAGCAGGTACAGCGTGATGTGGCCGACCTGCGCCTTCCAGACCTTGACCTGCACCGTGCGACCGGGCAGGGGTACGGCGACGCGCAGGTTGGTGCCGTCGGCCAGCAGCACCGGGGTGATCGGCAGGTCGTCGAAATCGGTATCGTTGTAGGCAGCGTGCTGGCGGCCGTCGCCGTCGATGGACTGCGCGAAGTAGCCTTGGCGGTAGAGCAGGCCGACGCCGATGAAGGGCAGGTTCAGATCGGACGCGGTCTTGCAGTGGTCGCCGGCGAGAATGCCGAGACCGCCGGAGTAGATCGGCAGGCTTTCATGAAAACCGAACTCGGCGCAGAAATAGGCGATGAGATCCCCATCCGCCATGTGGGGCGCGTGTTCGCGTGCCGGTGCGGTCAGGTAGCTGTCGTAGGCCGAGAGCACCCGCGCCATGGCGCCCAGGAAGATCGGATCGGAGGCCGCCTCCTCCAGACGATGCTGGTCGATGCGCTTGAGGAACGCTTTCGGGCTGTGTCCGACCGCTCCCCAGAGCTTGGCGCCAAGACGCGAGAACAGCGTGCGCGTCGGTCGATCCCAGGTGTACCAGAGGTTGTTGGCCAGTTCGTCGAGGCGCGCCAGCCGCTCGGGCAGTTTCGGGTTGACTTCGAGTTGGTAGCGGGTCCCGGACATGGTTGTTCTTCCGTTGGGTCGAGGTCGGATTGGCGATTCTACGCCCGTCGGACGGCGGCTTCGAGCGTGACGGCAAGTTCGCGCGGGCTGCCGTCGAGCAGCCAGACCAGCACCAGGTCGGCTGCCTGCATGATCTTCTCGAAGCCGGCTTCGGACTGCGATACGGTCAGGTGCGGTTGCGCCGTCAGCGCCACCGGCGGCTGGGCGGAAATGATCAGCGAGCCGCCGAGAACGCCGTCATCGAGAACCAGGCGCCGGACCGCGGGCAAGTCGAGGCTCTGGCCGAAGCCGCAAGGGATCTCGCCGGTTTCCAGGATGTAGCGACCGGCGTAGCCATCGCAACTGGGCATGGCGACATTGAGCCGGATCTCGATGCGCCCCATGATCCCGCGAGTGCGATAGCGGACGGCAAGACGTCCTGCTTCGAAGCGGTAGCTCTTGCTGATACGTCCGCCACCCAGTTGGGCGGCGAACTCGGCCGTGCCGATCTCGTGGTAATCGTTGATCGGCCGGGCGGTCTCGTTGGGTGCATACCAGCAATCCTCGAACATGCCGCGCGGACGGCTGTCGGGTTCCAGGTCCTCGGGCACGATGTCGTGCCGGAAGGCGATGCGGTCATGCGCCGAGGCGACGCCTTCGCCATGCGCGTGCGGATGGCCGTCCATGCCCAGCGCCGCGCGCAGCTTGTCGTAGTAGCCCTCGTCATGCTGGCGCAACGTGTCGCCGAAGTTGTGCCCGAGGGCGTAGCTCGAGAGTTCGATCAGCATGGCGTCGCCGTTGGCGCGCACTACGGCTTGCAGGTCGCTGCCGCGCAGGATCATCTCGTCGGCACCGTCGCAGTCGACGTCCCGGCGTTCGAACGCCGGCCTCGGCACCGCGGCGTCCAGCGCCGCTTCCAGCGGCAGCAGGTTGTTCCAGATCGCGCGCCGCAGGTGGGGCAGGTAGAGGCCGCCGAACAGGCCGTGCCAGTAGGCATCGTTCGCCTGCGCGCGGTGCAGTTGTTCCAGCATGTCGGGCGTCCGCTGCGCCGGCGGCAGGGCGGCGAGACGGCGCGAGACATCGAGCATGCGCTTGTGCATCCAGTTCGACTCGGGATAGCGCATGAAGAAGTTGCGCCAGATACCGCCGCGCAGATTGGCTTTCCGGCTCTCCAGTCGGCCGGCGTGCCTCTCCTGTTCGACCAGTGCGTGATAGGTGCGCGAGGCCGAGGCCGGCAGCGTCCATTCGTTCATTTCGATGTAGGACGTGGTCGGCAGGTAAACGATTCCGCGCGTCGGCTGGGTATCGTGGAAGTCGGCGTAGGTCTCGGTGCGAATCAGCTTCGACGCCAGCACGCCTTCGATGAAGCGGGTCAGCCAGCCTTGCTCATACACCCAGTGGAAGGTTTCCGGCCAGATGCCGAACTTCTCGATGTCGTCGAAGTAGATCGCCGCGCGGTGGCCTTCCCGCGCCAGTTGCTCCAGCCAGGCGACTGCCTGCTCGGCGGGCGAAAAGGGCAGGCGATAGCGCGCCTGTTCCGAGATCGGGAACAAGTCGAGCCGGCGATCGTCTTCTTCGGTCGTGAAGTAACTGTCGAGTCGGCCGGCGGGTTCGCCGGCGCAAAGAAAATGGTAGTCATCGACCGCGACATAGCGAATGCCGCTGTCGGCGAGCGAAGGCACCACGGCCGATTCCCAGACGCGCTCGGTCAGCCAGGCGCCGTGCGGCCGCTGGCCGAACAGGCGCTCGATCTTGTCCGACAGCACCTTGAGCTGACTCAGACGGTCCCGGTGCGGGATCGAGGCCAGCACCGGTTCGCAGTCGCCGGAACCGAACCATTCCACCTGGCCGCGCCGCGTCATGGCTTCCAGGCGTGCCATGTCCTCCGGATACTCGGCCATCAGCCAGTCCAGCAGCCAGCCGGAGAAATGAACGCTGAATCGGAATTCAGGGTAGCGTTCCAGCGTCTGCAGGAACATCCGGTAGCAACGGAAGTGCGCTTCTTCGATCACCGCCGGAAAGTTGCCGACGGGCTGGTGGGCATGGACGCCGAAGAGCAGGGAGATGGGGCGGGTCATTTACTGGTGGATTCCTGGGCGCGGCGCATGGTTCCGTCGCCGGCTGCCGATTGGCTGCCGCGGGAGATGGGCTGGTTGAGTTGTGAGGGCGGGGCGAGCTTGATCAGGCGATAGAGATTGGCGAGATTGCGCCGGTAGAGCTGGTCGAAACTGGCGACGGCCTGGGCCGGGTTGTAGTCGCCGAACCACCAGAACCAATCGGAGCTTTCGCATATGGCCAGTTGTCTTTCGGCGGCGGCCTGCTCTTCGGCGGTGAGACGTCCGCAGGCGAGGATGAGGTCGTAGCTTTGTTTGGCCGCGCAAAGCAGATCCCAGGCGCGGTTCTTCTCCGCGTCGCCGATCCACGTCGATAGCGTGCCATAGACCCAACTGCCGGCGACGAGCCGCGGCAGGCTGGCGCGGGTCGGCGGCGGGTGCCGCGCCAGCAGTTCGGCGTAGGTCGTGGTGCGGATGTGCGGGTGGCGCTCGAGCAGGCCGTACAGCTCTTCGAAAAAGAAGAAGCCGTTGTAAGGGTAGTGTTCCCAGGCGTTCTCGCCGTCGAGGATGACGCTGACAACCGGCGTGTCATTGGCTGGGCCGGCGACAAGGATTTCTTCCAGTTGGCCGATGAAATGTGCCGCGGCGTCATGCCCGTGCCATTTCGCATACTCGAAGCCGATCAGGTCGGACAGCCGCTCGTCGCGAAAGAACAGCGCCGTTCCCGGCGCCGTGGACAAGCTCCACGGCCGGTAGGCGCTACGTGGCTTGCTGGCTGTGCCCAGGCTGTTGTGCAGCACGCCCTCGCCGCTGGCGAGCCAGCGGCAGCCGGTGGCCGCCAGTTTCTGGACGAAGGCTGCCGAGACCGCGCCTTCGGCCGGCCACATGCCGGTCGGTGGGGCGCCGAATCGGCGCGCATGGCTCGCGCGTGCCGCCTCGATGTGCGCGAGCACCCGAGTGCGGCCGCCCGGATAGGCGGCGGCCATCGGCAGCGGCGACTCGGGCAGGCTCTCGCGGGCGGACTTGAAGTCGATCAGCAGCGGCGACAGGGGATGGGTATTCGGCGTCGACGACAGTTCGATCTGGCCGCGGTCCTGCAAGGCGCGATAACGCGGCAGCAGGTTGTGCAACGCGTCGCCGATGAAATCGAGCAGGGCCTTGCGGTCGGCGTGGTGGAAGCCCTCGCCCTTGGTCATCAGTTCGGCGATCAGCGGACTGCGCCGGCGTTCGGTTTCACCCGTCCAGGCGAGGTGATACCAGGTGATCAGATCGGCGAAGTATTCGCCCGACAGGTAGGTCAGCGCATGCTCGCCTTCGCCCTTCAGCCGCATGTGGAGATCGTGCAGTCTCTGGTAGCGGGGGAACGGGGCCTGCATGGTGGCGTGGTTGGTGCGAAAGCAGGCTTCCAACAGCAGCTTGCGGTTGGCGTCGCTCAGGTGGTGGCCCAGATCGGGAGCCGCCAGCAGCCGCAGCAAGGGATCGCGGAACTCGCCGCGCTCGAACTGTGTGCAGTAGTCTTCGATCTGGTCGAGCAGCACCGGCACGAAATTGACCACACCGCGGATGGCCGGGTGGCGCTCCAGGTGGTCGGCCATGTCCGTGTAGTCCTTGAGGGCGTGCAGGTAGACCCACGGCAGCACGTATTCGCCGCTCACGTGGTCGCGATAGTCCGGCTGGTGCATGTGCCACAGGAACACCAGGTCGAGGCGGCGCTTGGGCATCTTGGGCGGACGGTTAGCGGATCTGGTGAATCTGTTGGCCGAGCATGTCGGGCGTCACCAGCGTCACGCCCTTGGCGGTGACGTGAAAACGCTTGGCATCCGCCACCGGATCGAAGCCGATGCTCATGCCGGCGGGAACGTGGCAATGTTTGTCCACCACGGCGCGGCGCAGTCTTGCGCCTTCGCCGATGTCCGCCTTGGGCAGGATGACGGAGTCCTCCACGCTGGCTTTGCTGTGCACATGCACGCTCGAGAACAGCAGCGACCGGCGCACCAGGGCACCGCTGATGACATTGCCGCCCGAGACCAGCGAGTCAACCGCCATGCCGCGGCGATCGGGATCGTCGAAGACGAACTTGGCCGGCGGCAGTTGCTCCTGATGCGTCCAGATCGGCCATTCCTGATCGTACATGTTGAGTTCCGGCGTGACTTTGGTCAGTTCGACGTTGGCTTCCCAGAATGCATCGATGGTGCCGACGTCGCGCCAATAAGGAGTCTCGCCCTTGGCGATGCCGACGCAACTGCCGGCGAAGTCGTGCGCGTGCACCCGATAGCGGGAAACGCAGCGGGGAATGATGTTCTTGCCGAAGTCATGGCTGGAACTGCTGTCGTCGGCGTCGCGAATCAACTGTTCATACAGGAAGTCGGCATTGAAAACGTAAACGCCCATGCTGGCCAAGGCCCGATCCGGTCGGCCCGGAATCGGTTCCGGATTTCTGGGCTTTTCGATGAAGCTGGTGACGCGATGCCTGTCGTCGACACCCATGACGCCGAAGGCCGAGGCTTCCTCGATCGGTACATCCATGCAGGCGACGGTGAGATCCGCCCCGGTCTGGGCGTGCTGGGCGAGCATGCGGCCGTAGTCCATCTTGTAGACATGATCGCCTGAGAGGATGAAGACGTGCGCGGGCCGGCGCCGGCGGATCACGTCGAGGTTCTGGAATACCGCATCGGCGGTGCCCTGGTACCAGTTCTCGGTAATTTGCTGTTGTGCCGGCAACAAGTCGATGAACTCGTCGAAGCGGCCGTCGAGGAAGCTCCAGCCGCGCTGCAGGTGGTGGATCAGGCTCTGCGCCTTGTACTGGGTGGCGACGCCGATGCGGCGGATGCCCGAATTCACACAGTTGGAGAGCGTGAAGTCGATGATGCGGAACTTGCCGCCGAAGGGGACGGCCGGCTTGCATCGCCAGTCGGTAAGCTGCATCAGTCGGCTGCCGCGGCCGCCGGCGAGAACCATGGCGAAGGCACCGCGGGTCAGGTAATTGACGAACCTGCCGTAGGCCGCGTGGGGGTCGTGTAATGTGGCGTCGTGTTGCATGGAGTATGCTCCCGGCGGCGTCTTTTGAATGAAGCTGATGGTAACCGAAATGCCCGACAAATCCTTGCAAACCCTGATCGATGCCCGCGAACATGACCCCTTCCACCTCCTGGGCTGTCACCGCGACAGTCATGGTTGGCGGCTGACGGTCATGCGGCCGCAAGCCACGGCGGTGTCGGTGGCCGTGGGCGACGGCTGGCAGCCGCTTGCCCGCATCGGCGACAGCGCACTGTTCCGCTGGCGCGGCGCTGCGGACCTGCCGCGGCCCTACAGGCTGCGAGTGGTCGATGAAGACGGCGAACATGTCTACTTCGACCCCTATGCTTTCCCGCCGCAGGCCTCGCAGGACGACCTCTACCTCTTCAACCGGGGCGAGAACTTCCAGGCCTATCGCCTGCTCGGCGCCATACCCGAAACCCGCAGCGGCGTTGCCGGCACCTGTTTTCGCGTCTGGGCGCCGAGCGCCGGACGTGTCTCGGTGGTCGGCGACTTCAACCGCTGGGATGGTCGCGTTCATCCGATGTCTTCGCTTGGCGGTTCCGGCGTCTGGGAACTCTTCATACCCGAGCTTGCCGACGGCAGTCTCTACAAGTTCGAAATCCGCAATCGCGAGACGGGTGCGGTTATGGTGAAGGCCGATCCGTATGCGCGTGCCTTCGAGAAGCGGCCTGCCACCGCAGCCCGGGTGACGGCGGCTTCCGCCTATGCCTGGGGAGATGCCGACTGGCTCGAGCGCCGCGGGCGCTGGGATTGGCAGCACACGCCGATGTCGACCTACGAACTTCATGCCGGTTCGTGGATGCGCCACCCCGACGGCCGCTTCTATGGCTATCGCGAACTGGCCGAGCGCCTGCCGGCCTACGTGACGGACATGGGCTACACGCACGTCGAGTTCATGCCGCTGATGGAGCATCCGCTCGACGAATCGTGGGGCTACCAATGCACCGGCTTCTTCGCACCGACGGCCCGCTCCGGCACGCCTGACGAGCTCAAAGGCCTGATCGACGCCCTGCACCAGGCCGGCATCGGTGTCATCCTCGACTGGGTGCCCGGCCACTTCCCGGCCGACGATTGGGCCCTGGCCCGATACGACGGCTCGGCCCTGTTCGAGCACGAAGACCCGAGGCTCGGCACCCACCCGGACTGGGGCACGCTGGTCTTCAACTACGGCCGCAACGAGGTGCGTTCCTTCCTGTTGTCGTCCGCCCATTGGTGGTTGTCCGAGTTCCATGCCGACGGCCTGCGCGTCGATGCCGTGGCATCGATGCTCTATCTCGACTACTCGCGCAAGGAGGGACAGTGGCTGCCCAATCGCTACGGCGGCCGGGAGAACCTCGAGGCCATCGACTTCGTGCGCAGGCTCAACGGCATGGTGCACGGGGAATTTCGCGGCGCCCTGACGATTGCCGAGGAATCCACCGCGTGGCCGATGGTCTCCCGCCCCGACTATGTCGGCGGCCTGGGATTTTCGATGAAGTGGAACATGGGCTGGATGAACGACACGCTCGACTACATGAGCAAAGACCCGGTCCATCGGCGCTTCCACCACGACCGGCTCACCTTCGGCCAGATCTACGCCTACTCCGAGAACTTCGTGCTGCCGTTCTCGCACGACGAAGTGGTGCACGGCAAGGGCTCGCTGCTCGGCAAGATGCCCGGCGACGAATGGCAGCGTTTCGCCAACCTGCGCGCGCTCTTGACCTACCAGATGACCTCGCCGGGCAAGAAGCTGCTGTTCATGGGTTGCGAACTGGGACAGGTCGACGAGTGGTCGGAGCGCAGCGAACTGCCCTGGCGGTTGCTGCAACGGCCGAGCCACCAGGGCATTCAGTGTCTGGTGCGCGACCTCAACCGGCTCTACAGGGAAATCCCGGCCCTGCATCAACTCGACTTCTCGCATGAGGGGTTTTCCTGGATCGACTGCCACGACGCGGACCAGTCGGTGATCAGCTGGCTGCGTTATTCGGGCGACGGCAACTTCGTCGTCGTCCTGCTCAACCTCACCCCGGTGCCGCGCGTCGGCTATCGAATCGGCGTGCCGAGCGCTGGCGAGTACAGGGAACTGCTGAACAGCGATTCGCGCTATTACGGAGGCAGCGATCTGGGCAACGACGGGACGCTGGTCGCCGGCACCGAGACCTGGATGGGCCGGCCGGCTTCGCTCGT
The DNA here is from genome assembly GCA_041480065.1 of Rhodocyclaceae bacterium. GTDB lineage: Bacteria > Pseudomonadota > Gammaproteobacteria > Burkholderiales > Rhodocyclaceae > Fen-999. The sequence continues at coordinate 24,402 of JBGOZF010000061.1, forward strand.
CCTGACGCTGCCTCCCCTGGCGGGAATCGTGCTCGCGCCGGTCAACCGGTGAGCTTGTTCTCCTCCAGCAGGCGATCGATCTCTTCTTCCGCCGCGAGCCAGTCCGTCGTCTCGTAGCCGGTGGCAAAGCCACGGCGCTCGGCGATGAAATAGGCGGCAACCTCGACGTAGCAGCGCCGCCGGTCGGGGTCGATCCTGGCCGGACTGGACCTGCGCGCCGGCGCAGTTGCCGGGGGGTCGGCCTTGGGCTTGGCCGTCGTGGTCGTGGCGGCTCGCTGCGGTGCCGGAGCGGCAGCTACTCTTGACGCGGTCTTCACGCCAGCTGCCGTCTTTGTCTTGGATTCGGACTTTTCGCTTGTTGGCTTCCTGGTTGCGGGCATTACTCTCTCCTCTGTGTCGGTGGGTACAAACTAGCACTCTAGACTACCCGGGCCGGATGCCAAGATTGCCGCCCGACCAACGCCCCTGCGCCCGTATGAAAGGCGCTTGAGGATTCGGCGGCGCGACAATCCCGGGTCGCCCCGAGCCATTCACGCTGATGCTATGCCGTTAGCCTATCAGCTTTTTCGGAAGAATAGTATGCCGATCACTTGTTACAGTTATTGAGGCTCGTCAATTTCCCGCCATTACGGCGGCGCCGCGCAGGCCCAGGGCCGGGTCGGTCGCGACCGCGACGGGCATCTCGGCGGCCAGGGCCGCGTGTTCGGCCTTGCTGTTGAATGCCGCCAGGAACGGGCTTTCCGGTAACAGAGGCAATAACTTGCCGGCGATGCCGCCGGCGAGGAAGACGCCGCCGCGGGCCATGACGGCCAGGGCCATATCGCCGGCAAAGCCGCCATAGGCGGACAGGAACAGGTCGGCGCTCCTTCGCGCCGCGGCATCGCTACCGTCGAGCGCGGCGCCGGCGATGGCCGCCGGCGTCAGGGTCTTGCCGCTCAGGATGCGGTGGATATCGGTCAGGCCGGGCCCGGAAACGACGCGCTCCGCCGTGACACGGCCGTATTCGTTCTTCAAGACCTGCCAAAGTCGGGCCTGCGCCTCGTCCTGGGGCGCGAAGCCGACATGGCCCCCCTCCCCGGGCAGAACCAGCCATCGGTCGTCCAGGTGGATCAGCACGGCCATGCCCAAACCGGTGCCCGCCCCGACGACCAGCTTGGGCGCGTAGGCCAGGGGCCGGCCCGCCTGGAGCGGAACCAGGAAATCCGCCGGGGTCACCGTGATGCCCATCGCCGCCGCGGCGAAATCGTTGGTGAGCGTCAGGCGGCCGATGCCGAAGCGGGCGGCCAGGGCGTCGGCGTCTATGGTCCAGGGCAGGTTGGTCAGCCTGGCGCGGCGTCCGTCGTCGCCGATCGGCCCCGCCACGGCCAGGCAGCCGGCCGCGATGGTGGCGTCCGTTGCCGAAAGATAGTCGGCCAACAAGGGTTCGAAGCCCGGGAAATCGGCGCAGAAATAGCGGCGTTCGCCGACGGGTTCCGAACTGCCCGGGTCTGCCAGCGCCAGGCGCGCATGGGTGCCGCCGACGTCGGCGACCAGCAATTTCGGCGTGCGGATTTCAGGTTTCGAGTTCAACGCGACATCTCCATGCCGCAACTCTAAACCGGAAACCGGCAGCAGGGAATTCGGCGCTAAACCGCGACAGGCGCCGGGATATGCGGGTGCGGCTCGTAGCCTTCGAGCGTGAAGTCCTCGAAACGGAAGGCGAGCAGATCGCTGACGGCCGGGTTGATGCGCATCCGGGGCAGCGGACGCGGCGTGCGGGAGAGTTGCAGGCGCGTCTGATCGAGATGGTTGCTATAAAGGTGGGCGTCGCCGAGCGTATGCACGAAGTCGCCGGGCTGGTAGCCGCAGACCTGCGCCACCATCAGCGTCAGCAAGGCATAGGAGGCGATGTTGAAAGGCACGCCAAGGAAGATGTCGGCGCTGCGCTGGTAGAGCTGGCACGACAGCCGGCCCTCGGCGACATAAAACTGGAACAGCGCGTGGCAGGGCGGCAGCGCCATTCGGTCGACGTCGGCCGGATTCCAGGCGGTGACGATGTGCCGGCGCGAATCCGGGTTCTTCTTCAGGCCCTCGATGAGCGTGGTGATCTGGTCGATCTCGCCCCCGGGGTTGGCAACTGAGCCCGCCGGCCAGTGACGCCACTGATGGCCGTAGACCGGCCCCAGGTCGCCATTGTCGTCGGCCCACTCATCCCAGATCGAGACGCCGTTGTCCTTCAGATAGCGGATGTTGGTATCGCCATGCAGGAACCAGAGCAATTCGTGGATGATCGAGCGCAGGTGCAGCTTCTTGGTGGTGAGGACCGGGAAGCCGGCCGCGAGATCGAAACGCATCTGCCAGCCGAATACCGAAAGGGTGCCGGTGCCCGTGCGGTCAGACTTCCGGTGGCCGTGCTCGAGCACGTGGCGCATGAGGTCGAGGTACTGTTGCATGGTGGCGTGGGGGTCTCGGAGCGAGTGTCTATAATCGTCGATCCATTCTAAAGGAAAGCGCATGAGCCTCCCGCAACTGGTCTGCCACGGTGCATTCCAAGACTCCGCCCGCCATACCCACCTGCTGTTCGTCGCCGCCGCTGGCAAGAAGCTGCCGGCGCTGCCCGCGCCGGCCCAATGGCAGGCCGTTCTCGACCGGCGCGACATCAAGGTCGCCGACCTCGCCAAGACGCCGGTGGCCGTCGACCTTGCCGACGGCGTGCGCGCGGCGCTGGTCATGATCGACGAGACGAAGCCGCGCTTCGAGCGCCTGACCGCATTGCGCAAGGCCGTGATGGCGCTGCTCGACGAAGCGCCGAAGGAGCTTGCCATCGTCCCGCTCTCGATTGCCGACGATTCCGTGCGCGACGCCGTTTATGTCGCCGCCATCAACGCCGTGGCGCTGCCCGCGAAGAAGAAGAAGCCGGCCAAGCCGCCGGCGAAACTGCATCTCTACGGCGGCATGAAGGCCGATGCCCTGGGCCCGGCATTGGCGCTGGCGCGGGCCAACAGTTTGGCGCGCGAGCTGACCGCCCTGCCGCCGAACGTGCTGACCCCGGCCGACTACCGGCGCCGCCTGCGGTCGCTGGCGAAAGAGCACGCTTGGCAGATCGAGGAGTTCGGCTACCGGCGTCTCAGGAAGATGGGCGCCGGCGCCTTCTGCGCCGTGGCGCAGGGCTCGGGCCACGAAGATGCGGCCATCGTGCGCTTGTCATGGCGGCCGAAGGGCGCACGCCGACGCGTTGCCATCGTCGGCAAAGGCATCTGCTTCGACACCGGCGGCCACAACCTGAAGCCGGCCAAGTACATGGCCGGCATGCACGAGGACATGAACGGCTCGGCCGTCGCCGTCGGCCTGCTGCAAGCGGCCCAGGCGCTGCGACTGCCGGTGGCGCTCGACGTCTGGCTCGCCATCGCCCACAATCATCTGTCGCCGAGCGCCTATGCGCAGGGCGACGTCGTCACCGCACTCGACGGCACCACCATCGAGGTCGTGCATACCGACGCCGAAGGCCGCATGGTCCTGGCCGACACGCTGACGCTGGCGTCGAGGGCCAAGCCCGAGCTGATAATCGATTTCGCCACCCTCACCGGCAGCATGGCGACCGCACTGGGCAGTCGCTACTCCGGAGTGTTCGCTTCGGAACCCCCTCTGGCGGACCTCGCGGTGGCCGCCGGCGTCGCGTCCGGCGAACGCGTCTGTATCTTCCCGCTGGATGAGGATTACGAAGCCGCGCTCGACTCGAAAGTCGCCGACATCAAGCAATGCACGCTGGAAGGCGACGCCGACCACATCCTCGCCGCGCGTTTCCTCAAGCGCTTCACGCGCGAGCGGCCGTGGCTGCACGTCGACCTCTCGGCCTCGAGCTGTACCGACGGCCTCGGCGCCGCCGCATCGAGTGTTACCGGCTTCGGTGTCGGCTGGGGGGCGCAGTTGCTGGTGCGGTGGCTGGCCTGCTGAATGGATGAACTGCACCGGACCGGATCGACGGCGGAATCAATCCGAGCCCC
>JBGOZF010000062.1:0-28060 GCA_041480065.1 Rhodocyclaceae bacterium
GAGACGCGGCCTGGCAAGATGCACAGCTGCCCTGATTAACTCAAACGTATTCCGCACAGCCGGAATAATCGGCGCTTCGCGCCTTTGAACTCACCCAGTGAACGGCTGCTTCCGAGCGATTCGACTGGCCGTTCAGGGCACTTTGCGGCCGCTCGCTCGAAAGTCAGTCGTGGCGGTACGCCTCCTTGTCGCGCTAGCGCCTCGGCAGCCGCCGCGTTGCCGCCCGCTTAAGCTTGCGCAGGAATTCCGGGTAGTCGAGGCCGTGGCGGCGCTGTAGGCCTTGGGCGGTCTTCTCCAACAGGGGCCAGGGCGGCGGAAAATTCGGGTCGGCGAAGGCGAAGACAATGTGGTTGTCGCCGCCGCCCACCCGCACCAGGATGACTCGTTCCTGAAAGGCGTCGCGCAGCATCGCGAGATGTGGCCGCCAGACATCCTCGGCGCCGGCCAGGTTCGCCACCAGCAGGCCGTGGGGGCGCAGGCGGCGCCGGGCGGCGTCGAAGAAGGCTGGGTTGCCGAGGCTCGGTGCGATGCCGTGGCGGTCGAAGCCGTCCAGCAGCAGCACGTCCGTGTCGGCCTGGGCGGTCGGCAGGTAATCCGCGGCGTCGGCCTGGACGATGGCGAGGCGCTCGTCCGGCGCCACGCCGAATTGCCCGCTCATGGCGATCACGGTAGGGTCGATCTCGACGGCGGTGACGCGGGCGCGCGGCAGGTGCCGGTGGCAGAACTTCGCTAGGGAGCCGCCGCCGAGGCCGATCAGCAGGATGCGTTTCGGGTTGGGCTGGAACAACAGGAAGGCCATCATCTTGCGCGTGTAGGCAAGATCGAGGGCGTGCGGGTCCTTCAGCCGCATCGCGCTTTGGATGAAGCTCAGGGTGAAGTAGAGCCGGCGTACGCGGCCATCGTCGAGAATGAAAGGCTTGTCGTAGCGGCCCGCCACAATGTCGTCGCGCAGTCGTCCCGTATCGCGATGGGTCGGCTCCAGGACGCGGATGACGCCTTCTTCGCTGAGGATGCCGGCGGGAAGTTCCAGCCAGCCCGGTTGGGTCGCAGGGTTTTCGTTCATGGTGCAAGGATACTGCGGGCCGACACCTCGCTCCATACGCTGACGGTCGGCGTGCCGCCACGGGTGACTTTCGCACCCGCTATCGTACGCGGATCGAAGCGGAGGCCGACCTGTTCGATTACATCGAGCCGTTCTACAATCGAAGACGTCGCCATTCCACGCTCGGCTACGCCTCGCCGGTGAGGTTCTTGGAGAACTGGCTCAGAACTCAGCATGAACTGAAATTGGCGGCATAATGCCGATGGGTTGGAAGACGAAGAACAGAGGGAAGCTCAATGTGGTCGAAGCGATGTCCTCGCACCGTCCGTACCGGCCCGGATTGGGAATAGACAAGGCTCTGGCGGAAATCGAGCGTGGCAGCGGAATGTTGTTCGATGCGAATGTGGCAGGTGCCTGCCTGCGCCTGTTTCGAGAGAAATGCTACCAGTTGCCGGCATGATGATGCCCAGGTTGTAGTGGCTGGTGACGGACTATGCGCGCCAGCGCACCGATTTGTCTGGACATTGCGCGCATGGTTGGTGGCCTTGAGCCAGACCGGAATTCAATCATGACGACCGACGCGAACGTGCAACCAAAGCCAATTCCAGAGCGTCCTTCGATGAACTGGCGCAACACCACGGACCACTATGGATCGCTGTCAATCTGGCTCCACTGGCTGATGTTGCTATTGATTGCAGCGGTATATGCTGCGATCGAGCTGCGAGGCCAGTTCCCAAAGGGAAGCGATCCTCGCGAAACGCTGAAGAGCTTGCACTTCATGCTGGGCCTCTCGGTCTTCCTTCTGGTCTGGATCCGTCTCGTGGAACACATGACCGATCCTGCGCCGCGTGTCGAGCCGGATCCGCCCTGGTGGCAGAGGATATTGGGCAAGGGAATGCATGTGGCGCTCTATGCGCTGATGATCGGCATGCCGCTGGCCGGATGGGTGCTTCTCAGTGCGGAAGGGAAGCCGATTCCGTTCTTCGGGCTGCACCTGCCGGCACTGATTGCCGAAAACAAGACCCTGGCGGAGTCGGTCAAGGAGATTCACGAAACCGGCGGCACCATCGGCTATTTCCTGATCGGCCTGCATGCCGCTGCCGCCTTGTACCACCACTACTTCGCGCGGGACAACACGCTCCTGCGCATGCTGCCAAAACGCGACTGAACCCATGCCGGAGAACGACGTGTCCGCGACTGCCGCGTTGCTCGACGCCGACGAACTGACGCGCATGGACGCCTACTGGCGTGCCGCCAACTATCTGTCGGTGGGGCAGATCTATCTGCTCGACAATGCACTGTTGAAACAGCCGCTGCAACGGGCGCACATCAAGCCGCGCCTGCTCGGCCACTGGGGTACGACGCCGGGGCTGAACTTCATCTACGTGCATATGAACCGGGTGATCAGGCAAGCAGGATCTCAGCTTGATCTTCATCGCCGGTCCCGGCCATGGTGGCCCCGCGGCGGTGGCGAACACCTGGCTCGAAGGCAGCTACAGCGAGTTGTATTCCGATATCTCGCAGGACGAGGAGGGCATGCGGCGTCTGTTCCGTCAGTTCTCCTTCCCCGGCGGCATACCCAGCCACGCCGCGCCGGAAACGCCGGGTTCGATTCACGAAGGCGGCGAACTCGGTTACGCACTGTTCCATGCTTACGGTGCGGTGTTCGATAACCCCGAATTGATCGCCTGCTGCGTGGTGGGCGACGGCGAAGCGGAGACCGGGCCGCTGGCGACGTCCTGGCATTCCAACAAGTTCCTGAATCCGCGCACTGACGGTGCGGTGTTGCCGATCCTGCACCTCAACGGCTACAAGATCGCCAGCCCGACCATACTCGCCCGCATCAGCCATGCGGAGTTGGAAAGCCTGCTGGTCGGCTATGGCTACAGACCCTGCTTCGTCGAAGGCGACGACCCGGGAACCATGCATCGGCTGATGGCCGAAGCCGTCGATACGGCGATCGCCGGAATCCGCAAGATTCAACGACAGGCGCGACAAGGCGGCGAAGTCTGCCGCCCGCAGTGGCCGATGATCGTGCTGCGCTCGCCCAAGGGCTGGACCGGGCCGAAGGAAGTGGATGGCAAGAAGACCGAAGGCTACTGGCGCTCACATCAGGTGCCGTTCAGCGAAATGGAAAAGCCGGAGCACGTACTGCTGCTGGAGCGCTGGATGCAGTCCTACCGGCCGCAAGAGTTGTTCGATGTCGACGGCAGGCTGATGCCCGAATTGGCCGCTCTCGCTCCAGCGGGCGCGCGCCGCATGGGCGCCAACCCGCACGCCAACGGCGGCGCCTTGTTGCGCGACCTGCGTCTGCCGGATTTCCGCGACTACGCGGTGACGGTCGCCACGCCGGGCGTGACGCTGGCCGAGTCGACGCGGGTGATGGGGACTTTCCTGCGCGACGTGATGCGGAAGAACCCGGACAACTTTCGCGTCTTCGGCCCGGACGAGACCAACTCCAATCGCCTCGGCGCCTTGTTCGAAGTAACCAACCGCGCCTGGATGGCCGAGCGATTCGACTTCGACGACCATCTGGCCGCCGATGGCCGAGTGGTGGAGTTCCTGTCCGAACACGCCTGCCAGGGCTGGCTCGAAGGCTATCTGCTCACCGGGCGACATGGATTCTTCTCGTGCTACGAGGCCTTCATTCACATCGTCGATTCGATGTTCAACCAGCACGCCAAGTGGCTCAAGGTCTGCGGCGAGATTCCCTGGCGCCGCCCGATCGCGTCGCTCAACATCCTGCTCACCTCGCACGTCTGGCGCCAGGACAACAACGGCTTCTCGCACCAGGACCCGGGCTTCATCGATCACGTGGTGAACAAGAAGGCCGACATCATCCGCGTCTACCTGCCGCCGGACGCCAACACCCTGCTGTATGTCACCGACCAGTGCCTGAAGAGCCGCAAGCTGATCAATGTCATCGTCGCCGGCAAGCAGCCCGAGCAGCAGTGGCTGAACATGGACGCCGCCATCAACCACGCCGGCGCCGGCATCGGCATGTGGGAGTGGGCGTGCAACGATCAGGACGGCGAGCCGGACATCGTGCTGGCTGCCGCGGGCGACGTGCCGACGCTGGAAATGCTGGCGGCCATCGCCATCCTGCGCGAGCTTGCGCCGGAACTGAAAATCCGCTTCATCAACGTGGTAGACCTGATGACCCTGCAACCGCAGGAAGAGCACCCGCACGGCCTGTCGAGCAAGGAATTCGATTCCCTGTTCACCACCGACAAGCCGATCATCTTCGCCTACCACGGTTACCCCTGGCTGATTCATCGCCTCACCTACCGTCGCACCAGTCACGGCAATCTGCACGTGCGCGGCTACAAGGAAGAGGGCACCACCACGACGCCCTTCGACATGGTGGTGCTCAACACGCTCGACCGCTTCCACCTGGTGATGGATGTGGCGAACCGTGTGCCGAAGTTGCAGCCGCAGGCGGCGCACATCAAGCAACGCATGCGCGACAAGCTCAGCCAGCACACGCAATACATCCACCAGCACGGCGAGGACATGCCCGAGATACGCGACTGGAAGTGGCCGGGTCAGGAGACCATTGCCGAAAGCGGACGATGAATCCGGCCTGGTTGCCCAGAGCCGGAGCGGGCCGATCGCGGCCCGATCAACTACACCGGCGACGAGACGACAGACTCACTTCTTGAACTGCGTGGTCATGCGCTCCGCGGCACTCTTCACTTCTTCGCCGGCCTTGTCCATGTTGACCCTGAACTGCTCCCAGGCGCTCTCACTGGCCGTCTTCATCTTTCTGAAGTTGTCCCATGCTTCTTCCTGCCTGGCGTGCAGTAGCTCGAGCCCTATTTCATACTGGGCCTTGGCCTGTGCTTCCATCTGCGCGGCACTGGCTTTGAACTGCTCGGTTTGCGCCTTCCACACGTTCAACTGCTTTTCCATGAGTGCCAGGTAATCATCACGAGCTGACATGATCCTTCTCCTTCATTGTGTTTCGGCGAGCAACTCCGGGTGTTCTTCCTGTGCCCGCTTCAGGATCTTCAAAGCCTCCGGATAGAGGAAATGCTCGATCCGCTGTTCCAGTTCCGCGCTCAGGGGGCCGAGGGCGGCCGTGAGCAGCGCGGCATGGGTATCGATGACGTGGTTGGCCTCTATGCTTGAGGCCGCCAGCATCGGCTCCAGATCGGCCAGCACCTGTCGCACCGCAGTCCAATCCACTTCGCCCGCCAGGGGCGCCGCAGCCTCCACCGGCAGGGCGGCGAGGATCGCCGCGGTCAGCCGCTGCAACTCGCTTTCCACAGTGCCGGCCAGCCGATCCACTTCAGCCGCGTCGCGGCCCTCCTTGATCGCCGCCTCCAGTTCGCCGGCCAGGCGCTGCACGCCGGCGGCGCCCAGATTGCCCGAGGCGCCCTTCAGGCTATGAGCCAGCCGCCTGGCCTCGACCCGATCGCCCTCGGCCATCCGCCGGCGCAGTTCAGGAATGCCGGGAGCATTGTCGATCGCATAGCGGCGCAGCAGGCGCAGGTAGGCGGCGAGGTGGCCGTTCAGCACCTTTAGACCCTGCTCGGCGTCGAGACCGGAGATGGCCGCGAGCGCGGGGGGAAGTGCTCCTGTTGCGGCAGCGGCGGAGAACGGTACGATCGCTGCCGCCGGCAGCCAGCGCAACAGCGTGGCAAAGAACCGCTCGGGCTCGACCGGCTTGACGATGAAGTCGTTCATGCCGGCGGCCTTGCAGCGCTCGCGATCCTCGTCGAAGGCGTTGGCGGTCATGGCAATGATGGGCAGCGTCGCGCAGCCGGGCAGGGCGCGGATGGCGCGGGTTGCCTCCAGGCCGTCCATGCCCGGCATCTGCATGTCCATCAGGATCAGATCAAAGCCGCCGACACGCGCCTTCTCCAGTGCATCGAAGCCGTCGTTGGCAGTCTCCACCTTCAGTCCGACATCGGTTAGCAACGCTACCGCGATTTCCTGATTGATCTTGTTGTCCTCGGCCAGCAGGATGCGAGCGCCAGTTGGCATGGCTTGCAGACTGAACTCGGCGACGGCGGGTGTCTCCTCTGCCAGTTCTTCCGGGCCGAAATTGCTCTTGCCGAGGCGGGCGGTAAACCAGAAGCTGCTGCCCTGGCCGGGTACGCTCTGCACTCCCGCCTCGCCGCCCATCAACTGCGCCAGCCGCCGGGTGATGGCCAGTCCCAGGCCGGTGCCGCTGTAGCGGCGCGAGGTGGTGGCGTCGGCCTGCACGAAGGCCGCGAACAAGTCTGCGATCTTCTCAGGCGCGATGCCGATACCGGTGTCCGTCACATCGAAGCGCACCAGGAGGTTGGTGGCCGTTTCCTCCGACTTGGAGAGACGTACGGTGATCTTGCCGCGCTCGGTGAATTTGACGGCATTGGCAAGATAATTGAGCAGGGCCTGCGCCAGCCGGGTGGAATCGCCGACCAGCACCGGCGGCAGCTCGTCCCGGTCCACGACGAGTTCCAGGCGCTTGTCGCGCACTTTCGGACCGATCATGGAGAGGACGTTGTCCAGCATGCGGCCGATGGAAAAGCCGGCGACACTCAGACTCAGTTTGCTTGCCTCGATCTCGGAGAAATCGAGGATGTCGTTGATCACCGAGAGCAGGTGCCCGGAGGCATCGACGATCTTGTCCAGCTTCTCCGTTTGCGCCGGATCGGCATGGCCGCGCCGCAACAGGTGCGTGAGGCCGACGATGGCATGCAGGGGCGTGCGTATTTCGTGGCTCATGTTGGCGATGAAGGCGCTCTTGGCCACGTTCGCCGTCTCGGCAGCCACCTTGGCACTCTCCAGTTGGATGTTTCTATCCTGCAACGCCCGTTCGGCCTGCTCGCGCTCGGTGATGTCCCTGAAAACGCCGACCAGACAGGCGACCCCGCCGGTCATCATCGGGCCGGTGCTGACGTCCGCATGGAAGACCGTGCCGTCCTTTCTCTTCATCGGCAGACTCGGCGCGATGCCGATTTCGCCCCTGGCCATTCGGTCGAACTGGCTGGCGACGTAGGCCATGCTTTCCTCGGGATGAATGCCCGCCACGCCGAGATTGAGCAACTCGTCGCGACTGTATCCGAGCATGCCGCACATCGCGGCATTGCACATGCGGAAGTGCCGGGATTGGGCCTCGGCCACGATGATTCCATCCTGCACCGAGTCGAAAACGGTACTGAGCAGAACTTTGGATTCCGCCAGCGCTCGCTCCTCCCGCTTGCGCTCGCCGATGTCGCGCACGGTGGCCTGCACGGAGACCTGTCCTCCCGCCTCCATGCGTGTCAGCAGCACCTCGGCTGCAAAGGGTTCGCCGTTGATGTGTCGGTGTTCCCACTCGAAAAAGTGCGAACCTTCGCGCATGGCGGTCGCGATCATCTCCTGTGCCGCTTCCGCCGAGGGGCGTCCGTCCGGTTGCCGTTCCGGCGAAACGTCCCATGGCCCAAGGGCGGTGAACTCGGCCTTGCTGGCGGCCCCGAACATTTGCAGCGTTGCCTGATTGGCGTCGGTGAAGCGCCACGACGGCGGCATGATCACCATCAAGGCATCGCGCGAACTCTCGAACAACTGCCGGTATTTCTTCTCGCTTTCCCGCAATTCCAGTTCAGCCTGCTTGCCTTTGCTGATGTCGCGCACGGAGGCCTGCAGGAATGTCTGTCCTCTCGGCCCCATGCGGGTTCCCAGCACACTGGCGGTGAATGTCTCGCCGTTCAGGCGCCGGAGTTCCCACTCGAAGAGGCAGGAACCTTCGCGCAGGGTGATCGCCCCCAATTCCTCCCCTTTCTCTTTCGAGGAGCGTCCGTCCGGTTGCCGCTCCGGCGAAACATCCCAGGGCCCCAGCGCGGTGAGATCGGCCTTGCTGGCGGCTCCGAACAGTTGCAGCGCGGCCTGATTCACCTCCGTGAAGCGCCAGGACGGTGGCTTGGCCACCATCAAGGCATCGCGTGAGCCCTCGAACAACTGCCGGAAATTCTCCTCGCCTTCGCGCAGCGCCTGCTCGGCGGCGCCCAGTGCGACCCGCGCGCGCTGGCTGACGATGCCGTAGGCAATGTCGTCGGCCATCTCCCCCAGGAGCCTGGTTTCCTCATCGTCGAAGGCGGTCGCCGCGGACGAATAGATGCTCAAGGCGCCGAAGACTCTGCCGCCGTCGCGGAGGGGCAGGGCGATGTTCGCGGTATAGCCGCTGGCCAGCGCGGCGTCTTTCCAGGGCGCGAATCCCGGATCGGCGGGGATGTCGCGGCAAACCTGCACCTTGCCGCTGCGGATGGCCCGGACGATCGGCACCTGCCCCTCGTTGGTGTCGGCCCAGGTGAGTCGCTCGGTCGGATGGAAATCCGCCCCCGCGCCGGCCGACGCCATGCGGATGAGACTCTTCTCCGGGTCATCGCAGGCATAGCTGATCCTTGCCAGGGGGTAACCGCCCTTGTCGACGATATTGCGCACGGAGGTCTCGATCAATTCCTCCTCGCTCTTGGCCCGCGCCAGCAACCGATTGCCCGTCGACAGCACGCGCAGGGCGCGATTGACCTGGGCCAGCGCCGCGTCGGCCTGCTTGCGCCCGGTGATGTCGCGATCGATGCCGCGATAGCCGCGCAGTTTTCCATCCCGATCGACAATGGGGACAGCGCTGGTCTCAAGCACGACCCGGCGGCCGTCCTTGTGAATATTGACGTTTTCGAGGTTGACGAGGGTTTTGCGCGCCGAGACGCTGGCGGCAAACAGATCCGCCACCCGTTGCGCCTCGTCGGCGGGCATCAGGTCGAAAGGCGTCTTGCCGATCACGTCCTCGGGCAGGTAGCCGAGGATGTCGCAGATCTTCGGACTCGCGTAGGTATAGACGCCATTTTCGTCGACCTCCCAAATCCAGTCGCTCGTGGTTTCCACCAGATTGCGGAAGCGTGCCTCATTTTCCTGCAACGCCGCGGTGCGGCTGCGCACCTGCGCGTCGAGGCTCTCGTTGATCAGGTTGAGCTCGGTCTGGATGGCCACCAGTTCCCGGCTCAGGTTGAGCATGTTCTCGTACAGCGAGAGCATCAGGTTCAGAACCTGCTTGCCGCCGGCGGCGATGACGTAGTGCTTGCCGCCGTAGGCCACCACTTCCTCCCGCCGCTCATCCGCCCGCCGCCGCTCGATCGGGGCGTCGAGCAGCGAACGGATGCGGCCCAGCAGGTTGGCTTCGGCGAAGGGCTTGACGATGTAGGCGTCGGCGCCGGAATTGATCGCCTCGATGATGTCCTCCGGCTCCGACAGCACCGTGAGCAGCATCAGCGGGATGTTCCACAGCTCACCGTCATCCTTGATGGCGCGGCACAACTGGTAGCCGTTCATCAGCGGCATGTTGATGTCGCTCATCACCAGCGCGGGACGGCGCCCCCGCGCCGCTTGCAGGGCTTCCTCGCCGTTGTGGGCGATGCTCACCGCGTAGCCCGCCCTGGCGAGGGTGCGGCGCAGCAGTTCCGCCTCCACCGGGCTGTCCTCGACGATCAGGATTTCCGGCGTGGTCGTCATGGCGCCCACCGGCTTGTCAGTGCTCATTCGATCCATCCTTCCGTCGCTCCTCTTGACGAATGCAGACGTTATATGTATAACGTGCACATGGAAATCGAGTTCGACTCGGCCAAGGCAGCAAGCAATTTGCGCAAGCATGGCGTGAGCTTTGCTCATGCCGAGTCTGCTTTGCGCGACCCACTCGCCTTGACGGTCGAAGATCCCGACGCGAAGGATGAACAGCGTTTCGTGACGTTGGGCATGGATGCGCTGGGGAGGATTCTGATCGTGGTGCATACGCCACGCGGTGAGCGGCTACCAATAATCTCGGCCCGCTAGGCCAGTCCGAAGGAGTGCAACGACTATGCGTAAAGAATACGATTTCAGCAAGGCCAAGCGTGGGGCCGTGATTTCCTCGCCGGGCAAGACGCGCATCACCATCTATCTCGACGACGATGTGATCGAGTCTTTCCGCGCCCGAGCCGAGGCGCAGGGACGCGGTTACCAGACACTCATCAACGAAGCGCTGCGCGCCGCCATGGCGCCGGACAAGTCCCCCCTGTCCGAGGAAACCCTGCGCCGCGTTCTGCGCGAAGAGTTGCAAGCAGCATAGCGTCGGCACCATCCGATTCGGAGCCAGGATCGCCGCTTCTCCGGTCGTCATGGCGCCAGCTCCGGGTGTTCCTGCCGCGCCCGCTTCAGGGTCGCCAAAGCCTCGGGGTAGAGGAAATGTTCGATCCGCTGTTCCAGTTCCGCGCCCAGGGGGCCGAGCGCGGCCGTGAGCAGTGCGGCATGGGTCTCGATGACCTGGTTGGCCCGTATGCTCGAAGCCGCCAGCATCGGCTCCAGCTCGGCCAGCAACTCTCGAACCGCCGTCCAATCGACTTCGCCCGCCAGGGGAGCCGCAGCCTGCTCCGGCAAGGCCGCGAGGATCGCCGCCGTCAGCCGCTGCAACTCGGTCTCCACCGAGCAGGCCAGCCGTTCTATTTCGGCCGCGTCGCCGCCGGCTCTGATGGCTGCATCCAGTGCGGCGGCCAGGCGCTGCACATCCGTCGCCCCCATACTGCCCGAGTTGCCCTTCAGCGTATGTGCCAGCCGCCTGGCCGCGTCCCGATCTCCCTCGGACATCCGCTGGCGCAAGCGGGTCATGTCGTCGGCATGTTCGACCGCATACTCGCGTAGAAGGGCCAGGTAAGACGTCAGGCTGCCAAGCAGCCGGAGACCCCGCTCGGCATCAAGACCGGGAATGGCCGCGACTTCGGCGGGAACCGAGTCTGCTTCGACGGGAGCGGCCGGAGGAATGATCGGCGCAGCCGGCAGCCAGCGCGACAGCGTGCCGAAGAACTGCTCGGGATCGACCGGCTTGACGACGAAGTCGTTCATGCCCGCAGCCTTGCAAAGCTCGCGATCCTCGTCGAAGGCGTTGGCGGTCATCGCCACGATGGGAAGCGTCGCGCAAGCGGGCAGGGCGCGGATCGCGCGGGTCGCCTCCAGGCCGTCCATGCCCGGCATTTGCATATCCATCAGGATCAGGTCGTAGCCGCCGTTACGTGCCTTCTCCAGCGCCTCGAAGCCGTTGCTGGCGATCTCCACCTTCAGCCCGGCCTCGGTCAGGAGTTCCACCGCGACCTCCTGGTTGATCCGGTTGTCCTCGGCCAGCAGAATGCGGGTACCAGCCGGTATGTTGCGCAAGCTCAGCTCGGTGCTGGCGAGGGGCTCGGACAATTCCTTCAGGCCAAGTTTGCTCTTGCCGAGGCGGGCCGTGAACCAGAAGGCGCTGCCTGCGCCAGGCACGCTCTGCGCTCCTGCCTCGCCGCCCATGAGGTGCGCCAGTCGCCGGGTGATGGCAAGCCCGAGGCCGGTGCCGCCATAGCGACGCGAGGTGGTGACGTCGACCTGTTCGAAGGCCGCGAACAAGTCCCGTATCTTCGCCGGCGCAATACCGATGCCGGTATCCGTCACCTCGAAACGCACCAGCAGGTCGGCTGCCGTTTCCTCCGACTTGGAGATGCGCACGCCGACCCGGCCACGCTCGGTGAATTTGACGGCGTTGGAAAGGTAGTTGAGCAGGGCTTGCGCCAGCCGCGTCGAATCTCCCACCAGCACCGGCGGCATATCGTCCCGGTCCACAATCAGTTCCAGGTGCTTCTCGGCCACCTTGGGGCCGATCATGGAGAAGACGTTGTCCAGCATGCGATCGGGCGCAAAGTCGGTGACGTTCAGGTTCAGCTTGCCCGCCTCGATCTTGGAAAAGTCGAGGATGTCGTTGATGACCGAGAGCAGGTGCCGGGAGGCATCGACGATCTTGTCCAGCTTCTCTTTCTGCGCGGGATCGGGATGGCCGCGCCGCAACAGGTGGGTGAGGCCGACGATCGCATTCAAGGGCGTCCGTATCTCGTGGCTCATGTTGGCAACGAAGGCGCTCTTGGCCGCGCTCGCCGCCTCTGCCGCCACCTTGGCCTCCGCCAGCTCGCGCGTGCGGGTGTCGACCAGTTCCTCCAGGTGATGGCGGTGCCGGTCCAGTTCCTCGCCAAGGCGCTTCTTCTCGGTGATGTCCTTGATCACGCCATCGTAAGACAGGAGTCTCCCTGCGGCATCCTTGCACAGGATGGCCGTGTCGCTTATCCAGCGAATCTCTCCGTCTTTACGGATAATGCGATGTTCGATGGGCGGACCGACCTCTCCCGACAGAATCTGCCGCACATGCGCATTGACCAGTTCGCGGTCTTCCGGCACGACCATCCGAATCCAGAGATAGGGATCGGTGGCAAACTCTTCCGGCCTGTATCCCGTCACCAGAACACTGGCCGGACTCTGCCTGGTCTCCACCGCGCGGCCGTTCTCGACGCGCACCGTGTAAAGGTAATCCGTGAGCCCTTCGGTAATGCGTTTGTAGCGTTGCTCGCTCTCCACGAACGCCGCGGTGCGTTCATGCACCTGCTGGTCCAGGATCTCGTTGAGCAGGTTGAGCCGGGTCTGGGTGGTCACCAGTTCATGATTCTGATTGAGGGTGTTCTCGTACACCGAGAGCAACAGGTTGAGTATCTGCTGGCCGCCACCGGCAATGGCGTGGCGCTGGCCACCGTAGCCCACTACTTCCTGTCGCCGCTCTTCTGCCCGCCGCCGCTCGATCGGGGCGTCGAGCAGGGAACGGATGCGGCCCAGCAGGGTGGTTTCGGCGAAGGGTTTGACGATGTAGGCGTCGGCGCCGGAATTGATCGCCTCGATGATGTCTTTCGGCTCCGACAGCACGGTGAGGAGGATCAGCGGGATGTTCCACAGGACTTCGTCATACTTGAGCGCGCGGCATAACTGGTAGCCGTTCATCACCGGCATGTTGATGTCGCTCATGACGAGGTTTGGCCTGTGCTCCCGCGCAGCTTGCAGGCCTTCTTCGCCGTCGTGGGCCACGCTTACCGCGTAGCCGGCCTTGGCGAGCGTGCGGCGCAGTACCTCCGCCTCCACCGGGCTGTCCTCGACGATCAGGATTTCCGGCGGTGCGGCAGACGGTTCGGCTCGTTCCGTCACTTCGGCTCCTTCCGTCAGGGCGTTGCGCCCGCGTTGTCGCGGTTGTTCGCCAGTGCGGCCAATGCCGGGGCGATTTGTTCGAGGGATAGCAGGTGCTGCACCGCGCCCAGCGCCACTGCCGCCCCGGGCATGCCGTAAACGATGCTGCTCGCTTCGTCCTGGGCGATGGTGACGCCGCCGGCCGCGGCGATGTCCGCCATGCCCTCGGCGCCGTCGCGGCCCATGCCGGTGAGCAGGACGCCCACCGCGCCGGCGCCGAAGCGGCGCGCCGCTGCGCGCAGGGTGACGGTGGCCGAGGGCCGGTGGCCGTCGCAGGGCGGCGACAGGGTGAGCGAAAAGCATCCGTCATCGTCCAGCTCCAGGTGGGCGTCCTCGGGAGCGAAATAGACCACTCCGGATTGCGGAACCTCGCCGTGGGTCGCCTTGCGCACCGGCAGCGGGCTGGCTTCCGCCAGCCATGACACCATGCCGGAGAGGAAGTCGCCGCCGATGTGCTGCACGCACAGCACCGGCGCCGGAAAACCGGCGGGCAGGTGGGAGACAATTTCGCGCAGGGCCTGGGGGCCGCCGGTGGAAGCGCCGATTGCCACGATGCGCACGGGGGCGTGGGGCGGCAGCGAGACGCGCGGTAGCGGCGTCGGCGCGTGCTTCGCCGCCCCGGCGCGCCGGAACACATGCACGCCGGCGAGGATGCGAATCTTGCTGGCGAGTTCCCTGGCCAGCTTCTCCTGATCCGCATCGAGGATGGCGCGCGGCTTGGGGTAGACATCCACCGCCCCGGCCTCCAGCAGCCGGAAGACGTTGGGCGAGTCCGCCTCCACCGACACGCTCACCACCAGGATTGGACGTGGGTACTTGTTCATTACCGCGCGGGTGAATTCCAGGCCGTCCATCGCCGGCATGTGCAGATCCGTGCAAATGACGTCCGGATTCAGCGCCGGCAGCAGATCGAGCGCCTTCCTGCCGTCGGCGGCGGTGCCGACCACCTGGATGTCGGAAAAGCCTGACAGCAGGCGTTGCAGGATGTGCAGCGCGATGGCGGAGTCGTCGACGAGAAGGACACGGATCATCCTGGAGACCTCAGTTCATTCACCGCAAAGGACGCCAAGGACGCAAAGGAGGGCGATTTCGAGACGAAGCACAGACTACTCACACGATGACGGCCACCGGAAATCAAAGTCCTTGTTTTCCTTGGCGTCCTTTGCGTCCTTGGTGGTGCAGCTGCTTCTTTCAGGTTCATGTCACGATCAACCTTTTCAAGGTGTCGAGCAGCACGCGCTGGTCGAAGGATGGTTTGGGGATGTAGGCGTTGGCGCCGACGTCGAGGCCGCGCCGCTTGTCCTCGTCCGACGCCAGCGAGGTCACCAGGATCACCGGCAGCTCCTTGTGGCGCGGCTGCGCGCGAATGCGCGCCGTAAGGTCGAGTCCATTCATGTTGGGCATCATGATGTCCGACACCACTGCGGCGAAGGGACGGCTGCCGAGGGTGTTGAGGGCATCCACGCCATCCACCGTCGCAACCACTTCGTAGCCGCCGTCTTCGAGAATGCGTTTCTCCATGGCGCGGATCAGCGCCGAATCCTCCACCAGCAGAACGGCGGGCCTGGCGGCCTTGGTCCCTTCGCTCCGCGTTGCCAGTTCCGCAATCCCCATCTCCTTGTGCGCGGAGCGCAGCAGGTCGGCGGGGTTCAGGACCACGCAGATGTCGCCGCTGCCGAGCATGGCCAGGGCGGAAACGTTGCGCACGCGCTTGAGCGGGGCGCCGAGCGGCTTGGGCACCACTTCCTCCTCGGACAGCAGATCGTCGGCCAGCAGGCCCAATCGCTCGTCACCGGCCTGGATGACGATGCACGCCAGGATGTCGGGCGCCGTCGCGACTCCTTCATTTGCACCGTTGCCGGTCGGCAGCTCCAGCAGATCCTTGAGGCGGGCGGCGATCACCGGCTGGCCGTCCAGCCGGACGGCGAGACGGCCTTCGAGGGTGAAGACATCCGCCTCGCGCACGCGCCGCGAGGTATGCACGGATTCGACCGGCAGGCCGAAGAGCTGGCCGCCGGCGCTTGCCAGCAGGAGCCGCGTGGTGGCGAGGTTCAAGGGCAGGCGCAGTTGCACCGTCAGCCCCTGGCCGACGGCGGATTCGAGGCGGATGGTGCCCTTCATCCGCTCGACATTGACCCGCACCACGTCCAGCCCCACGCCGCGCCCGGACAGCTCGGTGACATAGGTGCTGGTGGAAAAGCCGGCCACGAAGATCAGTTGCTGCAATTGCGCCGGGGTCATGGCTGCGAGCGCCGCCTCGTCGTGGAGGTGGCGCTTCTTCGCCTCCCGCCGGATCGCCGCCGGGTCCAGGCCGCGGCCGTCGTCATGCACCGCCAACAGCACGTTGGCATTTTCGCGCTGCGCCGAGAGCCGCACCATACCGCCTCGGGGCTTGCCCAGCCGCTCGCGCTCGGCGGGCGGCTCGATGCCGTGGTCGATGGCGTTGCGGATCAGGTGCATCAGCGGGTCTTTCATTTCTTCGAGGATGCGCTTGTCCACGGTGATGTCGCCGCCTTCCTGCACCAGTTCCGCCTCCTTGCCCTGTTCCCTCGCCAGGTCGCGCACCATGCGCGGGAACAGCGCGAACACCGTGGACAGCGGCAGCAGGCGGATGCTGCTTACCTGATCTTCCAGCAGCTTGACCGTGGATTCCAGGCGCGCGCCGTCGTCGAAGAGCGCATCGCGCGCCTGTTTGAGCAGGCCGCCAAAGTGCAGCGACGCCTCGGCCCCGCGCACCGGCGTTTCGACTTCGACCGGGCGTCGTTCGGGCCGGCCTGTGCGGCGGCTGCGTTCCAGCGCCCCCCACTGCTCCAGCAGCTCCTCCATCAGCGTCAGCCGGTGCTGCGCCCGCCCCTGGATCACCGAGAGCTCGCCCACCTGGGTCAGCAGATCGTCCAGCTTGCGGGTTTCCACGCGCACGGTCTCGATGCGGAAAGGCTCGGCGGCGGCCGGCGCAGCGGCAGGCGGGGGCGGCGGCATCGCCGAGGCGGGCGCCGTCGTCGTTGTGGCAGCCGGCGGCGCCGTGGCCACGGTTTCGTCAATGGCCGGGGAAGGCGGTGCCTCGGCTGCCGCCGCCGGCTGCGGCCCGGCGGCGAGCGCCTCCTGCACGCGCCGGCGCAGATCGATCAGGGCGGCGTTCATTTGCTCGATCATTTCCGGCGTCAGCGGCACCTCACCCTTGCGCGCGGCATTGAAGATGCTTTCCAGGCCATGGGCGGCGGCCTCGATCCTGACCAGCCCCAGCATGCGCGCCGCGCCCTTGAGGCTGTGGGACTCGCGGAACACCTCTTCCAGCAGTGGCTGGTCGGCCGGCGTCTTCTCCAGGCGCAGCAGACCGTCGTCGAGGCGGGCGAGATGCTCCTCGCTTTCCGCCTTGAACAGCCGGAGCAGTTCCGCGTCGGCGATCATGGTGTGGCTCCCGCCTGTTCGGTCATGCGATCGCCTTGAGGTTTGCCGCCGCCTCGTTCAGGCTCTGCACGCCCGCCTTGGTCTGGGCGATGCCGGCGGCGGTCTCCTTGGCACCGGCAGCGATGCTGCTGGTCGCCTCCACCACCTGGTTGAAGGCGGCGGATTGCTGCCTGGCGTTGAGCATCACCTGCTGGGCGTTTTCGTTGGCGCTGCCGGCCAGGCTGGCCAGGTTGCCGAACAATTCGGCCACCTTCTGCACCAGTTGCGTCACCTCGGTCACGGTGTGGGTGCCTTCTTCGGTCATCATGATGGAGGAATTGGTGGCTTTCTGGATGTCGGCCACCAGCACGGCGGTCTGTTCCGCCGACTTCTTGCTCTCGTCGGCGAGCTTGCGTATTTCGCTCGCCACCACGGCGAAACCCTTGCCGTGCTCTCCGGCGCGGGCGGCTTCGACCGCGGCGTTCAATGCCAGCATGTTGATCTGCCCGGCCAGGTCCTTGAGCACGGTGGCGGTGCTGCCGATCTGGCCGGTCTGCTCGCCCAAGTGCAGGATCTGGTCGGCCATGGCGCCGATCTTGTCCTTGAGGCTACCCATCGCCAGCACCGCCTGACGGGTGGTCTCGTCGCCCTGCGCCGTGGCGGTGCCGGCCTTTTCCGCCACCGCCGCCGCGTTCGCCGCCTGCTCGGCCGACTTGCGCGAGGAGGTGGACAGTTCCTCGATGGTGGCGGAAGTCTCGCTGGCCGCGGCCGCCTGCTGGCTGGCGGTACGCTCGTGCTGGTCGATGGTGGCGGCGATTTCGCTGGCGGCGGCGGAGAGCTGGGCGGCGTTGGCAGTGATCTTGCGGCTCACCGCTGCGGCAAGCCAGATGGCGATGGCGATTGCCAGTCCGATGGCGCCCAGCATGCCGTAGAGGATCGAATTGGTGACGGCGCGGATCGCCCCGTCGTAAGTTTCCTGGCGTTCCTTGACGATCTCGGTTTCCCGCTGTTTGAATCGATTCCACAGGGAGTCAATCTCTGTCGATTCCTTGATGCTCTCGCCGCTACGGAAGTGGGCCAGGGCGTCCGCCTGCTTGCCGGCGTCCAGCAGGCCCATATCCTCCTGATCCTGTCTGCCCAGATCGTTCCCCAGCTTCAGCATGCCGCGCAGCGTCTCCTGCTGCTGCGGGTCTTTCACCAGGCCGGTGAGCTTTTCGCCCCGGCTGTTGAATTCCTTTTCGCTGTCCAGAAAACTTTGACGCGAGGTCGGGTTCTTGATCAGCAGATAACCACGCGCTGCGCGCTGCATCTTGGCCAGGGTATAGGCGAGGTCGCGGGCTTCGTCCATCGTCAAATGCGAGGCTTCCACCGCCGCCGATGCGTGCATCGCCTCCTGGAGGTTGAAGAACACCAGACCCATGGCGCCCAGCAGCAGCACGAGCGGGGCAAGGTAACCCAGCAGGATGCGCTGGCGCAGCTTCATTTTTTCAAACATGACATTTCCCTTCGGTCATACGGTTTCGTTGACGATCCATTCCTCCCGCGCCAGCAGCGCGGGCAGGTCCAGTACGGTCATCGTCCTGCCGGCATACGCGGCGGTACCGGTGATTTCTGCCCCGCAGCGCTCGGAGAGCGCCGCAGGCGGCGGCTGCAACTCCTCTTGCTTCAAATAGACGACGTCATGCACGGCATCGACGGCGATGCCCACCGCCTGGTCGCCGAGGCGGGCGACCACGGCCTTGCCGCCACGGCTGGCCGGGGGCAGGTTGAGGGCGGCGCGCGGGTCGATCAGGGTGAGCAGTTCGCCGCGCAGGCTCATGGCACCCAGGATGTGCGGCGGGCAGCAGGGAATCGGGCTCACGTGGACGATGTCGCAGAACTCCTGCACGACGGCCAGCTCGACGCCGAAGCATTCGCCGTCCAGCTCCACCACCGCCAGCGCCAGGTGCGTGCCTTCTTCTTCGACGGTGGCTTGCTGCAGCGCCATGGCCCGTGCGCGGAACAGCGCGCGTTCTTCCGGCGTGGCGTCCGGGCAGAAATGGCCGGCCGGCGTCGGCTGCTGTGCCGCTTCGGCAAGCACCGGACTTTCGGGTAGGTCGGGCAGATGGGGCAGGTGCGTCAGTCGGGAAACATCGAGCAGCGTCACCAGGCCATCGCCCAGGCGTGCCTCGCCCGCCACCAGGCGAGCGGGGCCCTGGGCCGCGGCATCGAACTGCGGCGGCGGCTGGATGGCAGCACTGGGAAGGTCGATCACTTCGATCACTTCGCTGACGATGAGGCCCATCGGCAGGCGGTCGGCTTCCAGCACCACGACCTGATCGCTTGGACTGTAGCGCCGCGCCGGATGGCCGAAGCGCAGGCGGAGGTCGGCGACGGCCACGATCCGGCCGCGCAGGCTGAAAAGGCCGACGAGCCAGGGTGGCGCTTCCTCGACCGGCGTCAGCTCCGGCAGCCAGACGGATTCGCGCACCTGCGTCGCGTCCAGGGCGAAGCGCGTGCCGTCGAGATCGAAAATCAGCAGTGGCCGGGAAGCCATGTCGTCACCATCCGATGAAGCAGTTCATCCTGGAAACAGCAGTTGGACCGCCAAGGACGCAAAGGACGCCAAGGAAAACAAGGCCTTTGATAACTGGGGGCCTTCACCTTCCCTGCGACACATGCATCGTCTCAAGATCGCCTTCCTTTGCGTCCTTGGCGTCCTTTGCGGTGAATGAACTGAGGTTTTGGGGTTCATTGCGCGAGCCATTGGGTCATCTCGGCCGCGCTTGTTCCATAGGGCTCGACCGGCGCGTCGCCGGGCAGCCCGCGGACGATGTCCAGCGCCGCGCGCCGCAAGGTTTGCGCCCGCGGCAGGTTTTCGGCGCGCTCGCAAAGCGCCGCCAGTTCCAGGTGGGCGGCGACGCAGCGCGGATCGAGGTAGAGGGTCTTGTCCAGCAGTTCCCCGGCCTGCTCGAAATCGCCCCGGAGCTGGGCCAGTTGCGCCAGCAGGAAATGCGGCTCCGGCGCGAGCGGGGCGACGGCCAGCGCCTGGTGGCAGGTCTGCTCGGCCAGGCCGTATTCGCCACGGTCGGCGAGCTCACGTGCCGCCGCAAGCAGATCCTCTGGCGCGGCCGGTGGCAGCACGCGACGTGGGCGCTTCGCCAGGGCGGCAGCCGGTGCGATGCGGGCGGGCCGATGGACTGCGGTAGAAAGCGGCGCGACGGGCACGTTGGGAACGATCCGTTGATGCACGACTCCCTCGGCGAACAAACGATTCTGCATATTGCGCATGCGCTGGCCGATGAGTTCGGTGTGACCGGTCATGAGGTAACCTCCTTCGCTCAGGGCGGCAGCCAGTTTGTCGGCGACGGCGGTCACGGCGTCGGCAGCGAAGTAGATGAAAACGTTGCGGCACAGGATCAGGTCCATGCTCGCCAGTTCCTCGGTGGGGAAGGAATCGCGGATCAGGTCGCCGGCGCGGAAGGTCACCATGCGGCGGATGCGCTCGTCCAGCACCCATTCGTCGCCCTGGCGCTGAAAGTAGCGTTGTTTCAGCGCAGGCGGCGCCATGCGGAACGACCATTGCCGATAGTGTCCGTGGCGCGCCTTTGCCAGCGCAGTCTGGTCAATGTCGCTGCCGAGAATGAGGATGTCCCAGCCATCGCGCTCCGGCAACAGCATGTCCACCACCATGGCGAGGGAATAGGCTTCCTCGCCGCTGGCGCAACCGGCGCTCCACAGGCGCAGGGTTTTCGCAGCGCGGCGATGCTCGATCAGCTCCGGCAGAAGGCGCAGGCGCAGCAGGTCGAACTGGCCGTGGTCGCGGAAGAAGTAGGTCTCGCCGTTGGCGCGCAGCGCCGTGTCATTCACAATGTGCGTCTCCCTCCCGATATTTCTCGGCAACGGTCTCGAACTCCGCGAAGCCGGCGAGAAAGGCATCGACGACGTCGGGATCGAAATGGTTTCCGCGCTCGCCGGCAATGATGTGCCGCGCCTGCTTGGCCGGCATTGGGGCTTTATAGACCCGACGCGAGATGAGTGCGTCAAACACGTCGGCCAACGCCATCAGACGGGCAGGGATGGGGATTGCGTCGCCGTTGAGTCCGTCCGGATAGCCGCTGCCGCTCCATTTTTCGTGGTGGGAACGGGCGACCTGCTTGGCCATGTCGAGGAAATCGACGCTGCCGCCCGCCTCGCGCGTGGCTCGCTCGATGGCCTGCGCACCTATCTGGCAGTGGGTTTTCATGATGGTCAATTCGTCATCCGTCAACTTGCCGGGCTTGAGGAGGATATGGTCCGGAATGCCGACCTTGCCGATGTCGTGCAGCGGGGCTGACTTGACCAGAAGTTCTATGACCTTGTTTGTCAGGAAGGCGGAATAACGGGGATGCGCCTGCAAGCGCGTAGCCAGAATGCGTATGTATTCCTGGGTACGGCGGATGTGGTTGCCGGTCTCGGGGTCGCGCGTTTCGGCCAGTTCGGCGAAGGCATTGATGGTGATGTCCTGGATCAGCAATGTGTCGCGGATGCGCCGCGCCACCTCGGTTTCCAGGTAGGCGTTCTGGTCGCGCAGCCAGTCGCGGGCACGCTTGAGCTCAAGCTGGGTGCGCACGCGGGCCAGGACGATGTGCGCGCGGTAAGGCTTGGCGATGTAATCCACCGCGCCGAGTTCGAGGCCCTTCTCTTCGTCTTGGCTGGAATCCAGCCCGGTGACGAAGATGACCGGAATATCGCTCGTGGCGGGGTTGCCACGCAGGCGAGCGAGCGTCTCGTAGCCGTCCATGTCGGGCATCAACACGTCGAGCAGGATCAGATCCGGTTTCGGGGCGCCGGCGGCAATCTGCAAGGCGCGTTCCCCGAACGGAGCGGCCAGTACATCGAAATGCGGCTGGAGCAAGCTGCCGAGAATGGCCAGGCTTCCGGTGTCGTCGTCCACAATGAGCACGGTAGCCCGTGGAGCGCCGGCTTGTATGGATGTGTTGGTATCGAGAGCCTGCAAATCCGTCTCCCTGAAAGGCAAACCCTGAATCGCCGAGCTTCCCGGCATCTTCGGCGGCGCGGCTGAAACACGCTGCCAGCGCCGGTTTCCGGCGCCCTCCATGCGCCCCCGAGCGCCTTGAGCAGAGCGGCCGATCGCACGCATTGTCGCCAGGGCGTTGGGGAACCTGTACTGCATATGATAGTTAATGAAACGCTATATGCGAGGAGAAGCTCCGTCGGTGCGTTGGCGCACAGATCGCGCGGATGGCTAGGAACAAGATGCGATGAAGAGGAATGCCTGTGCTCGAACGCAAGGCCATTGGTCAGGAATGACATGCGCCTCCAATGAGCGCGGCCAATCGGTTCCTCGACAATGGCGACGATGCGCCGGCAATGCGGACCGCGATTGTCCCATCACCCGTTATCGAGCTGGAGGACAGACCGTGCGTAATGGACTTGTCGTGCTGTGGATGTTGTTGTGTTCAGTGGCGCCGGCCACGGCGCAGGTGACCGTCGGCATCAGCCTGTCGCTGTATCCGGATCTGGTCCCGATCGCCGGCTACCCGGTCTACTACGCGCCGCGGCTGGATTCGAATTACTTCTTCTACGACGGCATGTACTGGATCTACCAGGGAGACAACTGGTATGCGAGTTCCTGGTACAACGGGCCGTGGATGCTGGTGGGCCCGGAGGCCGTGCCGCTGTATATCCTCCGAGTGCCGGTGCGCTATTACCGGCATCCGCCGGCGTACTTCCACGGCTGGCGATCGAATGCGCCGCCGCGCTGGGATGAACACTGGGGCAGCGATTGGTCGCAGCGTCGACGCGGATGGGACCAGTGGAACCGCAGATCGGCGCCCCCGCCTGCGCCACTGCCGGCCTATCAACGGAAATACGCCGGCGATCGCTATCCGCAGGCGGAGCAGCAGCAGGCGTTGCAGAGCAAGAAATACCGTTACCAGCCGCGCGATCCCGAAGTGCGCCAGCATTATCAGGCGCAGGCAGTGCCGCAGGAGAAGGCCGCTGCGCCGCAAGCCCTTCAGCGTCCCAATCCGCCACCTCCGGTTCGGCAGAACGCACCAACCATCCGCCATGCGCAACCGGCGCGGGACGCTGGTGAGAACGTGCAGAGGGCAGCGCCGACGCAAGCCCCGCCACCGGAACGAAGGCAGCCGGCCCAGCATCCGCAGCAGGAGCCGAAGTCGCACGGCCAGGAAGGCGCCCAGGGTAGAAGAGGCCCGCAGGATCGAGAGCAGAGTCAGGGTGCAGGGCAGGAAAGAGGTCGCGAGAATCCGGGCGGTGGAGCGGATCACAAGCAGCAATGACCTGTCGGCAGCGAACAGATTTCGGCTCTTGGGTTCAGTCGATGCCGCCTGTCATTCGGCGCGTAACAAAGCCCATTTGAGGAAGCCCCAACCGCCTCTGCGGGTTGGCCCGCACTCATCACGTGTGCATACCGCCCGCACCGAAAAGCCCGATCAGTCCGATGACTATGAGATAGATGGCAACGATATAGTTCAACAGCCGGGGCACCATGAGAATGAGAATTCCGGCAATCAGCGATACGATGGGGGCAAGACTCAAGTGGATGTTCATGAAGGTACCTTTTCTGTTCAGTCTT
The DNA here is from genome assembly GCA_041480065.1 of Rhodocyclaceae bacterium. Taxonomy (GTDB): domain Bacteria; phylum Pseudomonadota; class Gammaproteobacteria; order Burkholderiales; family Rhodocyclaceae; genus Fen-999. The sequence continues at coordinate 23,034 of JBGOZF010000062.1, forward strand.
TCTTCGACAGTGCGGCGAAAGCAAGCGCGCACGCACCGCCACCGATCAACAGCCAGCCGAGGATAGGCGGCAACGACACCGTGTGTTCCCGTTCGGCTGTCGCCGTGATGGGTCCGACCTGGAGGACTGTCTCCGTGGTCGTGTAGCTGTAGTGGTCGTAGGCGAGAACCGCTGCGCCAGCGATGATCAGGGCGATCCCCAGGATGAGAGTGGATTTCATGGTTGTCAGGCTCCGCGGCGAGAAGGACGTTCGACAGGCGAATACTGTCTACCCGAAGCGATATCTTTGCAGTGCGGTAACGCACATAGGTATTCGATCTGGCCCCGCAAGTCGGCGCTCGATCGACGCAGTGTGCGCCGCCGAACAGACGGCGGGAGAGATGTGGTCCATTCTGTATTCAAGTCCCACGGCGCATTACCTGGCGTGCCGGATGCGCTTGACAGAGTGGGCTCGCTGTCCAGATCAGCCCGACACAGCTCAACGCTTGAACTAGCTAATGCCAGAGACTACGTGAGCCAGCAACCGGTAAACCGGATAGTCAAAAGGTGAATCTCATGCTCTATACCATCGCAGTCGTTGTGCTCATCATGTGGGCGCTCGGACTCGTCACGTCCTACACGCTTGGCGGATTTATCCATATCCTCCTGGTGATTGCCCTCGTCATGGTCCTCGTCAACTTCATCGGCGGGCGACGGATGCTATAGCGTGCTCGCCCAGTTCTGCCCTGAGAGCCAAGCCATGTGACAACGGCGCGAGCGCCGCTGTCTCAAGCTTGGTTTGCCGGGAAATACCCACAACATGGAGATTCGAATGAACAAGAATCAAATCGAAGGTGAAGTCAAGAAAGTGACGGGCAAGATTCAGCAAAAGGTTGGCGAAGCGACTGGAAATACCAGTCAGCAGGTGAAGGGCGCTGGGAAGCGCATTGAAGGCCGGTTCCAGAAGAATATCGGTGACATCGAGCAGGCAGTTGATGACTCGGTCAAGAAGTCCCGGAACAAGCCCTAACCGAAGTCAGACGTAGAACTCATGCTGCGGCCGCGCGTTTGCGCGGCCGTTTGCTTGCTACTGCGGCGACGTACTTACTCCGACGCCCAGCGAAAATCGACGGTCGTGAATTTGGCCGCGACGACGGCGATTTGCCGCGTTTGCGCATTGCCTGCAAAGCTTGCGACAACTTGATAGTTTCCCGCAGGCAATCGAGTCAGGAACCAGGGTCCTTTGGAGGTGGCATCCAGAAGCTTCCTGCCGGTCGAATCCGCAATGGCTACGCTGACCCCGCTCAGGTAGTCGCCTGCCTTCAGTGCGAACACGAGCTTGAGATTGAATTGGCTTGCGAGCGCGTTGAGGCGGTCGATCGATTCCGTTCCGACGCCGCCGGATACGTAAGGTACGCCGCCGCTGGTCTGGACTATCTCGTCGTCAGCGGCATTCGCGGCACAGACGAGCGACGCGGAGGCCAGCGCAATGGCCGCAAAGCTCATCGCGAGCGACTTGTTGTTCATGCTGAAGATCCATTTCATGTGCTGATGCTCCAATGTTGAATTGATCGGGTCGTTTTCAGTGCGAAGGCCAGAGCGCCGTCAGTGCGCGACGCTGAGCTCCCGAATCCGATCCAGGAGAGGTTGCTTCCTGGCATCGAGCTCGGCGCTTCGCGCCAAGAGCACGTCGAGCCTGGCGTTGAATGCCGTCTCGCGCTGGATGGCCCGTCGCTGTGCCGCCGCCATATCCTCGTACGACACGGGATCCGGTGAGCGCCCTTGGGCCTCCAGCGGCATCCGCGCGTTCGCCCTGATCGCCTCTTGCAGAATCAGGATCTGATCGAGATCCGACCTGAGTTCCGAGTTGATGACCAGCAGCGAGGCCTGGAGTTTCTTGAGCTCAACAAGACTCTGCTCATCCTGAGCCCGCAAGGGGCCGGAAAAGATGATGAAAATCAAGCTTGCCACACAGGCAAGAATGCGCGCGGACATGACCACGTCCTTCCGGAGTCGGTTGCAGTAACGGACGGTACGATCATGCAATGAAACGCACTGGCGGTCTGTTCGTTTCCGTACGTAACCGAGGTGGCACGGTCGATCGCCGGAGAAATCGGGACAGTGGCTTGTGTGTGCCAACGCACGGAACGTCATCGGCAAAGGTCGGATAACGACACGTGCATAGCACTACCTTGGGTCCGGTGCGGCCGATCCGGAATTCGATCCGGAATTCGATTCGGCAAGGGATGCTCGCGGAGGCGCAAACCATCCGGCCGGAGCCAGGCTGCCGCCTTGGCGTCCATCACGGCATATCCAATCCGAAATACGGATGAGCCCTTACGTGCCGGCCCGTATTTCGCTGCCGCCTAGTTGAGCGGTACGTTCTCGGGCTCGGCAGTACATCGCATCGCTCCAAGCAGCCATCGTCGGTCATCTCTGCCGGGTGGCCGGAAGTCTCCGAGGTATGTCCATGCCTTCCCCTCACGCCCCTTTTCAGAACCGCCTTCTCGCCGCGCTGCCGGCAGAAGACTACGCGAGCCTCCTGCCTCATCTGGAACTGGTTCCGATGCCGTTGGGCCACGTGATTCAGGACTCCGGCGTTCAGATGAGTCATATCTATTTCCTCACCACCGCCATCGTGTCCCTGCTCTGCCTCACGAAAGATGGCGCGTCTGCTGAAGTGGCCGTGGTCGGCAACGAGGGAATCGTCGGCATTCACGTGTTCATGGGCGGCGACACCACCACCAGCCGGGCCGTCGTCCAAACCGCCGGCTACGCCTACCGGCTCAAGAGGCATATGCTGAACGACGAGTTCAATCGCGCGGGTTCGATGCAACGTCTATTGCTGCATTACACCCAGGCGCTGCTGACACAGACGGGACAAACGGCCGCGTGCAATCGACATCATTCGCTTGACCAGCAACTGTGTCGCTGGCTGCTGCTGCGCCTCGACCGCCTGCACTCGAACAGTCTGGCCATGACGCAGGAGTTGATCGCCAGCATGCTCGGGGTACGCCGCGAAGGCGTCACCGAGGCTGCCGGGAGATTGCAAAACGCCGGCCTGATTCACTACAGCCGCGGCAAGATTACCGTGGTGAATCGGTCACGGTTGGAGGCGTGCGCCTGCGAATGCTACGAGGTGGTCAAGAATGAGTATGACCGCCTGCTTCCGGTGGCAACTCCAGCCATATCGCGAGTTTCCGCCGCTGTGGCCGGGAATCCACTTCCTCGGCACGCCATGACGCGGACAATCGGATCGATCCCCGGGCGATCGCCCGTATGTTGAGCAAGCGAACTACGCCTTGCCGCCCCGCGGTCCAAGGAAATACCAGAGGATCAAGCCCAGCAGCGGCAGCAGCACCACCGCGACTATCCAGATCAGCTTCTTCTCATTGGAAGCGCCGCTCTGGAAGATGTTGATGATCGCCCAGACATCACCGACGAGTATCAGCAGGCCCAAGAGGCTGTTGTATCCCATGTATCCCATGTTCATCATTTCAGCTGCCTTCCTTTCCTTGTGATGGAGAAACGGCTTGGTCAGGTCTGCCGACATTCCTTCTCCGGGCCAGCCACTTGCGCAGCTCCTCCAGAATGACCATGGCGGCCGCGAAGGGAACGACGGTGGCCAGGATCTCTTTGCCGATGGGCGCCGTTGCGAGGAGAGAGTTGCCCAGAGGCGTGTAGGTGATCAACAGGAGAATGGCAAGCTCCGACATTACGCCGAAGATGATCAGCCGATTGCCGAGCAGGCCGGTTGCAAAGACCGATCGGGTGTCGCTTCGGCATAGGAACACGTTCACGATCTGCATCAGGATGATGGTGCTCAGGCAGGCGGTGGTGGCTTGCAGGTAGATAGGATCATGGGTCGCCAGGGCTTGCCCATACGTCCATCCGGCGCCGTCGAGCACATAGAAGAAGGCCGCCATGGCGGCAGCGGCTTCGATCAGACCCAGGAAGAGATAGGCGCGGAATGCCAGGGGCCAGTTCATCAGCCGCTCGCTCTGCGGGCGAGGCGGGCGCCGCATGATATCCGGGTCGGGGCGTTCGACACCGAGGCCCAGGGCGGAAAGCGTGTCGGACCCCATGTCGATCGACAGTGCTTGAATCGGTGTCAACGCCAGAGGGATCCTGAACAACAGGAAGCCGAGGTAGGGGATCAGCTCGGCAACGTTGTGCACGAGAACGTAGGTGAGGAACTTGCGGATGTTGTCGAATACCGCGCGTCCCTCCTCGACGGCGTTGACGATGCTGGCGAAGTTGTCGTCGAGCAGCACCATGTCGGCCGCCTCCTTGGCTACGTCCGTGCCCGCGATGCCCATGGCGATGCCGATATGCGCGGCCTTCAGCGCCGGTGCGTCGTTGACGCCGTCGCCCGTGACGGCCACGATCTGCTTCTTCGCCTTCAGCGCCTCCACGATGCGCATCTTCTGATCGGCGACGACCCGGGCGAAGATGATCTCCTCGGCATCGAGCGCAAGCTGAAGCTGGATGACCGAGAAGCGTCTGAGCTGCTCGCCGGTGATGATCGTGGGACTGTCAGACTTTACCAGTCCGATTTCGCGCGCGATCGCCGTGGCGGTGCGGGGGTGATCGCCGGTAACCATGATCACCTTGATCCCGGCCTCCCGGCATTTGCGCAGCGCTTCCGGTACTTCGGGTCTGGGCGGATCTTCCAGCCCTGCCAGCCCGGAGAAGATCAGGTCATGATCCAGCTTCTCCCGGTCATAACCCGCACCCAGATTCCTGTAGGCGAAGGCCAGGACCCGCAGGCCCTGGTGCGCCATCGCATCCTGCGCCTGCGCGATGCCGGTCTTTGCCTCGGCGCCAAGCGGCTGAATCTCGCCGTCCACGAGAACATGTTGGCAAAGAGGAAGCACTGACTCCGGCGCACCCTTGCAATAAAGAGCGAGGCCTTCGGGCGTCTGGTGCAACGTGGACAGTCGCATGCGGTCGGCGTCGAACGGAATTTCGTCCACCCGCGGATAGATGGGTGTAGCGGAAACAAACGGCCGCGCCATTTCCATCAGCGCAACTTCCATGGGATCGCC
>JBGOZF010000063.1:0-27866 GCA_041480065.1 Rhodocyclaceae bacterium
AAGAGCCTGGGCACCACCATGATCCACTTCGTGCCGCGCGACAACGCCGTGCAGCACGCCGAAATCCGCCGCATGACCGTCATCGAGTACGACCCCAAGGCCAAGCAGGCCGACGAGTACCGTGCCCTGGCCCGCAAGATCGTGGACAACAAGAACTTCGTCATCCCGACTCCCATCGAAATGGAAGAACTGGAAACGCTGCTGATGGAGTTCGGCATCATGGAAGCGGAAGACACCTCCATCATCGGCAAGACTGCCGCCGAGTTGGCCGCCGAAGCTGCTGCCGCCTGAGTTGATCGACATATTGAAACCTGTTGCCGTCGTGCACGGATAGTTGCCGGCGAAACGAAAGGAGAAACACCATGGCTGCGCTAACCCGCGAAGAAACCGAAGCCCTCGTCCAGGAGGTGCTGGAGGTCTATCCCGAAAAGGCGAAGAAGGACCGCGCCAAGCACCTCATGATCAACGACGTTACCCTCGAGTCGTCGAAGAAGTGCATCACCTCCAACCGCAAGTCGCTGCCCGGCGTGATGACCATGCGCGGCTGCGCCTACGCCGGCTCCAAGGGCGTGGTCTGGGGTCCGATCAAGGACATGATCTCGATCTCCCACGGCCCCATCGGCTGCGGCCAGTACGCCCGCGGCGGTCGCCGCAACTACTATGTCGGCACCACCGGCGTCGATACCTACTGCGAGATGAACTTCACCTCCGACTTCCAGGAGAAGGACATCGTTTTCGGCGGCGACAAGAAGCTGACCAAACTGATCGGCGAAATTGAAGCCCTGTTCCCGCTCAACAAGGGTATCTCGATCCAGTCCGAGTGCCCGGTCGGCCTGATCGGCGACGATATCGAAGCGGTGTCGAAGAAGATGGCTGCCGAGATCGGCAAGCCCGTTGTGCCGGTGCGCTGCGAAGGATTCCGCGGCGTTTCCCAGTCGCTCGGTCACCACATCGCCAACGACTCGGTGCGTGACTGGATTCTATCCAACCGCGACAACGTGCCGTTCGAAAAGACCGCCTACGATGTGGCGATTCTCGGCGATTACAACATCGGCGGCGACGCCTGGGCTTCGCGCATCCTACTCGAAGAGATGGGCCTGCGCGTGGTCGCCCAGTGGTCCGGCGACGGCACCCTGGCGGAAATGGAGAACACCCCCAACGTCAAGCTGAACCTTCTTCACTGCTATCGCTCGATGAACTACATCAGCCGGCACATGGAAGAGAAGTACGGCATTCCCTGGCTCGAGTACAACTTCTTCGGTCCGACCAAGATCGCCGAAAGCCTGCGCAAAATCGCCAGCTTCTTCGATGATCGCATCAAGGAAGGCGCCGAGCGCGTGATCGAGAAGTACACGCCTGGCATGAACGAAGTGATCGCCAAGTTCAAGCCGCGCCTGCAAGGCAAGAAGGTGATGCTCTATGTCGGCGGCCTGCGTCCGCGCCACGTGGTCGGCGCCTACGAGGACCTGGGCATGGAAGTGGTCGGTACCGGTTACGAGTTCGCCCACAACGACGACTACGACCGCACGATCAAGGATATGGGCGATGCGACGCTGATCTACGACGATGCCACCGGCCACGAGCTCGACGAGTTCGTCAAGGCCATGAAGCCCGACCTGATCGGCTCCGGCATCAAGGAGAAGTACGTCTTCCACAAGATGGGCTTCCCCTTCCGCCAGATGCACTCCTGGGATTACTCCGGCCCCTACCACGGCTACGACGGCTTCGCCGTCTTCGCCAAGGACATGGACCTGACCCTGAACAACCCGTGCTGGAAAATGATCAAGGCACCGTGGGCGAAGCAGGAAGACCAGGCCGAGAAAAAGGCCGCGTAACCGGTACCCGCGCACTCCCAACCCCGTTTCGATAACTTTCGCCCGCGTCCACAGATTGGTGGCCGGGCAAAGGAGATGAAGATGCAGACCGCAGAAAAGATCAAGCCGTGTTTCCCCCTGTTCCGGGACGACGACTACAAGGGCATGATCGCGCGCAAGCGCGAGAACTTCGAAGAGGCGCCGGCCAAGGACAAGGTCGCCGAGACCTTCGCCTGGACCACGAGCAAGGAATACCAGGACCTCAACTTCAAGCGCGAGGCCCTGACCATCAACCCGGCCAAGGCCTGCCAGCCGCTGGGCTCCGCGCTGTGCTCCCTGGGTTTCCACAAGACCCTGGTGTACATCCACGGATCGCAAGGCTGTATCGCCTACTTCCGCACCTACTTCAACCGTCACTTCAAGGAGCCGATCGCCATCATCGCCGACTCCATGACGGAAGATGCGGCGGTGTTCGGCGGCCAGAAGAACATCCATGAAGGCCTGGCCAACGCCAAGGCTCTGTACGGCGCGGAAATGATCGCTGTCTCCACCACCTGTATCGCCGAGGTGATCGGCGACGACCTCAATGCCTTCATCGGCAACGCCCGCAAGGAAGGCAACGTCCCCGAGGACTTCCCGATTCCCTTCGCCCACACGCCGTCCTTCGTCGGTTCGCATGTCACCGGCTGGGACAACATGGAAGAGGGCATCCTGCGCTACTTCACGCTGAACCACATGGACGGCAAGGAAGTCGGCAAGAACGGCAAGATCAACCTCGTGCCGGGCTTCGAGACCTACCTGGGCAACTACCGCGTGATCAAGCGCTACATGAAGGAAATGGGCGTAGATGCAACGATGCTCTCCGATCCGGAAGAAGTGCTCGATACCCCGGCCGACGGCGAGTTCCGCATGTACGCGGGCGGCACGACCATGGACGAGGTGAAGGACGCGCCCAACGCCAAGACCACCTTCCTGATTCAGCCACTGAGCCTGGACAAGACGCGCAAGTTCGTCGAGACGACCTGGAACCACGAGGTGCCCAAGCTCCACATCCCGATGGGCGTCGAGTGGACCGACGAGTTCCTGATGAAGGTTTCCGAAGTGACCGGCAAACCGATCCCGGCCTCGATCGCCCTTGAGCGCGGTCGCCTGGTGGACATGATGACCGACTCCCACGCCTGGCTGCACGGCAAGAAGATGGCCCTCTATGGCGACCCCGACTTCACGCTGGGCATGGTCAAGATCCTCATGGAGTTCGGCATCGAGCCGACGCACATCGTCTGCAACAACGGCGGCAAGCGCTGGGACAAGACCATGAAGAAGGTTCTCGAGTCATCGCCCTACGGCGCCAACGCCAAGACCTATCCCGGCGCCGACCTCTGGCACCTGCGCAGCCTGTGCTTCACCGACAAGCCGGATTTCCTGATTGGCAATAGCTACGGCAAGTACATCCAGCGCGACACCTTCCACAAGGGCCCCGAGTTCGAGGTACCGGTGATTCGCATCGGCTTCCCGATCTTCGACCGTCACCACCTGCACCGGATGACCACGCTGGGCTACGAGGGCGCCATGTACATCCTGACGACCCTGACCAACGCGGTGCTGGAGCGGCTTGACGATCAGACGCGCGGCATGGGGACGACCGACTACAACCACGACTTGGTTAGGTAAGGGTGCGCCGATGGCCAACATCATGATCCGCCGTGGCGAGAAGGGTTACGTCTTCTACATGCCCAAGCGCGACATCGAGGACAGCATCGTCTCGATGGAATTCGACAGCCCGGAGAAGTGGGGCGGCGAGATCAAACTCGGCAACGGCGGTCTGTACTACATCGAGCCCCAGGCCGCACCGGCGCGCCTGCCTTACTCGGTGCGCGCCAAGCGACTCGACGGCGTTGAATAAACTGTAGAAGGAGAATCATCATGGCAATGAAAATCGTTCAAGCGGAATGCACCTCCTGCGGCGATTGCGTTCCCGTATGCCCGACCAAGTCGATCACCGACAAGGGTGGCATCTTCAAGATCGCCAAGGACACATGCACCGAATGCGAAGGCGAGGCCGATTCGCCCAAGTGCGTCGACGCGTGCCCGGCCGGGGACACGTGCATCGTGTATCTCTGATACACGATGCGAGCATCTGCATAAACGCCCGCCCCCTCCCAGCCTCCCCCTCGCGGGGGAGGCGACTGACTAGCTCGCTACGCTCGAAAGGAGTATCGCCGTGTCGGCATCGATGACTCGTGAAGCTGCACTGCGCATTGCCCTGGCGGCGCGGGAAATGCCGGGCGTCAGTGCTGCCGGGCTGGTCACGGCGCTCGCCGAAAGGCTGGGACTGCCGCTGACCGAGACCAAGCTGGCCTCGGTGACGGTCACCGACCTGCGCGAGATACTCGCCGGCGATCACGCCGACGAGAACTGCGTGGTCGGTGCCGACGGCGATGTCCTCAAGGGCGCCGTCCGTCTGCTGTGGGGCGAGGGTGTCGCGCACAGCGAACTGCCCGCGCTGCAACCCTATGCCGAGGGCGACATGCCGAACTCGGTTCGGGTTGCCTGCGCTTCGAATAACGATGAACTGCTCGATGGCCATTTCGGCTCCGCCGAGCGCTTCCTCATCTACCAGGTGTCGCGCACCGAAATCCGTCTGGTCAAAGTCCGGCCCGCGCTCGAAGCCGACCACGCCGAGGACCGCAACGCCGCCCGTGCTGCGCTGATCGGCGATTGCCAGGTCGGCTACTTCCAGTCCATCGGTGGTCCGGCGGCGGCCAAGGTCGTACGTGCCGGCGTCCATCCGGTGAAGATCGCCAAGAGCGCTCCGGCGCGCGAAACACTGGCTCGCCTGCAAAGCGCGCTCGCCAGTCCGCCGCCATGGCTGGCCAAGGCCATGGGTGTCGAGGCATCGTCACTGGCGCCTTTCCGCGAACTGGTCGAAGCCGGAGACGAGTCGTGATCGAAACGGCACTGCTCGACCGCGTCATGGCGGCGGTGTCACCCGCTCTCGGTTACGACGCCCTGGCGCAGCAACTGCGTGCATCGTTTCCCGGCGTTCATATAACGGTCTGCAGCGAGGACGATATCCCGCCGCGCCTGCCGCCTGCGGCCGAAGGACCGAACTGTTTGCTCTACTACGTCGATGCCAACGAGCACTGCCTCAAGCTGACCACCGACACCGAAGCGGCCACCGGCATCGTGGTGGCGCTTCGCGATGATGACGACTGAACTTGCTGCGAGCCGCGATGACCGCCGATACCCTTGAATCCCGCTGGAGCGGGCTTGCCAAGCCGATTGCCGAACTGTGCCTGCGCATGCCGGTTGCCGCCGGCGCTGCCGGCCTGGCGCGCGAACTGGCCGCCGTGGTTCCGCAACTTGCCTTCCACGAAGTGCTATCGCGCGGCGGCTGGTACCGGCTCGGCGGCGTTGTCGATGCCGGCGGCAACCGCGTTTCCGGCGACTTGGAGGGGTGGGCCGAAACCGAACTGCACCGGCTCAATGACGACTTCACCGCGCTAGCCGACACTTACGCCGACAGCGGCCTCAAGGCCACGCGCCTGACCGGCAAGACCCACTACTGGATCGCGCCGACCGGTCCCGGCGCCGCCGATTTCGTTCAGCTTGAAATCGAGGAACTGCAGGAAGTCGTCTGCCAGCCGCTGTTCGCCGGCGACGAAGTGCCTGCCAGCATCGAAGAACTGGTCGACCCGCGCGAGGCTTGTGCCGGCGCGCCGGTGCCGATCGGCATCCCGTTCTATGCCCTGCACCGCGTGACCGACGTCGCCGAGTTTCTCGGCCGCATGCGCGCGCAGAAGCCCGACCCGCAACCGGTGCACCGATTTCTCGAGGCCTGGGAGAACAGCAGCGCCGGCAGCGCAACGCAGTTCAGCAATCACTGGATCCTGGCGACCAGCGAGCATCTCGACCGCTACCGCCAGCCCATCCTGCAGGCGACGCCGGTCGCGGCGGTGAATGGCGCGCCACCGCGTTTCGAGAGCGCTTACGGCGCCCGCGGACTGGCGCTGCGCGACGCCCTGCAGCGCTTCGACCGCCAGGCCGACCATCCGATGGCGTGGTTCTTCCACATGCTGACGACCAAGGCCGTGCCGCACGCCGTCGCCACCGCCGTGATCGAAGACATACAGTCCGGCTTCGGCTACCTGCCCGAGCGCGACGTACAGGTGGTCAAGAACTGGCTGTACCGGCCCTACGGGTTCTGATCAACTGCCCGTGGCCACCAGTTGGAAGGTCCGGCCCGTGGACGAGCGGCAATCGCCGACGGCCTTCTGGTCCGCGAACAGGAATTCGCAGGTGATGCGTTCGCCGTCCGCCGAAGTCAGCACGGCGCGGGCGGAGTTCGAACTGACGCTGGAAACCGACTGGTAGCTGCGGAAGCGGCGTGAAGACAAGGTGTCGGTCGTGACGACCGCCGTGCCGGTGGCGACCACGTAGAAACCCTGGAACCGTTTTCCGTCAATGGTGGCTTCCATGCGCTGATCGTCGACGTGGAAGCTGCCTTCATGAGCGACCGACTGCTGGTCGATGAGTTCGAAAGGCACCGGCAACGGCGCCGCGCAGCCGACAAGCAGCAGGGGCAAAGCGGAAAGCATCTGTCTTGCAAGCCGTGTCCACATCTCGGTCGAACCCTTTCGGCAACCGGCGCCTGAAGGCCTCAATGCCGATTAGACCAGATTGTACGAGCGATGATCCCGCGTTTCGCCCCGAACACGTCCCGAGGGGCATCCCAACAAACAACTCCGAAATCAAAAAAATCGGCGCCGGCGGCAATTGCCGCCGGCGCCGAACTGGTCCGAGGAGGTGTTTTCAGTTGGCGTTTCTGCGCCGACTCATGGCAAGACCGATCAAGCTGGCACCGAGCAAACCGAGCGTACCCGGTTCGGGGGCGGCATTGCTAAAGGGCAGATCCACTTGCAGGACTGCTGCGCCACGGCAGCATTCGCCATACACGAGTTCAAACGCGAACGTGCCGGACGGCCCGGTATAGGTCCTCGTCGACGTTTCCGAACTGGCCGGACCCGGGCCGAAGCCCAGGTCGATGCCATCGATGATCAGGGTCAGACCGTCGTCGTGGGTCACCGTAATCAACTGTCCGTTGGTCACTGTCACGAATCCGGTAAAGCGCAACAGCGCACCCGTGGCATTGTCGTCCATCAGCGCGGTAAGCGTATCCGGCGTGTTCTCCACCACATTGAATGCGTGGCCGCTGGTTAGCCAGGCGCCGATGGTCGCATCCGTCGCGCTGAAATTGAGCGGCGAGTCGACCTTGAATGTGACATCCGCTGTGGTGGCGGGAACATTCGCCAGACTTGCGTCACTAGCGATAGCCTCGGCGACACGCCAAAGGTCACCGGTGATCACATTGGCGTGGGCGCTGCCGAAAAAGAGCGATGCCACGACGGCGAAGACAATTGCCGAGAGTTTCCGAATATTGCTCATACCTGGTTTCCTCTGGGATGCGGTTATTGGTACTGCCACCAAGAGGTGGCAGGTTTGGTCGGAGAACCAAAGCAAGAATTATGCAGAAGGGATATGTAATTGATTCCACTGGTGACTCGCACAACGGCAACGCGATGCTGTAAGAATAACCAACACGAAAATCGATCTTATGTCGCATGATTGCCGGGAGGGGCGCCTTGCGGTCCGGCGGATCTTGCAAGAATCTGAAACCGATGCCAGCCTGCTTGCCGTTTGGGGACGTGGTTTCTGCCGGCGCCGACGATGCTTATGACTGCATCACCAGCACCGCCGCGCCCTGAAACGCGCCTCGGCGCAGTTGGGCGAGCGCCTCGTTGGCCTCGCCGAGCGGAAAGCGATGTATCTCGGTGAGCACCTGGATGCGCGGCGCCAGCGCCAGGAATTCGTTGCCGTCGCGGCGGGTCAGGTTGGCGACGGAGCGGACTTGCCGTTCACCCCACAGGAGCGCGTAGGGAAAGGCCGGAATATCGCTCATGTGGATGCCGGCGCAGACGACGCAGCCGCCTTTCTCCAGGTGGCCGAGGGCGGCCGGCACCAGCGGCCCGGCGGGCGCGAAAATCAGCGCGCCATCAATCTTGTGCGGTGGCAGTTGGTCGGCCGCGCCGGCCCAGGCGGCGCCGAGGTGGCGGGCGAATGCCTGGCTGGCCGCATCGCCCGGCCGGGTGAAGGCATAGAACTCGCGTTTCTGGTGGCGCAGCACCTGGGCGACGATGTGGGCCGCGGCGCCGAATCCGTAGATGCCGACGCGAGGCGCGTCGCCGGCCAATACCAGCGCGCGGTAGCCGATCAGCCCGGCGCACAGGAGCGGCGCCAGCGCGGCCGCATCGCCGTCGTCGGGGAGCGGGAAGCAATAGCGCGCGTCGGCGACGGTGTATTCCGCATAGCCGCCCGGTAGCTGATAGCCGGTGAAGCGTGCGCCGTCGCACAGGTTCTCGCGCTCGCTGCGACAGAAGCGGCATTCGCCGCAGGTCCAGCCGAGCCAGGGCACGCCGACACGCTGGCCGACGCGAAAGCTCTCGACGTTGCTGCCGGTTGCGACGACGCGGCCGACGATCTCGTGGCCGGGAATCATCGGCAGTACCGGATCGGGCAACTCGCCGTCGATCAGATGGAGATCCGTGCGGCATACGCCGCAGGCCTCGACGCGCAGCAGGATCTCGCCGGCGGCCGGCGCCGGGACCGGCAGTTCGACCAGGCGCAGCGGCGCACCCAGTCGTTCGAAAGTCATAGCGTGCATCGTCTGTTGCATTTGGCATCAACCTTCAATCATGGCGGCAACGAGGCGGAATCGATTGATCATACTCGCCCCCCTGGCCTCCCGGCAGCGCCCAAGCTCAGGCAGAATGGGCACTGGCTTTCCTCCCGCCACAACGGATGACAGAAGAAAATGGCCAACTACGCTTCGCTTGATCCCGAGGTACTTTGTCACCGCTGCGATCCGGCAGCGCTCGGCTTTGATACCACCGACGCGCTGCCGGCCCCGGAGGAGGCGTTTGGCCAGGAGCGCGCCGTCGAGGCGATCCGCCTGGCCATCGAAATGGCTCATCCATGCTTCAACCTCTTCGTCCTCGGCGAGCCCGGCGGCGGCCGCCACGGGCTGGTGCGCCGCCTGCTCGAACAACGCGCGGCGACCATGCCGCCGGCGAGCGACTGGTGCTACGTCTATAACTTCGGCGATCCTCCCCAGCCGCGTGTCCTGACCTTGCCGGCCGGGCGCGGTGCGGCGCTGCGTCGCGACATGCAGCGCTTCACGGAAGATCTGGAGCCGGCCATCAGTGCCGCCTTCGAGACCGACGACTTCCGCAGCCATGCCGAAGCCATTCAGGGTGAACTCAAGGAGCGCGAGGCCAATGCATTTCGTGAGCTCGGCCAGGAGGCGCGGCAGCGCGGAATCTCCTTGTTGCGCACGCCGCAGGGCTTCACGTTCGTGCCGATGAAGGACGAGGAGCCGATGGCGCCCGATGCCTTCGGTGAGTTGCCCGATGAGGAAAAGGCGCGCATTAGCCGGTTGATCGAAGAGCTTGGCGAACGCCTCCAGAAAGTCATGCACCAGATACCGCGCTGGCGGCGCGAGATGCAGGGCCGGCTGCGCCAGTTGGGCCGCGATACGGTCAATCTGGCGGTCGGGCACCTGATCGCCGATCTCAAGGAGGTGTATGCCCAGCAGGCCAACGTGCTGGTCTTTCTCGACGAGGTGCTGGCGGACGTGGTCGAGTACGGTGAAAGCCTGCGCGCTCCGCGCGAAGACAGCGACAACATCGAGCTTTCGGCGGACGGCATCTCCGTGCAGCGCTATCAGGTCAATCTCCTCGTCGGCCATGACGAGCAGGCGGCGGCGCCCATCGTGTTCGAGGACAACCCGACCTACGGCAATCTCGTCGGGCGGATCGACCACATCGCCCACATGGGCACCGTGGTGACCAACTTCACGCTGATCAAGGCCGGTGCCCTGCACCGCGCCAACGGTGGTTTCCTGATGCTCGATGTCATCAAGGTGCTCGGCAAGCCCTACGCGTGGGAGGCGCTGAAGCGCGCGCTCAAGAGCGGCGAACTGCGCATCGATTCGCTCGAACGGGCGCTCGGCTTTGCCAGCACCGTGCCCCTCGAACCGGCGCCCATCCCGCTTTCGTGCCGCGTCGTGCTGTTCGGCGAACCGCTGCTCTACTACCTGCTCAAGGAGTACGATCCCGAGTTCGGCGATCTTTTCCGCGTCGCTGCGGATTTCGAGAGCGACATTGCCCGCAGCGCCGACAACGTCCGCCAGTATGCGGCGCAGATCGCCGACCTGGCACGCCGCAACGGCCTGCTGGCAATGGACGCCGGGGCCGTGGCGCGCGTCGTTGAATTCTCGTCGCGCCTGGCCGGCGACGGCGAACGCCTGTCGACCAACATCCGGCGCGTGGCGACGCTCCTGCATGAGGCGGACCGTTGCGCCCGCGCGGCCGGCGTTGCCTGCACGCGCCGCGACGATGTCGAGGCGGCCCTGGCAGCCCAGATACGGCGTCACGACCGGCTGCGCAGTCGCTACCAGGAAGCCATCCTGCGCGAGACCCTGCTGATAACTTCGAGCGGCGGCCATGTCGCACAGGTCAACGGCCTGGCGGTGATCGATCTCGGCGACTTCATGTTCGCTCATCCGGTGCGCATCACCGCCACGGTGCGAGTCGGCGAGGGCGACGTGATCGACATCGAGCGCGAAACGGAACTGGGCGGCGCCATCCATTCCAAGGGCGTCATGATCCTGTCGTCCTTCCTGGCCGCCCGTTACTCCAGCCGCATGCCATTGTCGCTGGCGGCGAGCCTGGTATTCGAGCAGTCCTACGGGCCGGTGGAAGGCGACAGCGCCTCGCTGGCGGAACTGTGCGCCCTGCTGTCCGCGCTGTCGGGTACGCTGATCGACCAGTCGCTGGCGGTGACCGGATCGGTCAACCAGTTCGGTCAGGTGCAGGCGATCGGCGCCGTCAATGAGAAGATCGAGGGCTTCTTCGACATCTGCCGCCTGCGCGGCCTGACCGGTCAGCAGGGCGTGCTGATCCCGCAATCGAACGTCAAGAACCTGATGTTGCGCGACGATGTCGTCGCCGCGGCGCGCGCCGGCCAGTTTCGCATTCACGCAGTGGCCACGGTCGAGGACGCCATCGAGATCCTCACCGGCGTGCCCGCCGGCGCCCCTGACGCCGAGGGCTTCGTGCCGGCCGACAGCGTCAACGGCCTGGTGGCAGCGCAACTGATCGAAATGTCCAAGCTGCGCCAGTCATTCGCCGCCGGCGGCCGACGCCGGCGGCGGGAGAAGAAGGGAACAGACGCGGAGACGAATTCCGACGGGGACAAGCAGTAGCGGATGCCTATGGTGTCCCGGGAACCATAATCTTGCCGTCCGCCAGATTTCGGAAGCATAACCTTACCAAGGCAACCCATTCCCCAACGAAGGTCTAGGCGGCCTGTTGGGGTGTCGACCAAATGCGCCAGGCTGCGAACTCTATTGGCGCTGTGTGGCAGAGTTTCGACTGTCGGTCCGCGTGAAATGTAATTGTGACGGGGTACTCCCGGCCATTTCCTGCCGTTTGGTCACATCATCAATCTTCGCCACCGATACGTCAGTCGTACGGTTCAGAGTTGCGTGTCGCTTAGGATTGACCTACAATGATCCGTAATTCTTCCGTACATAAGGCGAGCCTGTCATGTCTGCCGTTGCCCAAGCCCACGAGCGCATCGACTTGCGCACATCGCCGGAAATCAAAGAACTGATCGTCCGGGCGGCCTCCACTGCGGGGATGTCGGTAAGCGCCTTCCTGCTTGGCGCTGCTCAGGAGCGAGCCAAGCAGATCCTGGCGGAGAAAGAGATGATCACTCTCACTTCCCGCGACTGGAACGCCTTTGCCAAGGCGCTCGACAACGCCGACAAACCGCGGCCGAAGTTGTCTGCCGCCATGAAACGTCATCGCGATTGGCGGCAAGACAAGCGTTGACTTCTCTCCCCTTGGTCGGCATTGAAGCGCTGGCGTCGACTCATGACCGCCGCACATTCTCATGTGGCGTTGAGGCACTGGATGAATATCTTCGGCGGTTCGCTCGCCAGCATGCCGATGCCAATGTAAGCCGCACCTACGTTGCCGTCGAGGGATCAACAGTTCGGGGGTTCTATAGCTTGGCGATGTCAGGCATTCGAAAGGAGAACCTGCCCGCAAAACACCTGAGCCGATTCCCCAATTTCCCGCTTCCCGTTGCGCGGCTTGCGCGCCTGGCCGTTGAAACCCGTCATCAGCGGCAAGGACTTGGTGACTTGCTGTTGGCCGACGCTCTACAGCGCTGCCTGCGGCTTTCCGTCGAGATTGGAATGATCGGCGTAATTGTGGACGCCAAGGATGAACGTGCGCGGGGTTGGTACGAACGTTATGAATTCGAGCGGCTACCGGATTCGCCGTTGACATTGTGGTTACCGACGGCAGCAATTGCTCGTTTATAGGCAATGGTCGGTGCCAAAGTGGAGGCGCGGGGCCTTCTCCATGGTTGGCATGAGAAGACCCGTCTGTCTCAGGCAAAACCAAGAGTCGGCGGATCCCATTGAGCCGGATGCCGGAGCGTCGCAGTACGGCCAACAAGGGTCGTAGCGGCCCCAATAAATCAAGGAGCGCGAACGGCCGGTATCCCATTCCGAACCGGTCGTCCGGTTCTGTAGGCTGTCGGCTCGGTCATCGGTCCGAGCTGGCGTTCCGTTGCGAGTCTCGGTACCACGCCGATGGCCGCCTTTCTGTTTCATAGCAGAACGCAAATGTTTGTCTCGCACAAGCAATCACGATGCGTTCCAAGTCAAGGCCGGCACGAGGATCGGCGCTGTCAATCCGATATTGCCGCGACTCACTCTTTAGGCTCGTAAATCAAGGATGCCTTGCGAAGGGCATCTGTAGAGGAAGGTTTCCAGAACTCAATCAAATCCAAGTCTCGCCTCTTTCTCGCACCAGCGTATTGGCTGAGATCAAGCATATAGGCCTCGTAAAGTCGCCCAGAACGATTTCGAATCGTGACGCGAGACCGAACCAAATGAACAAGTTTCAGATCAACAAGCTCATGGATTAGGTCTACGTCACTGCCTCTTTCCTCCTTATTTAGAAGGAAACAGTTGCAGTTATTGTCGTCGAGACAAAATCGCCTGAGCGTCTGGAATTCGTCTTCCAGCGTCGTATTGTCGTCCAATGTGTCTCGCGTGAATTCTTCCCGTTTGATCGAGTCGTATTCTCCTGCGGCGACGTTAACGTCCTCTGCGCCTACCTTATCACCTCTTGGGCCGCCGCCTCGTTCACGTGCAACATCAACTGATCGCCGAAAGATTGACAGAAAATCTCTGGCGACGCCCCCACTGGCAAGGACAAGACGGTTAATGGCGCCATCGGTAACGAAATCGGATAGAGACCTAATCTTGGCTTCTGCTGCGAAATTGCTCAATATCCTTACGAGGAAATCCTTCGTGATGGAGTATTTCTCCAGCGTGAGGTCCAAATCTATTTCATCTGCGTCATCCCCGATCTTCAATCCAACGGGAGGATCCCCATGAACATACCATCGCGTTCTATGCCGAATGCTTCCGATCTTGAGCCATAGGTTATGGTCCTTCGCGATGCGATGGAAATAGTCTAGGACATTAGATTGGTCTGTCCGTCGAATGTGGTATAGATCGTCTAGGAATAGGTAAGCGTCGCCAGCGGAGAGGGCAGACAATTCGCGGAAAAGGTCTTGGTAATCGAGAATATGTCGATGCAGGAAGTCAGTCTTTGACCTCGTATATCTTTCTTCGATCTCATTCTTCCTCGTTTGCTCCACTTTCATTACCGCTTCAATCTCAGCAGATGACCCTGGCAATCCGGTCTTGGCTTTCCCTGAGACGGTGTCTTGGCCAGTTGACTGAGAAGCGGATCTTTCTGTCAATTCTGCTTCATCTGATCGATGTAGTTCCTCGCTGAGCGCCTTCACTTCTTGCTGAAGCCTCTGGGCCAGATTGTCTGTGAGCTTCTTATTGAAGGAAGGTCGTGTCGGCGTCGTGCCAAACAGCTTGCCCCAAAACGACGTCTTTGTCGGTGCATAGACGGCTGCTGATTTCAACCATACTTCGAACTCGCTTAGAGTCTTAATCAAGACGCTCAATAGAACATCAGGGTAGCTATGCCCCTTAAATGCCTCGAGATTTATGTAGGCTATAGGACGTCGATCAATGGTCAGGTCAGCCGCCGCCTTACGTAAGAGACTTGATTTTCCAGAACCGCGCCGTCCGAAAACAATATGGTGCCGTTTGCTTGTTGCTCGTCTCAAGGTACCTGGGGCGGGTTCAATAAAATGTCTTACGCCTTTCTCTGTGGATCGGGCAGCTTCCTCCACAAGAGTCACCAGATCTATTATTTCGGTACTCGCAAGTGTTGTTGTCATCCCATGGCTCCCGATCGCTATCCCATTTCAGTCTATTTCGGCCTGTCAGCGCGACAGGGGGCTACAGACTCATGAAAGTACAGCAGGGCGACAGACTACTCCGGTCACATGCCACCGGCAATTGGCGGTCAACAATTCTGCGGGCCGTGAAGGGGAATCCCGGCCTTCGCGGAGCGGGCGCTCGATCCGACTGGGCTGGCGACACTATCGGAAATGCTCGAATGACGGCAATAGCCGAGGTTGCGACCAGCAGTCCAGGTTCTCGACCGGCGGCTCGAGGATCGTGAACCAGCCATGACACGTCCCGATGTCATCAGGCCGCAACGGGCACAGGGCGGGCGATCGGGTAGCGGGGAAGCTGACGTTCCGAGTTCGCTCGCTGCCGGCCGAACGGAAGCATATCTTTGCCGCAGCGGGGGGGGCGGTGGAAGCATAACGTTGCCATACGGCAAAGTTGTGCTGTCCAGGACACTATGGCATCCGCGTTAGTCCTTCAGCGCCCGTCGCCGGGCTTGTTCATCTGCCGCAGCAACTGCCAGGCCATCGCGGCCATGCCAACCACGCCGAGCACGAGCACGCTCCACAGCGCGATCTTCTTCCAGTCGCGTTCGGGCGCCGGCGCAGGCACGGCGGCTGGTGTGCCGGGCTCGGGCGGGCTGCTGGCTGCCTCGATACCGGCATTGGCGATCTCCGGGCTGTCGGGGTTGCCGAAGCCCGGCACCAGGGTGGCGGGCGCGAGTGAGGCGTCTTTCGCGTCCTTGTTGCCGGTGGCAAGCGTGTAGGGCGCCTCGCCGCTGGCGAGGAAAACGATCTGGGCGGGCTGTAGTGCGAACGCCAACTGCGGGCCCTGGGGCAGCGGGTTGAGGCGCGGATCGACGCGCAGCACGAAATCCTGTAGCGGGTAACCGGATAGCGGGATTTCGGTGTTGGTCCATTCGTGGCCCTTGCTCTTGATGCGGTAGGCCACGGTGTTGGCAAGGCTGTGCCACTGACGGCGCTCGCGGCCGGAGGATAGGACTTCCAGCGGCAGGAGCTGGTTGCCAGGCGGCAGTTCGAGGCGCAGGCGAGCGACGGGGAGCGGCTGGGCGAGGTGGAAGCGATATTCGCCCGCCTTGAGGTCGGCGTCGGGTGCGCTGGCGGCAATGGGCGCGGACCAGGCCAGCGGTGCGCTCTGGTAGCGCGAACTGCTCTGTTCGAGTTCGACGTCGACAAGCATCGGTGCCGCAGCCGGCTCGCGCCAGATCAGGCGCAGATAACGATCACGAAAGCCGTGAAGTTCGATGCGGCGATTCTCGATGCGCGCGCCGTTGTAGTCGAGCCGTGCGAGCTGCACGCCGGTCGCAAGGCTGTTCCAGTGCTGTAGATCGTCGCTGGATTCGAGATCGAGCAACTGGAAGTCGCCGCCCGCCTTGTCCCAGTCGAGGTCGAGTGCGCGCACCGCCAGGCGATCGGCGATCCGGCTGGCGTCGAGTACATAGCCGCGCACCCGCGCTGCATCCGGCTTTGCAGCCGGGCTGGTGGAAGTGCCACGCTTGCTGTTGATCTCCACCAGCGTGCCGTCGCCGGCTTGTTTCACCACCACGCTCAGGGCGCTGTCGTCATCGGTGTTGGCGTGCTGGCCGGCGGCGGCTGCGCGCAACGGGAACCAGCGCAGCTTCTGGCGCTGCACGCTTTGCTCGGTGCTGCCGCTGGCCGCCAGGAGCGCGTAAGGCACGGGCTGGCCGGCAGCGTTGAATACGCGCAGGTCGCGCAGATCGCCGTGGGCCGAGGCCAGATAGGCTTGAAGCGGCACGCTCAGGCGGTAATAGGGCATGGCCGCTTCGGTGACGATTCGCAGGCGGGTCGAGAAGTTTTCGGGCTTCTCCTGCGCCAGGGCGGGCAGGGCAAGCATGGCCGCCGCGCAGACCACGAGGCACATCAGGCGCGGTGCAGCTTGGGTGCAGGCAGGCCTACGTTGCAGGGGCATCTGCAGACTCCGTATCAGTAGTTTCCCTGCTCGGCGGCAGAGGCGCGAAGTAGCCGACGACCAGGAGCAGCACGCCGACGCCGATGAAGGAGACGATGCGCTCCACGCCGCCGCGGTTCGAGAGTTCGATCAGGAACAGCTTGGCGAGCACCACGGCGACCAGTACCGCGCCGGCGATCCACACCGCGCGCCGGGCGCTTCGGTGGCCGGCGACCATCAGGCCCAGTGCGAGCAGGGCCCAGGCAATCGACAGGCTGGCCTGGACCAGCATCGAATGCTGCATCTCGTCCGGCTGCCAGGGCACGCCGGCGAGGTGGTGCGCGCCACGCAGTACCACGCAGGTATAGGTGAGGAAGGCCGCGGCCATCAGTGCGAACTGGAACGGGGTACTCAACGGTTGCCAGCGGCATTCAAGAGGGTCCTGCACGCGCAGTTGCCGCAGCCATTGCCAGCCGGCGAACAGGATCAGCACCAGTGGCAGATCGAGCGGGTTGAGCAGCGGGATGAAGGGCAGTGGCTCGGCGTTGCCGCTGGAGTAGATGTTGGCCATGCCCAGCCATGCCAGCAGTATGGCGAGCAGCGGCGCCGTTGCGCTGAAACGGTAGAGCTGCGGATGGGCCACAGCCGGCCACAGGCTGGGTGGTGCCTTGCGCGCGTTCCAGAGCAGCCAGGCGGCGAGCGGCAGCACCCAGCCGAGCCAGCGCCAGGTGCTGCCCGGTTCGCCGAGGGCGAGGAAGAGGTAGCGCATTTCCAGTGCCGCCACGCCTAGCCAAACCCAGCAGTTGATCAAGTGCAGGAGCTTGTCGCTGCGCTCCTCCAGCAATCCCTTGGCGCTGCGCAGCAGACCGAAAGCGGCCGCCAATGCCAGGCCAAGCGCGGCCCAGCCGCTGGCGGCGAGCAGATTGAAGTCGGCGCCATAGTCGAAGGCTGCGGTGACGGCGATGAGCGGCAGAAGCAGACCGCACAGGCCGGCCAGGCGCGCCCAGCGCCACTTGACGGCAATCGGCAGCAGCACGAGCACCGAGGCCGCCATCACGGCGAGGAAATGGTGGCTGGTCTGCTGGTGGAGCTCATCGGTGCGCGCCCATTCCATCCACCAGGCGAAGGCCCACCAGCCGGCAGCCCAGAGCAGCGCGGGCAACGAGAACCAGTCGCCGTCGATCGCCAGTCCGTCGGCATCGCCGGCGGTAGGCGAGCGGGCGTAGGCGTGCAGCCGCCAGGCTACCGCGAAGGCCGCTAGCGCGATGACGATGGGCGTCCAGAAACCGGCATGGGCGAAGGGGCTGGCGGCTTCCGCAACCTGCAGAGGGTGCACGTTGAACAGCCCGAACCAGTTGGCATTCAGGAAGGCGATGCCGGCGATGATTTCGAGCGCCAGCGCAAACCAGAACGGCGGCCTGAGCTTGAGGTGCATGGCGGCCCACATCAGCACGAAGCCGCAGCCGGCCCATACCGCCGTCGCGGTCTCCCAGGGCAGCACGAACAGCACGGCCAGGGCGATGAAGCCGAGGCCGAAGATGGTGGCCCAGGCGAGGCGAGCGACGAGTGCCGGATCGTTCTTCCGGCGCGCGTCGCGTACTGCCGCACCCAGGCTGACGAGAGAGGCGAGACCGATCAGCGACGCGATGATCAATCCACGCCAGCCCGAGCCGGCAAGGGCCAGCACGCCGCCGGCGCCGCCATCGGCGTCCATCTGGCGCAGGAACAGGCCGCCGGCCAGCAGTTGCACGAGCAGCGCATTGGCGACCCAGCCGCGCGCCTGCAAGCGCAGGCCGATGAATACCGTCAGCATTCCCGCCAGCGCCCAGGCGGCGGCCGTGTTCTCGGCCGCCAGTTGCAGCGGCGCGATCAGGTACAGCGACCACAAGCCCAGCGTGCTCAGCAAGGGCAGCAACGGGTTGTACCTTGACTGGCCGTTCTCGCAGGCGCCGGGGTGCAGGCGCAGCAGCGCGGCATTGGCGAGCAGCGTGATGCCGAGCAGCGCAGCAACGACCAGGCTGCCCGCGAGCAGGCTTTCCTGCGCCGGGTGCAGGGTGGTGACGAACGCCATGATGGCGGCGACCTGCACCAGCACGGCATTCAGCACCCAGCCCGAGAAACGCCAACGCAGGGCGACAAAGACCGTCAGAAAGCCGGCGAGTCCCCATGCGAAGGCCGTGCCGTCGGCGACATACAGAATCGGTGCAATTGCGAAAAGGCTCCACAGGCCGAGTGTGCTGAAAGCTACATCGAGCTTGCCATCCCATTGCTCGCTGCGTTCGGGGGCGGTTCCGTAGCGGCGCAGCACCAGCATGTTGCTCAGGAAAGAGAGCCCGAGCATCAGTGCGCCCAGCGCGGAGCCGGTGAGCAGCGTTTCTTCCCCGGGGCTTACGTGTTGCAGGAAGGCCACCGTGGCGCCGGCCTGTAGCAGCAGGGCGAAGGCTCGCGCCAGCGGGCGCTGCTGGCGATGGCCGATCCAGTAGATGCCGGCGGCTTCGATCGCCCAGGCGGCGGCGGTCCATTGCGCGTCGAGGCCCAGCGGAATCGCCAGTGAGGCGAAGATCATGCCCAGGGCGAGGAAGACCTCGGTCAGCAGGCGATGCCGCAGCGGATTGCTGCCATGGGTGAGCCGTGCCAGCACCAGGTAGAACAGGCCCAGCGCCAGCGAGCTGAAGGCGGTGCCGTATTCGATGTGGCGGATCAGCGCGTACTGCAAGCCGAAGGCTACCACCGGCGTGCCGAAGAGCAGGGTACCGTCGACGTAACGCTGAGCCGTGTGTCCGCGCCGCGCGAACCAGGCGCTCCACTCGGCGGTGTCGCGCGAGGTTGGGACGTCGGGATCGTCGAGCAGCATGCGGCGTGCGAACAGCAGGCCGATGGCGACGAACATCACGAAGAACAGGATCAGGAACGGCTGCGTGTTGGCATAGTGCAGCACGGGGTCATACGAGCGCTGCCCCCAGGCCGTGCCGATCAGGAAAGTACCGAAGAAACCGATCAGATTCAGCGGGCGCCAGGCCTTGAACCAGGCGATGCCGAGGATGCCCGTGTTCAGCAAGGCGAAGTAGGTGAACAGCGCAACGTGATTGCCGCCGCCCGTGGACAGCAGCACCGGCGTCGCAAAGCCGCCCAGCGCGCCGGCGACGGCGAGCGAAAGCGCATTCTGAGCCACGGCCAGAACGCCTGAGAGCGTCACGACGGCCACCAGCAGCGCGAAACCCGCCTCGGTGGACAGCAGCGGCTGGCCGTGCAGCTTGAGCGCGGCGAACACGGTAAGGTACATCACCGCCACCGCGCCGCCCTGCATCAGCAGTGCATAGGCGGGGCGCTTGGCGCGCAGGCGCCAGCCGAGCACCAGGGCCACCAGTGCGGTGATTGCAACGCCGAGGTAACGCACTTCGAGGGGGATGACGATGCGATCCGAGGCATAGCGCAAGAGGAAGGCCAGTCCCAGGAAGACCAGGAGCATACCCATGCGCACGAGCGTGTTGCCGCCGAACAGCCATGCCTTGGCGGCACCGAATGCCCGTTCAAGCAGGGACGGCCCGGCGGGTTGCGCAGGCGCCGGCCGAACACGGGGGGCAGGGCGGCGCGGGGTGGACTTGGGCGTGGAGTCTGCCGGTGCCCCCTCGGCCGGACGCGTGACGGTGGCCATTTCAGCGGGGTTGGCTTCGGTGGACGGCGGGGTCAGATCGAAAGTCAGATCGGCCGCTACCTTGATGGCAGGCGAGGCAACGAGCGCCGGCTTGGCCGCAGGCGGCTTGATCGGCTCGGGCGCGCTTGATGTGCCAATGGGCATCGGTGCGCCGCTGGCGGCCGCTGCGACCGGCGTGGCCGGCTTGACGACGATCGGCTCGGCTGCGGGTGCCTGGATCGGTGATGGCGGCGCATTGACATCGCCGCGTTCGCGCAGTGTCTGTACGGCGGCCTGCAAGCTGTTGAGTCGCGTATCGAGGCTGGCGTTGCGCGTTTCGGCCTCCTTCAGGGCGCGGCGCAGCTTCTCGATCTGGTCGGAATGGGTGGAACTGCGCGACCAGGCAATCAGGGTGAGAACAGGCAGCACCAGCAGATACGCGCCGCCCAGCAGGACAAACAGAACCACGAGACCGTCCACAACCGCTCCCTTATCATGCTTTTTTCATTATGGTAACAGAGACCCTGCACGGCGCGGGGGCGGCGAGGATGGACAGGGCCGGAAGTGGAGTGGAGCACCGCCTTTCCCGGTCGTCCACGCCTGGGCTTACAAGCAATGGCCGCAACGCTGCCGCTGCGGTTCTTGGGATCTGAGGGCGTGAAATCCCCGATTCGCGGCAGTTGGACGAAGCAGAGACGTTTTCCGATTCGTTGTTGTGTCCTATCCTTGGAAGTGGCGATGTTTGCCTCGGATGCGGGAATTGGAGTTCTTTTTGCAGTCCTTTCGGACTTCACCGGGAAAAGGGCTGGCGCGGGAGTCGCTTCGCTGGGAGGATGACAGGGTCGATCCGCAGACTTGAGGGGACCAACGAACCGAAAGCATCAGAACGAACAATAGGGCAGGCAGGCCGGCGTTTCGCCGACCGGGCACTTTCCTGGGCCCACAAATCCGGAAATCGGGAACGAGAACCGGAACCAACGGAGATCAAGGTGTTCGACGGCAAAGGGTCAAGAAACCTCGGCTACACCAGTGCCATTGCCGCAGTGGTGCTCGGGCTGTACCTGAGCAGTCTGCACAGCTATCTCCTGTTCCACAGCCTGATCGAGATCGTCACCATTGCGATCGCCTTCACGCTGTTCATCCTGACCTGGAACGCGCGCAGGTACCTGGCGAACGGCTACCTCAGGCTGCTTGGCATCGGCTACGGATTCATCGCCCTGATCGACCTGCTGCACACCCTGGCCTACAAGGGGATGAGCATATTCCCCGGCTATGGGGCAAACCTGCCTACCCAGCTCTGGATAGCGGCACGTTACCTTCAAGCCATCACGCTCATCACGGCGCCGCTGCTGGTGGAAAACAAGCTGAGCAACCGCGCCATCCTCGGCCTCTATGCGACGGCGGATTCGGTGCTCTTGTGGATGGTGTATTCCGGAAATTTCGCCGACTGCTTTGTCGAAGGCCAGGGGCTGACCGCCTTCAAGATCGGCAGCGAATACCTGATAACGGCCGTCCTCTTGCTGTCGTTGTATCTGCTTTACCGGAAGCGGGAATACTTCGAGCGCAGAGTCTTCTATCTCGCCGCCTTGTCGATCGCGTTTACGGCGGTTTCGGAAATGTCGTTCACCGCCTATGTCAGCGTGTATGGCTTCGCCAACCTGCTCGGTCATTTTGCCAAGCTGGCGGCCTTCTACCTGATCTACCGGGCGGTATTGGTGACCGGCATCCAGGAACCGTTCGAGCTGATCTTCAGGGACCTCAAACAGGCGGAAGCATCGCTTCTGAAGTCCCAGGAGACGCTGGAAGAGAAGGTCAGGGAGCGCACCGCCGAACTGCATGCCAGCGAGCAAAGGTATCGATCGCTGATAGAGAAGGTCCAGGCCGCCATCGTTCTCCATGACGGCCAGGGGCGCGTGCTGAACGGAAATCCAATGGCCCAGGAACTGCTCGGGCTTTCCGAAGATCAGTTGCTGGGACGGTCGTTGATCGATCCGGATTGGCATTTCCTGCGGGAGGACGGTTCCGTGCTGCCCGTCGCCGAATATCCGGTCAGCCTGGTGCTCTCGACGCGGCGCCCTCTGCGGGGCTACCTGATAGGCATCAGCCATCCCGAGCGGGGCGGTGTCACCTGGGTGCTGGTCAACGCCGATCCGGAATACGACGATGCCGGGGAGATGGTGCGGATCATCGTTTCGTTTGTGGACATCAGCGAGCGCAAGCGCAACGAGGAGGCACTGCATCGCCTCAATCGGGAGCTGCGAGCAGTCCGCGACTGTAACCAGGTGCTGGTACGGGCCGAGGACGAACAGTCCCTGCTTAATGACATCTGCCGTATCGTTTGCGACGAGGCCGGCTACCGCATGGCCTGGGTGGGATATCCCGAAAATGACGATGCCAAGAGCGTGCGTCCCGTCGCCTGGGCCGGGACCGAAACCGGGTATCTACAGCACGCCCAACTCACTTGGGCGGATACGGAACAGGGACGAGGCCCCGCCGGAACCGCGATTCGAACCGGAACGAGCGCGTGTATCGAGGACTTCAGCTCAGATCCCAAAGCTACCCCCTGGCGCGACACCGCTTTGCAGCGAGGCTATCGCTCCAGCATCGCACTTCCCCTCAAGGACGAAAGCGCAAACACGTTCGGTGTTCTCAACATCTATTCCACGCAAGCCAATGCCTTCACGGCTGACGAAAGGCGACTCCTGGAAGAACTGGCGGGAGATCTGGGGTTTGGCCTCACGGTCCTGCGCGCCCGTGTCGGGCGCAAGCAGGCGGAACTGGCATTGAGCCTGCGGGAGCGGGAGTACCGTACCCTGGTCCAGAACATTCCCGACCTCATCGTCCGTTACGACACGGATCTGCGGCGGACCTACGTGAACCCCGCCTGGGAGTCAGCCAGCGGTCTGTCCGTCGGGGACGTCGTCGATGTTCCCATGGCTGATATGCCCAAGGGGACCAATCCTGTCGATGACGAGTACGTGGCGAAACTCCGCCGGGTGCTCGAGACCGGAACTCATCAGGCGATAGAGTTCAACTGGGTGAACGCACGCGGCGTGACGCTCTACCTGCAATACCTGCTGGTACCGGAGTTCGATCGAAATGGGCGAGTGGCCAGCGTGTTGGCCGTCGGTCACGACATCACCAAACGTAGGCAGGCTGAGGAGGAAATCCACAGGCTCAATCAGGAACTCGAACAGCGGGTCGTCGAGCGCACAGCCCAACTGGAAGTGGCAAACAAGGAACTGGAAGCCTTCGCCTATTCGGTTTCGCATGACCTGCGGGCGCCGCTGCGCCACATCGACGGCTTCGTCAGCCTGCTGAAGAAGAAGAGCGCAGCGGGTGCCGACGAGCAGAGCCGGCACTACATGGACACCATTTCCGCGGCGGCCCGGCGCATGGGCACGCTGATCGACGACCTGCTGTCGTTTTCGCGCATGGGGCGTGCCGAGATGACGCGGACTGAAATCGAGCTTGGCGAACTGGTCCAGGAGGTCATCAAGGAATTCGAGCCGGAAACGAAGGGCAGGGCCGTCGATTGGCGCGTCGAGGCGCTTCCCGTCATCAACGGGGATCGGGCCATGCTGCGCATGGTGCTGATGAACCTGATCTCGAACGCACTGAAGTTCACGCAACCGCGCGAGCGGGCGCAGATCGAGGTGGGCTGCCTGCCGGAGCAAGCAACGGAAACCGTCGTCTTCGTACGCGACAACGGCGTGGGCTTCGACATGCAGTATGCGGGCAAGCTCTTCGGCGTCTTTCAGCGCCTGCACGGGGTCGAAGAATTCGAAGGCACGGGCATCGGCCTGGCCAATGTGCGCCGAGTGATCAGCCGGCACGGCGGCAGGACCTGGGCGGAGGGCAAGGTCGATGGCGGGGCGACGTTCTACTTCACGCTGCCGCAAGCAACGGGAGGGCAACTCTCCGGATGACCGTCGAACATGTTCTGCTCGCGCCGGATGCCGCCGACGCGATCAAATCGGCAAACGGTAGCGACAGGGAAGGGAGAAGCAAATGTTGAATAGCGTCGTGATTGTGCTTCGTTGCATGCTGCTTGCCTTGCCCGTTCTTGGCGCAGCCTTGCCGGCATCTGCCGCGAACCGCGAGCCGGAGGAGTTTGGCGGTTTGGACATCGAGCAATTGAGCCGCGTGCAGATCGTGTCGGCCACCCTGACGCCCACACAGGTTCGGTTGGTTCCGGCCAAGACGACCGTTCTGGACACGGCCACCATCGCGCAAAGCGGCGCGCGGAGCCTCAACGAGCTGCTGGAGATCTACACGCCGAACACACAGATCATCGCGCACAACACGCATCTGGATCACTTCGGAATCCGGGGGATCATCAGCGACCGGGACGACAAATACCTGCTCCGGGTCGACGGCAAAGTCATGAACAACCGCTTTTTCGTCGGAGCCCAGAGCGAGCGGGATCTGCCGTTGCTGGGGGACCTTCATTCCGTGACCTCGGTCCATGGTCCTGCCTCGGCGACCTACGGCGCCGGCGCGCTGGCGGGAGTCTTGAATCTTGAAACCTACAACGGCCTGACTTTCGAAGGGGCCGACGCACAAGTCCGCCAAGGGTTCGGGGATAGATTTACCGCCGGTGAATTCCGTTTCGGTCAGAAGTTCAGCGCGGACTCCGGGTTGTTTCTTTATGGTGGCGTTGCGGACCAAAGGGGGGCCAACCAGAATGATTCGCCTTATGTGTTCGGCAAGTCGTTCACCACCCCCGGGGCAATGCCGGACGTCGTTTCCGGCCAGCCGGTGACGTTTGCCGTGCCGAACCAGCACGACGCGGGCGGCATGTTGAAAATGAAGTTTCACGCCAGCTATGTGAATGGACCGGCGGAAATCTGGGCGCGCTTCACTCAAGGCGGTGACGTGGTGCGGCCCATGCGCACGACAGTACAGACAGGGAATCTCTCGGCAGCCGAAAAGGGACGCCGTAATCTGGACCAGCAGTTCACAATCGCCACAAAATACAAACGAGACTTGAGCGATGTCTTCAATCTGGAGACATTCGTGAGCTACGATCAGTATCGGTACCGGCTCTGGCTTTATGACCAGTATCCAAGTTCGGATGATCGCCTGGAACGCGAAGCGTATGGCCGTGTGCTGGGCACCTGGACGCCGAACGAAAGACAATCGGTGGCCTTGGGTCTGGAATACTCCCACATGTGGTTCGACGGGCCGCCCGTCGGTTTCGGCCCAACTCCCGGCGTTCCGCCGGTCAGAGATGCCTGGAAGACCGATACCGTTTCCCTTCTGGCTGAGCACCAGTGGCACTTGGGCGAGCAGTGGACCACGTTTGCGAGCGCCCGGGCGGACAAGCACACCTACACCGACTGGCTGTTCTCACCGCGGCTGGCGCTGGTCTTCACGCCCAGCGGCAAAGACACGCTCAAGCTGATTGCTGCGCGCGCGGTGCGCCGCAACAGCGATGGCGAGTTGCGGCAGGAACACGTGCAAACCGGCTCCCAAGGAACGACCGAATCCCTGGAAAGTCTCGAGTTCCGGTACGAACGGCAGCACGACAAGCAGTTGAATTTCGGCTGCAGCGTCTTCGTGGAGCAGAACGATGCCATTGGTTTCGACGCGGTAGCCAATGATTCCGTGGCGGTAGGCACTTTCAAGGTCTGGGGGCTGGAGCCTGAGATAACGCTTCGTTCGGAAAGAACGAGGGTGACCCTGTCGCACGGATACACCAAGCTGATCAAATCCCGCCTGGCAACCCCCACCACCGTCCAGGGCATCACCGCCGAACCGTATGGCTACGGGCAAGACCTGGCCAACTGGGCCAACCACATCACCAAGCTCGCGTTGATCCACGACTTGAATGCGAAATGGACGGTGAGCACTTCGCTGCGCGCGTATTGGGGGTTTTCGGGAGCCAAGGCTCTGGCCGACTGGAACGGCAGCCGAAGCT
Source organism: Rhodocyclaceae bacterium (assembly GCA_041480065.1). Classification (GTDB taxonomy): domain Bacteria; phylum Pseudomonadota; class Gammaproteobacteria; order Burkholderiales; family Rhodocyclaceae; genus Fen-999. The sequence goes on from JBGOZF010000063.1 coordinate 25,719, forward strand.
CGCCCCTGGGTTATGCGCTGGCCGACCCGGGCTACGACGCCGCCTACGGCCGCAGTATCTTTTGGAATGCCGGGCTGGAATACCGCCCGACGAACCATCTGACCGTGCGCGCCGATGCCTTCAACATCATGGGCTGGTTCGACAAAACCCTCAATAAGCGGATCTATTACTTCCGTGGCTCGGATTACTCTGTGGAAGCGGCTTCAGTGGCAATTTCGGCCAAAGTCATGTTTTAGGCCATGATCGTTCAGGCCAAGAAGATTCACAGAGGAGTCGCCCCCGTCCCAACCCGCAGCGCGGCGCGGTTGCGGGCGCGGCAGTGGCCATGGTCTGGTCGATGGCCAATTGCTTTGCTGTTCTTGCTGCTCCTGCCAGGACTTGTCGCGAGCCAGGAGTTGGCGACAGAGAACCCATACAAGGTCAAGGCCGCCTTCCTGCGCAATTTCGTCCACTACGTGAGCTGGCCGAGCCAAGCGTTGCCGGAGAGCAGTTCGTCCTGGCATATCGGCATCCTGGGCCAGGATCCTTTTGGGGATGTGCTGGAGCTTACGCTCAAGGGCCGCACGGAACAGGGACGCCCATTTGAAGTCTTCCGCGCCGACACCCTCGACAAACTGCCCAAGTGCCAGATCATCTTTGTCGCTTACGAGAACGCCGCCACGCGCCGCGCCGTTCTCGGCGAACTGAAGGACAAGCCGGTCCTGACGGTCGGCGACGCGCCGGATTTCCTGCGCGAAGGGGGACTAATCCGGTTCCAGGTCGGCGACAGGGTGAGAATGAGCGTCAACCTCGACCAGGCCCGGGCCGCTTCGCTGACCATCCAGACCAAGATGCTGGAGGTCTCCAATGAGATCCTGGAAAACGGCGTCGTGCGCAAGGTGAGATAAGCGATGTTTCGCCAACTGAACATACACAACAGACTCGCACTCGCACTTTGGGGCGCAGCCCTGCTGGCATTCGTCGTGGCAGGCGTCGGCTTGCTGCTCTATCAGAGCCTCACCCTGGAACAGCGCGCCAGGCAGATCATGGAACCCTATGCGCAACTGGTCGCCGTCGGAACCGACGCGGCAGTGGCTTTCGAAGACCCCGCCAGGGCACAGGAAGTTCTCGACACGCTGCGGGCCAATCCGCAGATACTGGAGGCGGACATTTTCCTGGAGGGCGGGCGGCTCCTGGCCAGCTTCAGCCGCATGCCCAATGCCCAGCCCCGGCCTTGGCCGACCAAGCCGGACGGCGTCTACCTCAGCCATGACAAGGCTGAGTTGCTGCAAGGTCTGCCGAGGGGCGCGCGTCTGCGCCTCAGCATGGGCGTGGACCAACTCGGCCAACAAACTCAACAGGCCGTGTGGATATTTGGCGTCGGGGTGCTTGTCTTGCTGGCTGTCACGCTTGCCCAGTTGGTGGTTCTGCGGCGGACGATCGAGCGTCCGATCGCGTCCCTGACGGAAGCCACCGAACTCGTCCGGGCCCGGGCAGACTACAAGCACCGCGTCCCCGCTTCCGGTACCGACGAAGTGGCGCGGCTGGGCCAGAACTTCAACGCCATGCTGGGAGCGATCCAGCAACGGGAAGATGATTTGCGCCGGCTCAGCCTCTTCCAGCGAACGATTCTGGACAACGTGGCCTACGGCATCATCTCCACGACTCCGGATGGCATCGTCACCAGCTTCAATGCTGCCGGCGAGCGCCTGCTGGGTTACAGCGCTGACGAGGTGGTCGGCAAACAGACGCCGGCGCTCTGGCACGACCCGGAAGAGGTGGCACGGCACGCCCTTCAATTGTCTGAGGAACTGGGCGAAACGATCGCGCCGGGATTCGAAGTGTTTGCGGCGCGCGCGCGGCGCGACCTGCCTGAGGAGCACGAGTGGACCTTCATTCGCAAGGATGGAAGGCGCATTCCGGTGAATCTGTCCGTGACCGCGCTGCGGGATAAGGGCGGGCCGATCACCGGCTTCGTCGGCCTGACCTATGACCTCGCCGAGCGCAAGCGCGCCGAAGAGAAGATCCGCCAGCTCAACCAGGAACTCGAACAGCGGGTGGCGGAGCGCACGGCGCAACTGGAAGCGGCGAACAGGGAACTTGAAGCCTTTTCCTATTCCGTCTCGCACGACCTGCGCGCGCCGCTGCGCCATATCGACGGTTTTCTCG
>JBGOZF010000064.1:0-27680 GCA_041480065.1 Rhodocyclaceae bacterium
AGTCATGTCGTTCTCCTCGTCAATTCGGGAACATTCCCGAAGGACAGGATCGAACAACTGAAACACCTGAAATGCAAAACGCGGCAGTGGATCGCCCCACCACCGCGTCAGCGGTTTAGTTCAACGTAAAGTGTGGCGCCTAATACTTGACGGGATCAAAAGCGTCATATAGGCTGTATAAAAAGGCAGTATCATATTGGATCAACAGGTTGCAGCCGAATAGTGGGGCCTAAATGATTGCGAAAGGCGTCTCCGCGGCGGGTGAGCCGCGGTTGCTGGATCAGGTGCGAGGGCGGCTGCGGTTCAAGCATTACAGTCTCCGTACCGAGCAGGCTTATCTGGATTGGATTAAACGATTTATTGTCCATTCTGGCAAGCGTCATCCGCGCGACATGGGGGTGGAGGAGGTGACGGCGTTCCTGACTCACCTGGCGGTGGCCGGGCGGGTGGCGGCGTCGACCCAGAACCAGGCTAAGAGCGCCTTGCTGTTCCTCTACAAGGAGGTGCTTGAGGTGGAATTGCCCTGGCTCACGCGCGTCGAGCCGGCCAAGGCGCCCAAGCGACTGCCGGTGGTGCTGACGCGGGCCGAGGTGCAGGCGGTGCTGGGGCGGCTCGAGGGTACCCACCGCCTGATCGGCAATCTTCTGTACGGTGCCGGCCTGCGCATCATGGAGTGCCTGCGGCTGCGCGTGAAGGACATCGACTTCTCGGGCAACGAGATCCTGGTCCGCGATGGCAAGGGCTTCAAGGATCGGGTCACGATGCTGCCCGCGAGCGTTTCCGCGCCGTTGCAGGCGCATCTGGCGCGCGTGCAGGCGCTGCAGCGGCGGGACATCGCCTCCGGCGTCGGACCCGTCTATTTGCCCTACGCGCTGGATCGCAAGTACCCCGGCGCGGGGCGCGACTGGGGCTGGCAATACGTGTTTCCTTCGGCGCAACTGGCGCGCGATCCGCGTAGCGGCGCCTTGCGTCGCCACCATTTACAGGACCAGGCCTTCCAGCGTGCCATGCGCCAGGCCGTGGTCGATGCCGGGCTGGCCAAGCCGGCGACGCCCCACACGTTGCGTCACTCCTTTGCCACCCATCTGCTGGAGAGCGGTTACGACATCCGCACTGTGCAGGAACTCCTGGGCCACAGCGACGTTTCGACGACAATGATCTACACCCATGTCCTGAACCGTGGCGGGCGAGCCGTGGTCAGTCCCATTGACCAATTGGGCTGAGGCGTGACGTCGGTGCCGGGCCGCTGGTGCCGGTCGACTACAATCGCGCCATGGCACAGTTGATCGTTGCTCCCGGCAAGGAGCGTTCCCTCTTTCGCCGTCACCCGTGGCTGTTCTCCGGCTCGGTCGAGCGCCTGGTCGGCCGTGCGCGGCCGGGCGATACCGTCGAGGTCGTCGCAGGGCGTGAGGTGCTGGCCAAGGCGGCGTGGAGCCCGGCGTCGCAGATCCGCGCCCGCGTCTGGACCTTCGATCCGGTCGAGATCATCGACGACGCTTTCTTCAAGCGCCGCGTCGCTGCCGCAGTCGCGCGGCGCGCGGCGCTGCCGGGCCTTGCCGGTCAGCAGGGGCTGCGTCTGATCCATGCCGAGTCGGATGGCCTGCCCGGCGTGATCGCCGATTGCTACGGCGATACCGTCGTACTGCAACTCACCTCGGCCGGTGCCGAGAAATGGCGCGAGGCGATCGCCGGGGCGCTGGAGAAGGCCACCGGCTGTGCCCGCATCTACGAGCGCTCGGATTCCGAAGTGCGCGGCCTGGAAGGCCTGGAACCGCGCGTGGGCTGGCTGCGCGGCGCGCCGCCCGGGGGCGAGGTGGTGATCGAGGAACACGGCGTGCATTACGCCGTGGACTTCCTCGCTGGCCACAAGACCGGCTTCTATCTCGACCAGCGCGACAACCGGCGCCTGCTGGGCGAGTTGTCCGCGGGCAAGCGCGTGCTCAACTGCTTCTGCTACACGGGCGGATTCTCGTTGCAGGCACTGGCCGGGGCGGCGGTCTCGGTGTTGTCGATCGACAGTTCCGAGCCGGCGTTGGCGCTGGCGCGGGCTAACATCGCGCTGAATCCCGGCCTCGATCCGGCGCGCGCCGAGTGGCGCTGCGCCAATGTCTTCGACGAGTTGCGCCGGCTGCGCGAGGCCAACGAACGCTTCGATGTCGTAGTTCTTGATCCGCCGAAGTTCGCGCCCTCGGCCAGTCACGCCGAACGGGCGGCGCGGGCCTACAAGGACATCAACCTGCTGGGTTTTCGGCTGCTTGCGCCCGGTGGCCTGCTGATGACCTATTCCTGTTCCGGTGCTGTGGGTTTGGAACTGTTCCAGAAGATCGTCGCCGGCGCGGCGCTGGATTCCGGGCGGGATGCCAGGATTGTCCAGCGTTTGCAGGGTGCGGCCGATCATCCGGTGGCGCTGGCTTTTCCCGAGGGCGAGTATCTGAAAGGCCTGTTGGTCCAGGTTTCCTGATAACGTATCGCTCATGCGTCGCCAACGCTCGCCGTCGCCCCTGATCGCCCTGCTGCTTGCGCTGCTCTTCCTCGCCGCGCAGCAGGCGGCGTTCGCCCACATGATCGGCCACATCGGCGCCGCCGGCGTGCCGACGGTGGTCGAGGGCGACACCGGCCATGGTGCCGTCGACGGGCTCGCCGATGTCTGTGTCACCTGCGTCGCCCTGGCGGCGCTCACCGGCGGCGCACCGCTGCCCGCGGCGCCCGCGGCGCCCTGCGTGGCCGCCGCCATTGCCGAGCCGCTGCCGCCCGCGCTGCCGGTCTGTCCCGGCGCCGCAGCCTCTCCCTACCTCGCCCGCGCGCCTCCGGCCGTTCTCTGAAGTCTTGCAAGCGGCGGCATCCCGCTTTCCGGGGATGCCGGTTGTCTTTTGCTTTGGAGAATCGCCATGCATCGATCTGTCATCAGTATCGCCGTTGGTCTGGCGCTGGCCGCGCCCCTGGCCCACGCCGACGACCTGAAAGCCCTGCGCGAAGAGGTCGCGCAGATGAAGAAGACCTACGAGGAGCGCATATCCGCGCTCGAAGCGCAAATTGAACGCTTGGCCCAGGCCGAGGCCAAGGCCGGCAGCGCCGAGGAGTCGGCACGCCAGGCTACGGTCGCCGCCAGCCAGAAGCCGGCGAGCGAGGCCGCCTTCAACCCGGCCATTTCGGCCGTCCTGGTCGGTACCTATACCCGCCTGTCGCAGGATCCCAACCGCTATGCCATCGGCGGCTTCGTGCCTACCGGCGGTGACGTCGCGCCGGCGCGGCGCAGCTTCGGCCTCGGCGAGTCGGAAATCGGTATCGCGTCCAACATCGACCATACCTTGCGCGGCCAATTGACCGCCTCCTTGGCGCCCGAGGGCGGGGCCAGCGTGGAGGAAGCTTTCATCCAGACGCTCGCTCTCGGCCAGGGCTTCACGCTCAAAGCCGGCCGCTTCTTCTCTGGCATCGGCTACATGAACGAGCAGCATGCCCACGCCTGGGACTTCACCGATGCGCCGCTGGCCTACAAGGCCATGCTCGGCGGCCAGTTGAAAAACGACGGCGTGCAGTTGAAGTGGGTGGCGCCCACCGAACTGTTCGTCGAACTGGGCGCGGAAGCCGCTTCCGGCGGTCCCTTCCCGGCCACGGACCGTAACAAGAACGGCGGCAGCGTCGGCGCGCTGTTCGCCCATGTCGGCGGCGACGTCGGCGTGTCCGGCAGTTGGCGCGTAGGGCTGTCGGCGCTCGGCGCGTCGCCGCGCGACCGGCAATACAACGACATCGACAGCGCCGGCACCGCCGTCACCGACGCCTTCTCCGGTCGCAGCCGCACCTGGCTGGCGGATTTCGTCTGGAAGTGGGCGCCCGAGGGCAACGCGCAGGTGCGCAGCCTGATCGTCCAGGGCGAATACTTCCATCGCCGCGAAACCGGCGCGCTCGCCTTCGATGTGAACGGCACCAACCTCGCCGGCGACTATGCCTCGGCGCAGTCCGGCTTCTACGGCCAGGCGGTCTACCAGTTCATGCCGCGCTGGCGCCTCGGTTACCGCTACGACCGTCTCGATTCCGGCACACCGGCAATCGGGCTGGTGAGCAGCGGTGCTCTCGCCGCGGCCGAGTTCCCGTTGCTCGCCGCGTTCACGCCCAGGCGCAACAGCCTGATGCTCGACTACTCGGCCTCCGAGTTTTCACGGCTGCGCTTGCAGTTCGCCCGCGAGCAGTCCCGGCCGCAGGTCACCGACAACCAAGTCTGGCTGCAGTACCTGGTCAGCCTGGGCGCCCACGGCGCCCACAAGTTCTAGGAGATGGATCATGGAAAAGGCCTTTTCACCGCAAAGGACGCAGAGGACGCAGAGGACGCAAAGGAAAACAGCAGTTCGGATTTCGAACGTGTCCGGCTACTGGAGTGCTTCCCGGTTTGCTATTGAACTTGCCTCCCTTGGCGTCCTTTGCGTCCTTGGCGGTAAGAGGTTTCTGATTCTCTCGGCCGTCCTTCTCTCGGCCATGCTTGCCCTGCCCGCCCAGGCCGCGCTGAAGGTGTTCGCCACGGTGCCCGAATGGGGCGCGCTGGCCAAGGAAATCGGCGGCGACAAGGCCGAGGTGTTCACCGCCACCGGCGGCTTGCAGGACCCGCACCACATCCAGGCGCGGCCGTCGCTGATCGCGCGCGCCCGCAGCGCCGACCTGGTCGTCGCCACCGGCGCTGAACTCGAGATCGGCTGGCTGTCGCTGGTGCAGCGCGAATCCGGCAACGCGCGCATCCAGGTCGGCCAGTCGGGCTACTTCGAAGCCGCGCGCTACGTCACGCTGCTGGAACTGCCGACGCGCCTCGACCGCTCCGAAGGCGATGTCCATGCCGGCGGCAACCCGCACATCCAGACCGATCCGCGCAACTTCCTCAAGGTCGGCGAGGCATTGGTGGAGCGCATGGCGGAACTCAGCCCGCCCGACGCAGCGGCCTATCGCGCCAACTGGAAGTCCTTCAGCGAGCGCTGGCGCACTGCCCTTGCCCGTTGGGAGAAACAGGCGGCGCCGCTGCGCGGCCTGCCGATCGCGGTTCAGCACAAGGCCTTTCCCTATCTCGAGGACTGGCTGGGCCTGAAGCGAGTGGCGGCGCTGGAGCCCAAGCCCGGCGTCGAGCCTTCCGTGGCCCAACTCGGGCGCCTGCTGACCCAGGTCGCAGCCAATCCGCCGCGGTTGGTGATGTGCTCGGCCTACCAGTCGCCGCAGGCGTCCGAGTGGTTCGGCCGCGAAGCCAGGGTGCCGGTGGTCGTCGTGCCCTTCACCGTCGGCGGCAGCGAGCGGGCGAAGGACCTGTTCAGCCTGTTCGACGACACCGTAGACCGTTTGCTGGCGGCCTTGAAATAGAGGGCTTGTACCGCAAAGGACACAAAGGAAGGCGAAATTGAGACGAAATGCGAGCCACCCGCGGGGCGAAGATATCCGCAATCAGATGCCTTGTTTTCCTTTGCGTCCTTTGCGCCCTTTGCGGTGAATGAATTGGAACTTGAATCATGAACTTTGACTATTCGCTTCTCGCCGCCCCGCTGGCGGCCGGGCTGCTGGTGCTGGCCACCCATGTTCCGCTGGGCATCGAGGTGTTGCGCCGGGGCATCATTTTCATCGACCTCGCCATCGCGCAGGTGGCCGGGCTGGGGGTGATGATCGCCCTGATGCTGGACTGGGATTCGCCGCTTGCCGTCCAGGCGGCCGCGGCGGGCGCCGCGCTGGGTGGGGCCTTGCTGCTGACATGGACCGAGAGGCGCTTTCCCGAGGTCCAGGAGGCGCTGATCGGCCTGCTGTTCGTCGTCGCCGCGGCGGCCGGCATCCTGGTCCTGGCCGGAAATCCCCATGGCGGCGAGCATCTCCAGGATCTGCTGACGGGGCAGATTCTCTGGGTCGGCTGGGCGCGGCTCGTTCCCGTCGCCGCACTCTATGCCGTCATCCTGGTGCTGTGGTTCGTCGCCCGGCAGCGGCTCGGCCGCGCCGGTTTCTACCTGCTGTTCGCGCTGACCGTGACCGCATCGGTACAACTGGTGGGCGTGCTGCTGGTCTTCGCCAGCCTGATCGCGCCGGCAGTGGCGATGCGCAGCCTGCAACGGGCCCGCCTGGCGGCGGCCTACGGGCTCGGTGCCGCCGCTTATGCATTTGGACTGACGCTGTCGGCGCTGGTGGATCTACCGGCCGGTGCGGCCATCGTCTGCTGCCTCGGCGCCGCCGCGTTTCTCGCCCTGGCCGCTCTTTCCGGTCGTCGGGGTTAGCTGCCGGATTGCGCGGCGCAGAGGGATATGTTAGAAAGTCCAGTCCAGTTTTGCCTTTCAAAATAACGTGGCCTTTTCCCTGTTCGGCAAGAAGCCGACCGTACCGGCGCCGACCACCAAGACGCCCAAGCAATCGGCTGCGCGGCCGGATGACAAGTCCGCGCCGCCCGCTGAAGATGAGCTGACTTCCCTGGATTTCACGCAACCGGGGGATTTGCCCGCGCCCAGGAAGGAAAGAATTCAAGTCCAGGAGGTCGCCCAGCAGGTGCCGGCAGCGATCGAGCAGGCGGCCATGCTCTATTCGGCGGAGCAGACCGCGCTGGCCTGCCAAACGCTGCAGGCGGCGCTCCGTCAGGAAGACCTCGGCCGCTTCACGCCGCGCGCTTGGGGCATGCTGTTCGATCTCTACCAGGAACTCGGCCGTAAGCAGGACTTCGAGGCCCTGGCGTTCGAGTATGCCGCCAAGTTCGAGACGTCGCCGCCGACCTGGACCGCGCCCGGCAGCGAAGGGCGCGAGGCGCCGGCCGCCGGTGGCGGCCGTTCGTCCATCGCCCTGGCGGGCATGCTCGATCTCAAGGCGCAGGAGCCGCTGAAGCAGTTGTTGAAGTTCGCCGAGAAGAATCCGGGCGTGCGCCTGGAGCTGGCCAAGGTCACCGACGCCGACGACTCGGGCTGCGCCCTGTTGAACAACGTTCTGCGCCAGTTGAAGAAAATGCGCAAGGAGTGCGTGCTGGGCGGCGCCGAGAAGCTGGCGGCGATCCTGGCCAAGAAGGTGGCGGCGGGCAAACGGGAGCGCGAGCATACCTGGCTCCTGCTGCTGGAACTCTATCAGCACCTGTATGCCCAGGAGGCCTTCGAGGATGCGGCGGTGAACTATGCGGTGACATTCGAGGTATCGCCGCCTTCCTGGGAGCCGCCCAAGGTCAAGCCGGGCAAGCCCGGCGCCGAACCGCAGGCTGCGGCGCCCGCCAACATCTGCGCGCTCGAGGGCGACATCATCTCCGCCGACGAGAGCGCTTTCGTGGCGATTCGTGTCCAGGCCGAAAGCCGCGACGATGTGACGGTCGACGTGAGCCGTCTGCGGCGCATGGATTTCGTCGCCGCCGCCAACCTGATGAACGTCGTCTCCGAATTGGCCGCCAAGCGCAAGAACGTGCGCTTCGTCAAGGCCAGTCATCTGCTGACTGCCCTCTGGGAGATCATCGGCCTCGACCGGGTGGCCCGCATCGAGACGCGCAAGACGTAGCGGTCGGTTGGATCCGAGCTGAAGACCGCAGTTCGTTCACCGCCAAGGACGCCAAGGACGCCAAGGACGCAAAGGACGCAAAGGAAAAGCAGAGGTTTGATTTCGGGAGGTCTTCACCATATAGGCCGCTCCGCTTCTCATCTCAAGATCATCTTCCTTTGCGTCCTTTGCGGTGCAACTGCTCTTCGCAGGTGAAGTATCTGCGTGATCAAGCGATAGGAGTCCCTTTGGAGCAATTTCACGGCACCACGATTCTCTCCGTCCGTCGCGGCGGCACTGTCGCACTCGGCGGCGACGGCCAGGTGACGCTGGGCAACATCGTCGTCAAGGCCAGCGCGCGCAAGGTACGCCGCCTCTACAACGAGCGCATCCTGGCCGGCTTCGCCGGCGGCACTGCCGATGCCTTCACCCTGTTCGAGCGCTTCGAGGCCAAGCTGGAGAAGCACCAGGGCAACCTGCTGCGCTCGGCCGTGGAACTCGCGAAAGACTGGCGCACCGATCGCATGCTGCGCCGGCTGGAAGCGATGCTGGCGGTTGCCGACCGCGAGAACTCGCTGATCATCACCGGCAACGGCGACGTGCTGGAGCCGGAACTCGGCATCGTCGCCATCGGCAGCGGCGGCCCCTACGCCCAGGCCGCGGCCCGTGCCCTGCTCGAAAACACCGATCTGGGGCCCGAGGCGCTGGTGAGGAAGTCGCTCGAAATCGCGGCCGACCTGTGCATCTACACCAACCGCAATTTCTCCATCGAGATCCTGGGCGAATAGCCAACTCCAATCAATCGTGTCGCGCGTTCCCGTCAAGCCTCAGGACTTCGAGATCGGCCGGCCGCTCAGGTGGGACATCTACGATTTGCGCGGCCACCTGGTGCTGGCCAAGGGTGCGGTGCTCGGCAGCGAAGAGGAAAAGGCCGCGATCCTGAAACAGCGCCGGCTGCGCGAACTCGACCTGCGTCTCGAAGTGCCGAGCGCCGACGATGACCGCGAAGGTTTCGACTCGCGGCGCGAGGTGCGCATCCTGCTCGACGAAACCCGCATCCAGCCGGGCGAGGCGATGCAGATCCAGAGCAGCCTCGATTCGACGCGCTTCGCGGTGCGGCTGATCGGCTATCACAAGGGCAAGTCGATCATCGTCACCAACCCGATGCAGGACGGTGCGCCGATCTATCTCAAGGAAGGTCAGGCCTTCATCGCGCGCATCTTCTCCGGTAAGTTCGTCTTCGCCTTTCCCTGCACGGTGCTCGCCAGCGCGGTCAAGCCCTATTCCTACCTGCATCTCAGCTATCCGGCCGACGTCCTCGGCGTAAACATTCGCAAGGGCGACCGGGTCAAGCTGCGCGCGATCGCCGCCTTCGACACCGACAGCGGTCGCCAGGGCGCGGGAGTCATCGTGGACCTCAGTTGCGGCGGCGCCTTCTTTCTCAGCAAGTCGCCGGATATCGCGCCGGGCCGCAACCTGGCGCTGAAATTCAAAGTGGCCGTCGGCCATACGGAGTACGTGCTCGTATTGCCCGGTTTTGTCCGCTCGGTGCGTCCGAACGACGAGGACCCGAAACTGGGCAACGGCTACGGCATCGAATTCGCCAACGTCTCGCCGGAGGACAACCTGGTGCTGTCCTCCTTCATCTTCCAGAAGATCGCGGAAAACCGCATCTCATAGAGCCAACAACATGAGCCAAATGACCCCCGCCGAGATCGTCTCGGAATTGGATAAGAACATCGTCGGCCAGGCGCGCGCCAAGCGCGCGGTCGCCATCGCCCTGCGCAACCGCTGGCGCCGCGCCCAGGTCGAGGAGCCGTTGCGCTCCGAGATCACGCCCAAGAACATTCTCATGATCGGGCCCACCGGCGTCGGCAAGACCGAGATTGCGCGCCGGCTGGCGCGGCTGGCCAACGCACCCTTCATCAAGATCGAGGCGACCAAGTTCACCGAGGTCGGCTACGTCGGCCGCGACGTCGACACCATCATCCGCGACCTCGCCGAGACGGCGATCAAGGATGCCCGCGAGGCGGCGATGAAGATCGTGCGCGATCGCGCCATCGACGCCGCCGAGGACCGTATTCTCGATGTTCTGCTGCCGCCGGTGCGCAACGTCGGTTTCGGCGAGACGCAGCCGCCGGAGGATTCCGGCACCCGGCAGAAGTTCCGCAAGAAGCTGCGCGAGGGCTCGCTCGACGACAAGGAAATCGAGATTGAGGTGGCGACGCCGTCGACCCAGATGGAGATCTTCGCGCCGCCCGGAATGGAAGACCTGACCCAGCAGATCCAGGGCATGTTCCAGAACCTCGGCTCGGGCAAGCGCCGCGCGCGCACCATGAAGATCAAGGACGCCATGAAGGCGCTGACCGACGAAGAGGCGGCGCGCCTGATCAACGACGAGGAAGTGAAGTCGCAGGCGTTGAGGAACGTCGAGCAGAACGGCATCGTCTTCCTCGACGAGATCGACAAGATCGCATCGCGCTCTGAAATGCAGGGCGCCGACGTCTCGCGCCAGGGTGTCCAGCGCGACCTGCTGCCGCTGGTCGAGGGCACGACGGTATCCACCAAGTACGGCATGATCAAGACCGATCACATCCTGTTCATCGCCAGCGGCGCCTTCCACCTGGCCAAGCCCTCGGACCTGATCCCGGAACTGCAGGGCCGCTTTCCGATCCGCGTCGAGCTCGATTCGCTGTCGGTGAACGACTTCGAGTGCATCCTGACCCAGACCGATGCCTGCCTCACACGCCAGTACCAGGCGCTGCTGGAAACCGAGCAGGTTAGTCTGGCATTCAGCGCCGACGGCATCCGGCGCTTGGCCGAGATCGCCTTCCAGGTGAACGAGAAGACCGAGAACATCGGCGCCCGCCGGCTCTACACGGTAATGGAGAAGCTGCTCGAAGAAGTGTCCTTCGATGTCGGCCGCGCCAGCGGCCAGGCCGTCACCATCGACGCCGCCTATGTCAATGCCCGGCTCGCCGAACTGGCGCAGAACGAGGACTTGTCCCGCTACGTCCTTTGACCGCTGTCATACCCCGAACGGCGGCCGGCTGCTAGACTGACGAAAAAGGGAGGCCATCCACAACAACGTATTGGGAGGCCGTAATGAACGACACCGGTGTCGAGAAGTTCCCGAAACTGGCCGAGGCTTTTGCTGCCGATCCGGAGTTTTACCCCCATACGATGGCGGCCGCGCATGAACGCCTGGTACGGAAGATCGACGCGCTTTGGGGTACGCGGGAGGCCATGCGTTACCTGGACAGCCTGATGCTCTCTGACCGGCAGGGGCGACACGGCTTCTCCGACAAGGCAGTGGCGGAACTGGCCTCCCTAAGGCAGGCCCACGAGGCTGCGTTCCCGCTGTTGAGCATCAATCCCCATGATCCGTTCGCCTCGGCGACCGCCGCATTGTCGCGGGCGGACATCGAAGCGCGGCGGGCGGGGAACCATCTCGACCTGGGGCCGGCCGGCCGCGGGCAGGGCCCGGCAGAAATGCCTGCCTCGGCGGCGCCCAGCGCCACCCGGGTGGCGGAGGCGGCCGAACTGCGCCGGCGTGGCATTGCCTGGCAGGAACTGCGCGACATCCAGGAGTTGCGTCTGGTGCTCGAGGCCCGCCGCCGAGGCGAGATGGTGCCGGCCAAGGATTCGCGCCGCCTGGGACAGCTCCTGCTGGAGCACGGCCTGGTGACGGCCGAGACCATCGAAGCGGCGCTGCACGTCCAGCACGCGCAGGCCCGGGCGCATGAACCGATCGGCAAGGTCCTGCACAAGTTGGGCGCCATCAGCGAGGAGAACGTCATCCGCGGTCTGTGCCAGCAGGCCGGCGTCCTGATGGTGGATCTGCACGCGCTCTACATCGAGACCGCCACCATGAAGAAGATACCCATCGACGTCGCCCGCAGCCACCGGGCGGTGCCGGTGGCCATCATAGACGATCACCTGTTTCTGGCGGTCGAGAATCCGTTCGCCTTTGCCGAGCGCGAGTACTTCTCGTTCCTGACCAATCTGAACGTGGAACTGGTGTTCGCGGCCGGCAATCGCGTGACCCAGCGCCTGGCCGACTATGGCCAGAGCCGTTCCGCCACCGAGCTGGACCAGGAATTCCGGTCCCTGGCCAAGAAGGCCTTCGTCCATCTGCCTGCCGGCGCCGAATTGACGGCGGAGAATGCCGTGGTGTCCGAGGAGGACGCGAGCGTGGTCGGCCTGGTGAACAAGATGATCAACGACGCCGCCACCGCCGAAGCCTCCGACATACACTTGGAGGCGTTTCCCGGCAACGGCTTCACGCGCATCCGATTCCGCCGCGACGGCCGGCTCGAGGACTATTCCGAATTTCCCTCGGCCTATCACGAGGCGGTGGTCTCGCGCATCAAGATCATGTCCGACCTCGACATCGCCGAGCGGCGCAAGCCCCAGGACGGCAAGATCTACTTCCTGCGGCCCGGCAGCGGCCAGATCGACCTGCGCGTGGCGACCATTCCGACCATCCGCGGCATCGAGGATGTCACCATCCGCCTGCTGCCGGCCGGCGAGCCCATGGCTATCGACGCCATCGGCATGGGCGAACGGGATCTGGCGGCCTTCCGGCGCATGATCGCCAAGCCCTATGGCCTCATCCTGGTCTGCGGACCGACCGGCAGCGGCAAGACGACCACGCTGCACTCGGCCCTGCGCGAACTGAACACCGCCGAGCGCAAGATCTGGACCGCGGAAGATCCGGTCGAGATCGTGCAGAAGAACATCTGCCAGGTGCAGGTGAACCCCAAGATCGGCTGGACCTTCGCCAATGCGCTGCGCGCGTTCCTGCGCGCCGATCCCGATGTCATCATGATCGGCGAGATGCGCGACCAGGAGACCGCCCGCATCGCCCTCGAAGCCTCCATGACCGGTCACCTGGTGCTGTCCACGCTGCATACCAACTCCGCTTCGGAGACAGCGACCCGCCTGCTCGATCTTGGCGCCGATCCCTACAACCTGGCCGACGCGGTGCTCGGCATTCTTGCCCAGCGCCTGGCGCGCAAGCTCTGTCCGGCCTGCGCCGAGCGGGTGCCGCTGGACAAGGCGGAGCTGGAGGAACTCGCGGCCGAGTACCACTACGCCGCGCAACTGCGCCAGCCGTCATTCGCCGAGCGCGACGCGACCATCGCTGCCTGGCGCGAGCATCTGGGCCGCAACGGCGAGCTGGCTCTCTGGCGGCCCAAGGGTTGCGAACAATGCGAGGGCGCGGGTTACAAAGGGCGGTTGGGGCTCTACGAGGTGCTGGAGGGCACGCCGGCCATCCGCCGCCTGATCCGCAGCCAGGCTTCGGCGGCCGACTTCCTGCACACCGCCATCGGCGAAGGCATGACCAACCTCAAGCAGGATGGCATCCGGAAAGCGCTGCGCGGCCTGACCGACATGCTGCAGGTAAGGAGCGCCTGCATCTGATAACAAGAGGCCGGGTTTACCGCAGAGGACGCAGAGGACGCAGAGGAACACAAAGAAACTGCTTGCGCAACGCACTCACCCGTCGGGTGATATCCGATGGTGCTTCGATCTGGCCTTTCTCTGCGTTCTCTGCGTTCTCTGCGGTGAAAGTATTGCGGTGTGAAAGTTCAGTTTGCCGTCTGCGTCGCCGGCTCCGGCTTCGCCGCCGCCTTCAGTTCCATCTTGAGCGGCACTTCGTTGCCTTCGGTGTCGACCTTTTCGGGATCGAGCAGGTTCACGCGCTCCATCGGCGCGCCGGCGGTCTTCATGATTTCCAGGACACCGTCGCCGCGCGCCTTGGCCAGTGCTTTCAGGCGTTCGTCGGGCACGACTTCCTTTGCGCGCAGGCGCTGGAAGAGGATGGAGTAGAAATCGGCGCCCTTGAGCTGCGCCACTTCGCTTTCGTCCAGGGTGCGCTTCTCGCGGAACATGCCCGAAAGCCGCGACATCATCTTGCCGGTGGTGCTCTCTTCCAGTTGTCCGGGATTGGCCTTGCGGAAGCCTTCCTTGAGTGCGGCCAGTTCGCCGCCGCCGAAGCGATCCGCGAATAGGCCTTCGAGCACGGACTGGACCTTCGGCTGGCCGGTCGACAGCGGCCCGGGGTCGGTCTGCTCGTCCAGGTGCTGGCCCATCTTGGCGGCGACCGTGCGGCGCAGTTGCAGATCCTGCAAGGCGATGCGGTCGGTCTCGGCATAGGTGCCGCGCACCGCCAGCGCCAGCTTCGGCCGTTTGCCAAGCGCGCCGGCGAGCTTGACCAGCTTCTCGCGCTCGGGCGGCGTCAGTTGCGCCTGGCCGGCTTCGAAGGCGATGCTCTCGATCTTCTCGCCGCCGCCGAACAGCGCGCCCAGCGCGCGGAACGGGGCGGTGACGATCTTCTTCAGCACGTTGACGATCGCCTTCCAGACGATCTGGCCATAGCTGAACTGCGGGTCGTCCAGGCTGCCGGAGACCGGCAGGCCCAGTTCGATACGGCCATCCGAATCCTGAAGAATGGCTAGCGCCAAGTCGAGCGGCAGGTCCTTCGCTTCGGGGCTTTCGACGCGCTCGCCCAGCGTCAGCTTGTCCATGATGATCTGGTTGTCGCCGGAGAGCTGGCGCTTGTTGATCTTGTATTCGAGATCCAGCGAGAGCTTGCCGGAATCGATCTTGCGGCCGGCGAAAGTGGCGGAGTAGGGCGTCAGCCGCGTCATCTCGACGTTGCGGAAGACGACCTTGAGGTCCATGAAATCGGTCGGCGCGAACACGTCGACCTGGCCCACGGCGCGCGCCAGGCCGTAGTCGTCCACCTGGCCGTCGAGCTCCACCTGGCTGGGCGCGCCATGCCGTGTGGATAGTCCGTTGATGTTGCCGTGCAGCTTGTGGATGCGGGTGCCGAAGGGCAAGGCCAGCGAGTAGTCGGCGAATTCCATCTGGCTATTGGTGATGTGCAGACGGTCGATGTTGGCCAGGAACGCCGGCTCGCCTTTCCCGGGCCGCGTTGCCGGCCCGGTCGGCTTGGCGTCCGGGGTGGCCGGTTTGCGCAGGATCTTGGTGACGTTGACCGATTTGTCCTTGGCGATGATCAGCTTGGTATCGAGGCCGTCGAGCATCAGGTCGCCGATGCCGAGACGCGCGGGCGTGACTTCGATCTTGCGGCTGGCGAGGGATTTCCAGGCGACGAAAACGTTGCGGCTGCTGCCTTCGGTGATACGCAAATCGCGCACCGCCACGCCGCCTTTGTAGGCGGCGCCCTTGGCGTCGTAGGTGGCGCGGCCATCTACGGACAATCGGCCATCGGCCAGCGTCAAGGTGGTGAGCGTGCCCAGGTAGGGCTGCGCCGGCTTGAGGGCGAGATCGGTGAGCTTGACCTGGAAGTCGGCAAAGGGCTCGGCTGCGACTACCTTGCCCTCGGCTTCGAAACTGCCGCCCTCCTGAGCGCGGAACGACGCGTGCACCGGCAGCGACGCCTTGAGGTCTTCGCTGATGCCTTCGATGCTGACGGCGATGTCGTGCAGCGCGAAGTCCGCTGCCGGCGATTGCGTCTGGTCGCGAATGTCGGCTCCGAAACCGCTCAATGCGACGCGATCGACGCGGTAGTGCCAGGCGGGGCCGGCCGGCTTCGCGGTGGCTGTCGCGGCAGGCGATTCGGTAGGCGTCGGCGCCGGCAGCAGATCGAGTACATTGAGGCGGCCATCGGCGCCGCGCCGCAGATTCGCGCCGCCGCCGGCAAGGACGATGGAGCCAATGTTGACGCTGCGCTGGCGCAAATCGAAGCGGCCGTCCTTGGCTTCGATGGTGTCGAGCGCGAGAACGGGTTCCGCGTCCTGAGCCGTTCGCAGCTTCAGGCCCGCGAGCTTGGCGGTAAGTTGGTCGAGCGTGAGGTCGATCTGCCCGTCGGCCTGGGGCGCGAGCCGGTAATGTGCCGACACGGCTGCCATGCCTTCGGGCGGAGCCATCTTTGGCGGCAACTTGATGAAGGGCGCGAGCTTGGCGAGGGATAGCTCGTCGATCACGATGTTGCCCCTGACGGCAAGCGGATTAAGCGTCAACTCGCCCTGCCACTGAATCTTGGCACCAAGACCCGTGCGCGCCGTCAGCTCGTATTGGCCCTTGTCGTTGAGCAGGGTGGAGAGTTCGGTCAGTTCGATGTCCAGCGGTTCGACGCGGGTGGCGAAGCCGGTCGCGGTTCGGCGGTCGGCAATATCGAGCCGGCCATTGGCGAGGACGAGGCTCTGGATATCCAGGCGCGGCAGTTCTGCCGGCGTTGCCGCCTGCGCCGGCGGCTGCTCCTTGCTCTTCAGGGAGTCGATCAGTGCGCTCCAGTTGAGCCGGTCGCCGGGCAGTTCGACCACCGTGGCTTCCAGGCCATCGAGACGGATGGCATCGAAGACAAGGGCACGGCGGACGATGCTGGCGGACGAGACGTCGACCAGCAGTTCCTTGAAGGCCAGCAGCGGCTTGCCGTCGGGCTCTTCCAGATGCAGGTTGGCAAGCCGCAGACTGAGTTCGAAAGGATTGAACTCGGGCTTGTCCATCGTCAGGCGATGGCCGGTCTTTTCGGTGATGAACTTCTCGGCCTGCGATTGCAGCAGTGGCGGCAAGGCGAGCCAGCCGAACAGGAGGTAGAAGAGGATCAGCGCGACCACTGCGATGGCCACGGTCTTGCGTGAAGGCAGACGGACGGACATGATCGCTACCCGGATGGAATGGGTGAGTCCATTGTAGCGCCGCCAGTGCGGTCGCGTCAGGCGTTTGCGGTCTTGTGGGTGCGCCCGAGCTTGTCGAGCGTGAGGTAGACCACAGGCGTGAGATAGAGCGTGAGGAACTGCGACACCATGAGGCCGCCGACCACGGCGAGACCCAGCGGCCGGCGCACCTCGCCGCCCGCGCCGAAACCGACGGCGATGGGCAGGGTGCCCACCAGCGCGGCCATGGTGGTCATCATGATCGGCCGGAAGCGGATCAGGCAGGCGGCGAAGATCGCCTTGGCCGGTTCCATGCCCTCCTTGCGCTGCTTCTCGAGCGCGAAGTCGATCATCATGATGGCGTTCTTCTTGACGATGCCGACCAGCATGATGATGCCGACGAAGGCGTAGATGCTGAGATCGACGCGGAAGATGAGCAGCGTCAGCAGCGCGCCCAGCCCCGCGGCCGGCAGGCCGGACAGAATCGTCAGCGGGTGGATGAAGCTCTCGTAAAGAATGCCCAGCACGAGGTAGACCACGAGCACCGCCACCAGCAGCAGCACGCCGAGGCCCTTGGTCGAAGCCTCGAAAGCCTGGGCCGTGCCCTGCAGGCTTGTGGTCAGCGTCACCGGCAGGCTGGTCTGGCGTTCCATGGCGCGGATGCGATCCACCGCCGCGCCGAGCGAGACGCCGGGCAGAAGGTTGAAGGAAAGCGTGACCGAGGGCAGTTGGCCCTGGTGATTGACGGTCAACGCCTGCGTTGACCGACTGATGGCGGCCACGGTGTCGAGCGGCACCAGGACGCCGGAACCCGCACGGACGTAGAGCCTCGACAGTGTCGACGGATCGGCCTGGAACTCCGGCGGCACTTCCAGCACCACCTGGTATTGGTTGGTGGCGCCGTAGATGGTCGAGATCTGCCGGGAACTGAAGGCGCTCTGCAGCGCGTCCTCCACCTGGCCGAAGCTCAAGCCCAGCGGCGCCAGCTTGTCGCGATCGATATCGAGCGAGATGACCGGGCTCTGGTTCTTGAGATTGGTATTGACGTCGACCAGCCCGGGCAACTGGCGCAGCTTGTCGAGCAGGACGTCGTTCCAGTGATAGAGCTCGTCCAGGTTGGCATCCTGAAGCGTGTACTGGAACTGGGCGTTGGTGATGGTGCCGCCGATGCGGATCGGCGGCGGGTTCTGCATGAAGACGCGGACTCCCGGCACGGCGGCGAGCGCCGGCCGCAGGCGGGCGATGATCTCGTCCGGCGTTTCGTGCCGTTCGCCGCGCGGTTTCAGGTTGACGATCAGCGTGCCGGTATTGAGCGTCGGCCGCGCGCCGCTGGCGCCGACGAAGGAGGCCAGCGTCTTCACCGTCGGATCCTTGGCCAATATTTCCGCCACCGCGCGCTGGCGCTGGACCATTGCCGCGAAGGACACATCCTGCGGACCTTCGATCGAGACGACGATCTGTCCGGTGTCGCCGCTGGGCAGAAAATCCTTGGGCACGGCGGTGTAAAGGCCGAAGGCGATGAACAGGGTGGCGACGAACGTCGCCATCACCCAGCCCGGCCGGGCCATGGTCCAGGCGAGCGACTTTTCGTAGCCGGCATGCAGGGTGGTGAAGAAGCGCTCGAAAGCCCGGAACACGCGCCCGTGTTCTTCCGGTGCGTCGTGGCGGATGTAGCGGCTGCACAGCATCGGCGTCAGCGTCAGCGAGACGATGCCCGAGACCAGGATGGCGGCGCAGATGGTGACGGCGAATTCGTGCAGCAGGCGGCCGACGATGCCGCCCATGAACATCACCGGAATGAAGACGGCCATCAGCGACAGCGTCATCGAGATGATGGTGAACCCGATCTCTCTCGCGCCCTTGATGGCGGCGTCGAACGGTTCCTCGCCAGCTTCGACGTGGCGGACGATGTTCTCCAGCATGACGATGGCGTCGTCGACGACGAAGCCGACCGAGAGCGTCAATGCCAGCAGCGACAGGTTGTCGAGGCTGTAGCCGAGCACATACATGGCGGCGAAAGTGCCGATGATCGAGATCGGTAGTGCCAGGCTGGGGATCACCGTCGCCGACAGGTTGCGCAGGAACAGCAGGATGACCAGGATGACCAGGATGCCGGCCAGCACCAGGGTGAGCTGGACGTCACCGATGGCGTCGCGAATCGAGACGCTGCGGTCGTAGTGCACCTGGAGTTCGATCGAAGCCGGCAGCGAGGCCTGGAAAGTCGGCAGCACGCGCTTGATCGCGTCCACCGTCTCGACCGTATTGGCGCCGGGCTGGCGCATCACGGCCAGCATGATGGTGCGATTGTCGTTGAACCAGGCGGCGACCTTGGCGTTCTCGACGCTGTCGATCACCTTGGCCACTTCGTCGAGGCGCACCGGCGCGCCATTGCGGAAGGCGATGTTGAGCGGCCGGTAGGCGGCGGCGTCGAGCAGTTGGCCGTTGGCGCGCAGCGCGAAGCTCTGGCGGCTGCCGTCGAGCGTGCCTAGCGGTTGATTGACGTTGGCGTTCTTTACGGCCTGTTGCAACTCGTCGATGCCGATGCCCCGGGAAGCCAGTTGCGCCGGGTCGGCCTGGATGCGCACGGCGTATTTCTGCGAGCCGTAGACCAGCACCTGGGCGACGCCGGTGATCGTGGACAGGCGCTGGGCGAGTTGCGACTGTGCGTACTCGTCGACCACCCAGGTCGGCAGCGTCTTCGAGTACATGGCGACGAAGAAGATCGGCGAGTCGGCCGGATTGACCTTGCGGAACGACGGCGGCGTCGGCATGTCCGGCGGCAGCGAGCGCTGGGCACCGGCGATCGCCGACTGCACGTCCTGGGCGGCGGCGTCGATGTCGCGGTCGAGAGAGAACTGGAGCGTGATGGTGGTGGCGCCCTGGGCGCTGCTCGAGGTCATCGAATCCAGGCCGGCGATGGTCGAGAACTGCTTCTCCAGCGGCGTCGCCACCGCCGAGGCCATGGTCTCCGGCGAGGCGCCGGGCAGCGAGGCGGTGACCGAGATGGTCGGAAAGTCGACGTTGGGCAGTTCCGAGACCGGCAGCGCCCGGTAGGCGATGACGCCGAAGATCAGGAACGCCGCCATCAGCAGCGTCGTCATCACCGGCCGGCGGATGCAGAGTTCGGGTAGTTGCACGGCCGGAGGCCTATGGCTTCGCTTCGGCCGGCCGGACCTTGGCGCCGGGGATCAGGCGCAACTGGCCGTCGACGACCACGGTCTCGCCGGCGGCGACTCCCTTGTCGATCACGGCGACGGTCTTCTGCGTCGCCACGAGGCTCACTTTGCGCAGCTCGGCGGTGTTGTCGGCCCGGACCACGAACAGGAACGGCCCTTCCGGACCCTGCTGCACGGCCTCTGTGGGCACGGTGACGACCTGCTTCAACACCTCGAGCACCAGTGACACGTCGACGAACTGGCCGGGCGCCTGCTTCTCGTCGGCGTTGGCGATGGTCGCCTTCATCTGGATTGTCCCGGTCGTCGGGTCGACAGTGTTGTCGAGGAAACGGACCTCGCCGGCGATGCGCTCGGCAGCGCCGGGCAGGGTGATCGTGGCCGGCACGGCCTTCCGGCCGCGGGCGATCGCAACGCGAAGCCCGGGCAGATATTTCTCGGCCACCGCGAAGCCGACATAAAGCGGCTTCACGCAGTTCACCACCGCAAGCGCCGTATCGTTTGCCTTCACGGCGGTGCCCGGATAGGCCAGGCGCGCGCCGACGATGCCGTCGAAGGGCGCCGGCACCGTCGCGTAGCCGACTTGCAGTCGTGCCAGATCCGTCGCCGCCTGATCGGCCTTCAGCGTAGCCTCGGCAGTCGCCAGGGCGGTGCGCATGTCCTCGACCGCCGTGTCGGAGACGAAGCCCTTGGCCTTGAGGGCGACGTAGCGCTCGACGTCGGCACGCGCCTTGGCCTGCTGGGCCCGGTCGCGCGCCAGGTTGGCCTCGGCCTGGCGCAGCCGGGCGTCGAAATCGGCCGGGTCGAGGCGCACCAGGACATCGCCGTGGCGCACATGCTGTCCTTCGACGAAGGGTACCGCCTGTACCTGGCCGTCGACGCGCGCCCTGACGGTAACCGTTTCGAAGGCGGCCGTGCGGCCGGTGACTTCGAGGGTCAGCGGCACGTCCTTGAGTTCTGCCTTGGCCATGCTTACCGGTACTTCGGCCGGGCTCTGGCCCTTCTTGGCCGGCGAAGCGGCGATGCCGAAATAGACCCACGCGCCGATGGCGGTGGCGATCACGGCGGCGATCAACAGGCCTCGCTTCTTGTTCATGGACTCAGGGCAGGATGGATTCGAGCGCGAACAGTTCGGCGGTTTCCTCGCGGCGGCGGACGAGATGGACCTTGTCGCCGTCGACCATCACTTCGGCGGCCCGCGGCCGGCTGTTGTAGTTGGAACTCATCGCCATGCCGTAGGCGCCGGCCGACATCACCGCCAGCAGGTCGCCCTCGGCGAGCGCGAGTTCGCGGTCCTGGCCGAGAAAATCGCCCGATTCGCAGACCGGCCCGACGATGTCGTAGGTCGTCGCGCTGCCGTGGCGCGGCGTCACGGCGACGATGCCGTGCCAGGCGTCGTAAAGCGCCGGCCGCTTGAGGTCGTTCATCGCGGCGTCGACGACGGCGAAGCTCTTCTCGGCGCCGTGCTTCAGGAATTCGACGCGGGTCAGCAGCACGCCGGCGTTGCCGACCAGCGAGCGGCCGGGTTCAAACAGCAGTTGCTCCTTGCGCCCCTCAAGCACTTTCAGGATCGGCGCCAGGTAATCGGCGACCGACGGTACGACCTCGTCGCGATAGCGTATGCCCTTGCCGCCGCCCAGATCGAGATGCTCGACGACGATGCCCTCGGCCGCCAGCCGGTCGGCCAGTTCCACCACCTTGGTGGCGGCTTCGGCGGCCGGTGCCGGGTCGAGCAGTTGCGAGCCGATATGGCAGCCGATGCCGCGCACCACCAGCCCCGGCAGATCGGCCGCGCGCCGGTAGAGCGCCGGCGCGTCTTCGATGGCAACGCCGAACTTGGCGGTCTTCAGGCCCGTCGAGATGTAGGGATGGGTCTTGGCATCGACGTCCGGATTCACGCGCAGCGCGAGGGGCGCGCGCGCGCCGTGGGCGAGCGCGACCTCGTTCAGCGTTTCGAGTTCGGAGGCCGATTCGACGTTGAAGCAGCGCACGCCTGCCGCCAGCGCCTGTTCCATCTCGGCCCGGCGTTTGCCGACGCCGGAAAAGATCACCTTGCCGGCATCGCCCCCCGCCGCGAGCACGCGCGCCAGTTCGCCGCCGGAAACGATGTCGAAGCCGGCGCCGAGGCGGGCAAAGAGGTTGAGCACGGCGAGGTTGGAATTGGACTTGACGGCGAAACAGACCATCGCGTTTCGGCCGACCAGGGCGGCCCGGTAGTCCTCGAAGGCGGCGGTCAGCGCGGCGCGGGAATAGACGTAACAGGGTGTGCCGAAGCGGGCGGCGATTTGCTCCAGCGGCACGCCCTCGGCGCAGAGGCCGCCGCCTTGGGACGTGAAACCGGTCATTGCCCGGCCTCGGCAGGCTTGCTGCTATTATCGGCCGGCGCCGGCGCGGGGGAAGGCGCACTGGCTGCCGGCTTGGGCGGCGGCAGGACCAGCGGCCCCTTGGAACCGCAACCGGCAACAAGAGCCAGAAGGCTGCTGAGAATCAGAATTGAGCGCATGGTGTCCAAGTTCGCCAGACTAACTGGGCGATGTTAACACGGGCTGATTATGGAAGAACGCGAATTCAATGCCTTGGCGGACGCCATGCTTCGGCGGATCGAGGATGCCATCGAGTCCTGCGACGCGGACCTGGACCTGGAAGTGAAGCCGGGCGGCGTGCTTGAACTGGAGTTTGCCGACGGCAGCAAGATCATCGTCAACCGTCACACCGCAGCGCGGGAAATCTGGGTCGCAGCCCGCTCCGGCGGCTACCATTTCCGGCCCGACGGCGAGCGCTGGATCGCCAGCCGCGACGGCGCCGAGCTGATGGCGGTCTTGTCCCGCTGCATCTCCGAACAGGCCGGCCAGACAGTCCGGATTTCCTGAGCCAGCGCTCGTTTCGGCAGTTCATCCGGCGATTCGGTCCGTTCGTCGGGATATCGTTGTCATTGACAGCGCGGCTGGCTACAAATGCAATTGGTAAATAGGAGGTCGACCATGACGGGCAAGCCAGCAAATCCAGTCAGCAGTTCCGGTCGCGAGACGGGCTTTACCCTGATCGAGGTGATGATCGTCGTGGCGATCGTGGCCATTCTGGCAGCGATTGCGCTGCCTGCGTACCAGGATTACATGCAGCGCGGGAAGATTCCCGAAGCCACCTCCGGACTTTCGAGTGCCCGTGTCGCGATGGAGCAGTGGTACCAGGACAACCGCAACTACAACGGGGCCGGCAATCCCTGCGGCAACGCTGCGCAATGGAATACCAAGTATTTCAATTTTGACTGCACTCCTGCTCCAGGACTCGACACTTATACGATTAATGCCAGAGGCAATGTGGCCCAGGGAATGGCGAACTTCTTGTTCACGATCGATCAAGCGAACGCCAGGACCTCCAACAACACGGCTACCGGCTGGCCGGGATTGCAGCCATGCTGGATCATCAAGAAGGGGATGACGTGCTAGCCGACCGGACCTCTGCTCGTCGACAGGGCGGGTTTACGCTCATCGAACTGATGATCACCATCACCGTTCTTGGCATCCTGGTGGCCCTGGCCTTGCCGGCCATGGGTAACTGGATAAAGAACGCGCAGATCAGAACAGCCGCCGAGTCGCTGCAGGACGGACTTCAGAAAGCGCGCAACGAAGCGGCGCGCCAGAATGCGGCGGTGGAATTCGTGATCGGTCCGGGATCGGCATGGACGATTCGTCTGGCCAACGTGAATACCGTGATCGAGTCCAGACCTGCCGGCGAGGGTTCGGCCCAGGTGGTCCTGACGCCGCAGCCGGCGACGGCGACGACGGTGACCTTTGATGGCATGGGCCGGCGCATGAACGCCAACGCCGCCGGAGAAGGCCCGGTGCTTGTCCAGATCTGTGTGGATCTGCCCGCCAGCGTTCTGGCGGCTGCCGAGACCCACGACATGGAACTTGATATCAGCCTCAGCGGCGCGGTGCGCATGTGCGACCCCAAGGTGGCAAGCGCGACAGACAACCGTGTTTGCGCTGGTTTTCCAACTCCGTGTACGGCTTTGTGAGCGAACGAACATGTCCGTGAAGAATCCAGACAGACAATCGCAAGGCGGCGTCGTCCTCATCGAGGTGCTGATCTCGATATTGATCTTCGCCATCGGTGTGCTGGCGGTGGTCGGCCTGCAAGCCGGGGCGATCGCCAACGTCGCCGACAGCAAGTATCGATTGGAGGCCAGTGCAGCCGCCGATCAGCAGATCGCCCGCATGTGGGTCGACCAGGCCAACATGGCGACCTACAACGGCACCGTGACGGTTCCAGACTTGCCCCAAGGCAGCATGGTAACCACGGTTACGCCAAGGGTCTTGAGCGGTGTGACGGTAGGCGCTGAGGTTGCAATCGATGTGACTTGGCAGCCGCCGAACGCCGCGGTTGTGCATACGTTCTCGACGACCACAACCGTGTATGGGAGCTGAGGCTGCTATGGACAAACGTAAGCTCCAGTCGGGCCTCTCGCTGATCGAGATGATGGTCGGGCTGGCGATCGGCCTGATCGCGATCATTGTCATCGGGCAGGTGACGGCCGTGTTCGAAGGCCAGAAGCGCACCACCACCGGTGGCGCCGACGCCCAGACCAATGCCGGCACCGCGCTGAGGGAACTGACCAGAGAGACAAGCACGGCGGGCTATGGAATGATCAACGCCGGCCTGGGGAGCGCCAACGGCAACCAGCTTTGTCCGCTGGGCGTCAACATCTATTACAACGGCACCGTCGTATCCGATCCCGGCAGTTTGCCGACCGATGGCGGCATACTGGCGCCGGTCCGCATCATCGACGGCGCGACCGCGGCGGGCGGGGACGCGATCATCGTGGCCCGCAGCGACTCCGAGTACGGCGTCTTGAGCACCATCGTCAGACAGGTCGTACCCGGGACGATCACGGTCGATTCCGCGCTGGGCTACCAGCCCGGGCAACTGTTCCTGATCGGGTCCAGCGGCGGCACGGAGATCTGCACCCTGTTGCAGTTGTCGGCGGCGCCGACGGCGGTCGCCGGCACCTGGAGCGCCTGGAACCTGCCATACGCTGCCGGCGCGAACTATCGCTACAACCCGGCCAACCCGACCGCGGCGTTCGCCACTTTCCCCACCTATGCCGCTGGCGCTATCGTGGTCAACATGGGCTACAGCCCGACCACCGGCAACATCTCCGCGGACCGCAGCTTCATCTACCGGCGCTATCAAGTGCAATGCGACAAGCTCGCCATGGTTGATCCTTCCCAGGTCGCGGGTCCCTATGATTGCGCCAACACGACGCCAGTGGTCGATCAGATCGTCAACCTGCAGGCGCAATACGGCATCTCCCTGGGCGGAGGGGCTCAGGCTGTCGACCATTGGGTCGATGCCAGAGGCGCTTGGGCCTACAACCTGCTGACGGCGGCGCAGATCAATCAGATCAAGGCGGTTCGCATTGCCGTCGTTTCCCGTAGTCCGCAGCTCGAAAAGACCGATGTCAGCGCGGCCACGCTGACCTTGTGGACGACGTTGACGGGTGGCGACGATCCGGCGCCGACCTATACGGTGCCCGACCGGCATTATCGCTACAGCGTCCATACCACCATCGTGCCGGTCAAGAACGTCATCTGGGGCAAGCTACTATGACATATTCAAGCAGCCGCCATCGTTCGCCGAAGACGCGTCAGGCGGGCGTGGTTCTCTTCGTCGCCCTGATTGCGCTGGTGGCGATTACCCTCGCCGCCGTCGCGCTGGTGCGCTCCATGGATACCGGCCTCGTCATCGCCGGCAACACGGCTTTCAAGCGGGCGACCACGGCCGCGGCCGACGTCGCGACCGAAGGCGCGACCACCTGGTTGGCCGCTAACAACAATGCTGCCACTCTCAATGATCCGCAGGTGACGGCGGGCTACTACGCCAACTGGAAAGATGGCTGTGACATGACCGGCAACCGGACGCCGACCAGTCGCAACGATGATATCGGCTGGACCGCCGCGCTCGCCAACACCTGCGCAACGACGGCCGTGGCCGCCACCGGCATGCCGGCCGGCTATGCGGCTTCCTATGTCATCACGCGCATGTGCGCCTGCGATGGGGCGAGCACCGGGGTTTGCCCGACCGGGCTCGACAATACCTGTGCCGGCATCGCCGGCCCGCGCATATGCCATGAAACGGCCGACTATGTTCAGCGTTGTTTCAACGAGAGCGAGCGGACCCAGATTCAACCGGGAACCTCGCCTTACTACCGGATCGTCGCCCGGGTCGTCGGGCCCCGCAACACCACCAGTTTCGTCGAAACTGTGGTCACCCTGAACTGAGAAAGGATACTGCCGTGAAAGCGACTTTCTTGCGCACGATGGCTCTCGTTGTGATGGCATCGGCCGCCATCGGCGGCCGGGCAGGCACGGTCGATATGACCGACATTCCCATGGGCAACAGCATCGATCCGGCCGTCAAGCCCAACATGATGTTCATCCTCGACAGGTCGGGGAGCATGAGTTGGAGCCACATGCCGGACAGGCCGCTTTCGTCGTTCGGGGGTAGGGTCGGCTACCGGTCGGCCCAGTGCAATGGTGTTTACTACGATCCCACTATTGCCTATGTGGTGCCGGTCAAGGCTGACGGAACATCCTACCCACCCGCGAATTTCAACAGCGCATGGAGCGACGGTTTCAACACGGGCCTGGGCACGGTCGATCTGCGCACCCAGTTCCGAGCCTACGCCGACGGTAGTTCGGGGACCTTCAATACGCTTGCCGGTTCGGGCATGGGTGGGTTGGATACGGCCCAGGCCGCATACTATTACCAGTACAACGGCGCCGGTGGTACGGGCGGTACCAAGCAGCCGGGGATGAGCTATACGTTCGACCCAACCACGGGCGCGGTCATCACGACGACGACCTTCTACGCCGAATGCAATGCCACTCTTGCAAGTGCCACCATTGGTGCTGCGGCGAACCATACCTGGACCAAGGTCATCGTCGGCGCCGCCGATGAGCAGAACTTCGCCAACTGGTACAGCTACTACCGCATCCGCATCAACATGATGAAGAGCGCGACCGGGCTTGCGCTGAAGGAGCTCAACAACCCGAACTTTGCGCGGCTGGGCCTGGTGTACCACGATTTCGCCAGTTTCACCGCGATCGCCGATTACAGCGATACGACCGGCGTGACCAACACCTGTCCCGGCACGACGCAACGGGCGAAACTTTACTGTGCGCTCTACAGCGCCGTCGCCAGCGGCGGCACCCCGACGCGCACCGCGCTATCGAGAGTCGGGCGGATCTATGCCCATACGCTCGGCGGCTACGCCGACCCGGTGCAATTCAAATGCCAGAAGAATGCGGCCATCCTGGCGACCGATGGTTTCTGGAACGGCGATGCCTGTGGTCAGAACATGGCTGGGGCTTGCGTCGGCGACCAGGACGGCAACATCGCGACCAGTCCACGGCCGTATTTCGGTGCCGGCAACACCCAGGATTCGATGGCGGATATCGCCATGTACTACTACAAGACGCATATACGCGCCGCGCTGGATAATCCACCGCCAGCCGCCACCGACCTGCCGATCGCCGCCTGCCCGCAGGTTGCGAAAGAAGGCTGGGTGCGTCAGACGGCCAAGGATTGTGCCACCTATCTGCACATGAACACCTACACGCTAGGTCTCGGGGGGAGCGGCTCGTTCAACTACGTGTATGGATATGAGACCCCGGGCACCAGCGCCGACTATGATGCCATCGTCGCCGGAACGAAGGACTGGCCGGATCCGACCGATACCGAGGATGTCCACCGGATGGACGACCTCTGGCACGCCGCGGTGAACGGGCGTGGCCTCTACTTCGGCGCCCGTACGGCGGAAGACGTGGCTGAGGGCCTGAAGCGAGCCCTTGCCGGTGGGGCAAATACAGGCGGGGGAACGGGCCCCGCCCCGTCCGGATCCATGACGCTGCAGGCCGGCGGTGCTGTTTACCGGTCGGAATTCAAGACCGAGGAATGGGTTGGCGAACTTGGCAAATACCTCTTCGCCGATGAGAAGAAGGGTATCGTTTCGCCCGTGGCGGACTGGACGGCGCAGGCACTTCTGGATGCACGGACCGGCGAGAATTCCGACAGCCGAACCATTTACATGGCCAGCGGCGCGAGCCTCGTTCCTTTCGATTTCGGCAATCTGGCGACGGCCAGAGCCAACAAGTGGTTCGATGCCGGACCCACCAATCCCAACGGCGCCCTGGAGCAATACCAGTTCTTCACCGCCGCCCAGATTGCAGCGGCCACTCCGGCGAGCCTCATCGAGTATATCCGCGGCTGGCGGGGTCTCGAGGATTTCATCATCATCAATGGGGTAAGAGAACCCCGCAACAACACGACCATTACCGACGTCACCAAGCTGTACCGCGCACGGACCCACGTGCTGGGCGACATCGTCAACTCGCCGCCGGTCTATATCAAGGAATCCCTTTTC
>JBGOZF010000065.1:0-26961 GCA_041480065.1 Rhodocyclaceae bacterium
ACTACATGAATTGGCGTAAGGACACCAAACTGTACGTGGACAAATTCGAGATGCAGGTGAGCTACTGGCCGGATCGGACCAACATGCCGCAATTCGAGTCGACGCTGAAGGCGGCGACTTGACGGACACAAAGAGCCACCGACGGGGTGTCCTGTCCGCTGTCCGCATAGCCGTTCGCCCCACCGGAGCGGTGGTTTTTTCGACGCTCGGCGCAGCTTGAAGCGCCTCGAACGGAAGTTCATCGCCCCGCAACCGCTATCCCATGCACTTCTTCGACTGCTTATGTCGCCTACCGCGCCGCAGGGACGAGCGCTTCCCTGCCCAAGTGCGGACAGTTCCTTTTCCCTCGGTTCAGCCACTCCCTCATCGGCTACCGTCGCAGGTAATACCCCACCAGCAAACCGCC
Organism: Rhodocyclaceae bacterium; assembly: GCA_041480065.1. Classification (GTDB taxonomy): domain Bacteria; phylum Pseudomonadota; class Gammaproteobacteria; order Burkholderiales; family Rhodocyclaceae; genus Fen-999. The sequence goes on from JBGOZF010000065.1 coordinate 407, forward strand.
GAGCGCCGATACGAGCTTCGGCTGCTCGCGCGCCGGCGGCACAACGGCAAGCGATCCGAACGCGCCACCAAGACCTCGGCGGGCGTGCGCCCGCCGAGGTTCTGATGTGGTCGCACATGGTTGTAGAACAGCCTGAACTCGAACAGCGCCGAATCGAGGGTGTTGGCATTCGCCAACGCGAGTCGCCGCAGCAAGGGCTTGAGCGTGCCGAACAATCGCTCGATGCGCCCGTTCTGCCAAGGCGAGTGCGGCTGAGTGAATTGCTGGCGGATGCCCAAGACCTTCAAGGCGAGGCGCAACAGCTTGCTTCGGAAGACTGGTTCGTTGTCCGAGCGCAATGCGCGCGGCTTGCCGTACTTGCCGATCGCGATGCAGAGATGCCCGAGCACCGTCCAGGCACCACGGTTGCCCAGGCGCTTGAGGCACAGCAAGAGACGCGAACCGTGATCGACGAGTCCTATCACTGTATGCGTGGCGCCCGACGCATCCGCCTGAAACGTGAAGTCCATTGCCCACAGCGCATTGATCCGGTAGCGCTTGGGTGGCCGGCTACAAATCTCGCGCGTCATGCGGGCGACTTCGTATCGATGCGCTTGCAGCAGATCGCCGACGAAGGTCTTGCCGACCGTTGCATTCTCGCCGTACAGGCGGTTGAAGGCGTTGGCGATATCGCGCAAGCTGGCGTCGCTCTGTAGCGCCTTCTGGCGCAGCACTTCGGCACGTACCCACTCAGGCTTGCGCCGACCGCGCGAAGGTTCGTCGACCGGCACGACAAACGTCAACACCACAGCGGACCCCTTGCGCCTGAGCCGGGCAGCGCGCCGAAACCGGCGGCGACGGAGAAACAGGATTGCTCTTGCGACATACAGCGCCGCCCAAAGCCATGCAATTCCCATAAAGTGGCGCCATGATAACGGGTTGCCCGCAGAGCATCCACCCACCAAGCGGTGGCTTCTTTGTCGGCGGTCGATGATAGCCGTCGTCGCCATCCCGGGCAACCAGCCTTACGGCATACGGTCGCCGTGCCGCGCAGCGAAATAGCTGGGCCAACTGGCCACCGTCGTCACCAGACAATATAGAATCGAACAAACAGAATCTCTTGCAGATGCAATGCCTCATCCAATCGGAGGCAGCCCCGACATGGACTTGCAGCAGCAAACGACAGCCACTGACTCGCGGCAGACGATCCTGATCGTCGACGACACGCCGGAGAACCTGACTGTGCTTGGCGAACTGTTGCAGCCGACCTACCGGGTGCGGGCAGCGAACTCGGGCCGACGCGCCCTTCAGATCGTCGGCTCGGATCCCAAGCCGGACCTGATCCTGCTCGATGTCATGATGCCGGACATGGACGGGTTCGCCGTGCTCGACCGGCTGCGTCAGTCGCCGCGCAGCAGCGACATTCCGGTCATATTCGTCACGGCCATGGATGGCACCGAGGACGAGGAGCGAGGCCTCGATCTCGGCGCAGTCGACTACATCACCAAGCCCCTGCGTCCGTCCATCGTGCTGGCCCGGGTTCACATCCATCTTGAACTCAAGAAGGCCCGCGACTGGCTGAAGAACGAGAACGCCATCCTTGAGGCCGAGGTGGCGCGGCGCATGAGCGAGAATCAGTTGATCCAGGATGTCAGCATCCACGCCCTCGCTCACCTGGCGGAAACCCGCGACCCGGAAACCGGCAACCACATTCGCCGCACCCAGGGCTACGTGCGGGTCCTGGCCGAGGCCCTGCGCCATCATCCGCGCTTCGACGGCGTTCTCAGCGACCGCATCATCCATACCCTGGTCAAGTCGGCCCCCTTGCATGACATCGGCAAGGTCGGCATCCCGGACAACATCCTGCTCAAACCCGGCAGACTGACGCCGGATGAATGGGAGATCATGAAGACGCACGCCGAACTCGGCGCCGTTGCCATCGAGCAGGCCGAACGCGACGCCGATCACCCGGTGGAATTCCTGGCCCTGGCCAAGGACATCGCCCGCCATCATCATGAACGCTGGGACGGTAACGGTTATCCCGATCGCCTGGCCGGCGACGCGATCCCGCTTTCGGCCCGACTGATGGCACTGGCCGATGTCTTCGACGCCCTCATCAATCGGCGGGTCTACAAAGCGCCGATGAGCTTCATCGAAGCGCGCGACATCATCATCGCCGAACGCGGCCGACAGTTCGATCCTGACATCGTCGATGCTTTCATCAATCGCTTCGACGAGTTCATGGCCATTGCCAACCGTTACGGCGTGGACCCTTGAATCCGTCGTCCTTGATCTTCCACTTGATCATCCTGGAGTTCTCATGAGTTACCAGTTCATCCTTGCGGAAACGCGCGGGCGCGTCGGCCTGATCACCCTCAACCGTCCCCAGCAACTGAATGCGCTCTGCGACGCGCTGGTCGATGAAGTGGGCTCGGCGCTTGCCGGATTCGAGGCGGACGAAAACATCGGCTGCATCGTCATCACGGGATCGGAGAAGGCTTTCGCCGCCGGCGCCGACATTTCGGCGATGAAGGACTGGAACTACATGGACGTCTACAAGCCGGACTACATCACCCGCAACTGGGAGCGCGTGAAAGCCTGCCGCAAGCCGGTCATCGCCGCGGTTGCCGGCTATGCCCTGGGCGGCGGCTGCGAACTGGCGATGATGTGCGACATGATCTTCGCCGCCGACACCGCCAGGTTCGGCCAGCCGGAGATCAAGCTCGGCATCCTGCCGGGCGCCGGCGGCACGCAAAGGCTGCCGCGCGCTGTCGGCAAGGCCAAGGCCATGGACCTGTGCCTGACGGCGCGCATGATGGATGCCCAGGAAGCGGAACGCGCCGGCCTGGTCGCCCGTATCGTGCCCGCCGACAAGCTGCTCGACGAGGCCGTCGCGGCCGCGCAGACCATCGCCGGCTACTCGCTGCCGGTGGTGATGATGATCAAGGAATCCGTCAACCGCGCCTTCGAGTCATCGCTGGCCGAAGGGCTGCTGTTCGAGCGCCGCACTTTCCATGCCGCCTTCGCACTCGAAGATCAGAAGGAAGGCATGGCCGCGTTTGCCGAGAAACGCAAGCCTGCTTTCAAGAACCGATAGCGCCGCCGGGCCCTATTACCCCCAAAACCTCAGTTCATTCACCGCAAAGGACGCCAAGGACGCAAAGGAAGGCGATCTTGAGACGATGCATGTGTCACAGGGAAAGTAAAGGCCCCCAGATATCAAAGGCCTTGTTTTCCTTGGTGTCCTTTGCGTCCTTGGCGGCGCAATTGCTGTTTCTAGGATTACTTGAATGGGTGGCGCAGGACGATGGTCTCGTCGCGATCGGGACCGGTCGAGATCATGTCCACCGGCACGCCGCATACCTCTTCCATGCGCTTGATGTAGGCGCGTGCCGCCGCCGGCAGCCCTTCCAGCGTCTTGACGCCGACGGTGCTGTCCGACCAGCCGGACATGGATTCGTAAACCGGTTCACAGCGCTCCAGGTCATCGGCGCCAACCGGCAGGATGTCGGAGAAGCGGCCGTCGATCCGGTAGCCGGTGCAGATCTTCATTTCCTCGAGCCCGTCGAGCACGTCGAGCTTGGTCACGCACAGGCCGGAAACGCCGTTGATCTGGATCGAGCGCTTGAGCGCCGCGGCGTCGAACCAGCCGCAGCGGCGGGCGCGGCCCGTGGTGGCGCCGAATTCGTGGCCGCGCGTGGCCATGTGCTTGCCGACCGGATCGAGCTTGTCCACCGCGTCATAGAGTTCGGTCGGGAAGGGACCGCTGCCGACGCGCGTGGTATAGGCCTTGGTGATGCCCAGCACGTAATGCAGCATGCCGGGGCCGACGCCCGAGCCGGCCGACGCCGCTCCGGCCACGCAGTTGGAGGACGTCACGTAGGGGAAGGTGCCGTGGTCGATGTCGAGCAGCGTACCCTGGGCGCCTTCGAACAGCAGGTTGGCACCGGCCTTGTGGGCGTCGTAGAGCGCCCGCGGCACATCGGCGACCATTCTGGTCAGACGCGGTGCGATAGTCATGGCGCCATCGAGCACCTTCTGGAAATCGACCGCCTCGGCACCGAGGTAGTTCTTCAGCACGAAGTTGTGATAGTCGAGGACCTCGGCCAGCTTCTCGGCGAAACGCTTGGGCCGCATCAGATCCTGTACTCGAAGCGCCCTGCGCGCGACCTTGTCCTCATAGGCCGGGCCGATACCACGGCCGGTGGTGCCGATCTTCTTCGCGCCCTTGGCCGCCTCGCGCGCCACATCCAGCGCCTGGTGATAGGGCAGGATCAGCGGGCAGGCTTCGGAGATCTTCAAGCGCGCTTCGGCATCCACGCCGGCGCCTTTCAATTCGTCGAGTTCATGGATCAGCGCGTCGGGTGAGAGCACCACGCCGTTGCCGATGTAGCAGGTCACGCCCTCGCGCAGGATGCCCGAGGGCACCAAGTGCAGGACGGTCTTCTTGCCGCCGATGACCAGCGTATGGCCTGCATTGTGGCCACCCTGGAAGCGAACCACCCCTTGCGAGTGGTCGGTCAGCCAGTCGACGACCTTGCCCTTGCCTTCGTCGCCCCACTGGGTGCCGATAACCACGACGTTCTTTGCCATGCTCAGTCTTCCTCTAATGTCTCGATGATCCATTCTGCGCCACGCCGCAGCAGTCGCCGCTCGCAGCCCGCCTCCCGCCAGTTGCCCTCGTGGCCCGGCAGTGCCAGCACGACCGTCTCGCCGCGGCCTCGCAGGCGCTCCACTTCCGCATGCAATTCATCATCCTCGGGCCAGGGCGCCAGGATGGCGCCCGCCGCGTCGCTGCGCTGCGCCAACCGAGCCAAGTCCCGCAAGTCCATTGAAAATCCGGTCGCCGGCCGCCCACGGCCAAACGACTGGCCGACCTTGTCGTAACGGCCACCCAGCGCCAGCGCGCCCGGTGCCCCGTCGCAATAGGCCGCGAAAACCACACCGCTGTGATAGTGGTAGCCGCGCAGGTCGGCCAGATCGAAGCCGACCGGCGCATTCGGCAGGCCGGCCAGATCGACGGCCAGTCGGCGCAGGGTCGCCAATGCCGCCGTGATCTCGGGCGTCGCCGGCAGTCGCCGCGCCGCCTCGTCGAGTACTTCGGCGCCGCCATAGCACTCCGGCAGAGCCAGCAGGGCCGAGCGGGCAGGCTCGGGAACCGCAGCCAGCAATTCCTTCAGCGTGGATACGTCTTTCGCCTGCAAGGCCGCAAACACTTCCTGTTCGGCAGCGCCGGCCAATCCGGTCTGCGAAGCAAGCGCACGGAACAGGCCGACATGGCCGAGGTCGATGCGGGTGGCGGCGATCGCCGCCAGGTCGAGCGCCCTCGCCAGCAGGCGGATGATCTCGCTGTCGGCCTCCGGACCGGCGTGGCCGTACAGTTCGGCACCGATCTGCAAGGGTTCGCGCGAAGCCATAAGGCCAGCCGGCAGCGTGTGCAGCACGCTGCCGCAATAGCACAGGCGCGTCACGCCCTTGCGGTTCAGCAGGTGCGCGTCGATACGCGCCACCTGCGGCGTGATGTCGGCCCTCACACCCATGGTGCGCCCGGAGAGCTGATCCACGAGCTTGAAGGTGCGCAGGTCGAGATCGCGGCCGCTGCCGGTCAGCAGCGACTCGACATACTCGAGCAGCGGCGGCGCGACCAGTTGGTAGCCGTGGCGCTCGAACTCATCGAGCAGTTTGCGCCGCAGGGCCTCGACGTGCCGCGCCTCTTCCGGCAGCAAGTCCTCGATGGCTTCGGGCAACAGCCAGTTCGTCATTGGCTGACCACCGCCATGAGCACAAGCCCGATCAGCATGGAGGTCAGGCCGATGAAGCGGATCTGGCCGTCGCTCAGTTCGGTGACGCGACGGAATGTGTCGCGCCAGATCCGGGGCGCCATGAAAGGCAGCAGTCCCTCGATCACCAGCATCAGCGCAAACGCCAGCAGCAAGGCGGACGGCATGACGACGCAGTCCTTACTTGCCGCCGCGGCCGGCGCTCTTCAGATACTTGAAGAATTCCGAGTTCGGCTCCACCACGAGGATGTCGCTCTTGCTCCTGAAGACATTGCGGTAGGCGTCCATGCTGCGGTAGAAGGCGAAGAACTCCGGGTTCTGGCCGAAAGCCTGCGCATAAGTCGCGGCCGCCTTGGCATCGCCTTCGCCCTTGATCTTCTGGGCATCGCGGTAGGCTTCGGCTACGATCACCTCGCGCTGGCGATCGGCGTCGGCCTTGATCTTTTCGGCCTCGGCGGCACCCTGGGAGCGCAACTCGTTGGCTACGCGCTTGCGCTCGGTTTCCATCCGTCTATAGACCGCTTCGGAAACCTCGGCCGGTAGATCGACACGCTTCAGGCGAACATCGATGATCTCGACACCAATCGCGCGCATGTCGGCATCGGCCTTCTTCTGCACATCGGCCATGATCTGGTCGCGGGCACCGGAGACGACGTCATGCACCGTGCGCTTGCCGAACTCCTCGCGCAGACCTGAGTTGACGGTCTGCGACATCCGCGTCCGGGCCACCGTCTCATCACCGCTGACGGAGATGTAGTACTGCTTGACGTCATGGATACGCCACTTGACGAAGGAATCGACCAGCACCGGTTTCTTCTCGGCGGTGAGGAAGCGCTCCGGCTCTTGCGACTCGAGGGTGAGAATCCGCCTGTCGAAGACGCGCACGTTCTGGATCAGCGGCCATTTGAAGGCGAGTCCGGGTTCGGTGATGACTTCCTTGACCTCGCCGAGTTGGAAGACGATGGCGTACTGACGTTGATCGACGGTGAAGAGACTCATGGCGGCCACCACCAGGAGGCCAATGACGAAAGCGCCGATGAATGGAAGATTGCGGCCCATGTCAGCGCTCCCCGCGTTCGCGCGAGTTCAACGACGACCGCGACCGGAAGTCGCTACCCTGATCCACTGTCGGCATCTTCTCCATCTGCGGTGGCACCTCGTTGGAGACCGCTGGCACTGCCGGGCGCACGGGCGTCGGCGCCTCAATGGCGGCGGGAGCGGGAGCGGCGATCTGGGTCCCGGCCGCCTGCATCAACTTGTCGAGCGGCAGATACAGCAGGTTGCCGCCCCCCTTGGCATCGATCATGATCTTGCTCGTACTCGAATAGACCTGCTGGATCGTCTCCAGGTACAAGCGCTGCCGGGTCACTTCCGGCGCCTTGTTGTATTCGACCAGTATCTGCTTGAAGCGCGACGCGTCGCCCTCGGCGGTGGCGATCATGCGCTGCCTGTAGCCGTCTGCCTCCTGCATGAGACGGGAGGCGGCGCCGCGCGCGCGCGGGATGACGTCGTTGGCATAGGCCTGGCCCTCGTTCTTCTGCCGTTCGCGGTCCTGGCCCGCCTTGACGGCGTCGTCGAAGGCCGCCTGCACCTGCTCGGGCGGTTGCGTGCTCTGCATGGTCACCGAGCGTATCTGCACGCCGGTCTCGTAGCGGTCGAGGATTTCCTGGATGAGTTTCTGCGTATTGGCCGCAATGACGTCGCGCCCTTCATAAAGGACGAAGTCCATGCGGCTCTTGCCGACGACCTCGCGGATCGCCGTCTCGGCGGCGCCGATAACAGCATCATCAGGATTGCGATTCTTGAAGATGTAGTTCTTCGGATCCTTGAGCAGATACTGGACCGCAAACTGCACGCTGACGATGTTTTCGTCATCCGTCAGCATCAATGCTTCCTTCAGCACCTTGCTCTTCTCCGATCCGCGATAGCCGACTTCGACCGTGCGCACCCCGGTCAGATTGACGATCTCGTTGCTTTGAATCGGCCACGGCAGACGCCAGCGCAAACCAGGCTCGGTGGTTTCCTTGAACTTGCCGAACTGGAGCACCAAACCTCGCTGACTGGCATCGACGATATAGAAGCCACTGGCGAGCCAGATCACCGCCACCAGCATCGCCAGCAAACCGATGCCGCCGCCAAACTGGCGCGGGCTCAATGACGGCAGCCTGCCGCCACTGCCGCCACCGTCACCGCCGCCCTTGCGGCCGAACAGTCCCGACAGGCGACGATTGAAATCGCGCCAGAGTTCTTCGAGATCAGGAGGGCCACCGGACCCGCCGCCCGGCTTGTTGCCCCAGCCGTGGTCGTTAAGGGACATCAGGATACCTGCAATCATTTTGGTCGAATCAATGGACAGTCGGATCAGGCGGCTTCAGGCCGCAGATTGAGAGCGTGGTGACTGGCAGTCTCGGCCAGCACCGCACGCAGCAGATCAAGGCCAGCCCCGCTACGCGCGCTCACGCGGACGCGGCAAATATTACCACAGTCATCCCGCTCGACGCCCGGCTCGACGCCAGTGGCATCGATCTTGTTCCAGACGATGATCTGGGGTACGTCACCGGCGCCGATCTCTTCCAGTACCTCGGCGACCGCGGCCATCTGCTGGTCGCGATCCGGGCTGGCCGAATCGACGACATGGAGCAGGATATCCGCCTTCGCGGTCTCTTCCAGCGTGGCATGGAATGCGGCCACCAGGGAGTGAGGGAGATCGCGGATGAAGCCGACGGTATCGGACACCACGATCTGTCCGGCACCTTCGACGAACACCCGCCGCGTCGTGGTATCCAGAGTGGCGAACAGTTGGTCGGCGGTGTAGGCGCCGGCTTTGGTGAGCGCGTTGAACAGCGTGCTCTTGCCGGCGTTGGTGTATCCGACCAGCGAAACCGCAAGCACGCCCCCCTTCGAACGGGCACGCCGGCGCACCTTGCGCTGGCGCTCGAGATCTTTCAACCTGAGCTTGAGGACAGACACGCGCTTGCCCAACAGGCGGCGGTCTGTTTCCAACTGCTTCTCGCCCGGCCCGCGCAAGCCGATGCCGCCCTTCTGCCGCTCGAGGTGAGTCCAGCCGCGCACCAGCCGCGTTGCCAGATGCTGAAGCTGGGCGAGTTCGACCTGTAGCTTGCCCTCGTGGCTGCGCGCCCGCTGCGCAAAGATGTCGAGGATCAGGCTGCTTCGGTCGACGACACGCCGCTCCAAGCTTCGCTCAAGGTTGCGCTGCTGGCCCGGCGACAACTCGTGATTGAACACGATCAAGTCGGCATCGTGAAGCCGCGCGGTCGTGGCGATTTCCTCGACCTTGCCCTTGCCGGCAAACGTGGCGGGGTCAGGACTCTTGCGCCGGCCGGAAACCACCGCCAGCGGGTCTGCCCCAGCGCTGGTGACCAACAGTCGGAATTCATCCAGACGCTCGGCGAAGTCGCCCTCGCCAAGGTCAAGCTGGACCAGGATCGCGCGTTCGCCGGTGGCGGGCCGTTCAAACATCAGCCCGTTCCACCGGATGGCCGGAGATCACTCGCCGCCGTTTTCCTGGGCGAAATTGACCGGACGCGCAGGCACGACAGTGGAAATCGCGTGCTTGTAAACCATCTGCGTCACGGTGTTCTTCAGCAGCACGACGTATTGGTCGAAAGACTCGACCTGCCCCTGCAATTTGATGCCGTTGACGAGATAAATCGACACCGGCACGTGTTCGCGGCGCAGTGTGTTCAGGAATGGGTCTTGTAGCATCTGCCCTTTGTTGCTCATGGTGGCCCCTCGGCTCTACTTATCGGAAGACTAATGTAATCGATTTCTTGCTCGCTTGCCAGCAGGCAAGGTGCTAGTTCTTGTCGGCGTATGGATTCTTGGCCGTCTTGTACTGGATTCGCAACGGCGTTCCCTGCAACCTGAACGCCTCCAGAAAGACTTTCTCCAGGTAGCGAGTGTAGGAATCCGGCACATGGTCGAGTGCAGTGCCGTGGATGACGATAATCGGCGGATTGGTGCCGCCCTGATGCGCGTAGCGCAGCTTCGGCCGGGAGAGGCCGTGGCGCGGCGGTTGCTGCTTTTGGACAGCGAGTTGCAGCACGCGGGTGAGCTTGGGCGTGGAGAGTTTGGTCGTCGCGGCGGCGTAGGCCTTGTCCACCGAGGCGAGCACACCGGCAATGCCCTGGCCTGCCAAGGCCGAAATGTAGTGGATGCGCGCGAAGCCGAGGAAGTTGAGCTTGCGGGCGATCTCCTGTTTGACGCGTTCGCGACGGTAGTCGTCGACCGCGTCCCACTTGTTCACCGCCAACACCAAGGCACGGCCTGCCTCGATGCAGAAGCCGGCGATATGGGCATCCTGATCGGAGATGTCCTGGCTGGCATCGAGCATCAGCACGACGACATTGGCCTCCTCGACCGCCTGCAGCGTCTTGATGACCGAGAACTTCTCGATCGCCTCGAATACCCGCCCCTTGCGCCGCAAGCCGGCCGTGTCGATCAGGGTATAGCGGCGGCCGTTCTTTTCGAACGGCACCTCGATGGCATCGCGCGTGGTGCCGGGCATGTCGAAGGCGATCATGCGCTCTTCGCCGAGCAGGGCGTTGATCAGGGTGCTCTTGCCGACATTCGGACGGCCGGCGATGGCAACCCGTGGCCCACGCTCCTCCTCGCCTTCCTCGGCAACAGCGAAAGGCTCCAGCGCCAGATCGAGAAGTTCGCGCACGCCGTCGCCATGGGCGGACGAAATCACGCGTGGTTCGCCGCAGCCGAGCTCGTAGAACTCTGCCCCGACCACCGCCCGGTCCATGCCTTCGGCCTTGTTCACGACCAGATGCAATGGGCGGCCGCTACGCCTGAGCAGATCGGCGATGGCCAGGTCCTGTGGCGCCAGCCCGGTCCGGCCGTCGACCATGAACAGCAGTACGTCGGCTTCGGCGATAGCGGCTTCGGCCTGTTTGGCCATTTCCTGCACAATGCCCTCGCGGGCGTTGGGCTCGAAGCCGCCGGTGTCGACCACCAGGAAAGGCCTGTTGCCCAGGCGACCGTGGCCGTAGTGGCGATCGCGGGTCAGGCCGGGCATATCGGCGACCAAGGCATCGCGCGACTTGGTCAGCCGGTTGAACAGCGTACTCTTGCCGACGTTGGGCCGGCCCACCAGCACAAGCGTCGGCTTCATCGACGGCTATTCGCCGGTCAGCGCAAAGACACCGCCATTCCGGGTTTGCACCAGCACGCCGCGCGACAAGGGCTGCGGGTCGGCAACCACGGCGCTGCCGTCGGTCGCCTGGCGGGCAGCAAAGGCGCCGTCATCGCGATTGAGCAGGTGCACGAAACCCTGGTAGTCGGCAACCACGACATAGCGGCCGAGCGCGAGGGGTCTCGACACGCTTCGCATCGACAGCTTGTCCTGCTTCCAGACGCTGGCGCCGGTATCGCGGTCGAAGGCGTACACCGTGCCTTTGTCATCGGTGACATAGACGTGGCGCTTGTCCATGTCGAGGCCGGCACTGCTGGAGAGGTCGCGCCCCCAAAGCATGTTGCCGGAACTGATGTCGAAACAACTGACGCGCCCCTGGAAGGCCGCGGCACAGATCTGGCGGCCATCGACGACGGGCGGACTGGTCACGTCGGCAACCCGTTCCAGTTCCGTCGAACCCTTCGGCAAGGCGACGGTCACCTCCCATATGGGCGCGCCGTTCTTGGCGCTGACAGCCACCAGCTTGCCGCCGGGATAGCCGGCGACCACCACCTGTTCTGCCAGCAGGACGCCGACGTTCGTACGCAGGCTGAGCGTTGGCGTACTGCGCTGATACACCCAGCGCCGCTTGCCATCGCCAGCCTCGAATCCGAACAGCCGGGAATCGCCGGAACGAACGACGACCAATCCTTCGCTGACTGCCGGCGCCGCCAAAACCTCGGAGCTGACTCGCGCCTTCCAGCCGGCATTGCCAGTGGCGGCATCGAAGGTGAGCACTTCACCCTTGGGCGTGCCGACGGCAACCAGTTTGGCATCCGCGCCGACACCGCCCGACAGCGTCTGACCGACGGAGACGCGCCAGACCTGGCGGCCACCATCGAAACGGGCCAGCGTGCCGTCGCGGCCGGCGGCGTAAACGCTGTCTCCGACAACGGCCGGAGTGAACACGAAATCGCCGGCAGCGCCAAGACCCGCCTGCCACTGCACGTGCAGGTCAGCCGTCGCCTGGATGGGCGTCAGTTCCGCCGCCTTGACCTTGGGCGAGGACGACGAAAACGGATTGAGTTTGCTCGCGGTCTCGGAGATGGTCGAACAGGCGCCAAGCGCGACCGATGCCGCCACCAGCGCCAACAAGTATCTCGGCATCGCCATTATTTGTTCCCTCCCAGCGAGTCCCGTTTGGTCTGGAGCACTTCTCTGTAGGCGCCGCGCGCCGCAGCCGCGGAGCCGCTGTCCTTGATCGCCGCGTCGAGCTTCGCCAGCGCCGTCTCATAAGCGCTGATCGCCTCTGCGGTCTTGCCCTGCGCGGCGAGAATGTCGCCCTTCATTTCGTTGAAACGGGGAGCCAACTGTGCCGCCGGCTCCGCCGCCACTTCCTTGAGTGCCTCGTCATAGGCCTTCTGATCGAGCAGGATGGCGGCGAGCCGCAGGCGGGCGAGATCGCGAATGCCATCGTCCTTGGCGTTCTCCGCTGCCCAGGTCAGTTGCACCTGCGCCGTCTTCATGTCGCCGCCTTCGGTCTGCGCCTTGGCCGACAACAATGCCGCCATGCCGGCATAGGCGGTGGCCGAGAACTTGTCGATCAGCTCGCCGGCAATCTCGCGCGACCGCTTGGCATCCCCCTTGGCAACCGACTCCTGGACCGCGATGTAGAGCGCAGATGCCTGGTCTGCCTGGCTAGCCTGCCACCTGTTCCAGGCCACCCACCCGACAAACGCGATGGACGCGATAACCACCACGGCGGTAACCGTGTTGCCGTACATCTTCCACCAGGTCTTCAGCTCGTCGAGCTGTTCCTGTTCTTCCAGATCATAGGCTGCCATTTTCGTCTTCCGTACCCAGTATCCATTCGCCGACCATCTCGGCAAGTTGATCGAACGCGACCCGCCGCTGCTCGGCGGCTTCGCGCAAAGGCTTGACGCTCACTTCATTCGCCTTCGCCTCGTCGTCGCCGATGACGGCGGCGAGCGTGGCACCCGAGGCGTCGGCACGCTTCATCTGGGACTTGAAGCTGCCGCCGCCGCAATGCAACTGGACGCTGAGTCCGACGTCACGCAGATGCTCGGCCACCCTGAACGCGTAGCGCCCCGCCGCCTCACCCTGATGCACGACATAGACGTCGGGCGCTACCTTCTCCAGCCGGTTGCCCTGGTCGGCCCATAGCGCCAACAGCCGCTCCACGCCCATGGCGAAACCGCAGGCGGGCGCCGGCTTGCCGCCGAGCTGGCCAACCAGGCCATCGTAGCGGCCACCGGCGCAGACGGTGCCCTGCGCGCCCAGTTGGTCGGTGACCCATTCAAACACGGTGAGATTGTAATAGTCCAGCCCCCGCACCAGCCTTGGATTGATCCGGCAGGGCAGACCGGCATCCTTCAAGAGTCCCTGGACGCCGTCGAAGTGCTTGAGCGAATCTTCGCCGAGATAGTCCATCAGCTTGGGCGCACCTTCGACCAGCGCCTGCATGTCCGGGTTCTTGGTGTCGAGGATGCGCAGCGGATTGGTATGCAGGCGCCGCTGGGCCTCGCCATCGAGCCGGTCCCGGTGCTTCTCGAAGTAGCTGATCAATTCGGCGCGGTGCCGCGCACGCTCCTCGGGCTGACCAAGCGAATTGATTTCGAGCTTGATGCCGGTCAGGCTGAGATCATCCCACAGGCGCGCGCACATGAGAATCTGTTCGGCATCGATATCGGGACCAACATAGCCCATCGCCTCGACGCCGATCTGGTGGAACTGCCGATAGCGCCCCTTCTGGGGCCGCTCGTGGCGGAACATGGGGCCGATATACCAGAGACGGCGCGGCCCCTCGTAGAGGAGATTGTGTTGGAGCACGGCCCGCACGCAGGACGCCGTGCCTTCCGGCCGCAACGTCAGTTGTTCGCCGTTGAGGCTGTCGGTGAAGGAATACATCTCCTTCTCGACGATGTCGGTCACTTCGCCGATGGCGCGTGCGAACAGCGGCGTCGGCTCGACCATGGGCATGCGGATCGGCCGGTAGCCGTAGGCGCGCAGCCAGTCGCGCGCCAATTCCTCGAACTGTTCCCACAGTTCGGCTTCGTCCGGCAGGATGTCGTTCATCCCACGGATGGCTTGAAGAGTCTGGCTCATTGTCGTTCAGTGCGCGGCGGATATTCCCGCGCCACGTAAGCCTCGACGATTTGCTTGAAGTCTTCGGCGATGCCGTCGCCGCGCAAGGTGGTGACGCGCTCGCCATCGACATAGACGGGCGCCACCGGTTCCTCCCCGGTACCGGGGAGGGAAATGCCTATGCTGGCGTGCTTGCTCTCGCCCGGACCATTGACGACGCAACCCATGACCGCCAGGGTCATGTTCTCGACCCCCATCCGCTGCATTTTCCATTCCGGCATCCGCTCGCGCACATAGCTCTGGATGTCCTGCGCCAGTTCCTGGAACACCGTGCTGGTCGTGCGGCCGCAGCCGGGACAGGCGGCCACCAGGGGAACGAAGGCACGCAGACCCATGGTCTGAAGCAGTTCCTGCGCCACGACGACCTCGCGGGTCCGGTCACCCTTGGGTTCTGGCGTCAGCGACACGCGAATGGTGTCGCCGATTCCTTCCTGGAGAAGCACCGCCATGGCCGCTGCCGAAGCGACGATGCCCTTGCTGCCCATGCCGGCCTCGGTCAAGCCCAGGTGCAGCGGATAGTCGCAGCGTTGTGCCAGCTCGCGGTAGATCGCGATCAGGTCCTGCACGCCGGAGACTTTGCACGAGAGCACGATCATGTCGCCGGGCAGGCCCAACTCTTCCGCCTTGGTCGCCGACTCGAGCGCAGACGCCACCATCGCCTCGCGCATGATGCCAACGGCATCCTTGGGCTGGCGACGTGTGGCGTTCTCATCCATGACACGGGCCAGCAACTCCTGATCGAGACTGCCCCAATTGACGCCGATGCGTACCGGCTTTTGATGCCTGGCGGCGATTTCGATCAACTGGCCAAACTGTTCGTCGCGGCGGGCTCCCTTGCCGACATTGCCGGGATTGATACGCAGCTTGTCCAGCGCCTGAGCGCAGGCAGGAACCTCGGTCAGCAACTTGTGGCCGTTGAAGTGGAAATCGCCGACCAGGGGCACGTCGACGTCCATTGCCAGGAGACGCTCGCGGATCGCCGGTACGGCATTGGCCGCCTCGCGGGTATTGACGGTCAGACGGACGATCTCGGAACCCGCCCGCGCCAGTTCGGCAACCTGAGTCGCGGTGGCGTTCGCGTCAGCGCTATCGGTATTGGTCATCGACTGGACGACGACCGGCAGTCGGGCGCCGATGCCGACCTTGCCGACCATCACCCGGCGCGCGACCCGGCGCGGCGGACCGCCTGTCGAATCTGCAATGCTGGCGGCCATCACTCGAGGGTCAGCCTGGCAACGTCGGCACGAATGTAGGGTTTCAGGTCAACGCTGTGGCCTTCGTACTTCAAATCGACCGTGGGAGCGTTGCCGATCACGATCTGGAACGGCGGCTGACCCAGTGCCACCTGGCGTGTGCCGCCGGCATACTGCCCCGTGAAGATGACGCGCTGGCTGGCATCCTTGACTTCCACCCAGGAGGAGCCGCGAAAATCGAAAATCAACTGTTTGCCCGCTCCGGCCGGAATCGGTCGGGTCGTCTCCGTTGAAGGCACCCTTGCAGTCTCCGCAGCATCAGTCGGTGCCGGCGTCAATTCGGGCGGAACCACCGGGACAAGCACCGGTGTTCGCGTGCTCGCAGGGGCCAGAACTTGCACGGACGACATCGGCTCCATCGCGCCGGCGGCAGCCGGTTGATCGATTGCTGCGGCCGGCGCCGGCACCTCGACAACGGCCTGCTCCGCAGTTGCCGCCACCGGTCGCGGTGCCGGCGCGAGGAAATGCCATACGCCGGCAGCGGCGGCAACGATCCCCACCAGGATCAACGCCGCCATCAAGCCGGTGATCTGCCGCCCCTCGGTTCTTGGCATGGCAATGCCCATATCCTCGGGCGGTCTGACGTCCGGTGGAGTCACGGGAACTTCCGCCTCCAGCAACGCCAACAGCGGGGCGGGATCGAGCTTGAGAAAACGCGCATAGCTGCGCACGATGCCGCGCATGAACACGTTGCCCGGCAGCAACTGCATCTCGTCGGATTCCAATGCCTCGATCTGACGCGGGCTGTACTTCAGTGCCGCGACGACATCGGCCACGGTAAGGCCGCGTACTTCGCGGGCCTTGCGCAGCAGAAACCCGATGCGCGCAGCCTTGGCCGGTTCCTCGGTGGATTCGGGAAGCTCGCTCACTGGTTCATTCACTCGAACTGCCCCTGCATCATCAAGCGGTACTCGCCGCTATTCTGAAACTGACGCCGAATCTCTCCGGCATATCGATTCTCGGTTTCGCGGTCGCCCAGCTTGCGCGCAATGCGCAGCCCGAGCCAGGCGGTCTGCGCCGAAGGATCGCGCCGCCGGTGAACATCATCGAGGCGCGCCCGGGCTTCTTCCAATCGCCCGGCGCGATAGCAGATATCCGCAACCAGGAACTGGGCATCGGCGTTCGTCGGGTCGACGCGCAGCGCCTTGAGAAGGAAGCTCTCGGCACCCTTGTCATCCTTCATCGCCAGCGAACAGATGCCGGCGTTGGTCAGAGGCTTGGTCGGAGTCGAATAGAGTTGCACATTGCTGGCGGCGACGAAATAGGGGATCGACTGTTGCTCGCGTTCGGTCTGGCAAAGAAACCAACCGTAGTTGTTGTTGATCTCGGGATCCCCCGGCGCAAGGCCGAGCGCCCGATGGAAGTTCTCTTCGGCGCCCTGATTCTCTTTCAGGTACATCTGCACGAGCGCCAGCAAGTTGTAACCCAACGGGTAGGACGAATCGGATTCAATCGCGTTACGGGCCTCGTCCAGGGCCACACTCATCCGCCCGTTCATCAGATACTCCATGCCCAGTTCGACATGAGCCTTGGCCCGCTGACGGATGTCGCCGACCGCCACCTGCTGCGATACCGGCTCCTGCATGGAAGACTCTTTGCCCGGCGGGTTGGTGACGCATCCGAACAGCATCGGCAACGCAAGGATTCCAGCCCAGATTCTCATGACGCTGCCTCCACTCGGGATTTGTGTTCTGCAGTCCGCATTAACACGACCGTACGCTTGGTCTTGTCGTTCACCTGACCGGCCAACTGGCCGCAGGCCGCATCGATATCGTCGCCTCGGACCCTGCGTACCGTGGCGACAGTACCGGCGCCAAGCAGGATTTCCTGAAAGCGCCGGACGCGCTCCGGCCGGGAACGCCGGAAGCCGGAATTTGGAAAGGGATTGAACGGAATGAGGTTGAACTTGCTCGGCACGTCGCGCACCAGGCGCAGGAGCGCATGGGCATGGGCATCGCTGTCGTTGACGCCCTCGAGAAGCACGTACTCGAAGGTGATGAAATCCCGCGGCGCATCTTCGAGATAACGCTTGCAGGCCGCCATCAGCGTCTTCAACGGATACTTTCGATTGAGCGGCACCAGTCGGTCGCGCAGGCCGTCGTCGGGCGCATGCAGCGATACCGCCAGTGCCACCGGCGCTTCCTGACGCAAGCGATCCATCGCCGGCACGATACCGGCGGTGGACACCGTTACGCGCCGCCTCGACAGTCCATAGGCGTTGTCGTCGAGCATCAGCTTCAACGCTGCCACCACGGCATCGAAATTTGCCAATGGCTCGCCCATGCCCATCAACACGACGTTGCTGACCACGCGCTCGCCTTCGTCGGCTGCGCCGGGCAGTTTCACGGCACCCAGGGCCCGATTGGCATGCCAGAGCTGGCCGATGATTTCGGCCGTCGTCAGGTTGCGATTGAAGCCCTGCTTGCCGGTGGAGCAGAAGGCGCAGTTGAGAGCACAGCCCACCTGCGTCGAGACGCACAGGGTGCCGCGATGGGCTTCCGGTATGAACACCGTTTCCACCGCATTGCCCTGGCCGACATCGAGCAGCCACTTGCGCGTGCCGTCGTCGGCGATCGCATCGCCGATCGGCTGCGGGCCACGAATTTCCGCGTCCTGCGCCAGCATCACCCGCAGGCTCTTGGCCACGTCGGTCATTTGCTCGAAATCGTCGCAGCCGGCGCGGTGCATCCAGCGCAGCACCTGCCGGGCTCGGAAGGGCTTCTCGCCCATCTGAGCAAACCAGCCTGCAAGGCCTTCAACGTCGAAATCAAGCAGATTGATCGTCATCGAACTATCGATCAGCGACCCGAGTAAACGTTCAACTCCGGGAAGAAATAGGCGACTTCGACCTTCGCGGTCTCGGGACCGTCGGAACCGTGAACGGCATTAGCGTCGATGCTCTCGGCAAAATCGGCACGGATGGTGCCCTTCTCGGCCTTTTTCGGATCGGTGGCGCCCATCAGGTCCCGGTTCTTGGTGATGGCATCTTCGCCTTCGAGCACCTGGATCATCACCGGACCGGAGGTCATGAACTTGACCAGATCCTTGTAGAAGGGGCGCTCCTTATGCACGGCGTAGAAGCCGCCGGCTTCCCGCTTGGACAGCCAAGCCATGCGCGCGGCGATGACCTTCAGGCCATTGGTCTCGAAGCGGGAATAGATCTTGCCGATCACGTTCTTGGCGACGGCATCGGGTTTTATGATCGACAGGGTACGTTCGACAGCCATTTGAATCTCCAACAAGGGTTGAGCGAAATTTTGTAACTGACTATTTTATCGCAGATTTCGGCTTCGGCTAACGGCCGGTGGACGAAAAAGGCCCGGTGGAAACCGGGCCCGGGGTTGAGCGATGCGCCAGCCGTCAGGACATCATGCCGAGGGTGCGAGGAAACCACAGCGACATTGCCGGCCAATACGTGACCAGTAGCAGAAACACCAGCATGGTCAGTAACCAGGGCCAGACGGCTATCGTGAGCTCGGTAATACCCATCTTGGTGATTCCCGAGGCAACGTAGAGGTTGAGTCCGACGGGCGGGTGGCAGAGCCCGACTTCCATATTCACCGTCATCAGAATGCCGAAATGCACCGGATCGATGCCGAGCACCACTGCCACAGGGAAGAGGATAGGAGCGAAGATCAGGACGATGGAAGACGGCTCCATGAAGTTGCCGGCCAGCAGCAAGAGGACGTTCACCGCCAGCAGGAAGGCTACCTGCCCCAATCCCTTGGCGAGCATCCATTCGGCCAAATGTTGCGGAATGTTCTCGTTGGTCAATATGAACGAGAACATCACGGCGTTGGTGATGATGTAGAGCAGCATCGCGGACATGTTGGCCGAGTTGAGCAGCACCTTGGATACGTCCTTAAGGCGCATGTCCCGATAAACGAAGACCGCAACGAAGAACGCATAGACCGCACTCATGGCAGCCGCCTCGGTCGGCGTGAAGATGCCGGTGTAGATGCCCCCCATGACGACGAAGATGAGCAACAGTCCCCAAATCGCCTCGCGGAACGCTCGCCACCTGTTCCGCCAACTTACCTTGGCCTGACGCGGATAATCGAACTTCCGCGCGCGATACCAGGTGATCATGCCGAGCATCGTTGCAAGTACGAGACCTGGCACGACACCCGCCATGAACAGTGCCCCCACCGAAGTATTTGTGGCGACCGAGTACATCACCATGACGATGGACGGTGGAATCAGGATGCCGAGCGCGCCGGAGGTCGTGATAACTCCAGCGCCAAAGCGCTTTGGAAACCCAGCCTTGACCATCGCCGGCAGCAGGATGGAACCGATCGCAACCACGGTTGCCGGCGACGAACCGGAAACAGCGGCGAACAACGCGCAGGCCACGACGCCTGCCAGCCCCAGACCGCCGTGCCAATGGCCGACCATGGCCGTGGCGAAAGCGATCATCCGCCTAGCCACGCCGCCGTGAGTGAGAAAGTTACCGGCCAGAATGAAGAACGGAATCGCCATGATCTCGAACTTCTCGATGCCGGTGAAGAGTTTCAGTGCTACCGACTCAAGCGGCACCTGCGTCATGGTGAACAGGAAGGTCAGAACGGTTAGGCCGAGCGATATGGAAATGGGCATGCCGGTCAACATCAGAACCGTCAGCACGCCGAAGATGACGAGCGCAGTCATGGCTGGTCACCTCCATTCGGGTCCGTGTGCCGGCGCTCTCCAGCGCGCCGGTCAACCTCGACGACCGAGCCGGATTGCCGTCGATCGCCGCCGCTACGCCGTTCCCCAAGCATCTCACTCTTGAGGTCGTGCATGTGCAGGTTGTCATTCATGCCGTACGGATCGACATCGACCGGAACCGCCTCCTCGTCGATGCCATCGACATGTCCGTGATCGTGGTGCGGCAGCTCTCCCGTGCGCAAGAACGACACCATCACCTGCAGAAAGCGGAAGCACATCAAACTGGAGCCGAGTGGAATCGCCGAATACACAATCCAGGTCGGCCATTCGAGATCCGGCGTAGTCGGTCCTTCGGGCACATCGCCAAAGTCAAGGCCGAAGGCGCTGAACACGGCATGATGCATGCCGTTCTCCCAGACGAAGTTGGCGCCGAGCGTTGCAACGACGCCGGTAAACAGAGCGCCCGCCGACAGGCCGAAGACGATGAACTTGCCGCGAGTATCCGCCGCCAGGCGATTGATCAGCACATCGACGCCGACGTGTATTCCTGTTCGGACGCCATACGCGGCGCCGAACTTCGCCATCCAGACGAACATGATGATGCACAGTTCCTGCGTCCAACCGAAGTTGAGCGACAGCAGCCAGTCCTGTACACCAGGAATGGCCAGACCGGCAGCGTAACGGTGAGCCACCGAGACGAAGATGATCAACGTCGCCGCAGCGATGAGGAAGGTGATGAACCATTCCTCGATATGGTCAAGGAATCTCACAGTGAATTCTCCCTGCGGGAATCCGCCGTCGCGCGGCGACGGCGGACAGACTGGTTCTTAGTTGGCGGTAAAACCAACGTCCTTATATACGGACTGGATGATGTCCTTGCCGATCCGGCTTTCCATCGTCTTGTGGACGGGCATGAGCGCCTTTCTGAGGGCTGCCTTCTCTTCCTTGGTCGGCGTGTAAACCTGCGTCTTGCCGCTCTTCTTCACCGCCTCCAATGCCAGGTCATTTTCCACTTGGGCGATCTGGTTGGCATAACGCGTGGCTTGCTCCATTGCCGATTCCAACTGGCCGCGGACATCCGCCGGCAGACCGTCCCAGAACTTCCTGTTGACGATCACGGCGTAGCCCAGGTAGCCATGGTTGGTGAGAGACAGGTGTTTCTGCACCTCGTACATCTTCTGGGTGTAGAAGTTGGACATCGGATTCTCGGTGCCGTCGACGACGCCGGTCATCAGGGCGTTATAGACCTCTGAGAACGCCATCACCTGCGGAATACCACCAAGAGCACGGATTTCCTCGTCGAGCACCTTCGACGACTGGATGCGCAGCTTGAGTCCCTTGAAATCGGCCGGCGTCTTCAGCGGCTTATTGGCCGAGAAGGCCTTGAAGCCATTATCCCAGTACGCCAGCCCCCTGATGCCCTTGGGCTCAAGCTTGGCGAAGAGCTGCTTGCCGACCGGCCCGAGGGTCACCTTGCGCAGATCGTCGTAGCTATCGAAGATGTAAGGCAAGTCAAAAACCTCAAATTCCTTGACACCGAGCGGACCGAACTTCGACAGTGCGGGCGCCAACATCTGCACGGCACCCAATTGGAGCGCCTCCATTTCTTCCTTGTCCTTGTACAACTGGCTGTTCGGATAGACCTCGACCTTGACCCTGCCTTTGGTCAACTCAGCCGCCTTCTTGGCAAAGAAGTCGGCAGCCTTGCCTTTCGGCGTGTCGACGGCGACCACATGGCTGAACTTGATGACGATGGGCTGTTGGGCAGACGCAAACAACGCGAAAGCCGCGGCGGCAATACCCACCACGAGATGCTTGATTTTCATATGTGTCCCCTCCTTCGAAGATGCCGTTCTTCCGGCGTGGCGACGATTTTCCTCGCCAAATCGCTCATTCGCCATTGTGGATATCCACAAAGCCATAGCCCATCGAGAGATGCCGGGCATTTCTGCCGGCGTGGCTGACCTTGGCAGCCACTCGGGTTACCATCGCCCCATGGCGAACTCTCCGGTACCGCTCGACACCCGAACCAGCGGCTGGTTCTGGCTGTTGCCCCGGTTGTCCTTTGTGCTTTTCATTGCCGCAGTGGCGGCCCTCCTGTGGTTGTCCCAAAAAGCCGATACCGAGGAGCAGCGCGCGACCCTGATCAGCGACATGCTCTGGCTGGAGCAGACCCTACACTTCCAATTGACGCACAACGAAGAGTTGCTCGGTCAGATCGGCCCCCTTCAGGCCGCCGATGCCGCCGCCTTCGAATCGCACGCCAGGGTTCTCGTCGACAACCAGACCGGCCTGCGCCAGGTTCGCAGGCTGGACGAAACGGGTACGGTCCGTTTCCTACTCCCGGCCTCACCACGGATTCCAGCCGACGAACAGACCCTGACGCTTGCTCGCTCCGTCGGTAGACCGGTCTACGGCAGTGCATATCCCCAAAGCAACGGCGATTGGGGATTTGACGTCTACGTTCCGTTGTTTCAGCAAGGTCGAACGGCCGGCTTCGTCGTCGGCTCCTACTCCTTGCGCCGAACGCTTGATGAATCCATCCCGTGGTGGCTGGCCGAACGCTACCGAATCGTCGTCATCGACACCGAGGGCAAGGTCATGGCGAGCCGCTCGAAGGTGGAGGCACCCGCCGCCGAAGGAGGTTACCAACTTGCCTTCGATCCGCCCGGACGGGGGCTCTCGCTGAAGGCGACCCCCTACCGATCGCCGGCTCCGCTCGCCGGTCGCCTGCTCTCCGCCGCACTGGTCTTCCTGGCCCTGGTTCTTCTCTGGAGTCTATGGGCGCTGCGACGGCATGTGCACCGCAGACTCGCCGCCGAGCAGGCACTGCGCGAAGAACACGCGTTCCGGCAGGCAATGGGCGACTCCCTGCAAACGGGATTGCGAGCCCGCGATCTCGAGGGGCGGATCACCTATGTGAATCCGGCCTTCTGCGTCATGGTGGGCTGGACGGCCGAGGAACTGGTCGGCCGCTCGCCCCCCATGCCCTATTGGGTGGATGAAGAAATCGACACCACGCGCGCCCTGCATGACCGCATCCTTGCCGGCGACGGGCCCGATCGAGGCTTCGAGATTCACCTCAAGCGTCGCAGCGGCGAGATCTTCCCGGTGCTGATCCATGAAGCCCCGCTGATCGATGCCGACGGTCGGCAGACCGGATGGATGAGTTCAGTAATTGATATCTCCGATCAGAAACTGGCGGACGAACTCGCCCGCCAACAGCAGGAACGCCTGCAGGCCACGGCCCGCCTGGTCACCATGGGTGAAATGGCTTCGAGCCTGGCTCATGAACTCAATCAGCCGCTCGCCGCCATTGCCAGCTACAACGCCGGATGCCTGAACCAACTGACCTCCGGCGCCACAGACATCAGCGGCATCGAGGCAGCGCTGATCAAGAGTACAGAGCAAGCCCAGCGCGCGGGTCGCATCATTCGTCGCATCTACGAATTCGTCCGTCGATCCGAACCCAAGTCCGAACCGTGCAACATCGCCGGTCTGCTCGAAGAAACCATTGCCCTGGTCGAGGGCGATATCCGCCGCAGCGGCATCCATCTGCTGCGGGAATTCAGATCGTCGCTGCCGATCGAAGGTGATCGCGTTCTCCTCGGCCAGGTGTTTCTGAACCTGATCCGCAACGCCATGGAAGCCCTGCGCGATACCCCCCTGGAACGACGAAGGATCACGCTTTCGGTGGCCGACGCTGATAGCCAAGTTGAGATCCAGATCGCCGATACCGGCGCCGGCATCACCCCGGAAATCGCCGGACGACTCTTCGAGCCATTCTTCACGACCAAGCCGGAAGGCATGGGCATGGGCCTGAACATCTGTCGATCGGTGGTCGAAGCTCACCGCGGCAGACTTTGGTACGAGCCGAACCCGGATGGTGGTAGCATTTTCCATGTGCTGTTGCCCGCCGGCAGAACATGAACATCACTCATCTGGTTGACGACGACGAAGCCATTCGCGACGCGCTTGTCTGGCTGCTGCACTCGCGCGGCGTCAAAGCTCGCGCCTGGCCTTCAGCCGAGGCCTTCCTTGCCGACTACAACGACGACATGCGCGGCTGTCTGGTCCTCGATGTCCGCATGCTCGCCATGAGTGGACCGGAACTGTTTGAACGCCTGAAGTCCCGGGGGTGCCGCATGCCGGCGATCTTCCTGACCGGACACGGTGATGTGCCGCAGGCGGTACGGTCAATCAAGGACGGTGCCTACGATTTCATCGAGAAGCCATTCAACGACAATGAGCTCGCCGATCGCGTGATCGCAGCCCTTGAGTTCGACCAACAACGCCGGCAGCAGACGGCCTCGATGGCCTCCGCGGAGGCGCAGCTCCAGTCCCTCACCAGCCGGGAGCGCGAAGTCATGGATCGCATCCTCGCCGGCAAATACAACAAGGTCATCGCGGCCGAGCTGAACATTGCGATGCGCACCGTCGAAGTCCATCGGGCGCGCATATTCGAAAAGATGAACGTCAAGTCGGCCGTCGAACTCGCACAGTTGCTGGCCGGCGGCCAGACGGGTTGAGGAAAGCTTAGGCCCCCTCCAGGAAGATTCTTCCCGCCCGGCGCCGAAGAATCCATCTGCCGAAAGTGATCTCAGGGTGCCGGTCCGGTGCTGCACTCAGGCACTGCCGCAGTGCCTCGACCAGGCGATCCTCGCTGGGAATCCCAACGCCGGCGTGCGATAACAGGAAGCGCAGCACATTGCGGGCACGCGGTTCGGGAAGCTTGGCCAGCAAATCGATGTCGACCGGAAATTGCGGCGCCCGGGTTGCCATATCCATCTGTGCGAGTTCGTCGAGAAGATCGGCGGCCTCGGCAAAATGGTTCGCGGCACCGGCCAGCCGCGTGGCAGCGGCGGGGAAGCGCTCCTCAATCAGGGGAAGCACTCGATGTCTGAGGAAATTGCGCGAAAACCGCGTGTCGCAATTGCTCTCGTCCTCGACCCAGCCCAAGGAATGGGCGTCGGCGTAGGCGCGAATCTCCGTCCGGCTCACCGCCAGCAAGGGACGAAGGATGCGGCCGTTGCATTCCCGCAATGCCCCTGCTCCGCGCACGCCGGCGCCGCGGAGCAGGTTGAACAGCATGGTTTCGGCGCGATCGCCCTGATGATGCGCCAACAGCAACCAGTCGGCAGCGACCCGCCCGTACGCGTCATGACGGGCTCGCCGTGCGGCCGCTTCAAGCCCGTCGGCGCTGTCCCGTTCTACTGCCACGCGTTCCACGGAGAGATCCACCCGCCATGCCGCGCAAAGCTTCTGACAGAACTCAGTCCAGTCATCGGCGGATGGGCTGAGTCCGTGATGGACATGAAAGGCAGACGGCGTGCGTCCGGACTCGCGAACCGCGTGCAGTAGAACCACCGAGTCAATGCCGCCGGAAAGCCCTACGACTACCTTCTGCCCCGGCTGAACGTGCCGATCGAGGCAGTCGGCGACGGCCGACGGTGGAGCGTCAGTGAACGGCGACTTCCTTGAACCGGCCATGGCCCATCACACGCTCGAAGCGGCGTTCGACAAGTTCGGCTGGCGACAGCGTCGCAACCTGCTTGAGAGTGTCCTGCAGGACCTTCCTCAAAGCCAACGCCACGGCGCGATGATCTCGATGTGCCCCACCGAGCGGTTCGTTGACTACGCGATCCACCAGACCCAGGGCCTTCAGCCGCGCCGCCGTGATGCCCATGGTCTCTGCCGCTTCGGCAGCCTTTTCCGCGCTCTTCCAGAGAATTGACGCGCATCCCTCGGGTGAAATCACCGAATAGGTGGAGTATTGAAGCATCAGCAGCGCGTCGCCAACCGCAATCGCCAGGGCGCCACCCGAACCACCCTCGCCGATGATGGTGGTGATCATCGGCACCTTCAGTTGCGCCATCTCGTAGAGGTTGCGGCCGATTGCTTCCGATTGACCGCGCTCCTCGGCGTCGATTCCGGGATAGGCACCCGGCGTATCGATGAATGTAAAGATCGGCATCCCGAACCGCTCGGCGAGTTTCATCAACCGCAGCGCCTTGCGATAGCCCTCCGGACGAGGCATGCCGAAGTTGCGAAAGATCTTCTCCTTGGTGTCGCGGCCCTTCTGATGCCCAATCACCACGCAGGACTGGCCGTTGAAGCGTGCGATACCGCCGACGATCGCATGGTCGTCGGCGAAGGCACGGTCCCCGTGCAGTTCCTCGAAATCGGTAAAGATGCGCTCAAGGTAATCGAGCGTATAGGGGCGCTGCGGATGGCGTGCCACCTGGGCAATCTGCCAGGGCGTCAGCTTGGCATAGATGTCCTTGGTCAGCCCCTGGCTCTTGGTCTCCAGTCGACTGATCTCCTCGGAAATATCTACCGCCGAGTCGTCCTGAACAAAGCGCAACTGTTCGATCTTGCCTTCAAGTTCGGCGATCGGCTGCTCGAAATCGAGAAACGTGGTTTTCATGGGTGGCGATTCTACCAGCGCCAGAAACGTCAACGCCCCTTGCGGGGCGTTGGTTTGGTAAGGGGAGTCTGGCGCTGACCTACTTTCTCACGGGTAGTCCGCAATATCATGGGCGCGGTCCTGTTTCACGGTCCTGTTCGGGATGGGAAGGAGTGGTTCCGGGA
>JBGOZF010000066.1:0-26223 GCA_041480065.1 Rhodocyclaceae bacterium
AATCGGTTGCGCCCACAAGGCGCGGCACATTGCTTTGTCATTGCGGCACATTGCGGGCGTTTCGTCCGTGGGCTGCCGACAACTTCGTTAGAGCAAACGTATGCGCCAGCACTCGCCGGCGCTCGCACGCGATGGCCGCCAGGCAGCGCGATTTCGGTCGCGCTCGTCTGCGGCAGCGGGGCGGGTGATGGCGGTTCGCTGCGCCAACGCGCGCGTCGTCACTAGCGGCGCGCTGCTAGTGACGACGCGCATAGCACACGTTGCGCTC
The DNA here is from genome assembly GCA_041480065.1 of Rhodocyclaceae bacterium. Lineage (GTDB taxonomy): Bacteria > Pseudomonadota > Gammaproteobacteria > Burkholderiales > Rhodocyclaceae > Fen-999. The sequence goes on from JBGOZF010000066.1 coordinate 269, forward strand.
TCCGCAAGCCCGCTTGCAGTACGGGTTTACGGGTGGCGCAAATAATGGTTACGGGAGTCGGGCGCATTACGGGCCTGAGTGACGCGGCCTTTTAGCCGGTACCGGTGAGGTCTTGAACCTCATGTGTTGAAGCAACGGGGCGGCCCGACCGCCCCGATCTTGCGCGGCCCCGAGCCGCCTATCGCGAGGGCACGACCCTCATTCCCCTGAGTGCAACAGCGGCTCGACCGCTCGTGCCGACTGATCCCCGATACGGATCGTGAGCGCGCCCGAAACGGCGCTCCCTGGACGTTGGGTTAATCGTCCTTCCGGCCTCCGGTCCCAACAGGGACCGACCGGAACGCCAGAGCGCGTGCAGCGCAGGCGAGCAGCAAACCAACTGCACAAAACGGAGGGGTGTCCTCCGTGGCCCTTGGAGTGCTGATCCTGCTGCGGCAGATCAGCCGGCCAGAAACACTTACCGACTTGATCGACACCACGCAGTACCGCAGCACCGGCAGCACCGACGAACAGTGATGGAAACGGAAATGGAAACGATGCAGGCAAGGACAAGGCAAGGCCACGGGGAAAGGGTACGGGGGGCGGCCATCGGCGCGCTGCCGCGCACCCCGGCCGCCGGGGCAAAGGCAAACGCTACGGGAAAGGTAAAGGTAAAGGAACCATGCGCAAGCTCAATCACCAACTGAACCAACTCTGCCGGCGCAACCGCGACGGCAGCGAGTCCACGCGCGCCAACCGCGAGCGAATTCTGGCGCTGATCGCGGACCAACTGCACGAGATGCACTTCAGGAATCTCGACTATCACAATCTCGCGCCCAAGCATGTGCACGCGCTGCTCGACCGCTGGAGCGCGGAGAATCTGACGCCAGGCACGATCAAGAACCGGCTGGCGGCGTTGCGCTGGTGGGCCGAGAAGATCGGCAAGCAGAACGTCGTCCCCCGCGACAACCGGGCGCTAGGGGTGCCCGACCGGCGCTACGTCACCAACGAATCGAAGGCCAAGGATGTGCTTCCGGCACAACTGGCACGCATCGCCGATCCGTATGTCGTCATGGCGCTGCGGCTACAAGCCGCGTTCGGTCTGCGGCGGGAAGAGTCGATGAAGTTCATGCCGGCCTGGGCGGACAAGGGCGACCGGATCGTGCTCAAGGCAAGCTGGTGCAAGGGTGGCCGCGAGCGGGAGATTCCGGTCCGCACCCCGGAACAAGGCGCCTTGCTGAACGAGGCAAAAGCGCTGGCCGGCAAGGGCAGCCTGATTCCGGCCGAACTTCGCTACAAGGATCAGCTAGAGCGCTACAAGCACGCCTGCGGCAAGGTCGCCATCAGCAACGCGCACGGCCATCGCCATTTCTATGCGCAGCAGCGCTACCGGGAGTTGACGGGCTGGGCGTGCCCGGCGCAAGGCGGGCCGACCTCGAAGCAACTGACGCGCGAACAGAAGACCGTGGATCGTGAGGCGCGGATGACCATCTCGCACGAGTTGGGGCATGGGCGCGAGCAGATCACGGCGGGCTATTTGGGCCGATAAGGACGCTGTCATGAATACCCTCACCCTGCAAGAAGCTGCGGCACTCCTGAAGATTCATCCAGTGACACTACTGAACAAGGCGAATGCGGGCGAAGTGCCCGGCGCGAAGATCGGTAAATGCTGGGTGTTCGTGGAGATTGACCTGATCGAGCATATCCGATCACAATATCGACCGCGGGCGTTGCAGGGTGACCATGAAAGGAACATCACATGTCACTCTTCAAACGCAAAGACTCGCCGTATTGGTGGGTCAAACTCACGCCCCGCAACGGATCGCCTATACAGCGAAGCACTGGGACTGCCGACAAAGTAGCCGCCCAGGAGTACCACGACAAGCTGAAGGCGTCCCTGTGGGAACAGGAGCGGTTGGGCATCAAGCCGAAACGGTCCTGGCGTGAAGCGGTGGTCCGCTGGCTGGCAGAGACTTCGGAGAAGGCCACGCACGAGGAAGACAAGCAGAAGTTTGCTTGGCTACATGCCTTTCTCGGCGCGCTGACGCTGGACGAAATCACGCTCGACGTGATGGACCAGATCAAGGCGGCCAAGCTCAAGGAAGCCTCGAAAGCCACGGTGAACCGCTATTTGGCGCTGGCTCGGGCCGTTCTCCTTCGGGCACGCGACGAATGGGAGTGGGTCGACAAGGTGCCGAAGGTGAAGCTCTTTAAGGAAGCAGCGGGCCGGGAACGCGCATTGACGCAAGACGAGGCGCAACGGCTCTTGGACGAACTGCCCGAGCATCAGCGCAATGTTGTGACGTTCGCGCTAATGACCGGGCTGCGGCAGGGCAACGTCCTGAATCTGGAATGGTCGCAAGTCGATATGAACTTGCACCATGCCTGGATACGGGCCAGCCAGTCCAAGAATCGCCGCCCCATCGCCGTACCGCTCAACGATACAGCTATGGCAGTGCTGAAGGCGCAGGAAGGGAAGCATGCGACCCGCGTCTTCACCTTTCGCGGCAGGCCGCTCGCCAAGGCCCACAACTACGCATGGCGACATGCGTTGAAGCGGGCCGGGATCACCGATTTCCGTTGGCACGATCTCCGGCACACTTGGGCGACATGGCAGCGGCAGGCCGGCACGCCGACCCACGAGCTGCAACGCTTAGGGGGCTGGCTGACGAGTTCGATGGTTGAGCGCTATGCGCATCTTGCGCCCGACCATCTGGCGGCGTCGGCTTCCCGGCTCGATGGCCTTCTGCCTAGCTACGATCTGGCTACGCTGACGCAACACCAGCAATCGCCCGACTCGCCTGACTCTCGTAAACCCGCATGAATACTGGTGCCGGGAGAGGGACTCGAACCCTCACACCTTGCGGCGGCGGATTTTGAGTCCGTTTAAGCTGTTACCACGTCTCAAACAATCAACGACTTAGCCAACGCCTGCCACCCTCAATCTTGCATACTGCGGCACATCTGCGTCACACACTGGCAGGCATGCCGGGAACACAGCCCGCCTCCATACACTTGGCGGAACCCCGAATAGACCATGACGCCCGGATGGCGCCAACACAAGCACCCGGCTGATCCCTCAACAGGCTAACAAAGCGCCGTCCTCGCGTGGCTTCGCCCCGATTCATCGGCTGTCGCCAGACCATAGAACTTTCGGAATATATTGTTCCAAATATGCCGCGATGGTAGGATGTGCAATCGTTCGTCATGCCTCCAAACCGCTTGCAGAACCGAAAGACGTGGAACCTATCATCATCACCATACCGAACATTCAGGATGTCGCCATCATCTACAACGAAGACGAGACGCGGCGAATCTTCAGATTCTCCCAACCGGCATCAGGCGCGGAAATGGACGGACTCGCCATCACCGACGTTTGGTATTCAGGGAGAGAATATTGACGCGCGCATTCATCGTTCTCGGTGACGCGACCAGCCACGGCGGGCGCGTCATCACGGCTGACTACACCACAATCATGAACGGCAAGCCCCTTGCATGCGTCGGGCACCTAACCGTCTGCCCGAAGTGCAAGGGCACGTTTCCGATATCGAGCGGTGCCGACGACATGGTATCGATGGGGGCCGCGCCCGCGCGGCATGGCGACAAGACCGCCTGCGGCGCCACCTTGATTGCGAGTCAGCAGTTCACCACATGGTCGAACGAATCGGACATGGGCAGTCCGGCAGCGGCGGTGCAAGCCGATGCACTCTCCTTGACTCAATCGGTGGCGCGGCCGGCGGCTGGCGGCATCTGCCTTGAATGTCTCGCCAAGGCCGCCATGGCCGGCGCGGGGCTAGTGGTTCGGTAGGCATGCATGAGCTTTGACGTATGGGCGCGTTTTGAAGGGTTGCGGGCCACGCGGCCGGAACTGCGGCTCTATGCCCTCGTGGACGGCTTTCGCTACGAAGAACCGGAGGAAGGGCCGACGCTCGAACAGGGCGCGGCCACTCGCGCGCTGTTCGTCGGTACGCCTGATGCGGCGTTGGCCTTTGCCGGGCCTTGGTTGGTCGATATAGAGCGAGTCGAATCAGAGTTGGTAAAACGCTTGTCGGCCCTGGAACAGCAAGCGCCAGCAGTCACTTGGCTGATTACGCCGATGGGCCTCGAAGGCTTGGCGCTGTTACTGCAACTGAAGCTCGACGCGAGGCTGCCGGACGGGCGGACGGCGCTGGTTCGCTTCTGGGACCCGCGCATCCTGGCGGTGCTTGCGGAGCAACTTGGCCCTGGACAACGGGAAGAATTCTTCGGCCACATCACCGAATGGCATTTGTTGCACGAAGGGCAGCGGGTATGGATCGGGAGGCACCTTGCTAACGCTCACTGATGCACAGTGCGCCGCGCTGATGGCGTCGGGCGCGCAGAATTTCGTGGAACAGATTGCGAACACCTTTCTCGCCGATAGATCCGACCGGGTGAGCGACCCCGGCCGCACCGCTGTTATCGCGCAGATGCGGAATGCCTACGACTATGCGGTCGGTATTGGCATGACATCCGCGCCGCATCTGGTTCATTTCCTGTATATCGCCGCCGACGGGCCGCGCTTCTACGAACAGCCGGCCATCGACGCATGGCTGAAGAAGCCGCGACAATCGCCGGAGCAGCGTTTTGACGATCTCGTGGCAGTACTTTCGCGTAAATTGGAGAATCCTTAATGGCTTCGCTCGGACTCCCGCTGCTCGAAGCGGCGGTAACTGCGCTTCTCGTGGCTCTCGGTATTAGGACCGCTCAAGAGTCATCCCGGCAAACAGGAAAGACACGCGCGGAAGATGCCAGCAAAAGTCGGGACAAGCCTATTGCCAAGACTGACGCACCAGCCAAGGTTGACAAGAAGTGCACTGAGTGTCCACCGGACAAGGGAATCTTGAAGGCAAGGAACGTCAAGAGTTGGAAGGACATTAACGTCGTGTACCAGCAGCGAATCTGCCAGATGCCTCCGGCTCCTGCGGGGTTCATAAGTGAGTGGTTCTTCATTGAGGAGTTTGATGGCTTCGATTCGTCACAATGCCTGCTAAAGGAAGCCAAGTCGGCCTATGATCAGTTTTTCAATGAGTTCGGCGAATTCCGCTACGATTTTCAGCGGGACATTTTTGAAGAAATGACGAAGCAAGGGGTGCGGCAGTACGCAGTCACGCAACCTCTCCCGCCGACAAAGCTGCGTTGGTACTTCATGGAGCCGGTTTCGTATAGATTCATGTCAAGCGTCTTTCGGGCTGCGGCTCCCGGCATCGAAGTTGTGTTTCAACCTTAGGGCTACAGATCATGTCTCAAGAGTTGATCATGCAGTTCCGCAGTGACCTAGCGATTGGCGCGGACCTCGCAATTCATTTGCAGTTGATCCACAAGTTGGCGGAAGTGCTTGGGCGGCACGATGAGACGTTAGGCCCAGAACGTTGGCTGCTGGCCCGAGGGGGAATGGAGGAATCGCTTCGTTACCCCGTGTTTGGAGGCTCTAGCCCGACTTCCGCTGCCTTGGCGGTATTAAGAGAGAAGATGAAGGCCGAAAAGATACTCAAGTCGTTCGTACTTTGGAACGGGGAGATGGAGGGCACGAATGGGGCCTCGATTACGTATCGGTTTGACAATGAAATGGGCGCTCCGTCGCACTTAGACGTGAGCATGAAGACAGGAGGCAACCCAAGCCGGCTTCAAAAGTGGGAGGATGGAAGGGAAATCGTGACTGCTGCGGCCCTCCTCTGCGCGCCACTGTACGCAAGCCTGACGGACGTCATGAACTATGATCCGGTGTTCAAGGATCGTCCAGGGATTGGATGGATGCTCTACCTCCCGAAGATTCTGACGGCGCAGCAAGTGCCGGAGGCTCGCGCATTGGTTCCGGTGAAGAGCGAGGATAAGAAGCAGTTGGGCACCATCATTGTCAGCGTTATCGATGAGCCCTTTTCGGCCAAGAATCCCGACCACGTCAAGATCGCTAACGCCATTGAAATCCGCTTGGTCGATCAGGACTTGTTGCCGCGCTTTGCCGAAATGTAGGATGGGCATGCGCGGCGAGTCCGTACCTCCAGCGGTATTTCGCTTGCAAACGGTCGAGGCCCTTTTTCTGAAGACAACGCTTTCCGTGGCCCTCCGCAGGCCGTCCACCGGCATGCTGTCCCGAAGCCGGCGCTTGCGCCGGTCGGCCGGTAGGCGCGGCGTTGGGGTTTGCGCCGTAGCCCGGCCGAGGACATGCCGGCGCGCAGGCGGTTCGCCAGCTCCAAAGGCAAACCCCCGCAGTGGTCAAGCAACGGCGGCGCGGCCAACACGGGTTCCCCACAGGCGGCCGCCCGCCAGCGTTAGAGGCGCGCTGGCGGCCGCCTATGGATAACCCTGCGCCTTGCCTGCCAACGTCCCCAAAACCGCAACAGCGGCCTTTTACGGGGCCGTTCGGATGGCATCCGATTCCTTGACGCGAAACGGTCGGGTGAACGCTTGCATGCGCAATGCGTGATGGGTATAGTGGGCCGCAGATCAACCCGGCAGCTAGGAAACCGGCCGCATCGTGCGGGAAACCAAGCCTTGGAGATAGGTAGTACAGGATTCGCGGAGCCGTAGACCGGCCCCGCCGGGCCGCAAGGCCACAGAGGATTTGCAGCAGTAGAAGGATCGATGTCAGCCCCTGAGACATCGACGCCGAAAGGCCGGGGTTTCATCAGTAGCCGTGCCTGCCCCGCTTTGCGGTGGCGGCATCCGGGCCAAATTGGCCCAGTGTTCGGCGCATCCCCCGAGGATGCGCAACCCATCGAGGCCAGCGCCACGCGCCCGCCTCGAAGTCATCAAGATCGGGCCGCATGGCCGCATCGGGCTAGACCCGACTGCGACAATCGCGCCCTCCCTGAGAAACGCCGCATCCCGGCGTCACTGGCAATCGGTTGCGCCCACAAGGCGCGGCACATTGCTTTGTCATTGCGGCACGTTGCGGGCGTTTCGTCCGTGGCCTGCCGACAACTTCGTTAGAGCAAACGTATGCGCCAGCACTCGCCGGCGTTCGCACTCGATGGCCGCCAGGCAGCGCGATTTCGGTCGCGCTCGTCTGCGGCAGCGGTGCGGGTGGTCGCGGTTCGCTGCGCCAACGCGCGCGTCGTCACTAGCGGCGCGCTGCTAGTGACGACGCGCATAGCACGCGCTGCGCTCTCCGCAAGCCCGCTTGTAGTACGGGTTTACGGGTGGCGCAATTTTGCGGTGCGTGACAAAGGCGCATGACGGGCCTGCGTGACGGGGGTTTACTGCCGCAATTTCGTGAGGGCTCGGCTCTCATTTCCGTGAGCAAACGGGCGGCTCGACCGCCCCTGCCGACTGACCCCCGAACGGGTTACCAAGCGCGCCCGAAACGGCGCTCCCTAGACGTTGGGTTAATCGTCCTTCTGGCCTCCGGTCCCTACAGGGACCGACCAGAACGCCACAACGCGTGCAGCGCAGGCGAGCAACAAACCAACTGCACAAAACGGAGGGGTGTCCTCCGTGGCCCTTGTAGTGCTGATGCTGCTGCGGCAGGTCAGCCGGCCATTAACACTTACCGACTTGATCGACACCACGCAACACCGACGAACACTGATGGAAATGGAAACGATGAAGGCAAGGACAAGGTAAGGCAACGGACAAAGGGTACGGGGGGCGGCCATCGGCGCGCTGCCGCGCACCCCGGCCGCCGGGGCAGAGGCAAACGCCATGGGATTCAGCGGCGTCGGGTACTGGCTCAAAGGGTGAGCCGCATGCGCACTTTCGACATTACGGAAGCGGCGGCCCACCTGCGGATGGGTGAGCGGAAATTGCGCGACTACATCGCCGAAGGTGCTCTCCCCGCCGCGCGTCCCGGCCGCCGCTACGTTCTTCGTGAAATTGATCTTGACGCCTTCCTTGTCCGGTTGCAGGATACGCACCGGCAGGCGTTGGCGGAAAGGGTTACTACATGCCAATCTACCAACGCGGTGAAGTCTGGTACATCGACGTTACCACTCCGGGCGGCAAGCGAGTTAGATGCTCTGCTCGGACAACTGACCGGCAAGAAGCACAGGAATTGCACGACCGGCTGAAGTCGGATTCGTGGCGCGAGGACAAGCTGGGCGAACGCCGTGCCTACCTCTGGGAGGAAGCGGCGGTACGCTGGCTCAAGGAACAGGCCCACAAGGCCAGCCTTCACGACGACGCCGCGAAGATCAAGAGATTCTCCAAGTACTTTCAGGGGAAGCCTCTGACCGCCATCACTCGGACGTGGGTCGCCGAATTGGTCGAGTCGTTCGCCAAGAAGTCGGGCACTCGCAACCGTTACGTGGCCCTCATTCGTGCCATCCTGCGCAAGGCTGAACGTGAATGGGAATGGATCGAACGGGCGCCGGCTTTTCGGACCTATCGGGAATCGCAGCGGCGAATTTCCTGGGTCACGCCGGAGAAGGCGCAAGCGCTGATCGACGCGCTGCCGGAGTCGTATCGGGATGTCGTACGCTTCGCCCTGGCAACAGGGCTACGGCAGGGCAACATTCTCGGTCTGCGATGGGAGCAAGTCGATTTGCGGCGCGGTGTGGCGTGGATATTTGGCGACGAGGCCAAAGGGCGCGAACCAATCCCGGTGGCGCTCAACTCGGATGCCGTGGCGATTGTGCGACGGCAGATCGGGGCCGACCTTGAGCGGGTATTCGCGTTGCGCAGCGTCCGTTCGGCCATATGGGAGAAGGCGCGGAATGAAGCAGGGCTACCTGGTTTCAGATTTCACGACCTCCGGCACTGCTGGGCGTCGTGGCTGCTGCAATCCGGCGTTCCCCTGCCCGCGCTTCAGGAGATGGGCGGGTGGTCGGACGTGCGTATGGTCAGAAGGTACGCGCATCTGGCGCCGGAGCATCTCAGCCCTTACGCGGAGCGTATTGCCGGCCGTGTGCCAGTCAATGGCACAGTTGCGTCACAGGCGGAGGGTCGGGCGGTCGGCTGAAAACTAGCCAATCACCCGGAAATCCGCACTATATCTGCTGGTGCCGGGAGGGGGACTCGAACCCCCACACCTTGCGGCGGCGGATTTTGAGTCCGCTGCGTCTACCGATTCCGCCATCCCGGCTTGAGAGCAGGTCGCTTACAATACCGCGCCCTGCTGGAGGAGCGCGCATTATCCGCGATTCGCCCCTCCGCTTCAACCAATGCTTACCCTCGACGATTTCGATTACCTCCTGCCGCCGGACCGCATTGCCCAGGTCCCGCTCGCCGAGCGGGCCGCCAGCCGGCTGCTGGTGATGCGCGGCGGGTTCGTCGACGATCGCGCTATCGTCGATCTGCCCGACTGGCTGGCGCCGGGCGACCTCGTTGTGATGAACGACACCCGCGTGCTGCATGCGCGCCTGTTCGGATTGAAGGACAGCGGTGGCGCGGTGGAGGTGCTGGTCGAACGCCCGCTGGCCGACAACGAGGTGCTGGCCCAGGTGCGGGCCAGCAAGCCACCGAAACCCGGATCCCGCCTGCGTCTTGAGGATGCCTTCGAGGTCGAGGTGCTGGGCCGTGAAGGCGAGTTCTATCGCCTGCGCTTTCCGGGTGACACAGTTGAATTCATCGAGCGTTACGGCCGCCTGCCGCTGCCGCCCTACATCCAGCACCCGGCCACTGCGGCCGACGAGGAGCGCTACCAGACGGTCTTCGCCCGCACCAAGGGATCGGTGGCAGCACCCACGGCCGGCCTGCATTTCGACGCCGGACTGCTGGGACGGCTTGCCGAATGCGGCGTGGAAACAGCGCGGGTGACGCTGCACGTCGGCGCCGGCACTTTCCAGCCGGTACGGGTGCATGACCTTGCCGAGCATCGCATGCATCGCGAGCACTACGTCCTCCCCGAAGCCACCGTGGCGGCCATCGCCGCCTGCCGCGCCCGCGGCGGCCGCGTCGTGGCGGTGGGCACGACGACGCTGCGCACGCTGGAATCGGCCGCGCTGCGCGGCGAGTTGCGTGCTGGCGAAGGTGAAACGGAACTCTTCGTCACGCCGGGATTCGAGTTCCGTGTCGTCGATGTATTACTGACCAATTTCCATCTGCCCAAGTCCACACTGCTGATGCTGGTGTCGGCCTTCGGCGGCCTTGAGGAAATCCGCGCCGCCTATCGCCACGCCATCGATTCCGGCTACCGCTTTTTCAGCTATGGTGACGCGATGCTGATATACCGAAGAAATGCTGTTTGATCTTCTCGCCACCTCCGGCACCGCGCGCCGCGGCCGGCTGAGCCTCGCCCATGGCATCGTCGAGACGCCGGTGTTCATGCCGGTCGGCACCTATGGCACGGTGAAGGCGATGGCGCCCAACGAACTCGATGAAATCGGCGCGCAGATCGTACTCGGCAACACCTTCCACCTCTGGCTGCGCCCGGGCATGGAGGTCATTCGCGCCCACGGCGGCCTGCATCGTTTCATGGGCTGGCAGCGCCCCATCCTCACCGATTCCGGCGGCTTCCAGGTCTTCAGCCTCGGCGACCTGCGCAAGATTACCGAGGAAGGGGTCAGGTTCGCTTCACCGGTCAACGGCGACAAGCTGTTCATGCGCCCCGAGGATTCGATGCAGATCCAGCATGCCCTGAATTCCGATGTGGTGATGATCTTCGACGAATGCACGCCCTACCCCGCCACAGACAGGCAGGCGGCCGACTCGATGCGCCTGTCGTTGCGCTGGGCGCAGCGTTCGCGAGCTGAACACGACCGACTGGAGAATTCGAACGCCCTGTTCGGTATCGTCCAGGGCGGCATGCATGAAGCATTGCGCGACGAGTCGCTGGCGGAGCTGACGGAGATCGGTTTCGACGGCTATGCCATCGGCGGCCTGTCGGTCGGCGAACCGAAAGAGGACTTCGCCCGCATCCTTGCGCACACGGCACCGAAACTGCCCGCCGAGCGCCCGCGCTATCTGATGGGCGTCGGCACGCCGGAAGACATCGTCTTCGCGGTCGCCCAGGGCATCGACATGTTCGACTGCGTGCTGCCGACGCGCAACGCCAGGAACGGATTCCTGTTCACGCGCTACGGCGACATCCGCATCAAGAATGCCGGCTACCGCACCGACACGCGGCCGCCCGACGATACTTGCGGCTGCTACTGCTGCCGCAATTTCAGCCGCGCCTATCTGCATCACCTGCATCGGGTCGGCGAGATACTCGGCGCGCGCTTGAACACCATCCACAACCTCTTCTACTACCAGACCCTGATGGCCGAGTTGCGGTCGGCCATCGAGCAGGATCGCCTCTCGGACCATGCCGGCGAATTCCACCGGAACCGGGCGCGCGGGCCGGTATAATGTGCTGTTCATTTTCTCCACCTGGAGTCTAACGTGCTGATTTCAAACGCTTACGCCCAGGCCGCCGCACCGGCAGCCTCGGACCCGCTGGGCAGTTTCATGGGCATTGCGCCGCTGATCCTGATGTTTATCGTGCTCTGGTTCCTGATGATCCGGCCGCAGATGAAGAAGGCCAAGGAACACCAGAAGATGGTGACCGAACTGCAGAAGGGCGACGAGGTCGTCACCCAGGGTGGCGTCGTCGGCCGCATCAGCAAGGTCAGCGAGAACTACATCAACGTCGAGGTCGCCGAAGGCAAAGACGGCCCCGTCGAACTCACCATTCAGAAGCAGGCCATCAGCGCCATGTTGCCGAAAGGCACCCTGAAGACCCTGTAAGAACTGAAATGTGACGCGGGCAGACTCTCGCCCGGTCGCCGGGCACCGCAGCGTCGCATATCCTCTTTCCGGCCTGAAACCATGAATCGCTACCCACTCTGGAAGAACATCCTCATTGCCGTCGCCCTGGCGTTCGGCTTGCTCTACACGCTGCCGAACTTCTTCGGCGAGGTGCCGGCGGTGCAAGTGTCGAGCGTCAAGGCCACGGTCAAGGTGGACTCGAAGCTGCAGGCGCGCATCGAGGATGTGCTCAAGAACGCGCAGATCAAGTACGACGGCGTGTTCGCCGACCTCAACAGCATTCGCGTCCGCCTGGCCGACACCGATACGCAGTTGAAGGCCAAGGACACCATCGAGAAGGCGCTCAACCCCGACCCGACCGATGCCTCCTACAGCGTCGCCCTCAACCTGCTGTCGGCATCGCCGGGCTGGCTCACCGCAATTCACGCCCTGCCGATGAACCTCGGCCTCGACTTGCGCGGCGGCGTGCATTTCCTGCTCCAGGTGGACATGAAGACCGCCGTCACCCGGCGCCTCGACGCCACCGGCGCCGATCTCCGGAGCCTGCTGCGCGACAAGAACATCCGCCATAGCGGCGTCAACCGCGAACAAGACACCGTGGTGGTCAACTTCCGCGACGCCGAAACGCGCGACAAGGCGCATGCCGTCATCACCGACAACCAGCCGGACCTGCTACTGGTCGACGGCCAGGAAGGCCAGGACTTCAAGATCGCCGCGACCCTGAAGCCGCAGGCGATCAAGGCCTACCAGGAAGAGGCGCTCAAGCAGAACATCGTCACCCTGCACAAGCGGATCAACGAACTCGCCGTCTCCGAACCGGTGATCCAGCAGCAGGGCACCGACCGCATCGTGGTCCAGTTGCCGGGCGTGCAGGACGTTTCCCGGGCCAAGGACCTCATCGGCCGCACTGCCACGCTCGAAGTACGCATGGTCGAGCAGGCCGAGGTACTCCCCGGCGAGGCGCCCCTGGGTGCGGACCTGGTGCCCGAGCGCCGGCGCGACGGCACCACCCGCATGGTGGCAGTGAAGAAGCACGTGGTCCTCACCGGCGACCGCTTCAACGGTGCCCAGGCCACCTTCGACGAAAACCACCAGGCCGCCGTCGCCGTGCAGCTCGATGCCGCCGGCGGCCGCATCATGCGCGAGGTGACGCGCGAGTACCTGCACAAGATGATGGCCATCGTCCTGATCGAGAAGGGCAAGCCGGAAGCCATCTCGGTGGCCACCATCCAGGGCGAGTTCGGCAACCGCTTCCAGATCACCGGCATGTTCACGCCCGAGGAAACCAACACCCTGGCGATCCTGATCCGTTCCGGCGCCATCGCCGCACCGATGGAATTCATCGAGGAGCGCGTCATCGGCCCCTCGCTCGGCGCCGACAACATCAAGAAGGGTTTCAACTCGACCCTGGGCGGCTTCACCCTGATCGCAGCCTTCATGCTCATGTACTACATGCTGTTCGGCCTCGTCTCGGTGCTGTCGCTGTCGGCCAACTTGCTGTTCCTGGTCGCGCTGCTCTCGGTCCTGCAGGCGACGCTGACGCTGCCCGGCATCGCCGCCATCGCGCTGGCACTGGGCATGGCCATCGACTCCAACGTGCTCATCAACGAGCGGGTGCGCGAGGAACTGCGCGGCGGCAGCACGCCGCAGGCGTCCATCACCGCCGGCTACGAACGCGCCTGGGCCACCATCGTCGACTCCAACGTCACCACGCTGATCGTCGGCGTCATGCTCTACGGCTTCGGCTCGGGCCCGGTGCGCGGCTTCGCCGTCGTCCATGTCCTCGGCATCCTCACCTCCATCTTCAGCTCGGTGGTGGTATCGCGCGGCCTGATCAACTTCATCTACGGCCGCCGCAAGAAGCTCGCGGCGCTGTCGATCGGCCAGGTGTGGAAGCCCGGCATCGCTACCAAATAAGGGAAGCCTGTAATGGAATTCTTCCGCATCCGCAAAGACATCCCCTTCATGCGCCACGCGCTGGTGTTCAACATCGTTTCGTTGATCACCTTCATCGCCGCGGTCTTCTTCCTGGCCACCAATGGCCTGCACCTGTCGATCGAGTTCACCGGCGGCACGAAGATGGAACTCAACTACACGCAGACGGCCGACCTCGAGAAGATCCGCAAGCAGATGGAAGCCGACGGTTTCATCGATCCGCAGGTGCAGAACTTCGGCTCTTCCCGCGACGTGCTGATCCGCCTGCCCCTGAAGGGCGAGGCCGGAACCGGCAAGGCGGCGCAGAAGATCTTCGCCTCGCTGTGCGGAGTCGAAAGCGGCCAGGTCGCCCAGGTCGAATACATCACTGAAAAGGGCGAAGGCAGCACCAAGACCGTCTGCCGCACCGAAGCCGGCGCCGAAGTACTCAAGCAGCAACGCGTCGAATTCGTCGGTCCGCAGGTGGGTCAGGAACTCGCCTCCGACGGCGCGCTGGCGCTGTTGTTCGTCGTGATCTTCGTCGTCATCTACCTGGCCATACGTTTCGAGTGGCGTTTCGCCGTCTCGGCAATCATCGCCAACCTGCACGACGTGGTGATCATCCTCGGCTTCTTCTCCTTCTTCCAGTGGGAGTTCTCGCTGCCGGTGCTGGCGGCCGTGCTGGCCGTGCTCGGCTACTCGGTCAACGAGTCGGTGGTGGTGTTCGACCGGGTGCGCGAAACCTTCAAGAAGAAGCGCGGCCTGACGACGCCGGAAGTGCTCAACCACGCCATCACCAGCACAATTTCGCGCACCATCATCACCCACGCCTGTACCCAGATGATGGTGACGTCGATGCTGATCTTCGGCGGCGTCGCCCTGCACTATTTCGCGCTGGCGCTCACCATCGGCATCCTGTTCGGCATCTACTCCTCGGTGCTGGTGGCGAGCCCGCTGGTCATGTGGCTGGGCGTTTCGCGCGACCAGTTCGCGGTCATCAAGAAAGAGCGTCCCGCCGGCATGAACGACGACGGGGCCTGCGTCTGACCGTGACGACCGCAGCGCGCGTGGCCGTTTGGGACCCGGCGGTACGCCTGAGCCACTGGCTGCTGGCGCTGTCCGTCGCGGCGGCGTTCATGTGCGCTCAACTGGGCGGCAACTGGATGGTCTGGCACGGCCGCGCCGGTCTCGCGGTCCTGGGCCTGGTGGCCTTCCGCATCGTCTGGGGTTTCGTCGGTTCCACCCATGCCCGCTTCGCGGCCTTCGTCCGCGGTCCGGCCGCGGTGCGCGCCTACCTGCGCGGTCAATGGTCGGGGATAGGCCACAACCCGCTCGGCGCGCTGTCGGTGCTGGCACTTCTGACATTGCTGCTGCTTCAGGCGACCACCGGCCTGTTCGCCAACGACGACATCGCCTACGAAGGTCATCTCTATCCGCTGGTCAGCGCTGCCACCAGTGCGCGCGTCACCGGCATCCACACGCTCTTCGAGCCGTTGCTGATCATTCTGGTGTCGGCGCATGTCGGCGCGATCATCTTCTACATCCGGGTGAAGAAGACCAACCTGGTGAAGCCGATGATCACCGGCTGGAAGGAAGTGGCCGAGGCAACGCCGGAGCCGGCACGCGGCGGCAGCATCGGGGCATTCCTCGTCGCGGCGGCAATAGCCGGTGCAGTCGCCTTTGCGGCTTCCGGGGCGCTTCTGCCGCCGGCGCCCCCCGCCACAGCCGAAACGCCGTCCTGGTAAGCCGCCGCACGGCGCACGACTCTCGCCAGGCGAGTTGCCATCCTTTCGTTCGTCATATCACTTTCGGTTTAGCTCGATCGGCTCATTGACGCAAAGCGTCGAGGCCGTTGAAATAGCCGGACTTTCCCAGTGGCGAGCGGCGCCCTCCAAATCCGCCCCAGCAAGACCGTACCGTACCCGCAGGCCTGCCGTACCGGCCTCGGCTCTTCCCGTTTACCGACGCCCGCCATCCCGGCAAGGAGAAGCGATGACCTGGACAAGAGAAGATGCAGCGCACCTGTTGCGGCGGGTCACCTGGGCCGCCGCACCGGCCGCCGAGCTTGGTCGCGTATTCGCACTTGGCCGCGACGCCGCCATTGGGTCGCTGCTCGATTACGACGCCCAGCCCGACCCGCAGTGGGACAATTACAACCCTCTTGGCCTGGCCGACCCGCAGACGGACTGGTCTTCGTTCAAATCCAACATGCTGGTTCGCATCGCCACCAGCAAACGGCCCTTGCAGGCGCGGCTGACCTGGTTCTGGCATGGCCACTTCACCAGCGCCGTGTCCGACGTCGGCCTGAAACTGATGGGCCGGCAACTGGAAACCTGGCGCACGCACGCCGCCGGACGCTTCCACGACTTCCTCCTGGCCATGTACCGCGACGGCGCCATGCTGACCTACCTCGGCGGCAATGCCAACATCAAGGGCCACGCCAACGAGAACTTCGCGCGCGAGAACTTCGAGTTGTTCACAACCGCTCCGGGGCCGTATGACGAGAACGACGTGCGTGAAGCCGCTCGCGCCTTCACCGGCTTCGTGGTCGATTCAGCGGGACAAGGCCAGTTCGTGGCCAGCCGCCACGATGATGGAACCAAGACCATCCTCGGCGCCACCGGCAATTTCGGCGCCGACGACGTCATGACGCTCGCCAACGCCCGTCCGGAAACCGCTCGCCGTATCTGCACCCGGCTGTATCGCCAGTTTGTCGGCGAACGGGTCAGCATCATCGAACTGTCGCGGCTGACGGCCCGTTGGCGTGCCACCGGCGGCGACATCCGGGAAGTCATGCGCACGCTGTTAACCTCGCCGGCGTTCTGGGATGTGCGCAACCGAGGCATGCGGGTACGCGACCCCCTGCAATTCGTGCTGGCGCTCGTCAAAGGCCTCGGCCTGTCCTGGAATGCCACGCTCGCGGCCAATGCCGTTGGCACCCTGAGTCAGATGGGCGCCGCCTTTCTCGATCCGCCCAACGTCGCCGGTTATCCCGACGGCGAACTCGTCACCGGCGCCGCCAACCTGTTGGGCCGCTACCGTTTCGCCCGCTACGCCGTCTATGGCGTCGATACTGCCGGCATCGTAGCCCGCGTGCGCACCGGCCTGCCCGAACCGGCCTCGGCCGCCGATCTGCTGGCCCGGTTGCCGGTCGTCCTCGGCATGGCCGCGCCCGGTGCCGCTACACGCAGCGCCATCGGCGACTGGATCGGTGACTCGCCCCGCAGCGGAACGGCGCTGGACCAGGCCATACTCGGCGGCCTCTACCTGCTGGCCTGCTCGCCCGAGTTTCAAGTGATCTGAGGAGGCCCGCCATGAAACCATTGTCTTCCCCTCGTCGCCGCGACATCCTGAAATCAGCGCTCGCCGTCGGCGGTCTCGGCGCCCTGCCGGCACCCGGACTGATGCGCATCGCGCACGCAGCCACCGGCGGGCGAACACTGGTCAGCCTCCAGCTCAACGGCGGCAACGACACCCTCAACACCGTCATACCCTACGCCGATCCGCTCTACCACTCGGTCCGCGGCAGCCTCGCCATCCCCGCCGCAAACGTCCTCAAGCTGAACACCCAGCTCGGTCTGCATCCGGCTCTCGGCGCACTGCATTCACTTTGGAGTCAGGGCAAGCTGGCAATCATCCCCGGTGTCGGCTACCCGGCCTTCAACTACTCGCATTTCAAGGCGGCCCAGATCTACGCCAGTGGCGACCCGACGCTGGCCACCACCACCGGCTGGTTCGGCCGCAGCCTGGACTTGCTGAGGTCATCCCGGACATTGGATGCGCTGGCCGGCCTCACCATCGGCAACTCCGGTTCGCCGCTGCTGAATGCCGAAGACGTCTATTCGCCGCTTGTTCCCGCATCGGCCGGCTCTTTCGTATTGCCGGCGATGAGTGCCGGCCAGGCAGCCGCCTTGACCGTCATGCTCAACCAGGCCGACTCAGGCAGCAATCTGCTCTTCGACGCCGTGCTCGGCAATGGCCGCGCCGCGCTCGAGACGGTCGCCGTGGTCCAGGCCGCCGCCGCTCTGACCACTTCCGTCACCTACCCCAACTCCGCTTTCGGCAACAGCCTGCGCACAACGGCCCAACTGCTGCGCCAGGACGCCGAAGTCGCCCTGGTGGCGTTGCAGCAGGGCGCCTACGATACGCACAAGAACCAGCTTGGCCATCATGCGGCACAGTTGCAGGATCTGGCCGGCGGCATTGCCGCCTTCTGGGCCGATCTCGCCGCGCACGGCCTGCAGGACCGCGTCGTCATGTTCATCTGGAGCGAATTCGGTCGCCGCATCGTGCCGAATGCCAGCGCGGGCACCGATCACGGATCGGCCCATGCGGCGCTGGTCATCGGCAATCGCGTTCGCGGTGGCCTCTACGGCGCGGCGCCCCACTTGGCGACCGCGGACACTGTCGACGGTGGCAATCTGCGGATGCAGACCGACTTCCGCTCCGTCTATGCCTCGCTGCTGTCGAATTGGCTTGGCTTCGATGACCGCGCGATTCTCGGCGGCACTTGGCCCACCATCGGCTTCATTGCCTGAAGGAGACCTTATGAGATCCATATCGCTTACGCTCGCATTTGCGTTGATGACGGCAGCAGGCCACGTCGGCGCTTCACAGGTCGTTGTCGACTTCGAAACCCTTGCCCTCGGTACCGACACCATCACCATGTCGTCCTACCAGGCCGACGGTTTCTCGCTGACCAGCGACATCGATCCCGTCATGCAAGCAGACGCCTTTGCCGCCTGGGGTACCGCTAGCGACAATTACGCCCGCTCCGTCGCGCTTTTCAATCAGTACGCCGAGAGCCAGACCACGCTGGCCCCCCTGATCGCGGGCCGGACCTTCAGCCTGCTGGCGATAGACCTGGCACCGGCGTTCGGCGACGCTGCGGTCGGCGCCACTGTGCAGTTCCACGCGGTGCAGGCCGACGGCACGCACGTGACAGGCGATTGCAGCTTCACCAGCGTACTGACCTTCTCGACATGCAGTCTGCCGAAGACGTTCGTCAAGCTCGTCTCTGTCACCTGGCTGCAGGGCGATATCCAGCATCAGTTCGACAATCTGGTGCTAGCCACCGCCGTACCCGAACCCGCCGAGGCAGTCATGCTGCTTGCCGGCCTTGCATTGCTGGCCAATCGCAAACGCCGACCGCAATAGGTGCGGGCGCGCATCCAACCCAACAGCGATCCCGAATGAAGTTGGCTCGCGCCGAAACGGTGCGACCATCGGCATATGACTTTCGCCTCCAGCCGGCTTCATCGCCGAAGAACGGGCATTACCGAAAGCGCCACTGAACGCTGTTTCCGCGTCCGAAGAACCGCGCTGGGCCCGGTTCCCGCCTTGACCAAGAAACGTTGTCAAACATTGCCAGAAAGCAATACGCGTGGAATGCCATGAACGCGTTGCCGTGACCAATCACGGCAATGTATACGCTTGCAAAAGCGAAGTAACTGGCATAAACAGGTACCACAGCCCCGCAGTTGTACAGAGAGCAGTCACTCCGAAAACAAGAAGTGAGGTCGGCAGCATGTCCAAGGAAATGGAATGAAGGCCTACCCCCTCCACGCTCATTTCCCGTTTGCGTCTACCTCCAGAACGCCGCCGGGCCGCCCTGAGCGGCCGCGCGCGCCAACCGGCCGGCAACGATGAAATCGCTGTCCCTGCGTGGCCGGGTGCTGCTCGCGATCGGCCTGGCGACAATGCCCGCGATCGCGCTGCTGCTCTTCTCCACCTGGGATGAGCGACTGCGGGCGACAGCGGAAGCGGAGCGCCAGACGCGACAGATCGCCATCGTCGTCGCCGAGGAACAAAAGCACGTCATCGACCAGACCAGACAACTATTGGTTGTACTGGCCGCCCTGCCCGACCTGCGCGACCGGACGCTGCCGTCGCCGCAATGCAATGGGATCCTGGCGCGCGTGCGTCAGCAGAATCCGATCTACGCCAACCTTGGCGTCGTCGACGCACAAGGCACGCTGCTGTGCAGCGCGCTGCCTTTCAAGCCACCGATCAGCTTCGCCGACCGCACCTGGTTCCGTCGCCCGGCCGCGACCCGGGAGTTTTCCATCGGCGAGTATCTGATCGGCCGACTCACGGGTCTGCCCAGCGTCGGTTTGGGATACCCGCTCAGCGACACCGCCGGCGACTTCAAGGGTGTCATCTATGCAACCATCGACCTGGCATGGCTGCAGAAGCTTGCCGCCAAACTGCCGCTGCCACCGGGAACCGTCCTGGTCGTCGTCGACAGTAACGGTACCGTACTCATGCGCCATCCCGACCCGGAACACCAATGGATGGGCCGGCCGGCACCGGAAATCGGCACGCTCGACACGGCCCCGTCCGCCGGCTGCCGGGGCTTTGCCGAAATCCGGGGCCAGGACGGCATCGTTCGCCTGAACGCCATCGAGCCATTGCAGCGGGTCGACGACCACTGCGTTTACGTGCGTGTCGGCGTGCCCAGGGACGAGATCTATGGGCCGATCGAGCGACGCTTGTGGCGGAACCTGGTCGCCATGGCGCTGGTGACGATACTGGTCTTCTCCGTGGCGTGGATCGGCGGTGACTGGCTGGTCCTGCGCCGCATCAGGGCCTTGACACTGGCAGCGCAGCGCCTCGGCGGCGGCGACCTTTCGGCACGCACCGGCTTGCAGCACAACCACGAGGAGATCGGGCAACTGGCCGCCAGCTTCGACGAGATGGCAGCCGGCATCCAGGCTCGGGAAGCACGCATCGCCGAAGCGGATCGTGCGCTGAAGCGGGCCAACCGGGCCCTGGCGGTACTCAGCGCCGGCAACCGGGCAATGCTGCGCGCCACCGACGAGCAGACCTTGCTCGATGACATCTGCAAGACCATCGTCGAGCGCGGCGGCTACCCGATCGCTTGGGTGGGTTACCTGGAGGCCAGGCAGAGCATCCGCCCCGTTGCCCGCTACGGCGTCGAGGTCGGCCAACTCGATCGGCGCTGCCTGAGTTCCGATGTCGCGGTGTCGGGCGATGCTGCGCCCGGCGCCGCCATCCGCAATGCCGGCCCGGCGCTGTTCAGGGTCGCACCGGACAAGGAGCCGCTCGCCTGCATGGTCGAATCCGGCTGCCGGGCCGCACTGTCATTTCCGCTCGCGGACAATGCCGGTCCCTTCGGGGTACTGACGATCTACGCCAGCGAACTCGATGCCTTCGACCAAGGCGAAACCGATCTCCTGGCCGAAGCCGCGGCCGATCTGGCCTTCGGCATCGGCCGCCTGCGCGACCAGATGCGGCGCCGCGAAGCCGAGAGTGCCAACAAGTTCAAGTCGGAGTTCCTGGCCAACATGTCGCACGAATTGCGCACGCCGCTCAACGCCATCATCGGCTTCTCCGATGTGCTCAAGGACGGCCTGCTGGGCGAGCTCTCGCCCAAGCAGAAGGAATACGTCACCGACATCTACCAGAGCGGCCAGCATCTCCTGTCCCTGATCAACGACATCCTCGACCTGTCCAAGGTCGAAGCCGGCAAGATGGCGCTCGATCTCGAAGCGCTTGCCGTTCCAAGCCTGCTGGAGAACAGCCTGTCGGTGGTACGCGAAAAGGCAGCCGCCCACTGCATCCTCCTGCGCCAGGAAGTGCAGGAGAACCTGCCCGCCATCCTCGTCGATGGCCGCAAGGCCAAGCAGATCATCTACAACCTGCTGTCCAACGCCATCAAGTTCACCCCGGACGGCGGCCGGGTGTCGCTGCACGCGCGCCGCGTCGGTCGCGCCAAGGTGGAGGGCTGGACCGCCAGCCAGACCAACAGCATCCGCCTGCCGCTGCCTGCGGGCGACTTCACGGAATTCCTGGAAATCTCGGTCGAGGACACCGGCATCGGCATCAGGCGCGAGGATGCGCCGCGGCTGTTCCAGCCGTTCAGCCAACTGGATTCCTCGCTTGCGCGCCGATACGAGGGCACCGGCCTCGGCCTGGCCATGGTCATGAAGATGGCGGCGCTGCATGGCGGCACGGTCGCCGTCGCCAGCGAGCCCGAGCAAGGAAGCCGTTTCGTCGTCTGGCTGCCCTGGCGCCCGGTGGAAACCGCCCAAGGCACGATGCCGGCACCGGTCGCCTTGCCAACGTACAACGCGGCCACCGAAAAGGGACTGGCCCTGATCATCGAGGACAACGATGTCGCCGCGGATCTCGAACACATCCAGCTCGCAGCGGAAGGGCTGACGGGGCTGCGTGTCGCCAGCGCCGAAGCGGCGCTCGACCTGCTCGGCCAACGACATCCGGCGATCATCATCCTCGATATCTTCCTGCCCGGCATGGACGGCTGGGAATTCCTCGCCCGCATCAAGCGCGCCGATTCTCCCTGGAAGGACGTGCCGGTCGTCATCGCCTCGGTCGCCGCCGATGCGCAAAGGGGTTTCTCTCTCGGCGCCGCCCAGGTGCTGCAAAAACCGGTGAGCCGCGAAGAGCTGGCCAGCGCCTTGCATCAGCTCGGGCTGGGCGCGGACGACAGCCACGGTTGCCGCGTGCTGATCGTCGACGATGATCCCAAGTCGGTCGAGGTTCTCGCCGCCTACCTGGCCGAGCCCGGCTACCAGACCCTGCGCGCCTTCGGCGGCCGCGAGGGCATCGAAGCCGCACGCCGGGAACAGCCGGACCTGATCCTGCTCGACCTGATGATGCCCGAGGTGAACGGTTTCGATGTCGTCGCCGCGCTGCGCGCCGACGCCGCGACCGCCGCCATACCCATCGTCGTCGTCACCGCCAAGCAGTTGTCGGTCGATGATCGCGACGCACTCAACGGCTGCGTCACCGCCATACTCGAGAAGGCGAGCTTCAACCATGGCCGCTTCATCACCGAGGTGAGACGGGCGCTGTCTCGCCGGAGCAAGGCAACGACATGACACACACGATACTGATCGTCGAAGACAACCCCGCCAACCTGAAGCTCACCATCACGGTCTTGGAGCACGCCGGCTACCGGGTGCTTCATGCCGACAACGGCCCCATCGGCATGGCGGTCGCCCGCTACTACAAGCCGGATTTGATTCTCATGGACATCCAGTTGCCCGGCATGGACGGCTTGCAGGCAACCCGGCTGCTCAAGGCCGATCCGGAGACCGAGAGCATTCCCATCGTCGCGCTGACTGCTTTTGCCATGAAGGGCGACGAGGAGCGGATCCTCGCCGCCGGCTGCGACGGCTACATCGCCAAGCCCTTCGACTACAAGCAATTCCTGGCTCGGGTGACTTCGATGCTCAGCCGCGTCGAGATGGAGAAGTAGGCATGGCCGCCAACATACTTGTCGTCGATGACAACCCGCTCAGCCGCAAACTCATGACCGACATGCTGGCCGCCGACGGCTACCGCGTGCGCTGCGCTGCCTCGGGGACCGAGGCGCTGACGCTGATTGCCGCCGAGACGCCGGACCTTGTTCTTCTCGACATCATGATGCCGGACATGGACGGCTTCGAGGTCGTGCGGCGCCTCAAGTCCGACGGCGCCACCCGCGCCATCCGGGTCATCATGGTCACGGCCCTCGACGACGAGGGTTCGCGCGCGCGCCTGATCAGCGCCGGCGTCGGCGTCATGCTGACCAAACCGGTCGACCACTGGCAACTCAGGTCGCTGCTCGAACGAACGCTTGCCGAAGGCACGGAGAAACGCAATGAATGAGCGGAAAATCGACGGCGACCTCGAGGCTACCCGCCGGCTTCTGGAACGCCTCAACCGCCTCTACTCGACCTTGAGCCATATCAATCGCACCATCGTGCGCGCCGAAAGCCCCAACGACATCTTCGCCGCCGCCTGCCGCATCGCCGTCGAGGAAGGGAGCTTCGGCTTCGCCATGATCGGACTGGTCGAACCGCAGGAACAGCGGCTCGTGGCGGTGGCTGCCGCCGGCGTCGCCCCCGACTTGAAGTGGCTGCCGTTGTACGACAACAACCACGGCGACGCAACGGCGGTTGCCAACCCGGTTTGTCAAGGCAGGCCCTGCATCATCAACGACATCCGCTCAGATCCGCGTGCCGCCAAGACCCGGCCGATGCTCGACGACGCCGGAGTACGGGCCCTCGCCTCCTTCCCGCTCATGCTGGAAAAGACCGTTGTCGGAATTCTTGCCGTCGGGGTCGGCGAGGCCGACTACTTCGGCGATCCGGAAGTGCATCTGCTCGAGGAGGTGGCGGACGACATTTCCTTCGCCATGGATGTGCTGCGTCGGGACGAAAAGCGTCTGGCCGGCGAAGCCAAGATGCATTACCTGGCCTTCTATGACGCCCGCACCGGCCTGCCCGGCCGCGCACTGTTCGAGGAACGGCTCGCAGCCGCTTGCGAGCGCCGCAAAGGCCACACGGTAACTGTGCTGGTGATCAACCTGCGCCGCTATCACGGCATCCTGCAGGTGCTGGGGCAGGAAGCGGGCACGGCGATCGCGCGCGCAGTCACCACCCGGATCGAAGCCGCGTTGCCGACGGCAGTCGTGGCGCGCATCGGCGAATCGGAGTTCGCGCTGGCGCTCGATGACGGCGATGAACTCCAAATGGTCGAAGAAACCGCCTGGCGAGTCCACGGCACCATCGCGGAAGGAATCGTCGTCGAGGGACAGGAGGTCTTCGTCGACCCCTTCATCGGTATCGCGTTGCATCCCCAGGACGGCAACGCCGCCGAAGTCCTCAAGGCGGCGTTGATCGCCGCCGGCAAACCGCCGCTGGACAGCGGCAACTGCTGCCGCTTCTTCGTCGCCGAAATGGATCGCGGCTCGCGCAAGCGGCTCGATCTCGACACCGCGTTGCGGCGCGCCGTCACGCGCCAGGAGTTCGAGCTCTATTACCAGCCCCAGGTGGATCTCACCAGCGGCCGGGTGGTCGGCGCCGAAGCGCTGCTGCGCTGGCAGCGACCGAACCACGGCCTGGTGATGCCGAGCGAGTTCATTCCGATGCTGGAAGAAACCGGGCTCATCTGCAGCGTCGGCGAATGGGCGCTGTTCGAGGCCTGCCGCACCTGCCGGCAATGGCAGGACGCCGGGCTGCCGCCGATAACAATGGCGGTCAACCTCTCCGCGCACCAGTTTCACGAAACCGACATCCGCGACCTGGTCCGCCGTGCACTCGATGCCTCCGGTCTGGAGCCGCATTGGCTCGAACTCGAAGTCACCGAAAGCGTCGTCCTGCTCAACGCCGAGACCATCATCCGCGTTATGCGCGATCTCAACGCGCTCGGCGTCAGCCAGGCGCTCGACGACTTCGGCACCGGCTACTCGTCGCTCAGCTATCTGCAACGCCTGCCGGTGAAGCGCATCAAGATCGATCGCAGCTTCGTTTCCAACATCACCTCCAGCCCCAACGATGCCGCCATCGTACGCGCCGTCATCGGCATGGCGCACAGCCTGGGCTTGAGCGTGGTCGCCGAGGGCGTCGAAACGGAAGGCCAGCTCGGCTTCCTGCGCGGTCTGTGCTGCGAGCAGATGCAAGGCTACTACTTCAGCCCGGCGCTGGCCGCCGACGACTTCGCCGCCCTGCTCCGCGACGGACGTTGCGTGCCGATACAAACGGAAACGGCCAGCCGCGAACGCGTCCTCCTGCTGGTGGACGATGAACCGAACATCCTGTCGTCGCTGCGTCGCATGCTGAGACAGACCGACATCCGTGTCCTTGCCACCACCAACCCGCTCGAAGGTTTCGAGCTGCTGGCCTCGAACCCGGTCGGCGTGGTGATCTGCGACCAGCGCATGCCGGAGATGACCGGCACCGAGTTCCTGCGCCGGGTCAAGGACCTCTACCCGGCCACGGTACGCATCGTGCTCTCCGGTTACACCGATCTCAATTCGGTCATCGACGCCGTCAACCGCGGCGCCATCTACAAGTTCCTCACCAAACCCTGGCAGGACGACACCATGCTGGCAAGCCTGGAGGATGCCTTCCGTCTGCACGAGATAGAACGGGAAAACAAGGATCTCTCCCAGCAACTGCACACTCTGATGGCAGCCATCGATACTGGCGGCTCAACAGCGTTCCCGCAGGCCTGAATGGAGACGTGAGCTCAGCCGCGCTACGGCGCGAACCCCAACCCCGCGCCCACCGGCGCAAGCGCCGGCTTCGGGACAGCATACCGGTGGACCGCCTGCGGAGCGCGCCGGAAATCGTACTCTTTAGAGAAGAACCGACGCCCCTTGCGGCCATCAAACGCCGTTTGATCTGGAATCGCAGCCGGTGGCGTATTGCCTCGGCATATGGACAATGACGAACAAATGCCTTATGGTTACGCGGTTTTGATTTTCCATATCGCTAACTCACCGTCGCGCCTTCTCTCCGAGAACCCCATGCCCCCGCTCACCCCCATCGCCTGCGCCCTTTCTGCTGCGCTACCGAGCCGCGACGCCTTTACCAAGTTCCTGTCGCAGCATGCGCGCCTGATCGAGATCGAGACCCCGCTACCATCTACTGCGCTGGTCGTCG